>NZ_SJPF01000001.1:0-651002 GCF_007859755.1 Blastopirellula retiformator | reverse complement strand
CTCCGGATCGAACAGCCGAGCACTCTCGGAAAGCGAGCCAAGCGACGCTTTCTCGTTGCCGAGTTTCTGCTGAACCTTGGTCAGTTCGCTTGCCTGCGAAAGCGCTCGCAGACTAGAAATGCCGGGGTTCAAAACGTAAAGCAGCACCAGCAGACAATACTGATCGAAGTGCAACGTGCGGTTGCCAGCGGCATCGCGAGCTGTCCCCTCGTCATGAAGTTCCGCCAACAACGGCCGCAACTTGGCAAAGTACTTCAGGCCTTGCACATGAATCGATTGTTGGTCGCCAGCGCTAGCAGACGCGGCCGCCGATTTGCGATTTTTAGAAGACTTCCGCACGATAAAATGTCACTGCATTCAAGGTTGAAACCAAGCTTCGCCCTGCCATTGTGGCACGGCGAACCGGAATTAATTTGAATGCGCAAATGGCGTGCCGAACGGTATTGCCCTCGTGGCATTTTCCAACCTCGCCAGGCTCAGAGCATAGCTCTTCGCGGCTCGCAAAATAACGACGTACGTCGCTATTTTGGGATCGCATCCCTGCGATCCAGCAGCCCGTTCAGAAAATCAACGGACTGCTAAGGTGTTGATCGAACTAGCGAGGTTCTCAGACGAATCAAAGGGACGGAGGCCAAATTTACGACGCGTCGGGCGCCACCAGCCTTGGCCAGTTGTCGGTCAGGCCTCGGCCTGAAGACCTGCCGCACAACCATCGCCTCAGCATCCGCACGGAAGTGCACGGCATGCAGGTACGTCGGTTTCACCAATGGACAACCTACGCCAACGCATCGTCAGGCCAAGGCCTGACCCACCATGCTCAACCGCCCCAGGCGTCGTTTCGTTTCTCCTGCGGCCGGCCAAAAATAAGTCGGTTGACAAAGCGCACGGAATTTTGGTCGATTGCGGGGTGATCTTTCAGCGGGGGGCGGTCGCGCGATCGTTGGGGGGCGTTCTTTGGCAATTCGTGACATCGATTCAGCGGCGAAGATTCGCCGCGCGGAAACCGCAGACAGCAGGTGGGACTTCGCTAGAAAAACGTCGCGGTCCAGTCCACTCCGTGGAAAAAACGAAACGCTCCGGTCCAGTCGGATTCCGAGACTGCGCAGCTTGACAATGGTGGGCGAAAAAATTGAGCGCAGTCCAGTCCACCCTTTGAGCGCTAAGTAGTTGCCGCCGCTGGCGCGAAAAAAACGCGCGGGTCGAGTCCACTATCTTGGGGCCTCTTAAAAAACGGGCGGCGGCTGGTCCAGTTTTTTGCTTTTGGTCCGGTCCGGTGGTAAGTCGTTTCTGGGGGGTGAGTTGCGCAGGGCGCAAGGATGGCGAGAAAAAACGTGCAACTCGGTCCAGTCGATTTCCGCAGGGCCAAAAAGTGAAAACGGTCCGGTCCGGCGGGGCAAAAGAGATGGCTCACAGAGCCGTGGCACGCGCGCGGGTTGCGCATAAAAAAAGCGGCGCTGGTAGTCCGGTCGCCGCTTGGTTGGGTTGGTCCAGCGCGATTACTTTTCGACGCTGAACTTGTGAACCGTTTGCGAACGAAACTCTTCGCCCGGCTGGAGCGTGGCCGAAGGGAAGTTCGGCTGGTTCGGCGTGTCGGGATAGTGTTGCGTTTCCAGGCAGAACGCTTCGTGTTGGCCGATCCGGGCTTCAGCCGGGCTGCCGCTCAGGAAGTTACCGGTGTAAAGCTGAATGCCCGGCTCGGTGGTGTAGATTTCCATCACGCGGCCTGACTTCGGCTCTTTGACGGTGGCGGCCAGGGCCAGCTTGCCGTCTTGGCTGCGAAGGACGAAACAGTGGTCGTAACCAATCGGATCGCCGCCGGTCGCTTGCAGGTCTTGGCCGATCGGCTTCATGGTGGTGAAGTCCATCGGGGTCCCTTTGACGGTCAGGATCTCGCCGGTCGGGATCAGGGCGTCGCTGACCGGGACGTAGGTGTTGGCTTCCAATTGCAACTTATGATCGTAGACCTTGCCGCTGCCGGCGCCAGCCAGATTCCAGTAGCAGTGATTGGTCAGGTTCAAGACGGTCGCGGCGTCGGTGGTCGCTTGGTATTCCATGATCAACTGATTGTCGCTGGTCAGCAAATAGCTGACGCTGACGGTCAAATCGCCGGGGTAGCCTTCTTCGCCATCAGGGCTGGTGCGGGTGAAGGTGACGCCGATGCCGTGGGCTTCCTGCACCTGCTTGGCGTCCCAGACGTAGCGGCTGAAACCTTTTTCGCCGCCGTGCAGGGTGTTTTCGCCGTTGTTCAGGGCCAGGCTATATTCCTTGCCATTCAGCGAGAATTTGCCTTTGGCGATGCGGTTGGCGTAGCGACCGACGGTGGCGCCGAAGTAGGGATGGCCTCCTTCGTACAAAGCGACGTCGTCCAGGCCGGCGTTGACGTTGGCCAGGACGCCATTTTTGTCAGGCGCCTTCAGCGAAACGATCGTGGCGCCGTAATTGATCAATTCCATTTCGAGATCCCCGTTCTTCACCGTGAACAGGGTCACCTCTTGTCCGTTGGCGGTTTTGCCGAAGGGTTGTGACTGAATCGACATTTCGGGGTTACTCTTTGCGGCGGTTTGCGCTGGATCGGCGGCGAGGACGAACTGCGTCCCCAAGAGGCTCGCGACCAACAACAAGAGGGACCAGCATCGCATAATTTTGGGCATTTCTCGACTCCCCTAGGGGCGTGTAAGTGGCGCTAACTGCCTGTTGAAAAATGCCCTCGTGGCATTTTCCAACCTCGCCAGGCTCAGAGCATAGCTCTTCGCGGCTCGCAAAATAACGACTTACGTCGCTATTTTGGGATCGCATCCCTGCGATCCAGCAGCCCGTTCAGAAAATCAACGGACTGCTAAGATCAGGGTTTGCGTGGAAATAATCGGGTGAAAAGGGCTGGCGCATTATGTCGGGCCGCACACCGAAAGTCTAGATTTGCCGGGCCTAATGAGCAAAACCGTGCCAAGTTTTTGTGCGTAGAAAGGGAAGTTGCGCCACAGATCTCAATCGGGCCTACTTTTTCTCAAAATTTGTCGCAAGAGAATGCCGCCGGCGGCAACTATCAATTCACAACGGAGAGCCGCGACCTTGCCTAGCAGCGCCGACAAGCAACCGAAACCTGACTGGCCCGCCATTATCGCCGAACACGAGCGATGGCTGCGCGCTATCCTGTACGCGCGATTGCGGAACAGCGAGGACGTGGAAGACGCCTTTCAGGAGACGTTCGCCGCGGCGATCACTGGCAGCGACAAGCTGCGGGATCTCGACCGCGTCGGACCTTGGCTATACCAGATCGCCGTGCGGCAAGCGTTGCAACTGCGGCGCAAGTCGGGGCGGCAGCAACAAAAGATCGAACGTTTTGCTCAAGAGGCCCCCGCGGCCGACGAGCGAGATCCGCTCGTCTGGCTATTAGCGGACGAACGGCAACAGCAAGTTCGCGAGGCGCTCGCCGAACTGCCGCAGCGCGACGCGGAGATCTTGCTGCTGAAGTACATCGACAATTGGAACTATCAGCAGATCGCCGACAGGATCGGCGCGAGCCATAGCGCCGTGGAAGCGCGACTGCACAGGGCTCGCGGGCGACTGCGCGACAAACTACGAGTACGGAGCGTCGCAGGAGCGACCCGGTCATGAACGAACACGAACGAATCGAACGACAACGACAAATTGATCTGCTAGTCGATGGCGAGCTATCGGCCAAGCAAGAGCAAGACCTACTAACCAAGTTGGAGCAGACAGGAGCGTGGCGCGATTGTGCGCTCTCCTTTGTCGAGAACCAAGTCTTGCGGCAAGCGATGCCGCCGGTCGTCGATTCCCACCCCGTGGCGTTTTCCCCCGCCACCGAGTCTCCCGTCGCGGCGCCGATCCTCCACGGCGCCCGCGGCTGGGATGGCCGCACTGGCCAGCTGGCGGCGCTTGCCGCGTCGGTTTTGATTGCGTTTATCGCCGGACAGATGGCGGCCCCGTGGATGACGGGGCCCGCTGGCGGCGGAACCAATGGAACCGGCGGCGAGGCGCTGGCGGTTTCTAATAATTCTGAAAATATCCCGCAAGAGCGGCCGCTGTTCGTCAACTATCGCAGCGGAGACGGCGTTGACCGGGTGCCGATCGCGATTGACGAAAGCAAGCCGTTCAATCCGAACGCCCCATTTCCGACGTCGTTTGGAATGAGCCCGGCAGAGTTGCAACAGCTGAGCGACGAAGGTCGGGCGATTCAGCAGAAGCAGCAATGGCTGCCGGTGAAATTACAAGATGGACGTGAGGCGGTCGTTCCGGTGCAGGAACTTTACATTCAGCCGCCCCCGAAGCATTACTTTCCGTAACGGATGACCAGCGTCGTCGACTGCATGCGACGCCAACTCGAACCAGGTAGGGAGTTTGCAAACATGAAATTGGATTGGTATTCCAAAGGGCTCATGTTAGCCGCGATGGCCGCGAGTATTGGCGGCGGAAACGTACTGCTGGCTCAAGAGGCCGGCGGCAAAGTTGTGGAAGCGAAACCGCTTGAAGAACCTGCCCCCGCTGAGAAAGCGGAATCGTTAGAGCAAGCGACCGATCGCTATTGGATTGGCGCGAAGATGGCCGCCGAGATGCCGAGCCTGTTAAAGCGACATGTGCCGCAACTGGCCGACAAGGGGGTCTTTGTCGAAGGGGTCTTTGACGGCAGCCCTGCCGCGGAAGCGGGCCTGGAAGCGGAAGACGTCGTGCTGGAGCTGAATGGTCAGCCGATGACCGACGCGCGCACGTTGGTCGACGCCGTTCGCGAAGGGGAAGGCAAATCGCTGAAGCTGGTCCTCTTGCATAACGGCCAAGAGAAATCGCTGGAAGTCACCCCGCGTAAGTTGACGCAAGCCGATGTGGTGGCGATCGCCCAGTCAGGCTTGATGCAGGGCGTCGAGGGCGCGGCCGAAGCGCCGATCATGCGGCGGTTTATCGGACCGGGTCAGGTGATGCCGCAACCGGGTATGAAGCCGCAAATGCATTTGATGGACAGTTCGAGCGGAGTAGCGATCAAGGTTCGCGTGTCGCGCGAAGGAGACGGCCCGGCGATGGTCCATGTCGAGCATGACGGGAAGACGTATGACGTCGACGCCGAGCACCTGAATCAGTTGCCGCCGGAAGTGCGGACGTTGGCGAAGCGAGCCGTCGAAAGCGGCGTGTTTGGCCCGCACGGAGGTTTGAACATTCAATCGATGATGGGGCCGGGGCTCAACGGTCCGATGATGCAGCAGCAGCTGCAAGAGATCCGTCAGATGTTGGAGGAAATGAAATCGCAGATGCGCGGCGCGGGCGAAGAGACGCCGCAGCCGCCTGCGGAAGACGATCACGCGATCTAGAAGCAGACCTGTCTCGCCAGGTAGAAGAGGGATGAGGGGACGTGCGCGGCAAGGCGCACGTCCTTTTTATCGTCAGGTGATTTCGATTTGCCCTTGTTCTGATCGCCGCTGGCCGTTATTTATTTCGCCGCACATTCACTGAAAACATCGACCGCGCGGTTTTGCCATCTATGTCAGAAGTTCGCCAAGTCCCGCTGATTTTGCCCGACCTTGGTCTGGAAGACTCGACCCTTCGCGCCAGCATGTGGCTGGTCTCGAAAGGGAAGTCGGTCTATCAGGGAGACCGCTTGTTGGAAGTCTTTGCCGGCGAAGTGACGTTTGACGTCGTCGCTCCGGCGACCGGAATCTTGACGACCAAGATGGTGGATGAGGACGACCGGATCGAAGTCGGTCAGATGCTGGGCTCCATCGTTGCTAGCGACGAGCGGAACTAGAGCGTTTTTCGGATAGCTGTATCGTTTCTGGCGTTAGTGAGGCAAGCTGGTCAAGGCGACCGAAGCAGGCGAATCCTCAAGATTCGTCGATGCAGGTCAACGCCGACCAGCGCGGCCGCAACCAGCCAGAACGATACAGATGGAGGAAAACCGCTCTAGTTGATCGGCTCGTCGAGCTTCGCAATGCGACGTTCGTGTCGATCCCCTTCAAACTCTTCCGCCAGCCAGGCGTCGACGATCTGTAGCGCCAGCGGCAATTCGATCAACCGCTCGCCGATTGCGATGACGTTCGCCTTGTTATGTTTGCGGCCGAGCTTGGCCGTTTCCAGGTTCCAGCAGTAAGCGCAGCGGACCCCTTTCACCCGGTTGGCCGCGATCGCCTCGCCGTTGCCGGAGCCCCCGAGCACGATTCCTCGCTCAAACTTGCCGTCGGCGACCGCTTTGGCGGCTGGGATGATGAAGTCGGGGTAATCGCACGAATCAGGGGAAAACGTGCCGTAGTCGGCCGTTTCGTGCCCCAGTTTCTGCAAATGCTCCAAAATCGCTTGCTTATAGAGAAAGCCGGCGTGGTCGGAAGCGACGACGATTTTCATGGGGCGAACTGATCGAAAGGGAAGGACGGAACCCCTGCTCCCCAAGTGGGTGCAGGCCAGAGGTTCCCATCATAGTCGGCAGAATCGGAACGTGTTAGGCGGGGTGACGCGGTGCGGTGGACCATTAAATATGGATTTGCGGGGTTTTTTCTACCAGATTCCCGCAGTCTGGGCCCGATTTTCAGCCGATGCAACTGTATGACCTACTCTTTGGCAGAGATTCTGGAGCGACTCCGACCCTTTCGACCCCTTTTTCGCCATGTCAGCCGATTCCCCATCTGCAACTTCAGCCCATGATTTTCTTCACTGGGGCATGTTGGGCGCGATCCTATTGGCGGCCGCCATGGCGGTGACGCCGAATGTCGCCGATCCCGATCTGTGGGGCCATGTCCAATATGGAAACGATCTGCTGCGCGAGGGACTGCCGGCGACCACCACCTACAGCTATACCGCCGAAGGCTATCGCTGGATCAATCACGAAAATCTAAGCGAAATTATGCTAGCGATTGGCGCCGATACGATTGGGCCGGTCGGCCTGTTGTGGGGGAAGTGCTTGCTGGGCTTGGCGATTGTCGGCGTCATCTTGTGGCGGTGCGAAGCGAAGCGAACGCCGCTGCTGGTCTCTGGCGTCATTGCGTTGCTGGTGGCGCTCAACTTTACGAATCATTGGAACGCCCGGCCGCAACTCTCCAGCTTCGCGCTGTTTACGGTGTTGATCCTGCTGCTCGATCGATGCTTCGCCGGGTGGCGTGATGACTGGCGATTGCCTTGGCTCGGCGCCCAATTCCGCCGCAAAGACTACCAGCCGCTCGCCGCACGGCATCCGCAGATGAAGGCGCTCTGGCTCTGCGTGCCGCTCTTCTTTGTCTGGGCCAACGCCCATGGCGGATTTGTGGCGGGCTATGCGGTCTTTGTCGCCTACCTGGGCTGTCGCTTTCTCGAGCTGGCGCTTGATCGCGGTTGGGCTGGCGCCGGAATGATGCGGCGGCTGACGTTGATGGCGGTGGTCGGGGGACTAGCAACGCTGGTCAATCCGTACGGACCGAACTTGCATCGTTGGTTGCTGGCGTCGCTCGGAACGGCCCGCCCGGAGATCACCGAGTGGCACCCACTGTATGAACTGAACCTAGCGTCGTTCGCCTTCTTTGCGCTTGTGGCGGCATTGATCTTTGCGATCGTGCTCAGCCGCAAGCCGCTCGACTTTACGCAAGTGGCGATCACCGGGCTGGTCGCCTGGCAGGCGACGGCGCATCAGCGTCACACGCCGTTTCTGGCGATCTTGTTCGGCCTGTGGATTGCGCCTCACTTCGCCTCGGCGTGGAGCCGCTGCTTTGGCGCCGCCGATGCAGCCAAACAATCAACATCGCCGCGTCAAGACTGGATCATGGGGGGCGGCCTGGCGGTCGTCTACCTAGTGTTGATTGCGGCCCTTTTGCCGCGGCTTTCGCAGATGCCGACGCCGCGCGATCAATACCCAGTTTCGGCAATTCAGTTCATGGCCGACCATCATCTGAAGGGGCGTCTGGTGGCGACCTACAACTGGGCGCAGTATGCGATTCATGCGTTGGCCGCTGATGGCGATACCCAACTGCAATTCGACGGGCGGTTTCGAACCGGCTATCCGCAGGAAGTGCTCGACATGCACTTCGATCTGATCTTGGGCCCCGACCCGAAACACCGCAATCGCGGGCCGCACTCAGGGCCATCCGACGCCGGTCGCGTGCTGGCGTATGGTCGTCCCGATCTGGTGTTGATCGATCGCGGCCAACCTTATTCGACCGAGGCGATGCAAGAGCGCGCCGATCGTTGGACGTTGCTCTATCAAGACTCACTCGCCCAAGTTTGGGGGCGCAGTTCTGAGTATGGCGATCCTGATTCGCCGCAGTTTATTCCTGTTCAAGAGCGCCAAATTGGCGATGCCCCGCAGCTTGGCGCCGTATCGTGGCCTGCACATCCGGTACCCTGCCGCGACGTCGCTTTGGCCGCACCTACCATCATGCAAGCTCAAAAATCTAAGGAACAGTAACCATGCCAGCCTTGACGATCTCGCGTCCTGCCAACATGCCGCAGGAAGCTTTTGATTGGGAAGGGGAAACGATTACCGCGATCGACCGTCGCTTGGACGAGATCGATCGCCTGTCGCACGCGCTCGACGCCGAAGACGAGCAATCAGCGGGCGAACAGGGCGAGCGCGACAAGAGCGCCTATCCGCCGGGCTTCCGCTTGAGCGTCGTGATTCCGGTGTACAACGAGCGGGAGACGATTGAGAAAGTGATTCGCCGGATCGATCAACTTCCGGTCGATACCGAGATTATCGTGGTCGATGACTGCAGCACCGATGGTACGCGCGACGTGTTGGCTCGGGTCGCCCACTACATCGATCTGCAGATTAAATACCACGATCGTAACCAGGGCAAAGGAGCGTCGCTGCGAACTGGGTTTCAGGCGGCAACCGGCGAGATTGTGGTGGTCCAAGACGCCGATCTGGAATACGATCCGAATGACATCCTGACGGTCATCCAGCCGATTTTGGAAGGAGAAGCGGACGTCTCCTATGGCTCGCGCTTTCGCGAATCGCGTCATCTCAATTCGTCGCTGATTCATCGCGCCGGCAATCGCCTGTTGACTTGGCTCTCGAACTGGAAGACCGGGCTGCGGATCACCGACATGGAGACCTGCTACAAGGCGATGCGGATTTCGGCATTGCGTTCGGTGACGATCGAGCAAGACCGATTCGGCTTCGAGCCGGAGATTACGGCCAAGCTGGCACGACGCAAATTCCGAATTGTCGAGCGGCCGATTTCGTACAACGCCCGCAGCTGGAAAGGGGGCAAGAAGATCGGCCTCCGCGACGCATTTCAAGCGATTTGGTGCATTTTCCACTACGGCTCTAACGATTAGTCGGTCTGGGCGGCGCCCACGATCGCAGAACTGTTCTACAATAGTCCAACGACTTTGGACCGAACGGAAGATAACCGGTAGGGCGCTGGCGAGGTACATCGTAGCGCCGCCGGGTAGCGATAGAAGGGCGTCCTGCCATAGGACGACGAGAGTGAAATGCGGCAAATTGGCGCTATTGCGACCGAGCAAGAAGCTTCGCGCTTCGTCGACTATCTGTTGACGCAAGGGATCGAAGCGAAGGCGGATCCGCGCGACGATCAGTTCCTCGTCTGGATTCATGAGGAAGGGCAAGTCGAGCAGGCCCGTAGCGAACTGCAAGCCTATCTCTCGAACCCCGGCGACCAGCGCTATGCCGAATCGGCGAAAGAGGCGAATTCGATTCGCAAGCTGGAGAATCTGAAGAACGAAAAACGCCGCAAGAATATTCATGACATGCGGGGCCGACTTGGCGGGCCCGGCATGATGGGCCGCGCGATCCCGGTCACGATCACGATTATGGCGCTCTGCATTGGCGTCACCGCGGCAAGCATGTTGGGGCCGGCATTTGTCGAAGGGCTCGGCCGCTATTGGCTGATCGATTGGATGACCTTCGCTCCGGCATCGATGATTCGAAAAGCCTTGCTGACGCATGATCCGTTCGTTGCGATCGAGGCGGGGCAAGTCTGGCGCTTGATCACGCCGATCTTTCCGCACGGCGGGCTAATGCACATCCTGTTCAACATGTGGATGTGGTATTCATTGGGGGGCATCCTCGAACGGCGACTCGGCACGTGGCGTTTCCTGGCGATGGTGCTCGGGCTAACGCTGTTCGCCAATTGCGGAGCCGCGATGGTTTCGGTTTACGTCATGGACAACGGGGGAGAGCTTTACGCAATCGGGATCTCCGGCGTGTTGTTTGGGCTGTTTGGGTTCGCGTGGGCGAAGTCGACGTTCGAGCCGCAGTTCGGCCTCTACCTGCCGTCGCAGTCGGTCCTCGTGATGATGCTCTGGTTCGGACTGTGCTGGATGGGTTTCGTCGGCAACATCGCCAACTGGGGCCATACCTGCGGTCTGATCGCCGGCGTCATCGCCGGGTTCATTCCGAGTCGGTCGTCTCGGTAAGGGACGCCGTCCGCGAAACCGCGAAAGCGATGAACTCTTGCAGCCCTTCGTGAATGGGCGACGCATCGAGTTCGGTGGGTTTGCCGGCAAGGCGGACTTTGCCGCAAGCAAGATCGACTTCGACGCTGCAACTGCGTCCTCCCTGATGGAACTGGAGCGTGGTCGACCAATCGGATACGCAATCGTTGGCTTGGGCTGCAGTGCGGTAACTGGCGTCTTCGACTAACGCTTTTTGCAGGTCTTCGAGATCGGCGACATGCGAAATATCGCGACGCTCGGCTGCCTGGTCAGACTGCTGCAGCAGAAACACCTGGTCGGCGCTGCGAATCAACGCGGCGTTCTCGGCGCCAAAATAGCCGATCGCCGCTCGAGCGCGACTCCAGTGGTAGACCAGGGTTGAGCCAGCGGCGGCCACAGCGAGCAGGAGAATTGCGGCGACCAGCCAGGTTCCGCGAGCGTTCATACGGGGACGTTTGCCGGGCAAGAGGGAATTTTTCGTCAGACCTGGGCATAGCAGTCCGTTGATTTTCTCGACGGCCTGCGTGATCGCAGGGATGCGATCCCAAAATGGCGATGTAAGTCGCTATTTTGCGAGCCGCGACGAGCTACGCTCTGGAGCCTGGCGAGGTCGAAAAATGCCACGATGGCATTATTGAACAGGCAGATAGTATACTTGGGATTTCCGGTGTTATTGACCGGGTGCGGCAAGACTTGTCTCCGGAAGGGGGGCTGATGCCTGACAGCTTTGATCCATACCGCGAAGGCCTGGTCGTCGAACAACGAACGAACTGGCCTGCCGATTGTGAAGTTCCGCAACAGCGCCGCGAGGCGATCGAGCGATCGCTACACAACGACGCGGCCAGTTGCAACCATTTGGAATACGTCCGGGTACATACCGGTTTTTGCCGCACGATTACCGTGACGGCCGCAGATCTGCAGCGAGTCGGCGCCAGCGTTTGAACTGGCGAAGACCGTTTGCAACGACCTTTAACTTGGGAAGCGAGCAGCGTTGAGGGCGGAACATGAAATCGTTCGCGTGCAATTAAGCGAACGCAGCTACGACATTCAGATTGGTTCGGCAATCCTTTCATCGGCGCCAGAGTTCTTCGCCGCGCGAACCAAGATCTCGCACGCGATCGTGATTACCGACGAGAGCGTGCAGCCGCTCTACGCCGATTCGATCGTCGCCGCTTGCGCGACGGCCGGCATGCGGACGACGTTGATTTCGGTTCCTGCCGGTGAGACGAGCAAGTCGATCGCGATGGCCGATCGGCTGTGGAACGAGAGCCTAGCGGGCGGCGCTGATCGCAAGTCGGTCGTCATCGCCGTCGGCGGCGGCGTGATCGGCGACCTGGCGGGATTCATCGCGGCGACCTTTGCCCGCGGGCTGGCGTTTTTCCAAGTGCCGACGACGCTTTTAGCGCAAGTCGACAGTAGCGTTGGCGGTAAGGTCGGCATCAACCTGCCGGCGGCCAAGAACATGGTCGGCGCGTTCTGGCAGCCGCAGGGAGTCTTGATCGACGTCGACGTTTTGAAGACTCTCCCCGAGCGTGAGTATCGAGCCGGCCTTGCGGAGGTGGTAAAGTATGGGGTCATCCTGGACGCTGATTTCTTCGCCTATCTCGAGGCGAACGTCGCTGCAATCCGCGAAAGAGATAAAAACGTTTTGACGCGCGTGATAGCACGTTGCTGCCAGCTAAAGGCTGATGTCGTTCAAACCGACGAGCGGGAAACCACAGGATTACGGGCGGTACTGAATTACGGTCATACGTTTTGTCATGCTTTTGAGGCGACCTGCGGCTATGGCGAATTGCTGCACGGCGAGGCGGTTTCGATTGGCATGTTATGCGCATCGCGGCTGGCCGAATCGCTGCAGCGGATCACGTCTGACGTGACCGAGCGGCAGTTTAACTTGTTAACTGAACTGGGTTTGCCTACGGCCACTCCGCAGGTTGACATTGAGCCGGTGATGGCCGCGATGCAGCGCGACAAGAAGGTCGAACATGGCAAACTTCAGTTCGTGTTGCCTATCCGTCTGGGGAATGTTGAGCTTGTGGGTGGCGTTTCTAACGACCTCGCAAAAACGGCGATCATTGATGGGCAATAAGGCATAAGTCCCTTGCGCGACTCCGCAGAAAAAATGTGGAAACGCGCCAAATCGCAATTCTTGCATATCCGATTTTATGCCGAACTCTATAGTGAGGGGCGATGGCTTAGCGCGATACCGCATCTCTAGGATGCGCGATTCCCGCAATTTCGCCATCGTCTTCGTTCTAGAGTTCGTCCGCTCGTTAGGCGGACCTGGTTTAATTGCGATGGGGCAGACATGGATCTTCAGAAAGTCGTCTACGTTTTGGATGACGACCCGGTGGCGAGGGCTTCGCTCGTCGCCGTCGTCCAATCACTAGGCTATCCGGCATTGGAGTACGAATCGGCGGAGGCCTTCTTACAGCAATTTGATCCTACGCGACGCGGCTGCGTCGTTTCCGACGTGCAAATGGGAGGCATCTCCGGCGTTGAACTTGTTCAACAATTGCAACAGCGAGACCTCAATCTGCCGGTCGTGGTCGTGACCGGTTTCGCCGATATCAAGTTGGCGGTTAGCGCTATGCAGGCTGGCGCGATCACCTTCCTTGAGAAAATCGGACGTGCCGGCGAGATCGCCGAAGCCATCCAAAAAGCGATGGATTGCGAAGAGGCTCGCTATCAGGCCGTCGCCGAACGCGACGACTATCGAACGCGGATCGACTCGCTTTCGGCCGACGAACGGGACGTGCTGGTGCGCGTGTTGGACGGCAAGCCGAACAAGGTCATCAAGAAGGAACTCGATATCGGTTTGCGGACTGCAGAACTTCGTCGTGCGAATGTGATGCGCAAGATGGGAGCCCGCAGCCTGGCCGAGTTGGTTCGGATGACCTTGGTCGCTGGCGTGACGCATCCGGCGCCGGAAGCGGCGGAGGTTCCTCACCAGCAACAGCAGGCGAAAGCTTCGTAGCGATCGTAGCGGTAATTTGGGCGGTTGCAGCGCAGGGAATGAGCTAACCTTAAAGGTGACGCCGAACGTCCGGCGCGCCTACGGAATACTCCCCAATTCGCTTGCGACCTATGACCGCCCAACCTGCCGCCGAAGCCGGCTATATACAACAGTTTGTAGAGCGAGCCAGTTCGCTCTATTCGTTGCCCGCTGTGGCGATGGAAGTGTTGGAGTTGACCGGCCGTCCCTCAATTGATGCAGCGCAAGTGAAGAGCTGCATCGAGCGGGATCCTGCGCTGACGATCAAGATCTTGCGCGCCGTCAACAGCCCGCTGTTTGGCCTGTCGCGGCAAGTTTCCGATCTGCATCAGGCGTTGGCGCTGCTGGGGATGAAGCCGCTGAAACTGTTGGTGCTTGGCTTTAGCTTGCCGCGCGAAATGCTGGATGGCGTCGAAGCCGATTCGCTGTCTCGCTATTGGAGCATTGCGCTTACGAAGGCGGTCGCCGCCCGCGAGATTGCTGAGTACCTTGGCTATCGCAACGGGGATGAAGCGTTCATCGCCGGGTTGTTGGCGGACGTCGGCATGTTGGTCTTGATGCAAGATCTAGGCGCGCCGTACGCGCAGTTCGTGCGGAAAGCGGAAGAAGAGGAAGCGTCGCTGCTTGAAATGGAGGTCGGCACGCTCGGCTTCGATCACATCATACTCAGCAGTCGCCTGCTTTCGCACTGGAAGTTGCCGCCAGCGATCGTCGACGCGATCGCGGCGATCAAGCCGGCCGCGCTAACGGCGACGTTGCATTTGGCCAGCCTCTCCGAATCGGCGCGAACGCTCGTGCTGGCCGATCGGCTGACCGACATTCTGGCCGGGAAACGCTTAGCGGCGCTGCCCGCATGGGTCGAAGCGATCGCCGAATATGTGCCGGCCGATCAGACGGACTTTGAAAACCTGGCCGTCCGCATCGAAGAGAAGGTGGAGCAACTCGCCTCGGCGATGCGCGTTCGCATTGACGAAAAACAAGCGTATGGCGATGTGATGATGCAGGCGTACGATCGTCTGTCGGAAGTCGCCGCCGACGCCGCGTTTGACGTTGCCCGGCGCGACCCAGAAGAGCTGCAGTTGCAGTCGGCCTGGGAAGAAGCGAAAGAGCTGACCACGGCAATGCGGAACTTTGGCGAGCGCCCTCTGGCTTCGCCGCCGGTGACGGCGAAGCCTGCCAAACCGATGACCGCGGTGGCGACCGCCGAGTTGGCGAAAACCGATCCGCGTGAGCTGGGGCTCGACAAGGCGTCGATTGCCCGGCTCGATTTCGAAGTGCAGCGGTGTCGGCAATTGCGCGAACCGATCTCGGTGTTGCAGCTAACGATTGACCGCTACGAAGATCTGCTGCTGCAGGCCGGACCAGACGAGGCGATTCATACCTGGCGATTGCTCGAAAAAGCGGTGGCTGCGATTGTCGGCGGCGCTGGCAAGAGCTTCGTGTCGGCCGACGCCGTGTTGATGGTCGTGCTGCCGACGCTTGACCGCATGCAGGCGGTCGAAACGGCGCGGCGACTGGTGGCCGGCATTCGCACCTGGTCGCAGGCGCGGGCCGCCAAGGGGGGAATGTCGCCGCTGACGATCAGCGTTGGCGCCGCTGCGATCGCTTTGCCTCCCAAGAATTTTCCGTCGAGCGAACTGGCCGACGCCGCCACGCGATGCATGGAGGCCGCTCGCCGCAGCAGCGGCGATAGCGTCAAAAGCATCGAGATTCTGTAGTTAAAGCCGCTATTCAGCTAGTTGCGACCCGTTTCTTGGTGCAATCGGGTTGTAATTTTACGACTAGCGTCTATCGTGAACAGATTCGTTTCGACCGCCAGTTCCCAGCAGGGTCATGGATCAATTTGTCGTACTTACCGTCTATTGCGGCCTGATCGTCGCGGCATCGATGCTGGGGGGCGCGCTTCCCACGATGATGCGGCTGACGCATACGCGCATGCAAGTGATGATGAGCGGCGTGGGCGGTCTGATGCTGGGGGTCGGCGTGCTCCATCTGTTGCCGCATGGCGTCGCCGAGAGCGGCTCGATCGACCTGGCCGTCGGCGGGATGTTCGCCGGCATTCTGACGATGTTCTTTCTGATGCGGGTCTTTCACGCCCATCAGCATGCCCCGGTCGAGCAGGACTATCCCGAGTTCGCCGCTGAAGAGCATGACCATGATCATGATCACCAACATGCCCATGGGCATTGCGATCACGACCATGGCGACCCTAACCCAAACTCGGTGTGGCGGTGGCTGGGAATTTTTTTGGGATTGTCGCTACACACGTTGATTGACGGGGTCGCGTTGGCCGCGGCCGTGGAAGCGGCCGCCCATGTGGAGAGCGGGTTGGGGCGACTCGCCATTGGCGTCTTTTTGGGAATCGTCCTGCACAAGCCGCTCGACGCGCTGTCGATCACCTTTGTGATGCGGGCCGGCAGCTGGTCCGCAACGACGATGAACCTGATCAACTTCGGCTATGCGTTGATGTGCCCGATCGGCATGGTGCTCTTTTATTTTGCGCTGGGTACTCTCGATGTGTCGTGGCGGCACGCGGTGATTGGCGGAGCGCTGGGCTACGCGGCTGGCGTTTTCATCTGCATCTCGCTGGCCGACATCTTGCCGGAGATCCAGTTCCACTCGCATGATAAGTGGAAGCTGTCGAGCGCCTTGCTGTTTGGCGCACTATTGGCCGTCGCGATCGGTTGGCTGGAGCCGCCCCACACGCAGCGGCATCAAACCAGTCCAGCTCGCGCCCAAGTAGCTCCGCTCGCGTTGCCGGCGGAAAGACCGGCGAGCGAGCGATAAGCGCAACCAGCCAGAACGATACAGATGGAGGAAAACCGCTCTAGTCGAACTGTCGACCATATTGCAGCAGGCGGACCAGCGAGTGGAGTTGGCCGCCGCCGCCGACCAGGTTCACTTCCGAGATAGGCCGATCGGAGTTGCTGTTGGTGTAGTTGCTGATGGAGACCGACGCTTCTTTGGTCAGGTTCTTAAAGACCGTATCCATCACCTCGTACATCTTGCTGACTTCGGTCGCCGTGTCAGGCTGCCGTTTCAGTTCTTCGGCCTTGGTAAACGTCAGGCTCATCTGGCGAACCAGGATGCGGGTAAACGAATCTCCCCCGACTTCGAGCGAGCGGAACCAGAGACTGTTCAAGCCGCTGACGACCAATGTGCTGGCGTCCGAACCGACGTCGAGTATACCGACCGTCTGATCGGTCTCCCGCATGCTCATCTCCTTTTCGGCGTCGGAATAGACGTCGAAGTGGAAATAGTTGTGCAGGGCGATTGGGTCAGCTTGGACGATATGCGGCGTGATGCCGAGTCGTTTCAGAAAGGCGAGCCGTTCCTGCAGTTGCAGCAAACGGGTCGCAATGAAGGCGACTTCACGGCTCGGCTCTTCCGGCACGTCTTCGTCCTTGGGAGGGGCGTCCCAGACGTGGTAGCCGGTCGAAAGCTCTTCGAGCGGAAAGGGGATCTGGTTGCGAGCTTCGTAGTGGATCGTCTTCTCGAGCTTTTTGGGATCGACCGGGGGAAGCTTCAAAAAGCGGCCGATCAATTCCGAGGCGGGTTGGCCGAGCGCGACGATTGCGTCTTTAAAGCCTCCTTCGCCAAGATGGGCGAGCAGCTTTTCGACCGACTCCTGCACCAGGCCGCGGCGATCGGCGTCGTCCGCACGCGAAAGGGGACGCTTGTGATCGCAGTGGAAGCAATCCTCGGTGACGACAACGACCTTCGCCTTTTCCTTTTCGCCAATCTTCTTCTTGGTGAGCAAGACCGCCTTGAGGCCGGAGTTGCTGAGATCGATGCCCCAGGCGCGATCGCCGGCGATCTTTTTGCCGCCGACCGCCAGCTTGCCGAGCATGCCCGCTTTGGCAGGGGCGAGATTGAAATCAATCTGCGTGACGCCGAGCCCTTGCAAGGCCAGGCCGATCGCCACAAAAAACGATGCGCGGTTCTCTTGGAAGTGGCTGTTGTCGTCTAGTTTCTCTGACTTGATCTGACGCAAGCCAGCGTGCAGCGCGACGGGGGAGCCGAGCGTGGTTCGTTTGGGAGGCTCGGCCCAGTTCAAATCGCGTTCCATCTTCCGCAGCGAACGGTTCTCGAACTTCTGCGACATCTTGTGCAGCGATTCGATCGCATGACGATCGCGCGGCATCAGCTTGACCAGTCGGCTCGCCAGACCGATCAGCGGGCGATCGACCTGCGTCGACCGCTTGATGTCGTTCGCGATCCAGGCGAGTTCCGCCACCTGATCGAAATACTTGTGGAAGTTCTCGCTGCGTACCCCTTCAGGAACCTCGGTCAAGACTTCGTACGCCCGTTCGTAGCGATACTCCGAAACGTATTCCTTCGCCTTGGCGAGCAGCTTGTCCCGTTTCGAGACGTCGGCCTGTTGCTGATGTTTCTTCAACCGTTCGGCCAACCGCTGCGCGGAAACGTCATGCGGTTTCAGCTCGAGCAGGCGTTCCACTTTCGGCAACAACCGCGAGGTGCGCTTTTCGGCGACGGCCAGCTTGATCTCTTTCGACAGCCGCTTGATTTCGCGACGAACGTTGTTGGCCTTGTCGTGGATCTTGGTAAGCTCATCATGCCACAAGAGCTGCGGGATTTGGCGAACAAGAGCGACCGCTTTTTCGGCCTGATTGTTGGCGTATAGTTCGTTCGCTTCTTCGGCGACGGTCAGCGCCCGGGCGAGCAGCGCTTCTTTTTCCTGAATGATTTGTTCGATCCGTAGGGCGGCTCGCTGAGCGAACTTCATTTCCCCTTCGTGGGTCGGCCGGGTCATTTCGCGGAGCATGGCGCAGGCCGCGTCATGTTTGCCTTCGGCCACCAACTGCTCGGCCTCTTCAAATTTCTTTTCCAGATGGCTTTGCTGCTTCTGGGCGGTCTCGGCCAAATTCACGCCGCAGCCGCCGCAGAACTTCTCATGAACCGTGTTCATGCAGCCGCACTTGGCGCAGGCGATGTAGAGCGCGTTGCCGCAGTCGCCGCAGAATTTCCGGTTGGGAGGGTTCAGCGTCGTGCAGGTCGGGCAAAGAATCTTGTCGCCAATCGCCTCCGGCGTCAGCGGCGGGGCGTGACCTGCATGGGCGTGACCATTTCCGTTGGCATGGGAAGAAACGGAAACCGCCGAGTTGCGTTTCAACTCGATGTCGTAGGCTTCCTTCTTCTGCCGATCGGTCAACGTTTCGATCGCGTCTTCCACTTCGTTGTAGACCTGACGCCAAAGCGGCGGATCAATCTTGCCAAAGAACTGCTGCAGGTTCTTTCGCGTGCGGTCGCCGCAAATCTGAATATAGGCGGTATCGTCTTCGTAAAGATCGAGTCTTAAGATTTGATAGGCGTTAAGTGGGCGATGCTCTTCGTCGATCCGTAGAATGACTTTGTAGGGATCGACTTTTTTTTGAGTCGTATTCATGAACTGGCTGGATAAAAGTCGACATTAGCAGCAAACAAGTCGGCAGGACTTATTCGCTCATCACTGAAAAATCCAAACGAAACTTCATCGTATCAATGCGTGGATGATTTGTCTTAATTTTGATCCATCCATAGTTGGGAGCAAGGAAATCTCCCTCCGGGGAGTCGGGCGGAACTGTAATGGTTAGCGTATAAATCCCCTTTTCCCTTCCTTGTTGCGAGTGCGGCTCCAGCGTTGCGGTGACGAACGCCGGGTGAGCTTCGACTTCTAGAACTTCGACGTTCTTCCGCTTATTGCGGACATGGAAGGACATCGGCAACACCTTGCCATCCTCCTGCTGAAATTTGCCGAGTTCGATGACGCCGTGAATATCGATCGCGTCGGAGATGATCCGGAAAGGGCCGACGACCTTGCCCGACACGTTGATGTAATCGCGTTCCTCTTTCCGTTTCGATGTTTCGTTCTCGGGAGCGGTCGCGTAGATTTCAAACGGGAGCGAAAACCCTCCCTTAGGCATCTTGTCGGAAACCTCGAACGTGACGCGCCGCGCGGCGGTCGCTCGTTCGATCCCCAGCGACTTGACGTCGACCGGCTCGACTCCAACGACCGAAACGAGGGCGTCGGGGTAATCGCTGGAGACTTCCAATTTGTCGAAGTCGCTCCAAATCATCGAGTAGATGATGACGTCATGCCGCTCGGAGTTGCCAAGCGGAATCGACGAAATGATGAGCTTTTCAGGATAGGCGGCGACATACGAGGCGATAACCCCTTCGACGACCAGGTCAAACTGCGGACGATCAGGATCGTTCGTCAAGATCGAGGCCGATTGGCGGAACGGTCCTGACTTAAACTTGATCTCCCAGTCCAACTTAATCTCGGTCGATCCGCCAGGCGGGATCGCTTCATCCGACTCGCGATTGGCGATGGTGCAACTGCAACTGGAAGAGCCGATCGTTAGTTGCAGTGGGGCGTCTCCTTCATTCTTGATAACGAAGACGTGCGATGATTCTTCGAAACGCTCCATCGCGCCAAAATTGAACGTGTCCTGTTCGATCGAAACCTTCGGTTGCGGTTGCGGCGGGGCGGGGGAAGCGGGCGACTTGGTCGCCTGCGCGTCTTCTTTCGGGGAAGGGGAATCGGTAGGGGATTGGGGAACGCTGCTGGTCAACGAAACTGGCGTCGTTTGCTGAGCCTCTCCCATGTAGAACCAGCAGACGAGGCCAAGAATGAGAGCAACCGAGGCGAGCAAGGGGAGCTTATTCATACGGAAGGTCAAACGCCAAAAAAAGGAAAAACCTTGGGGGCGAAACGGTCGCCCCCAAGGCCGAAATCGGGAATTGAGCCGGTATCAACAAAGGTCAAGCTTACTCGAACTTACCCTTGCTGATGGCTTGGCTGTCGATCGAGGGGCCGTTGTAGCAGCTGCCCGGATCGAATTCGACCGTGCTGGTCGTGAAACCGATGGTCGACTTACGTTCGTCCACGCTCTTGGTGACGGCCATGGTGTCGACCGGGAAGCCCGGGTTCAGGAAGCCATCGACATCCAGGTCGTTCACTTCGATGACCGAAGCGTCCGCCATCAGGATGTTGCAGCTCGGCTTACCACCACCAGCGTGCCACGCGAACCAGTCGCGAGTGTCCTGCAACCACATAAGGCTGTCGCTACCACCCATCGTCGTGTTACTGACGTCCGCCGAGGCGGTGTCCAGGTTCGGGACAAAGTCATTGGCGAAGATCGGCAACGAGGTCGAGGGGTCGGTGTCGGTGAAGAGGTTCAGGAGACCCGTTTCTTTTTCGATCAAACGAATGCGACCGTTCGTAGTATCGAAGTAGGCCGGACCGTCATTGAACGACTCAGCCAAACGGGCGCCGGTGACGAGGCCAAGGTCGCTATCGACGTCCGACTTCATGATCGCTTCGTTCGAGTCGCCCGGGGCGGCGTCGCCCAGCAGCGGAATGGCCGAAGACGGAATCGGCGAGGCTTCAACGACGCGAAGGGTCAGACCTTGGTAGGCGCCAGCTTTGTCGCCGAAGGTGGTCTTGGCACTGGAGGCATCGGCATCGAAAGCGATAACGCCGTCGTTGTTCGTGACGCGGAGGCGTTCACGAGCAGCGAACCAGCTCTGCGCGTAGTTGGTGTTGACGCCAGCCTTGATGAACTCTTCCAGCACGTACTGCTGAATCGTACGGCCACGAGAGGTCGGATCGGCGTAGGGGTGAGCGACAACCTGGTACGGGACCGCGCCGGTGAAGGCCGAGCAGGCGCCCGAGAAGAAAGTCGTGTTACCTTGGGTGACATCCGAGGTGATATTGCTGGACTTACCATCACCGAGGAGGTCGTTCAGCTTTTCCAGAGCGCGAAGCGGGCTGGTGGGACACATCTGGTCAGCCGGCGAACCGCTGCCCGAGTTGACGACGTCAGCGACCCAACCGGTGGTGTCCGGGCAACCGTCACGGCCCCAGTCGTAGGCGCCGCTAACCAGCTTCTTGGTGCGACCACGGTCGGCCTGAGCGCTGAAAGCGATACCGAATTGACGCAGGTTGTTCTTGCACTGGGCGTTGCGAGCCGCTTCGCGAGCACGCGACAGGGCCGGCAGCAGCAGGGCAGCCAGAATACCGATGATCGCGACGACCACCAGCAGTTCGATCAACGTGAAACCACGTTTCTTCATTGCAAATCTCCAGGGTTCTTGCAAAAATTGCTGTAACTAAAGTGTTGTTAGACGCTTTGGGGGGCTGACGCGTTTCTCTCCAGGGGACGCGTCGGCCTTTTTTTACATGTGCTGTGATGACTCTGGGAAAGTCGCCCGATATCAGACTTTCCCTTCTCCGGCTCAAATCTCCTTTCTAAAGCTGAGTCCATTATCCAGAGGCGTGATCAAGGTTTGATGAACGCCGTAATCGAATCTCGTTAATGTCGCCGCTGCCTAGAAAATCCGGCGTTCTAACGGAATGTATTGGGGTTTAAGTCCCAGCGGCTGTAGATCAACGTGCTGTCGACCTCAACCTCGTTGCTGTTGAATTGAATGTCCGAGCCGGCGTTGGCGGGGAACCCGTTGTTGAGCATCGAGTCGCCGCTCGGATCGTAGTAGGAAGTGACGCTGCCGTCCGCCATCAGAACGTTGGCGTAGCTGCTGTGGACCGCGCCGAATTGGCGATAGTCTTGGATCGTGTTGTTGTTGAAGGCGCCCCACCAGGCCGACTTCGGGCCGCCGCTGACCATGGCCGGCGTCGCCAACACGGCGGGGCTGGCAAGTGCCCCAGCGGCTGTGCCGGCGGTGCTGTAAATGCGAGGACCGCCGGTCATCGCCTGAACGAGCAACGGGTTACCGCCGTCGCTTTCCAGCGGATAGTCGAGCAGCCCGGCGCCCAGGCCGTCGCCAACAAACGGAACCAGGTTCGCCGCCGCGACGCCAGAGTCGATTCGGCTTTGCGTTAGCGGCCCTTTGCCGGCGCCTTTCTGATAGATGCCAGAGCCGCAAGTCGTCTTCAGGTTGCCGTCCGGTTCGACCGACATCGAAGAGCGAACGAGAAACCAACTGGCGGTGAAGTTCGTGTTGTAGAACTTGTTGTAGATCTCTTCGCGAACGAAGGCTTGGCGATCTGAAACCGTTCCCTGCAACATCGCCTTGCAAGGATTGACCTGCACCGAACCGTCCGGCAGGGTTTTGTCGGACGAGCCGCAGAAGTTGCTGCAGCCCGGCGTGCCGGTCGTACAGCTTGAAGCGCCAAAGTCAGCGTAGGTCAGATCGGGAAGATCGTCGTACGTTTGCGAAGCGGTTGCCGGGTTGCTGGGGCAGAGCATCGTGCCGACCGGGATGTTGCGATTAACCAGGTCCGCGACCCAGCCCACATCGGTGACCGAGCCATCGCGCTGCCAGTTGAAGGCCCCAGAGCAAAACTCGCCACTCTTGCGCTGAGACGAATAGGCCTGCAGGCCGACGCCAAACTGACGCAAGTTGTTCTTGCACTCAGCGCTGCGGGCCGCACTGCGGGCAGCTCCCACGGCCGGCAAGATCAGCCCAGCCAGGATGCCAATAATCGCGATGACGACCAGCAGTTCCACCAGCGTGAAGCCAGGGCGAGGGAAATGAAATCGCATGCAATTCTCGGGGGTTTGCGCGGTTTAGAGTTGCAGCAGACCTACCAGCCGTGCGGCTAGTCGGGTTATGAAAGCCGCATTGTCACCCGAAAAAATGAAGAAAAGATTTAGCGCCGATGTTCTTGTTGAGAAGAAGGGCGCACATAATCTCCGCGGGAAGGCGAAGAAAAGCTTCATCCTCGGTAAGATGGAGAGAATACTCGGGAAATCGGAGAGATTCGAAACGCCGATGCCGCTCCGAATTGATTGGTTATCGAGAAAACCAAGCAATCCGGAGCGGACCGAGCAAGAACCCAGGCAAACATCTAACGGTCTTTAGCTGTCAGCACACACCGCCGGGTGTCATCATGTCCGGCGGTACTCGAATTACGTGGAAAGAATGGCGATGGTTCGCTCGATCGGAAAAATTCTGGAGAATTCTTGGAGTGGACCCGTCGTGACGGTTTGCGGAAGGTGGAAATCAGCGCCGGCGGTCGTTCTGCTGCTGGTCGCATCCGCGTCGGGTCAGCAGCCGCAAGTCCTAGAAAACCAGGGCAACACCGCGATCTCTGGGTTCTCAGCGACGCGGGAAGTCGACTGGCCGGCTGGCCAAGACGACGCGGTTCGCTCGGGACGCCAAGGGAACGTCGATTTTCAGTTTGTACCGAACCGCGAGAACCACCAGCGGGGGCGATACTTTCTGCGGCTCGCAAAGAAGATCCCCTCGGGCGGGGAGGTGACGGTTTTGGCTGACCCGCAGAAGACGCTGCCGGACGCCGTCGTCGTCGAGCGGCGGCTGGATCAACTGGTGGTGCAGATCGGCGGGAAGGAACTGCTTCGCTACCATCTGGGGCTATTGCCGTCTCCTGACGCCAGCCAGCCGGAATATGGACGGAGCGGCTTCCTGCATCCGGTTCGTACGCCGCTGGGCAAGATCGTGACCGACGACTTTCCGCCGGACCATATGCATCAGCATGGCGCGATGTTCGCCTGGACAGACACGACCTTCGCCGGGCGGAAGGTCGATTTCTGGAACAGCTTCAAGAAGCAGGGGCGGGTCGAGCATCGCCGGCTGTTGCGAACCTTCTCAGGACCGATTGTCGGCGGATTCGACGTCGAACTGGCGCATGTCGACCTGACGAGCGGAAAGCCGATCGATGTTCTCTACGAGACCTGGTCGGTGCGGGCCTATGCGTCGGCCGACCCGTTTCTGCTAGAGATCGAGTCGGTTCAGCAGGCGGCCGGAGAAGAGCCGCTGAAAATTCGCCAGTATCATTATGGCGGCATGGCCTTCCGCGGTAGCCGAAAGTGGTACCAAACGCCGCAGGCCGGATTTCTGACCAGCGAAGGGAAGGATCGTCTGGCAGGCAATCATTCGCGTCCGCGCTGGGTCGAGATGTTTGGGCCGGCCGAGAAGACGCCGCTGGCTGGAATCACGGTCATGGACAGTCCTGAAAACTTTCGCTTTCCACAGCCGGTTCGGCTGCATCCCGATAAACCGTACTTCAGCTTCAGCCCGCAGGTCGAAGGGGGGTTTGAGATTGATTCGAAGTCGACCTATCGTTCGCGCTATCTGGCGGTCCCGCACGATGGCCCGGTCGACCGGCAGAAGGTTGAAGCGATCTGGCGAAGCTTCGCCAATCCGCTGACGCTCAAAGAAACGCCGTAGTTGTGCGAATAGGATCTTGCGATGAGTGACGTGGCGACGCTGCTGCAGGTGCAAATCGGTCTGCCCCAGGAATATGGCAGCGCAGATGCCGAAGATCCGATGGACCGCGCGTGGACAACCGGTTTTTTCAAGCAGCCGACGCGCGAGCCAGTCGAAGTCGACTGGGAAGGAATCGTGGGAGATGGCGTTGCCGACCTGGTCAATCATGGCGGTCGCGACAAGGCGATCTTGATGTACGCTTCGGCGCACTATCCGGTGTGGCGAGAAGAACTTGGCGGCAAGGTCAATACGGCCAAGTTTGGCGACGGCGCGTTTGGCGAGAACCTGTCGGTCTCCCACCTGCAGGAAGCGTCGGTTTGTCTCGGCGACGTTTACCAGGTCGGTACCGCGGTGTTGCAAGTGTCGCAGCCCCGTCAGCCTTGCTGGAAGCTGGGCCGCCGATGGAGACTGAAAGAGTTGACCGCGCTGGCGGTAAAGACAGGGCGGATGGGATGGTACGTTCGCGTCCTGCAGCAGGGAACGCTGCAGGTGGGCGATGCTCTGCAATTGATCGAGCGTCCGGCGCACGACTGGACGATCGCGCGGCTGAATCAGCTCTTCTATCACGATCGAAAGAATCTGGCCGATGCCGCAGTTCTGGCGGAGAGCCCCTTGCTTGCCGAGGCTTGGCGAGGCGAATTTCGCAAGCGGGTCGACAAAGGATCTTAGCCGCCGGTTGAAAAATGCCCTCGTGGCATTTTTCAACCTCGCCAGGCTCAGAGCATAGCGCTTCGCGGCTCCCAAAATAACGACTTACGTCGTTATTTTGGGATCGCATCCGTGCGATCACGCAGTCCGTCGAGAAAATCGACGGACTGTTAGCCGCGTTCGTGCTAGTAGAGTCGATTGCCGCTGGGTACTGCGGTATCCGGAACAATCAGGACCACGTTCCCGTTGGCGTCATTGAGCCCGAGCGTCAACACTTCTGAGCGATGATTGCCGATCTGTCGCGGCGCTAAGTTGACGACCGCCAAGATTTGGCGATCGACCAGAGTTTCGAATCCGTAGTTCGGCGCCAGGCGAGCGAGCGATTTCTTGACGCCTAGTTCTTCGCCGAAGTCGATCTGCAAGATATGCGTCGAGCTTTTCCCTTCCGGAAAAGGGGCAGCCGACACGATGCGCCCGACCCGGATATCGATCTTGGTCAGGTCGGCGAAAGCGATGGTGGGAGAGTTGCTCATCCGGTTACCAAATCGACAAGTGCCGCTAGGCGGCGCGGCGAGCCGCCGACGGTCCGTCAAAATAGCGGACCTTCATGTCGTGACGCTGGTTGAGTCCGTTGGCGCAACGCGTTGGTCGATTGGCCCGCATCAGTTTCTCGTTGTCGGTGCCGCTCGCTTTGGCGACGTACGAGGGATCGCGGGCATGCCACATGTGATGCGTGCGCGTCCAACGCATGCTGGAGCGAAAACGAACGCCTGCTTGATACAAACGTCGCTGCAGGTCGCTGTCTTCCAGCCCCCAACCGACGAAGTCTTGATCGTAGCCGTTGATCGTTTCATAGTCGCTGCGCCAGAGAGCGATGTTGCCCCCTTTCATGCGCGGGCGATCGGGCAGTCCCAGGCGGCTATAGATCGAAGCCCGCAGCGCCTTCCAGCGCATTCGTCGTTCTTCTTCTTCAGTCGCCCAAGCGCGGAAATCGCCTTGGCGGATTTCGTCGACGCCAATCGATTCCGAAACTTGCTGATTCATCCAGATCGAATCGCCGACCATCGCGATTTGGCGACGACGGTTGTGGAGGTGTTTGGCGACAAAGTCGTTGGGGCAAATTAGATCGCCGTCCAGAAAGATGATGTACGGCGCTCGGCTGGCGGCGACCCCTTCGTTGCGGCACTTGGCCAGCTGAAATCCATTGTGCGGGTGCGTGGTAAATGCGACCGAAAAATCGACGCTCTGGGCGAAGCGCGCCACAACCTCTTCGGATTGATCGTGCGAACCATCGTCGGTCACGATGACCTCAAAGAGATCGGCGCCACAGCGCTGCATCGCCAGCGACTCAAGCGAGCGGCGAAGGTGCTGTGGACGCTGATACGTCGAAATAATAACTGCGATTTCAGGAAACGGCATGAACTTGGTCGCGTGCTAGTGATTGCCCCAGCGCAAAGTCGAACAGGCAAGTGATACGAAAAACGGACGAATTGAGTCAAGATCAACACCGACTTAATGCGGTTTACGCTCCTCTTTTCCCTGCGATTGGGTGAGATTCGCCAGCCTTAATCCAACGAGTTTGGCCATCGTTACGGCGATATACAATTGTCCGGTCACGCTTTCGCTCCAGGTGAGCGTTCTGGCGAGACTGGAAACGGGAACTACGTCTCCCAGGCCGAGCGTCGTTAAGGTGGTAAAGCTGAAATAAATCAACGTGGCGGTGCGGCGTCCCGGAAGCTGATCGCTCTCGACGGGAAAGTCGATCGCCGCCGGATCGAGCATGACGACGATCAGATAAGCGAGCGCCCAAATCAAACCCAGCAACAAGTAAACGCTGACTCCCCCGAGTATCTGGTCGGTGGTGACTCGGTGAGCGCGAAAGACGTCTCTGCCGATCAAGAAGACCACATACGAAAGGAAGCCGATCATCAGTACATCGCGTACGACGAACAGGCCAACGTTCGATTCGCGGGAACCGAACTCATCCAGGCAACGAATTACCCAGATCATGCTGAACGTCGGCACGGCGGTCATCACGACCAGCACAAATCGGCGATGGCGAATTAGCACGTCGTAGGTCGACGCCAGGATCACGATCGATAGCAGCAAGTCCGAGATCCAGCCGCTGCCGGTTGAATCGGGACGCAGCGTTTCGCCTCCCATCAACAAAACCAGGGCGACCAGCGTGACGGCATGGCGATGCTGGATCATCCATTGTCGCCAAGTCTCGGGCGTCTGCCATGGTTCCGCTGTGGGCATAGGGAAGCGAGGGGATTTTTGGTTATCGGCGAATCGTCACTTTCGAGCCGACTGACAAGATGCCGAACAGATCTTCCGCATCACGTGGACTCAACTGTATCGAGCCGCTGGGTCCGCTCGACTGACCATGCAGTGCGACGCCGCCGTCGAGATAGACGGCGTTTTCGCCAAAGCTGCCGCCGGCCTGAGCGTTGTATCGATCGGACGGATCTTCTTTGCGGATGACCTGATGTTCGCCCGGCTGAACCGTAGCCGGATCGAGAACCGTCACCGGAAACCGGCCGGCGAAGCAGCCTTCGACCGACAGGGTCAGTTCGCGACTGGCCAGGCTAATGTTGGCGTTGAAAGGACCTTGCATCACTTTCAGGCGTTCGCCGGCCGCAATCAGTTCGGGGTTAGAGATGCCGTTGATCCGCTGCAACAAGATTGCTGGGACCTGATATTTGGCGGCGATTTCCTGCAGCGTTTCGCCGCGCTGAACGACATACGGTTCGGCCAGCAGATGGTCGGTCGAGTAGACGACGCTGCCGGCAAGTTGGCTGATGAGCAGGTTCAGCTTTTCGGTTTGTTCGGTGGTCAGTTCGGCGCGACCTCGCCAGGGGGTCAATGTCCGCAGCGCTTCGACCCACTGGTCTTGCGCCAGTTGCGTTTGCGCCATGTTCCAGTCGGATTCAAAGTTGGGCCGCATATTGGCCGAAGCGGGTTGCGCTTCCATGCCGCCATAGGCCGCGGCGTTTCGGTAGCCGGTGCTGTCGCTGGCGACCGCGTTGTACGAAGACTCGCCATACTTCGAGCCGCCGCCGTCATAGGGGGAAGCGCTGTAAGACGACATGCTCGCAGGTTGCGTCGGAGCCGTCGAATTGGCCATGCCGGACTGTCCAACCGGTTCGGCTTCGATCAACGGGGTTTGCCGCTTGGGTTCGTGCTGATGATCGGGAATCGCATCAAACGTGGGTGCGGCCGACATCGAGTGTGCCGAAGGGGGCGATCCTGCCGAGGGAGTTCCCAGCGGGGGCGCCGATTCTTGCGAACCGAGCGAAGCTCCGGCGGTGGCCGAGAAGGAAGGAGCCAGCGAACCGCCAGGTGAAGAAGAGCCAGGGAACGAAGGCGCCACGTCGCCGCCGGTCAGGCCTTCGATTTCCAGCTTCGGCGCGGTTTCTTCCGGCTGGTTAAGATGGTGGTAGACGCCGTAAGCGACCGCCATCAAGACGATCACCATGCATGCGGTTTTGATGGTTTCCACGTTTTCGTCCTCCCTGACGAAATCGCACTCTCTGATTTCTGAAAAACGACTCAAGCAGGCGACGCCTTGTCGCCGACCAAAGATAGTGAGGTATTATCGTGAGCCGCTGGGACGAAGATGATCCTGATGACGACGAATCCTTCGTCGATGACGAAGCCTGGACCGACGACGATTTGCCGAGCGACGATCCAGACGACTATCTTGATCACTGTCCCCAGTGCGGCGGCGAAGTCTATGAAGACGCCGACGTTTGTCCACACTGCGGCGAGTATCTGATCCACCGTAATTCGCCTTGGAGCGATCGGAGCTTCCTGTGGGTCGCTCTGGGATTGCTGGGCGTGATCGCGGTGATCCTCTCACTCTTCTTTGGGTTCTAGCCGACGCCGACTTTTTTGCCGAAATCGGGCTAGGGTCGCCCATCGTAGCCGATCGACGAAAAGTGGGCCAGAGCGATTCCGAGCGGTGCTAGCGGGGGTGAGTCAGTGCCCCGAAACCATTCCATTCCAGAGTTCGATCCGGGCTTCCAGGGCCATTTCGGCCGCATGTTGGGCGGCTTGCCACTTGGCGTCATCATCGCCGCACAAGTTGGCCAACAGTCGCCGCGAGAGCGGGCCATGCTCGTCCCCATCGATTTCGATGTGACGATGTAGGTAGTACAGAAAACGGTCCGCCTTGCCGTGCGATTGTTCGTTGATCCGTTCAACTAGCTTCTGAAAGACGCTCGGCAGCAGGTCCTCGCGCCCGAAGGTGAACCCAGCCGCGATTACCGCCGGATTGCGCGAATCGATCAGTTGGAAGGTCTGCGCCAGGAACTGATCGACTGACGGCGGCAACGCCGCGTGGAGCCCGGCCGAGACGACGTCGATGCCGTCGGCGACCATGTGGATGAACGTCTCGATCGGTTCGACGTTGGCGCCTACTTCGCGCATCGCGTCGAGATAGAGCTCAAAGTGGCTCCAGTAGCCTCCTTTGCCATCTTCGTCGCACTCTTCGCCCAGGACGATTTCGTTGATCAGGCGGCAACTGGCGCCGTCGGCCTTCGGCGTCCAGGGAATATCGACGCAGGTCGTTTCTCGCTGCAGCGATTTGAGCAGCGACATGAAGTCCCACACGGCGAAGACATGCCGCTCCATAAACAGCCGCAGCGCGTCGACGTCGGTCAGTTGCTCGTAAACCGGATGCGTCAGCAGCGCTTCGCGGCGCGGCTGCAGCGCCGCTTCGATCTTGGCGATTCGAGAATCGGACGATTCGGTCATCTGAGCGTTACCCAAGGAAAGGGGAGTGAGCCGCGGGGCGTAGCGTCCCGCGAACAAGTCGGCGGGACGCCCTGAATTTACGAGCGAGAATTCGCGTCGCTTACTTCTTCACGCGTTCGACATAGTCGCCGGTACGCGTGTCGATGCGGATGACGTCATTCATGTTGACGAACGCCGGGACCAGGATTTCGGCGCCCGTTTCGACCGTCGCCGGCTTCGAGACGTTAGTCGCCGTATCACCGCGAACGCCCGGTTCGCAGTAGGTCACTTCCAGCTCAACGTGAATCGGAGCGCTGATCGAGATCGGGAACTCGTTGTACAAAGTCGCCATGCACTGCATGCCGTCTTTCAGATACTTCCAAGCGTCGTCGATCTGCTCTTTGCTCAGTTCCCATTGCTCGAACGTCTTGTTGTCCATGAAGACGAAGGTGTCTCCCTGGCCGTACAGGAACTGGCAATCGGTTTCGGTCACGTCGGCCGATTCGAGCGATTCGCCGCCGCGATAGGTGCGGTCGAGCGAAGTGCCGCGAATCAGATTCCGCAGGCGACATTTGTAAAGCGCGTTTCCTTTACCCGGCTTCACGAAATTGCATTCGGTCATCAGGTAAGGTTCGCCGTCGATCTGGACTTTCAAGCCTTTTTTGAAGTCGCTGGTACCGTACTGCACTTTAAGGTCTCGCTGTAAACTAGGACGCTCCGGGGGCGATTTATCCGGGGGGCGGCCGACATGTGGGAACGATCGTCTCGCCTATTCACCGGCCGCAAGGTAGGCCGGGGATCGTGTCTCTTTCAAAGCCGGCCGATCTCGCCGGGCCGCTGAGGTTTTCCCCCGGCCCAACTTAGATGTCTGGCTGATAGAATACGAAAATGCGTATTGTAACTCCCACCGGCGATCCTGTCCGCACCGCTTCGGCCAACGAAATTCGGCAGCCTGACCGATGGCAAACGGCCATGAAACAGGCGATCCGCGATCCGGCCGAACTTTGCCGCCTGCTCCAGCTTCCGCCTGCGTGCGTCGAAGCCGCCGTTGCCGCTGCGGCCGACTTTCCGCTGTTCGTTCCGCGTGAGTTTGTCGCCAAGATGACGCCGGGGGATCCGCACGATCCGCTGCTGCTGCAGACGCTGCCGGTATTGCGGGAACTTGATTCGCCACAAGGGTTTACGGATGATCCGGTTGGCGACGAGGCGGCGACGCTGACCCCGGGACTGCTGCAAAAGTACGCCGGCCGGGCCTTGTTGGTCACCACCGGGGCGTGTGCCGTCCATTGCCGCTACTGTTTTCGCCGCCATTTTCCTTACACGGAGGTCCCCAGCGGCGTCGCAGCGTGGCGGGAGGCGGTCGAGGCGCTGGCGGCAGACGAATCAATTTATGAAGTTTTACTCTCTGGCGGGGACCCGCTGACGCTGGCCGATGCGACGCTCGCGCAGCTGGCCGAGCAATTGGCGGCGATTCCCCACCTGCGGAGGATCCGTGTTCATTCACGCCTGCCGATCATGATTCCGCAGCGGATCAACGAGGAACTGCTCGCCTGGCTTACGGGGACTCGCCTGACCGCGATCGTCGTTATCCATGCCAATCACCCGCGTGAACTCGAGCGCCCCGTCTTGGCGGCGATTGAGCGGCTCAGTCAGGCCGGCGTCATGGTTCTAAACCAGGCGGTCTTGTTGGCCGGGATCAACGACGACGTTGACGTGCTGGCCGAATTGTCAGAGCGGCTGACCGACCACCGGGTGCAGCCGTACTACCTGCATCAGCTCGATCGTGTGAAAGGCGCCGCCCACTTTGAAGTTTCGCGTGAGCGGGGAACGGAACTGATTCGTCAGTTGCGGACTCGCTTGCCCGGCTATGCCGTGCCGCGGTATGTCGAAGAAATCGCTGGCGAGCCGAACAAGACGATCATTGCTTAGCTTGCGCAGCGCTGGTCAGCGCTCGCGCCAACGGGCAACTCGCCAGATTGTCCGCTTCGCCGCGGCGGTATTTCTTCAGCAGGCGGCGCGATTCTTCGGCCAGCATCCGCCGCACTTCGCGCCGTTTCCCTTTGATCCGGGCGATCTTCATGTGGTCGTAAGCGGTCGTCTGGTGTCGCATCCAGGCAATCACCGCCGACTCGGCTCGCTGCTCGATCGGGATCCGCTTCGTTCGAGCGACCGTGCCGCTGCCGACCGGCGTGGCGTGCGTGGTGACCGCATCGGCCAAACGACCAGCGATCGCTGAGTGCCCGCTGTCGAAGCGAAGGAACTGCAGCACGGCGCCCCGAAAGTCCTCGACGTATTCGCCTTGCTGCTTGTCTCGTCGCGCAGCGCTGGCGGCTTGACGTTTGGCGTAGGCGTCGGTCGAGCGCTCTTGTTCAAGCCGCGCTTTCTCGGCAGCGATCGTCGCCGCTGGGGCTAGCACGCCGCGCGAGAACATCCGGCGTCCCTTTTTCTCTTTGATCGTCCAGGTCGGCCCGGCCGATTTGACCCGCCGCGTCAGGCCTGCGTCGCCCGGAGGCAGCAAGGTCCAGTCGGAGGGAGCGGTGAGCACTTTCCCCTCTTCCGTGCGAACGGTATTGGGAGCCGGACCAGGCGAAACGATACGAGTATGCTGCGGCACAGGATTCTTTGACGCACAACGGAAAGAGACGAAATCGACGGCATTCGATGATACGCAGTTTCACGCTCGCGCAAAGGGCAGACTCCGTTTCAGGCGTGCCACTGCCGGCTTGTCCAGCAGTGCGAATTGCAATTCAGCTCGAATGATTCGCCGAGGCATGAAGGTTCAAGGCAGACAAAAAGCCGCGGTCCGAAGACGGCGGCTTAGGTGAGCAGATAACGACTACTTGGCCGGTTTCGGCGATTTGCCGGCGTCCGGGTTCGGCTTGGTCAGGTCGATCTTGGCGATGCCGGTTCCGGCGTAGCCATCTTTCGGCGTGCCATCGTCGTTGAGCAAGTCGAGCGTCCACAATGTGCCGCGCGAGACGACGCCGAGCCATTCGTCGGTCAGCATCGTTTCGTTGTGGTGACCGAGCGTGGTGCCGAAGACCTTCGCTTTGCCAAACTGGTTGGTCCAGATGACGCTATGGTTCTTGTCGGTGTCTTTGCCGTAGGCCTGGGCCAGCGGCTTCATCTCGGGCCATTGCTTTTCGATCTTGTAGAGTTCTGCGACCGGACGTTTCCAAAGTTCCGGGAAGCCGGCCATGACCGGGTGATCGGGCTGCAGGTTGACGACGTCGATCGGATGATGGCTTTCGTGACTGCGGGAAGTGACTCCCAGCAGCTTGCGCCACTCGTCGGTGTCGGCATGGCGATAGCTGTGCATCGAGCAGTGAATAACCACCGCCGGAACGCCGGTCTCGGTGTGAGCTTTGACGATACCTTCGACGAACTTGACGTCTTTCACGTCGCCGTAGCATTCGTTGTGCACGACGACGTCGTACGGCTTGATCCAGTCGTGGTTCTCGTAGACCGGCACTTTGATGTCTTTGCCGCTACCCGTCAGCACGACGTCCCACTCGATGTTTAGACGTTGGCTGAGTCCCTCGGTGATGATCTTCACCTGGTGCGGATAATCATGGCAGCAGCCGCCGGTGATCAGCAGGCCTTTCAGCTTTTTCGGCGCGTCTTCGGCGAAGGCCGAAGTGCAAATCGCGAGCGCCGCGACGACGGCCCAAACGGGCAGATAGGTTTTCAAGCGAGACATAGTCGAGTCTCCTGTGGGGGCGATGATGGTGTTGGGGGTGGGTTAGTTGGCGCTAGGAGTGGTGTCGGCGTCGAGATCGCCCAGGGCGAACTGAATGCCGTCGAGATAGAACGCCAGCATTTGCGGGTTCCAATAAATTTCTTCGCGATGGCCGAGCGAGCTGTAGAAGACGCGACCGTCTCCCCAACTGCGAACCCAGGATACGGCGAAGTCGCCGTCGTCGCGTTTGATGTTCTTCTTGTCCATGTTGGTCTTCTCGACATCCAGCGACAGCAGCACGTGCAGCGCCTTGCGCGAGTAAGGATCGCGGAACTGGTAGATCTCGTCGACGATCGTGAAGTCTTTTCCGCCAAAGGCCGCCATCAGCGGATGCTGGGGACTGTCGACCTTCACGCCTACCTTTTCGTGCCACGGATGGGCGTTGAAGTAGCCGCCGACCATTTCGCCGAATTCCGGCCATTGGTAGTTCGCGTCGCTGGCGGCGTGAAAACCAACCAGGCCTTTGCCGCTGGAGACGAAGTTGAGCAAGCTCTTCTTCAGTTTCGCCTCCGCGTCTGCGGCCGAAAGCTTCTCGCCATACTTGGCTTCGATCTGCTGCAGGTCTTCGGCCCGCGGCTTGATCCACTCGCCGGTCGTGTTGACCATGACGACGGCGTCATACCTTGTCAGGTTCTCCGGCCACAGGTCGGTCAGGTCGTCGGTGATCACCGAGCTGTAGGCGCCGTTCTTGTCGCCGATGATCTGCACGGCTCGCCCCCCAACGGGGATCGAGCTATGACGGAAGCCGGCGTGGCGGAGAAAGACCAGCACGTTCTGGTCCTTCTTCGGAGTCGCGGTCGCTTTGGCAGGCGCCGCTTCTTCCATCTTCTTCAGCTGGTCAGGCGAGACCAACTCGCGAATGTAGATGTTCTTGAACTCCAGGCGGTTGCCATGGTGTTGCAGTTCGATCTGACCGGTCGGGTAGATCGGCTTGTCCCGTTCCCAGTAGTTTTCGAGCACGACGTTGTCGGTCACCGTCTTGCCGTTGAGCTTCACGGTGACGCGATCGCCCACCATCTTGATGTAGAAGGTGTTCCACTCGCCGATCGGATTGTCGGCGATAATCGTCGGGGCCGATTGATGCTCTTTGTTGTTGTAGAGACCGCCGGAGCCGACCTTCCAGTGCGCCGGATCCCAGATCTGGATCTGAGGCGATCCCCGCACGTAGATGCCGCTGTCGCCGTCGGACAGAATCTTCCAGTCGACGTACATCTCGAAATCGGCGTAGTCTTTGGCGGTGCAGAGGCTTTGCCCCTTGCCGTCGTAGACCAGCACGCCATCTTCGACCGACCAATGCTCATTCATGCTGGCGTCGGCCTTCTTTTGCTCGGCGGCGAGTTCTTCGGCGGACATCGCCGCTCGCTTGGGCGGACTGGCGACCAGGCCTTTCCAACCGGTTAGATCTTTACCATTGAACAGGGCCTTAAATCCCTGCGGCGGTTTGACCTCGGCCGAAGCGTCGTCGGCGGCCCAGACGGCCGGCGCTGCGATCAGCAGAAGGAGGAGAGCGAAGGGGCGTTTCATTAGCAGATTACCTCACAGAAGGGCGGGGCAGGAAAGGTGGGATGGGGGATGGGTTGCCACTATGCAACCTCAACCATGATAATCGAACTTTATGACAGGAGAAACTAAGCCAGATCCGCCCCCGGCCCGCCGCATGCGTCGCCCCCTCAGCCGTTCGTTCGCCGCGGTCGCTTTCTACCCATCCTTGCTCTTTAATTGGTCAATGATTCACATCTTCCGCCGCTGGCGGTGGTGGGATCGGATCGATGAGCACGTTTTGATCGGGGCGTTGCCGACCGATAAAATCGTCGAAGAAATCATCGCCGCCGGGGTGACCGCCGTGGTGAACACCTGCCAGGAGTTCGCCGGGCCGGTCGGGACCTACTCCAAATCGGGCGTCGAGCAGCTCCATCTGCCGACCATCGACTTCGTCCCGCCCAGCCTGGAAGACGTCCGGCGCGGGGTCGAATTCATCGATCAGCAGGTCGCCGCCGGAAAGCAGGTGTACATTCACTGCAAGGCCGGTAGAGCCCGCAGCGCGACGATCGTCATCTGCTGGCTGATCAAAGCGAAGGACATGACGCCAACCGAGGCCCAGCTCTTTTTGAAGAGCAAGCGGCGCCAGATCTTAAAGAGCGTTTATCGCCGCCCGGTGGTCGAGCAGTTCTACCAATGGTGGCTGAACGAAAAGAAGCGTTTGGCCGAATCTGCCGATCAGGCGGCCCCCGCTGAGTCGGAGTCGCCCGAGCAGCCCGACTCATCCGAGTAATCGTCAGCCGACAACTCGCCAAAATCGTTCGATCCGGCTCGCCAAGTCGATCCAAAAAGCTACGATAACGTGACGTCGGATTCCCCTTTTGACTTCCGAGGAGTCGCTATGTTGCGCCTAATCGCGATCGTGTCGCTGCTGACCCTGATTGGATGCGGAGCCCCCCAGAACGCCGATCAGCCGCCTGACGACGATGGACCTGCTCTGCGGAAGGTTCGCCTGGCGCTGAACTGGTTTCCCGAAGCGGAGCATGGCGGTTTTTATGCCGCCCAGCAGCAAGGCTTCTTCGCCGACGAAGGGCTCGACGTCGAGATCATCCCCGGCGGCCCCGGCGTGCCGGTGATTCCGCAGGTCGCTCAAGGGAATGTTGAGTTCGCCGTCGCCAACGCCGATCAGGTAATCCTGGGCCGATCGCAGATGGCCAACGTCGTGGCGCTGATGTCGTCGATGGAAAAGAGTCCGCGTTGCGTGTTGGTGCACGAGCAGTCCCCGATCAAGGATTGGAAGGATCTTGAAAACTGCACGCTGGCGATGAACTCGGGACGTACCTTCGCCATCTACCTGCAGAAGAAGCTGCCGCTAAAGGACGTTCGCATCGTCCCGTACAACGGCAACATGACCCAGTTCCTGGGTGATCCGAACATGGCGCAGCAAGGCTACGTCTTTAGCGAACCCTATATCGCAAGAGAGAAGGGAGTGGCGACGCGTTCGTTGATGATCCATGAACTTGGCTTTAATCCTTACACCAGCATCCTGATCACCAGCGACGATCTGTTGGATGCCGAGCGAGATCTGGGCGTGAAGATGACGCGGGCCTGCATCAAAGGATGGAAGCACTACCTGGATCATCCCCACGATACCAACGATGAAATCTCGACGCTCAATCCTGAATTGGATGTCGCAGCGCTGCAGTTTGGCGCCCAGGAGATCGAAGGCTTGGCGCTGCCGACCACCGACGATCAGTTCGGCCGAATGACGCTGGCTCGCTGGACCGAACTGATGCAGCAGATGGAAGAGGTCGGCATGACCAAAGAGGGGCAAGTCAAGCCCGATGACTGTTTCGCCGTCGACGTCTTCGCCTTGGCGACCCAGCCATAGCGGTTAGTCGTTGTCGGGAGCATCGCTCTGGCGAATCACCTGCTCGGCCGCGACCAGCAAACGGGGCGCGGCTGCTGGGGCCAGTTCTAGCAACGTCTGGCCGCTGCGGATCGTGGCGATCGCTTGCTCACGCAGCGCGGCGTCTTCTAGCTTGTCGGCTAGGTAGAGCAAGTTGCCGGCGGCGACCGAGTTGCCGCTGGGGATGGCGTCGTCGTTCGGGATCTTCCCCCGCACGATCACCTCTTCCGCGTTCTCCGCGGTAAAGCAATAGCCGCCGAGTCGCGTGTCGCCAAATCGCTCGGTCTGCTCCGCCTGTAGCCGGGCCGCCTGGTCGAGCCGCTTCTGCTCGCCGGTCGCTTCGTGCAGCGCGAGCAAACCGTCGATCAACATTGCGTAGTCGTTGACGTAGGCGGTGATCTTCGCCTGGCCATCTTTATAACTGCGGAGCAGATGCCCCTCGGGCGATTTGGCGTTCGCCAACAGGAAGTCTGCGTTCCGCTCGGCCGCCGCGATGTAGTCAGGCCGCTTGAAGATTCGCCCGGCGTCGGCCAAGCCGGCGATCATCAGCCCGTTCCATTCGGTCAGCGCCTTGGTATCGGTCGCCGGCCGCACGCGCTGGCCACGCCTGGCCAACAACTTTTCACGCAGCGCTTGGAGGCGAGACTCAAACTCAGCCGGGGTCAGCCTTAAGTTCTGCGGCAGTTCGGCGATCGGCGCCTGGAGCTGCGGCACGAAGTAGTGTTCTTCAAAGTTGGGCGTGCCGCCGAGCCCGTAGACTTGTTTGGCAAGTTTCAACTCGGCCGGGTCGAGCAGGTCCTGTAGCTCTTGTTGCGACCATCGATAGTATTTGCCTTCTACCCCTTCGCTATCGGCGTCGATGGACGAGTAGAACTCTCCCTGCGGTCCGGTCAGTTCGCGCAGGACGAAGTCGCACGTCTCTTCGGCGACGCGGCGGTAGTGCGGCTTGCCGGTCAGTTGATACGCTTCGGCGTAGAGCGACGCCAGTTGGGCGTTGTCGTACAACATCTTCTCGAAGTGTGGAATTCGCCAAAAGCGATCGACGCTATACCGATGCAGGCCGCCGCCGATGTGATCACGAATGCCGCCGGCCGCGATCCCATCGAGGGTAACGGTCAGCAGCTTCTCCGCTTCGGCCGAACCGTTCTGAGCGCGGGCAAGCAGATACTGCAGCGTCGCAGGCTCCGGAAATTTCGGCTGGTTGGCATCATCGGCCGAGAAGTTGAAGCCGCCATGTTCGGCGTCAAACGATTCGGCAATCGCCGCGTCAGTGGTCGCCAGCAGCTTGGCGTCCAGCTGCATTGGCTGCAGCGCTACCCGCGGACGCAGGGCCTCTTTGATCAAGTTGGTCAGTCCGTCGGCGCTGGTGCGCAGGTCGGCTTCTCGCTCGTCCCACAGCTTAGCGATCCGGCTGATGACGGTCAGAAAGCCGACCGGCATCTCGCGGTCGCCATCGCGCGCCGGCCAGTACGTGCCGCCATAGAACGGCTTGCCTTCCGGCGTCAGAAAGGCCGATAGCGGCCAACCCCCGGCGCCGCGGGAGAGGATCTGCACGGCGGTCATGTAGACGTGATCGATGTCGGGGCGTTCCTCGCGATCGACTTTGATGCAGACGAAGTTCTCGTTCAGCAGCTTGGCGATCTCCTCATCGCTAAAGCTCTCGTGCTCCATCACGTGGCACCAGTGGCAGCTCGAGTAGCCAATCGACAGGAAGATCGGCTTGTTCTCCTGCTTCGCCAGGGCGAGCGCCTCTTCGCCCCAGGGGCGCCAATCAACGGGGTTGTGGGCATGGGCAAGCAAGTAGGGGCTCGTCTCGCCGGCCAGGTGATTGGCGTGGCGCTTAGGCGAATCGCCCGGTTCTTGCGCAGCAAGGGGAGAGGAGATCAGTAGTAGCGACAACAGTGAGAGGTGTCGAAGGATGGATGGCATTGGGCTTCTCGGCGAGTTCGGATTGGGCCTTCGATCGTATCACGGGCTCGGCTGGGAAGCGAATTTTGATGAGTTGCGCTAGCTGGGGGAGGCGATTGGAATTGACAGAAACTCCCATTTATTCAATTATCCCCCAGGTATTTTCCCAAAAAACTGGCTCTAGGTTTTTAGATATGGCTGTTTACTCCAACACACACCAGTTCATTTTTGTTCACGTACCGAAGAACGCCGGAAGTACGTTGATCATGAACTACCGGAAAAAGGTTGCCCCAGACTTTCTGCTGGGATTTGAAGAGCTCAATGCGGAACTGGGCTACGAGCGAGATCCGGCGCTTGGAAACCACTTCACCTATCAAATGATTAAGAGTCTATGCGATCGACATGCGGTGCCGATCGACTACCAGAACTACTTCAAGTTTTGCGTGGTACGCAATCCCTTTGAACGGATGGTTTCGCTCTACCAGCATCGGCTACGGAAAATTGACGCCACGACCAACGGCGTTCCCCGCAATAGCCCAGAAGACAAGGCTCTGTTGAAAAAGGGCTTTGAGGCCTGGCTGCTGACGACCCAAAACGTGTCGGATCGCGTCCTGACGAAGATGTCGCAATTGGATTGGATCAAAGACGAAGCCGGCGCTATCGTGTGCGATCGCGTGATCGACGTCCGCAATTATGATCAAGAGATCATGGAAACGCTGGAGACGCTTCGCATGCCGCGGATCGAACTCGATAAGTTCAACGTGAGCGCCAAGGATTCGTCGCAGTATAAGTCGTATTATACCGCGTCGACCCGGGCTCACATTGAAAAGTACTTCGCCGAAGACCTCGACGTTCTTAAATACTCTTTTTCGTAAAGAGGAAATCGGCATCATGCAGATGGTGGCGTTCTTGCACCGCACGGACGCCATCCATCTCGTCGGTCACGCGAACGAGCGACCCTGATTCGCTGCTGTTGTCGTAGTGGTAGCAGTCGTATCCGCGTTCGAATCCAAAGCGGAACAAATCGGCTACAGGGTATTTGCTGAACGGTTCATAGATTTCCAGCAGCAAGTCGGGGGAGTATTTCTCGAGCGTCGCTTCGGCACCGCGCAGCACGTCCAATTCCGAACCTTCGACATCGACTTTGATGAAGCCGACATCTTCGATGCCCAGCGAGTCGATCGACCTGACCGGAGTCTTGGTCGAGCGAAACGTCGTGGACGGCTTGAATGAGGTATTCACGCCGCTGACGTCGTGAAGGCCGGAGTTCGAGAGCCGCTCGTGATCGACGAAGAAGTCGGCTTCGCCGCAAAAGTCGGAAATCGCCAAATGCTGAACGGTGATGTTGTCAGCAAGCTGCGAGACGTTCTTCAGGCGTTCGTAAACGACTTGCACCGCCTCGAAGGTGTAAACGTGTTTGCTGTGTTGAGCCAGAAAATAGGCGATGTGCCCAACGTTTCCGCCGACGTCGATCGCGTTCTTGGCGCCGTCCAGCAGCGGCGGCAGTTGGCTGAGAATCGTCGTTGCCGCCAATTTCTCGTAGACGTCCATTTTGAAATGGCGAATCTTCAGCGCGCGTTCAGAGATGTTAACCCCTTCCTCGACTTGCGGGACCGCTTCCTCAGCTTGAGGAGCCGCCCCTTTGTTGCCGCTGAACCAACGGAAAACGCGTTTGATCGTAGACGGATTGGCGGTGTGGGCCATCGATAGGTACTCCAGCTAAACTTGGTGGCGAAGTGGTTCGCGTAGGTAGGCAGGCTTATTTCAGGGCGATTTGCAGGTTGACTCGCAAGCCTGACTTGCAGATGCCGCCTCGGTGGAAGCCGTGTCCTGCGTCAAAGAGCATGCAATTCGCAAAGTCGGACGTGTAATGCTTCTCAGCTTGCAGCAACTTCTCGCTCAGTGCGGATCCATCGGGAACCATCCGACCAAGGATCGCGTTCTTGCGCAAGATCTGGGGGAAAGACAACGCGACGCGGCGATGTTCAGGCGTATTCAGGTAGTTGCCGGTGCTGTTCCCTTTCGCAATCACCATTTCCAACTCACTGAAACGCCAGCGATGGCTGGTCGGTAGGAAGCTGAATGGGCCGGCGTCCGGAGTCACGTCATTCAGGTACAGAATGATCTTCATGACCGGTTTGGGATCGTAGTGCAAGCCGACCAGTCGGCTGGTCGTCTGGCAGTCCTGCAGCGTCTGCGTGTAGTGCGTATCGGTCGGTGCACAGATGTGGAGGCAGGCGTGCTTGAAGTCAAGATCAGGAACCCGGTGATACTTGGTCGCCGCCGGCAGTAGACCGCCGGGCCGAAACGCTTTGTGCAATTCTTCAAATAGCACGGCGTCTTCTTCCGGAAAAATCATCCGTGAGCGGTCATAGCCCTGACTGGGATCGCAAAGCTCAGGCGGCTGCTGGGCGATCAGCTCGTCGATCGACGCTTGCAGGTGAGCTTGGATTTCGCTTGTGTTGACTTGGCTGGCGTACACGCCGTCGGCGACCAGCGATTGATAGGCGGGCGTCGTCGGCAAATCGTCGCGCGTCGTCGCCTGGCGTTGTGCTTTGTGTTTGATGTAGCTAACGCCCATGCCCCGAATGTTCTTTATCTGCGCTTGCAGAATCGTCATTTCGTTGGCGTTAAAAGCGTCGAGTCCGATCAGCGCCGACTGCAGCGCCACAAGACTCGACTCGAAAGCCTTGACGTCGCAGTTGTTCAGCGCGGCGGCCAGCGGAGCCGTAAGAGCGTCCTCTTGAGGGAGCGAAGGAACCTGCTTGATCTCGCGGCATTCCGGGAAGTCGGCCAGATCGGGCAAGACGATTCCATGGTCGGTCAGATCGAAACGCTCGGCATAAGGGGAAGGTTGGCTGGGTTTACCAGAGAAGAAGCCTTTTAGGGAAAAGAGTCGGTCAATCCGTTTGCCGATAGTCGCAGGATTCATCGAAATCATCCTTACAAGGAAAGCTGGGGCGACCGCTTCGCCTTCGCGTACCCGCGCAGCGGCCGATTTTGCGCCGGGAGAAAGTGTGCCGGAGAGTCTCCAAAATTTCGAAAACCGCCGCAAGAGCAATCCCCGGCGCCAGCACCGGGTGCGCAAAGAAAAACACGCGGTCGCCTCAGGCGCCGCGTCTTGCGATTGCTGATAATTTGAGCGTCGTTAGTCGACGATCGCGCGGAAGGTGACGTCGCCGATGGTCAGCAGTTGGCCGGGCGCCCATTGGGCCAGATCGATACGATCGCGATTGACGAACGTGCCGTTCTCCGAACCAAGGTCGCGGACCAGGATCTCGTCGCCACGAACCAGAATGTCGCAATGCTCTTCGGCGACCAGCGGGTGCTTCAGTTGCAAGCTAGCGCTATCTCCGCGGCCGATGCGCGCCGGCAACGCCAGCGACATCTCTTGCGAGTCGAGTTCGCCGCCAATTACTTCCAGACGAAGGACATGGGCCTTCCTGGAAGCGGCGGCGGTTAGAGTGAATTGTTTGTTGGTTGCGATCATGGCTTCTTAAATTCCGCACGAAAACATCGATGACTTCCTGTCTTCGCAATCTTCTAGACGCAGCCCGGGCGAGGATTGTTCGCTTGTTGGGCCAAGCCGTAGAAGATAGTCTGCCCTACGTGAGGGAGAATTCGACGAGGTGGGGATGAAATTTCTATGCAAAATCTGGGCCAGACGTTACGCATTTCCGCATAATTCTCAGGAAACGAACCTTTGGCGGACTCCGGTGGCCTAGAGGGAGGGGGTCGCCGCTTCCGGTTAGCGCGAAAAAAGGGGAAGCGAAGATTACTCCGCTTCCCCTTCGGTGATGGTCTGAATTCCGAAATTCAGGGCCGATTATTGCCCGTCTTCGGCTTCTTCCGCCTCGGCGGCCGCTTCTGTTTCAGCCTGTTTGACGGCAACCGCCACGGCGATCGCTTTGATCACCCCAGTGTCGAGGTTGATCCGCGTCATCGCGCTGGTGTCGGTCAGCTTGCCGTTGATCGTCAGCTGGGCGTCCTTCTCCGACAGCGAATCGAGCGCCGCCACGATCGGAGCGCTTTGATCAATGCTGTTGATGAACTCCAAAATTGGCTTCGCGCTGACCACCATGGTCATCGGGCTAGCAAGCGGCTGGCCGGCGCCGGACAGCGAATCGTCGATCACCTTCTTCAGCTTGGCGATCGCGTCGTTGCCGACCGACAGGTAGGCCGACTTTTCGCCGATGCCCAACACGATGATCAGCTTCTCGCCAAACAGCTTGCGAGCCTCTTCTTCGGTCGCCGGCACGGGGCCTTCGATTACGTGGAAGTCGACCCCTTGGTGCGAGTCGGCGTTCCATTTGACGCCGGGGAAGTCAGGCTGGTCTTCGACCATCTTCAAGATCTCCTTGAAGCCGTCTTCCACCCGCTTGCCGTCAGCGACGAACGCGCCCATCAGGAAGGTCATCTTGTTCGGCGCCAGATCGACGGTCATGCCCATGTCGAACTTGCCCGCTTTGATCGTTTCGACAAACGTATCGATCGACAGGTCGACCAGGCGAGTTGCGGCGTCGCGGGCCTTTTCGTCCAGATCCGGATTGTTCTCGATTTCCAGGAACGCCTTCTGGCGACCGGCGTTCAGTTGCTTGACCGTGTTGTCGATCTCTTCCGGAGCGATCTTGCTGGTGACGTGCAGCGTGCCGGCCGAGCTATTGATCATGAAACCGGTGAAGTCGCTGGTCACCCCTTTGTTCATCGCCAGTTGTTCGGCGATCTTCGAGCCCGGGGCGACGTTGTAGGTAACGTCGATGTAGGTCTTGCCCGCTTCTTTGTCGACGTTCCAGCCGATCGCCAGGTCTTCGATTTCGTTCAGCAGACGTTCCAACTGAGCGACTTGCAGCTGCACCATCTGGCGACGCTGCGCGAAGTCTTCATCCGATTCGCCCGGTTCTTGTTCCAGCGTCAGTTCGATGCCGCTCTTCATCTGAGCGATCAGCATGTCGCGGAACAGTTCCGGAATGTTGTTCAGGTTGACCTTGGCGGCGACGTCGTAGTCGGTCGGCAAGTTCGCCAGCAGCGCGGCCGGTTTGGCCGGCACGTCGGCCAGCGACGCTTTGTCCTGCGCGACGAAGGCCCAGCCTTCGACTTCCTTGTAGTAGATCGGCAGCGGGCCTTCGAGGACGAAGACGCCGTCACCCATGTCTTGCGGTTCGCCAACTTGATCTTCCAGCAAGATCAGCAACGCCTTCAGGTTGGTGACCGGAATGAAGCCGACGTAGTTGAACTCTTGGCCGTCGGTTCGTACGACGACGCCGATCGGACGATTCTTGTCGATCCCTTGGGTCAGCGGCGCCGACATCATCGCGACGGTCAGACCGATTTCGTCGTGATCGGCGATCTCGGTCAGGTACTGGACGTCCCCCAGAACCTTGGCGAACGGAGCGACCGAAACGACCGCAACCGTTTTCATTTCGGCGGCGTCGTCTTGCGCCTGGACCAATGCCGGAGCGGCGACCAGCGCCATGGCGGCGAACCAAATCCATGTCGATTTCAGCATCTGCTTCACTTTCTTCTCCTTCGAGTGTTTTTTCTCTGCAGCCGGTTTGGGGCCACAGTCAATTGCGTTATCCAGGGGTAATTTCGTCTAGGGCGGCGCAGTTTTGCGGGGCAATTGCGCTAGACGCCAACAATCTAACGCCTATTGATTGCTGGAAAAATACGGAAGCCGAGCCCGGCAGGGTCGGTGCGCTCCGCGAGCGGGATGCAGGGTGTGCATGATTAACCTACCTGCAAAAGAGCCTGCAGGTTTTCAGTTTCGTCGGAAAAAGTCGACTTCAGGGGCACGGCACGCCAGAAGGGCGGCCGCAGGCCGACGGGCCGAAGAGACGTTTAACGTTCGCGGAAGACGATGCGACCCTTGGTCAAATCGTAGGGGGAAAGCTCCACGCGAACGCGGTCGCCCGGAACGATACGAATAAAGTGCTTCCGCATCTTGCCGGCGACGTGCGCCATCACCAACGGTCCGTCGTCCAATTGGACGCGAAATCGCGTATTGGCCAAGGCTTGCGTCACCGTGCCGTCAACTTCGAGGGCTTCTTCTTTTTTAGCCATAAACTCTTGTGCTGGTTGTCCTACTAGGGGCTCAATAGACGGTCAAAAAGACTTCCGTCCCATCATAATATACCGGTCAAATCGCCCCAAGCCAAGGGAAAGGGGCGAAACCAGGCCTATAACAGGCCGAAAGTGGGGCAAATGGGAGAAATGAGTCGCAATAGTAGCCCGCCGCGCGAGCGAAATGCCGAGGCAAGGAAATGACGAATGTGGAAGGAGCGAATGACGAATCAAACCCGAATGCCCGAAACTCGAAACCGCCCCAACTCGCGAAACGGGGTCTGGTCTCGTTTTCGCCGCAAATCGCACCATCACAAACAACCACCACTACGAAAACGCGACCTGACCCCGTTTCACGCGGACAGACTGGACCAACCGCGCCCGTTTTTTTCCAAGGCGAGGGTGGCCCGTCCGGCATCCCCGGGCGGGTCGCGCAGCGACAAGATGCCTCACCATTCGTGTCGCCGATCCAACCAACGCCACCACTGGACCGGACCCTTTCGTTTTTTTAGTCGCCCGGTTGTTCGTCTAGCCCACCCCTTCAGGGCTTTCCTTTCTTAACAGTCCGTTGATTTTCTCGACGGACTGCGTGATCGCAGGGATGCGATCCCAAAATAACGACGTAAGTCGTTATTTTGCGAGCCGCGAAGAGCTATGCTCTGAGCCTGGCGAGGTTGGAAAATGCCACGATGGCATTTTTCAACAGGCAGCTAGAGCCAGGTCAATTGATAAATGAAGTACTCATACTTCCAAGGTAGTCTTCGATCATGCAATCCGCTGACTTTGTTACCGACACTTCGACGTTATGCATTTTTGACCTCGAATCCTTGCGGCATCGACTTGATGACGATAGCGATTGGTGGACTGTGCCAGATGAAGAGTTGCTGGAAGTCAATAACGGCAACATCGCTTTTATTGGACTTGGCGAAGACGGAAAATACTGTCTGGAAGTGTGTGAGTCGTTGGTGGAGACGGACATTTCTATCAATCTCAATTGTCCGAGCGGACGACTGTTTATCGGCGCAGGCGAGGAGGTCACCGGAGAGGGGTTAGAACCAGAAGCATTGAGGGGAGGCATGTTTCTGGACTTAAGTCCCGGAATCTACCGACTTGCGATTTATCGAAAATCGCCGCGACTAGTCGCGATATGCTTTGAGCAAACATCAGACGGCGGTGAAAATAAGTTTACAACTCCCGTCCAAATCTAGTAGCGACGAAGAATTCGAGGCGTCGTCAATACTGTTCGGACGCCACTTGCGCATTCGTTATGATTCCGGCTTCGCCTAGCCACCATCGCAGGCCGACGTCCGTTTTCACCTACGGATGCGGTGACATTCAATCGTGCGAGCGTCCACCCAATCTTCAACTCGGACGCTACATAGCCGACTGTTCTTTGGGGTTTGAAATTCTCCGTCATGCGTCGACTGGAATTGCCCACGAAAAGTTGACAGTGGATCGAGAGATGTCAGACTTGCCTGACAGGAGATTCGATCCATGCCCAAGCGTCGCACATTCAGCCGAGAATTCAAACTGGCCGCCGTCAAGAAGATCATCGAACAAGGGCTGTCGTACGCGGCCTGCGACCGTAGGAGCTTGAAATGCGAGAAGACGGATTTGTTTCACTGTGGTTAGGCGTCGCACCTGATGCAGATGCTCTAAGCGACTACGTTGCGTTGACCTATGATGAAGATGGCGAGGTGATCCCATCTCTGTTCATGCGGGAATTCGACCTACCCTACTGGGACGAAGACTTCCGAGAAGCTGACACAATAGATGGCCCGAGCGACTCTGTAGCCGAAGTGTTGTCTGGCTTTTCGTATAATTCGCAGCTAATCGAGCAGTTTCAACGTATGCTGGGGGAGTCGCTGACGTTTCCTGTGAATGCCGCTGTGCTTCTCTACAACTTCAATCACCAGTCTCCCACCGTTACTCAATCGGACGGGGCGATTCAATTGCGTTTCGTGGGCGTTGCAAAGTACTCAGCCTGACCTCGGCTTCTTCATCACGATCTTCGGGGGAAGAACAGGGAGGCAAGCGTTAGGTATCTTCCATGCGGAACACTAAGCCGCTGTCCAGCCAGGCGAGCCAGAAGGCTCTTACTCGAGAACTCATTTTAGTGGCAAGTTCGTTGCCGACAAGGATGAATCGTTCGCCTCTGAGGGCGCTGCAGCTGCCACCCAACGAACCGCTTTTTGGAACACGGATCCGTCGGTTGGCCGGCGTTCGCAATGTGGACTAAAGCAAACTAGCCTTCCTTGGCCGTAATTTGACGCGACCACCGCCGGCGTACCGGACAAGCGAAAGGCTTTTCCCTTCGGGTCGGTCTTGGTCGCGGCATCAAAGCTTGCCCACACCGTGACGCTGGTCGGGTCCAGCAAGGTTAACTTCGGCCCCCCCGAGTACTTTGCGTCTTCTTTGGTATCCGATTCGACCAGTGGGCAACGGCTCCACTGTAGCGGCGTTACAAATGACCCCGAGTTTCCGTTGGACTTCACCTTCATCAATCCAAGGTAGGGATACTTGTCTTTGGGCTGAGTCGCAAGAAATGCCCCTGCACAAATACCGACGTAGCCCCCCCCAGCACGAACAAAGTCTTGCACTGCAGCCCTGCCAGATTCTCCCAGATGCTTGGCTTGCGAATTGGAATGTCCCCCTCCAACCACCAACACATCGGCATGGTTCAGAGCCCCCTGCAAAATATCTTCCCGAGAGACAAGCTGCGCCATTAGCTTTGTGTCAGCCACAAGCTGAGCTTGCAGCCAAGCCGGGCCATGACCACTGGAACTGATCGCCCCCTTATCGTCGTAGACGGCGACTCGAATACAGTCCTGTCCACTTTCTTCGGGAAACACTGTCGCCGCATTGAAGCTGTCAGCCAACATACCTTGCTGTTTCAACATCGCTACCGCAGCAACACGGTGCTCGCGTTGGCGGATTGACGGACGCTGCAACTGACGCGGGTCCTTGGCACTGGTTACAACGACGATTCTCCCGGACACGGTATTCTCTTGCCGATGCTTCCAACGCTCCCCAAGCCCGCACGCCTGACCTGCCAGCGCTTCGACGATCGAAGAACACACCGGATCTCGCCCAATCACAAGTCCTCCTTCGGCAACGGTTCCTTCCACTGCTACGTCGTAGGACTCGCGTAGCACCAACGTGCAATCGACTTGTTGCGTCTTCAGCCACTGTGCAAGATCTGATCTCGCCGACAACGTCCGCCAAGCAGAACGAAAACGACTGAATTCTGGGTTGGCCGAAGAAAACGAGGGGCGAGAAATCACAAAATGGATGCTCCCACACTCAGGCTTCAACCACTGCAACTGGGACACTGCGGTGGCTCCCGCGTCGCCGTGCTTACCCTCCAATCCCACGATCGCAACCGTGGGGCCTGGCGTCGCCGATCTCACTGTGCAGATCCAATCTTCCGCCTTCAAGGGAAGACTGCTCAAGCAACTAAAAACGCTCCAAAACAATAAAATTCTTCTTGGAAACTGCATAGGGAAGCAAGCAATTGGGACTCGGTGCAGAAACAAACAATAACTATAGTGGAGCCGCAACAAGAAAATAGGAAATTCGGATGAACATTGGATGATGGTGCATCCCACCAGCCCCCTGACCGTTTGGAATGCTCCCCAAATTCTGATCCAGATGTTATGAAAGTCCAAAGTCAATTCGGCAAAGGATTTTCGATGAACAAGAAACGACGACGTCATTCTCCCGAACAGTTCATCAAGATGCCCCCGCACCGCCTCGCCGCCAATCTTAATCGCATCCCGGATCTCTTCGCTGGTTCGATCTTCTGGTAAATTCGTCATGGTCAGTCATTGGTCCTGGTGGTGGTTGATGTTTGCTAATCAAATCCATACCAGAGCCAGGGCTGGCTCTCAAATGTGCGCATTATTTAGGACGTCATCTCTTCTCTAGTTTTCGCCCATAAAAGAGAAATCTAAAGAGCCGTAGCGGGATGACAACTCCCACTGCACAAACGGCGCGTAAGCTGTTTCACAAACCGCGAAACGGCGACCGCTAGACTGCGCCTCCCCGCACGTTGGCGTCGCGAATTGCGTCCAGCGCCGGCAAGACCGCAAAGTGCGAAAAATAGATCGTCAGCGCGATCGGCAACACGATGGTGAAGAAGAGGGTCGCGGTCGTGATCAGCACTTTGCTCAGCACGCCCAACTTGGGACTGACGAGGATCAGCGGCAGCGAGAGCGGGCCCAACGTCAACCACAACACCAGCAACAGCGCCGGCGTGCGGATCGTGAAGTCAAACGCCTCTTTCAGGCCACCGCCGCTGGGCGTGGGCGTTTGTCGCTCGTGCGGCAACAGTTCGCCACTGCGGGCAGTACTCGTCAGCGGACCAGTGACCGGCGATGACGGTACCAGATCGTGGTTGTAGCCTGCGTGATCCATGTTGCACCTACGGACGTGAAGCGGAGTGTCAATTGGTTGGCCGTGATAGCTCCGCTATCGCGGCTAACCAATGGGTGAACGACAAAAATGGCGGGCCCGGTGTTTACCGAGCCCGCCACTAGAAGCTTACGTCATTTTCGCCCGGTTGGTCGGGCGTTTTTTTTACTTCAAATCGACCGGCAATTTGTCGATTTTGGCCGCCAAAATGAAGTCGTTTTCGCTCAAACCGCCAATGGCGTGCGTCCAGATCTCGATCCAGACGTTGCGATATCCTTCGATATGCAGATCGGGATGATGCCCGTCGCTTTCGGCCACTTCGGCGACTTGATTGAAGAAATTCATGCCGGCCATGAAGTTTTTGACCGTCCAGTCTTTGCGAATCCGCTGACCATCTTTGGTTAAGGTCCAACCGTTGAGCTTGGTCAGTTGGTCGTTGGCTTCATTGAGCGTGCAGGGATCCACTCCCCCTTCGCACGGTTTGCATTTCTTTTGAACCAGTTGGTTCGATTCGAGGATTTCCATAGCAGCCTCCTTCCGGCACTTGCTGTTGGGGTTCTGCGATTACTCGGCCGCCTGCTTGTCGGCGTCCGGAGCGATCGCGTCTTCATCCATCGTCTTCACCGGCTTTTCCTCAGCGGCCGGCGGCATGATTTCGACGCCTTCCTTCTCTTGCGTCTCTTGCTTTTCTCGCCACGGCTTTTTCGCTTCGTAGCTGGCCAACTCTTCTTTCAGGTGACCGATGATGTCTTCGTCGGTTCCTTGGTCGACCGCCTTCTGAGCCCACTTCTTCGCTTCGTCAAAGTTGCCCGTTTCGGCGTGCGCGGCGGCCAGCGTGCTTAGAATGTGGGGCGCTTCGTAGTTGGTCTCTTCGCAGGCCTTCTTCGCCAGCTCTAGCGAACGCTCGCCATTGCGGAGCGAATCGTCAGGCGAAGTCGCCAAGACCCAAGCCAGGTTGTTCAAGATGTGATCGTCGTTCGGCTGCAGCTTCAGCGCCGCTTCGTATCCTTCGATCGCTTCCTTTTGGGCGCCGATCGAAAGTTGCGCGTTGGCTTTGCCGCTGATCGCCTGCCAGCTATCGGGCGCCTTCTTCAGCACCGTTTCAAAAACCTGAATCGCCTTGCGGGGCTGATCATCGGAATTGTAGACCATGCCGATCTGAATCAAGATCGCCTCGTTGTTCGGATCGCGCTGCAGCAGCGATTCGAGGTCTTTGATCGCCTGATCAAACTTGCCCTGCTGCGTCAGCACGACGCTTCGCAGAATGATCGCGTCAGGCAGATTCGCTTCGATACTCAGAATACGATCAAGGTCTTGCTCGGCATCGGCCGGACGATCGAGTTCGACGTACAGGCGAGCCCGCATCATCAAGGCCGGAATCGAACGAGGAATGAAGGCCAACACCTGGTCGATGTCTTCGATCGCTCCTTCGGCGTCTTCGGCCAGAATCTTCAGCCGGGCTCGCAGCAAGTAGCCGACCGGCGAACCGGGATGTTCGGCGACCGTCTTGTCGAGCAGGGCGATCGCTTCATCAAACTTCTTCATCCCGGCCAGCGTGTCGGCGTAGGCCTGCAGCGAGGCGACGTCGTTCGGGTTCTTTTCCATCACCAGCTTCAAGTCGGCCGAGGCTTTCTCGAAGTCTTCCTGCTGCATGTAAAGCACGCCGCGCAGTTTGAGGGCGTCGACGTTGTCCGCATCGGTCTTGATGGCGCGGGTCAGCTTTTCGATCTGCAGCTTCGGATCGTCTTCCAAGGTGGCCGACATCATGATCGCTTTGGAGAGCTGTCGATCATCTTCTTTCAGATTTTCGATCGCCGCATCGAGCGCCTTTTTCGCTTCGTCCTTGTCGCCGTCGGGCAACAGCAAGAGCCGCGACTTCAGCAATTGCATTTCGCCCAAGGCCGGATCGACCTTCAACGCGCGGTTGGCGTCGGCCAAGGCGCGATCGCGAAGTTCTTTCCACTGGGCGACCGGCGGTTGGCGTTCGAAGATGCCGGAGGCGATCGTCTGAGCGCGTTGATACAACACCGACGTCAGCAGTTGCTTGGCGAATAACTCGTCGTCTGGCGACAAACCTTGCTTCAAGGCGGATTCGCTGAGGCTGATCACCTTTTCCAGGTCATCCACCGATTCCGCCGACAACTTTAGATCGACCGCTTTGTCGAGATCAGCTTGACCTTTGGCTTGCGCCCATAGCGGCGCGGCGATCATCAGCACGACCAACGGCGCGAACCAGCGAGTTAGCGTGAACATCAGCGGAACTCCTCTCCATACGAAATGCAGGCTTACAAACGCTCTATCCTGCGCATTATGCCCGAGTTGGGCGTTCAAAGCCACGCGGATTTCTTCACATTCCTTTTCGCGTTACGATGATGACAAACCTCCCCCGACCGAGAGAAACGCCAAATGCGACATTATTTTTTCTTTCTGGCCCTGGTGCTGCCGGTCACTTGGGCATGTTCGCCTCCGCCGCCGGTCGAAGAAGTCCGCACCAGCGGCCCGCTGGCAAGCGTCGCTCCGCCGATCTCGGTTTCGGCCGCCGATTGGCCCTGGTGGCGAGGAGAAACGCATAACAATCACGCTGTGGGACCAACTCCGCCGACCGAGATCAGCGCCAAGACGGTAATCTGGGGCACAGAAGTTCCGGGAAAAGGACACTCCACCCCTGTCTTATTGGGGGAGACGCTCTATTTAACTACGGCCGACGAGTCGGCCCATACGCAGTCGCTGCTCGCTTATGACGCTCAGACCGGCGACCAGCTCTGGTCGTTGCCGGTGCATGAAGGAAAATTCATGCCGATGCACTCCAAAAACACCCAGGCCTCGGCGACGCCGGCGACCGACGGAACCAACATTTTCACCACGTTCATGGTCGACGACGGCATCTGGGCGACCGCCGTTTCGCCGGAAGGCGAAATCGTCTGGCAGACCAAGGCGGGCCCCTTCCACAGTCAGCATGGCTACGGTAGTTCGCCCTTGATCTACGATTCGCTGCTGATCATTCAGGCCGACTGCAAAGGAAGCGGCTTTGTCGCGGCGATCGATCGCCTCAGCGGCAAGATCGTCTGGCGCACGTCTCGTCCCGACGGCAACAGCTATGGCACGCCGACCCTCGGCAAGATTGGCGGCCAAGACCAACTGATCCTGTGCGGGCAAGATCGTCTGGTCGGCTATGACCCGCAAACCGGCAAACAGATCTGGTCCTACTCAGGCTTGTCCGAAACGACCGCCAACACCCCGACCGCGGTCGGCGACACGGTCTACATCAGCGGCGGCTATCCCGATCACTTTGTGATGGCGATCGACGTCAACGACATCGGCGAACTCGAATATTCCGACGTGATCTGGGAAGATCGCAAGAAGGTCTACGTACCGTCGCTACTGGTCGACGGCGAGTATGTGTACGCCGTGGGGGACGACGGAGTTGCCGTCTGTTATGACTCGGCCACCGGAAAGTCGCATTGGAAGAAACGCCTGGGGGGCGGTTTTAGCGCTTCGCCCACGCTGGCCGGCGACCTGATTTACATCCCCAACGAGCAAGGGGAAATGTTCGTCTTGAAGGCGGGCGACAAGTTCGAGCAGGTTTCGTCCGGCAAACTTCAAGGGGGCGGATTCGCCAGCCCGGTGATCGTCGACGGGCGAATCTACTGGCGAACCACCACGCATCTGTATTGTCTTGGCGGAAAATAGCCAACCGACTTCTTACCCTGGAGCTGACCGCGAATGCCGCGCACCCTGATCGATCAAGCGATTCGTTGGCTTGCCTACGAACAAGACGCCCACACCAAGACCTTGGCCTCGCTGGCGGAAGTCCCGGACGATAAGCAGAACGAGCCGGAGTTCAAAAAGGCGATTCGGATCCTGGCGCACCTGGCCGTTTCGCGGCACAAGTGGATGGTCCGACTCGGCCGGGCGCTCGAGATGCATACCAACTTCTTCCCCGACGACTGGACGCTAGAAACGCTGGCCGGCGAACTGGCGGCGTCGCACCAACTGTGGGAAGGCTATCTCGGCAGCCTGGAAGAGGACGCCGAACTGGAAGAGTACTTTGAATACGAAAGCAGCGACGCCGGACCTTGCCGCAGCAAGATGGGAGACGTCGTCACGCAACTCTTCGGCCACTCGTGGTACCACCGCGGCCAGGTGGCAATGCTGGTCAAATCGCTCGGCGGCCAGCCGGCGACGACCGATTTTATCTATTGGTCGCGGGAGATTATTGCGTAGAAGGTTGCAAACCTGGTATGCAAAAACCTCGGAATTTACCTGGGGATTCTCCTTCCCCACACCATGCGTAGAAGACTTGCCGACATCGGCTCTACCAGGGGAGCTGCACGCCAAATGTGCCGATTGTTCGGCTTGTTGGCAGCGGGTCGCTCCCTGCGGCGAACCGGGCGTTTCGGCCGATGGCATCTTCGCCGCGCTTTCCCGTGAATTGCCGCTAAATACGTGAAACTGCAATGTACGGTTGCTTGCCAGACCCTTCTGGAACCTGGAGACTTACGTTACTTGTTACGCGCGGTGTTATGAACTCGCTAGTTCGCATCTTTGCTTGGACGCTCTTTCTTGCGATTTGCTTGGCGCAGGGCGCACCGTCATGGTCGGCGGAGCCGGAACCGGCGAGTTGCTGCGCGAAGCCGTCCTCGGACGCCAACCGAGAGTTCCAAGCCGATACCTTCTCCCGCTTCTTCACCAAGCTTTTCGACGGCAGCGACTACCCGGCCCGCTGGTACTGCGGCAACTGGACGCTGGAGACCGGCTGGCTGCATGTGATTTCGGATATCGCCATCTTTGGCGCCTACTTCACGATTCCGGTGGTGTTGCTCTGCTTCTTGCGGCAACGTCCCGACATTCCGTTCCCCAAAATCATCTGGTTGTTCGCGGCGTTTATTTTTGCGTGCGGCTTTGGCCACCTGGTCGAAGCGGGCATCTCTTGGTGGCCGGTCTATCGCTTTTCGGGCTTGATCAAGGCGCTGACCGCGGCCATCTCGTGGGCGACCGTCTTGGTGTTGATTCGGTTGACGCCGGAAGTATTGAAACTGCCGTCGATGGCGATATTGGGGCAGCAGTTGCAAATCGCTAATCACCGACTCGACGGCGCCCTGGAGGCAGGCTGCTCGGGATATCTCACCAAACCGCTGGGCCGCGAAGAGCTGCTGCGTACCGTGGCGGTCGCCCTGCACGAATACCGCGAGCAACAAGCGGAGTACAAGTCGTAAGCGACCGTTACTCGGCAGCGGCGTGCTTCCCGGCGTCGAAAAGCAAGCAACCGCTGGCATGATCGATCTGATCGCCGCGACGCCCCGCTTGGATCGCTTCCAGCGAGGCTTCCCTTAACTCGTCCGACATCTCGTCCCAGGGAGTCGCCGCCAAAAACGAGGCCAGGTCCTTCCCCTGTTCGGTCAGTCCCCCTTCCTGCAGATAAAGCCCGACCGGGACGACGCCATGGTAAATGTCATAATCATGGTCAAACCCTTCGCGGCGGGCCCAGTGCGACAATCGATCGCTGGTAAGATTGATTCCGCCCGAGCGACTAAAGGCCGAGATCCGGCTGGCCGGACAATCTTCGGTAGGCAAACAGATCAGTAGCTTGCCTTCCGGTGCGCGACAAGCGAGCGCCTTCAATAGCAGCGCTCGATCTAAATCAAAGGCAAACCAAGAGAAGAGGGATAGCGCCACGTCGTACTGACGCGGGGGCTGAAAATCTTGAAATGATTGCCGATGCGCCTCGATCAACAAATCTTGGACGCCTGCCTCGGCGACGTTTTGCATAAATTGATCGAAGTAAACCTGCGACGGCTCAACCACGGCGATCTGCCGGCCGGTCTGTTTGGCGATCCGGACTTCGACATCGCCGCTGCCGGCGCCAATCGAGAGGACCGACTCGGCGTGGTCGAGCAGACCTCGGTCGATCAAATAGGCGTACAGCGTGTTGACCCGATCAAGCCCGGCGACGATCTTCGCATAAGCGTCGGGGAATTCTTGGAAGTACTCTGCGTATTCCATTGCCGTTCTCCTCGGCTGGTTGTCGGTCAGCCGCGCATGCTGAGGACCATCTCGACGGCGGCCGGGTCCATTTCGAGTTCGGCGGCGATCTCCTCGACCGTCTTGCCGTCATCGGAAAGCGCGTAGAGTTCGTTCTTTTTCTTGGCGTCGCACAAGGTTTCGGTGATGACGCCAAAGTCAGGGGCCGCGCCCGGGTCAATCTTGGCCGCCTCTTGCATCGCCTGCCGCAACTGATCGACGGCGACGGTGTCGGCGGCGATCCCTTGTTCTTGGGCGGCGTCGATCAGCGTTTGCAAGCGTTGGGCGTCCTGCTCGGCCAGGGTCATCGCCTGTTGCAGGAAATGGATCTTCGTATTCAGTTCGGCCTGAAACTGTCGCGTGATCGTCAACATCTCGGCTTGCCACCGCTGCAAGTCGTTGGGCCCACCGCTCATGGTGAAGGGACGATCGCTGGTGTAGGGAACGCGGATGAGCGGCTCGTTGGAGGTTTCGCGCTTCGACTTCCGCTGCCGCATCCAGACGCGGCGCAGCATGATCCAGGTCAGGATCGACAAACCGCCAAAGAAGGCGAGGTAGGGCAAATATTCGCGAATCCAGTCCATTGGAAACCGCCTTAGCGCAGAAAAAACGGCGAGCAGGAAAAGTCTCGCCGTATCTTACGTCGTTTCGCCCTGCGGCTCAAAGCGAATTTGGGTCGAATGCGGCCTGGGCGGCGTCATAAATTTTCCGCAGCGGCTTGTCTTGCTGGGTCGCCACGACGCGGCAGGCTTCATATTCGGGCGAAAAACTGGCCGGGCCCCCTTCAATCCAGGCCAATTTGCCGGCGATGGGGCCAAACGGCGTTTCGACCGTGTGCTCGCGGCGAACCAGCTTGTGACGGCTGACCGGAAACCGCCGGACCCCCAAAGTCCCGGTCTCGCGGAACAAAATCCGCTCCATCTTCGCCAGGTCGGCGGCGTCGCACAGTACGGTCAGCTGCACGCCAGGGCGATTCTTTTTCATCTGGATCGACGTGCTATAGACGTCGAGCGCCCCTTTCTCAAGCAGCAAGTTCGACGCATGCCCGATCACCTCGCCCGAGATATCGTCCAGGTTGGTTTCGACCACCCAGACCTGATCGCTATCGAGCGGATCCGCCGTTTCGCCCAGCATCAGGCGGACGATGTTGGCCTGCGATTTCAGCTCCTTCGTCCCGGCGCCATAGCCGATCCGGTCGATCTGCATCGCCGGCAGCGGACCAAACTGATCAACCACCGTGGCGACGATCGCGGCCCCGGTCGGCGTGGTCAGCTCGCAGGGAACGTCGGAAGCGGCGAGCGGAATCCCCTTCAAGATCTCGGCGGTCGCCGGGGCCGGAACGCTGCAGCGGCCATGGGCGATCTCGATATAACCGGTCCCGGTCGGCACCGGCGAACAGACGATTCGGTCGACTCCCAGATAGTCCCAGCCGATCGCGGCGCCGACGATATCGGCGATCGAGTCGACAGCGCCAACTTCGTGGAAGTGGACCTTCTGCAGGGTCGACCCATGCACCTTCGCTTCCGCCTCGCCCACCTTCAGGAAGATCCGCTTGGCCAGTTCTTTTTGGGCGGCGGTCAACTGGCCGGCGTCGATCATCGCATCGATGTGATGCAGATGGCGGTGCGCATGTTCCGGCTCATGGTCGACGCACAGATGCAGGGCGCGAAAGCCATGCCGTTTCACTTCTTCGACGACCAGGCTGACGCCGGGCAAGCCGAGCGAGGTGATGCCATCTTGCAGTAGCTCAAGAGGCACGCCGGCGTCAATCATGGCGGCCAGGGTCATGTCGCCGGCAATACCGCTGGGACAGTCGAGGTAGGCGATTTTCATATCAATACGCAGCTTCAGATGGAGAAAACTGGGGAAGTCTTCAGAATAGAGAGAGCGTCACGCGACGGCAACGGGCCTTCTACGCCGGCGCGGGTTCGCTTGGCGCCTCTTTGTCTCGCGTCGTCCACCGCAACAAGAGCGGCAATAGGATCAGATTGCCGAACAGGCCGCCGAGCATCGTCAGACTGACCAACACCCCAAAGTAGACGGTCGGAATGAAGTTGCTGAAGAAAAGGACGCTAAAGCCCAGGATCAGCGCAATCGTGGCGAAGATCAACGCTCGGCCAACGCTTTGCTGCACTTCGGCGATCGACTTGGTCACGCTCAGCCCCTTCGCCATCGCTCGCTGAAAGCCGATGATGTAGTGCAGGCTGGAGTCGACCGAAAGGCCAAGCGACACGGCGGCGATCATGGCGGCGCCCATATTGATCTTTACGCCCAACAGTCCAATGCAACCGGTCACCACTAGCACCGGCAACACGTTGGGGACCAGGGCAATCAACGCGTAACGCACGTCTCGCAGCGCGACCAGCATCATCAACGTGATCCCGCCAATCGCCAATAGGAAAGCCCGCCACTGATCGGCGATCAAGCTGTCGATCAAGTACGTAAGCAGCACGAAGAAGCCGGTCACTTGCGGCTCTTGCTCAGGCGCATCGGCCAGTTCAAACTCACTGGCGATGCGCTCTACCTTTTCGATCAGCGCTTTCTTCTCGGCCGCGTCGCGACGTTCGTGCGACAGCAGCATCACGCGAAACCAATACTTGCCCGGCTGCTCCGGATCCTCGGCATGCAGCGCATTCAAGATGCCAGGCATGTCTTTTTGAAATTTGGACATCCCCATGTTGATCGCGGTGTTGCGGAGAAGTACGAATGAAAGCGATTCGAGATCACGGGGTGAACCGGCCATGATCGCATCAGCCAAGCTCAACGTTTGCGTCAGCTCCGGCGCTTCTGCCTTCAGTTTTTTCTCGAGCTGATTGACGCGTTGAATATAGGGCCAATCGAGCCTCTCCGGGGCTGGCAGCATAATATCCCAGACTCCGGCGCCGCCCAGGTTTTCTTCGATATAGTCATAGGCGACGACGATCGGGGCGCCTTCGCGAAAATTCTTGGTAAAGTCGCTTTCGACTTCCAAGCGGGTCGAACCGACAATCGCAGCGCCCAGCATCACCGCCGCCAGCAGAACAATCCACACCGGGTGACGTTCGACCCAGCGGACCGTCATGTCGAGCCCGCCGTCGAGCCCCGCTTCGCCCCAAATCCGTCCGGCGTCGCTGCCGAAGGCGCCAATCAAAATGACGCCGGGGACCAACAGACTGACGCTGACGATCACCATCAACGCACCAACCGCCATCATCACGCCAAAGTCATGCACCGGGCCGACATTGGTCACCATCAGGGCGCCAAAGCCGACGGCGTCGGTCGCACAGGCCCAGAAGATCGGCGCGGCGAGCAGTTTGCCGGTCGCGATCAAGGCTGGCTCCGGCTCGAAACCTTGAGCGCGAAACTCCCGAAAGCGAATCAGTACATGGGTCACCGTCGCGACGCCAATCACCGTCACAATCGCCGTCAACATCGAACTGACCATGCTCAGTTGAAACCCGGCCACCGCCAGACTCGCCTGAGTGAGCCACAGCGTCAACTGCACCACGGCGATCGCCGCGATCACCCATCGCACGCTGCGGAACGCGATCAGAATGACCAGACCCAGTAGCAGCGACGTCGCCCAACCGAGCCGGGCGCCATCTTCTTCGACGTAGCGAAACCCATCGACCACCATCACTGGCTCGCCGGTGATCATGCCGCCGGGCTGCTGTGAGACGATTGCCCGAATCTTGTCGATGATCTCGGTCCGCGACACCGTGGTTTCCGTCTCGGGAACGAGAATGCAGACCAGGGCTGCGATGGTTCCTTCTTCGTTGTGCGTCAGGCGGGCGAAGGTGTCGCGCAACTTGTATGCCCGGTTGTTGTCGGGATTGACGATCTCTTTGCCAATGGGGCGGTCGATCGACAGCACGTCGCCGACCCCCTCCAGGGCCATGACCTGCTCACGCATCGCGATCAGCCGATCCATGCCGACCTCGGACTCGTCGAACAGTTCTGGATCGGGATAGGCGGCCAAGACGACTTCGTTGCCGCCAAAAATCTCTTTCAGCCGCAGATAGGGGGCCAGCAGCGGATCGCCAGGGGCGAACATGTTGTCGATCGAGCGATCAAAATGAAGCGACTGCCCGATGACCAACGAGACGCCAAGCAGACAGATCCCCAGAATCAGCGTCACAACGCGAAATCGGACCAGCAGTTCAATCGAACGGTCAAGCACAGGCATTTCCGGGATAATAGGAAGCGTTTCGCCATTGTAAACGTGCGGCGGCGTCGCTTGCGAGGTGCGATGGTACAATAGCTCCATGAAAAATGAGCTCACCCCAGCCTATCGCTTGTTTGCCGACCGCCGGTTTTACCTGGTGCTGCTGGCCGCATTGCTGGTGCGCGGTGCGGTTGGCTACGTCTCGCTTTCGCGCCTGGCCGACGATCCCGACAGCTACCGCCTGCTGGCGATCAACCTGATCGAGAAGCATTCTTACACGCTCGAGGATCCCGCTGAGCCGACCGCCTATCGACCGGCGCTCTACCCATTATTGCTTGCGATCGCCTCCCCTTCGGGGCAGGTCAAGCCTGCTGAGGTCGCCGCGCTCCACCTGATCATGGGCGTACTGACGGTCGGCATCGTCTATGCCTGGGCGGCCCTGATGGGCTATTGGCGCTGGGCCCCGCTGGCGGCGCTGCTGACGGCGATCGACCCGGTGCTGCTGAATCAGGCGATGTTCGTCATGACCGAGACCTTAGGGACATTGCTCGCCGCGGCGGCGCTATTGGCCCTGACTTCCCTCAGCATCACGCTGATTGCCGACGCCGAACAGTACAAGAAGAATATGACCGTTCAGGCCATCAACGTCGCCGGTGCGATGATGCTGGCCGTTTATTCGCGGCCGACCTTCCTGGTTTGGCTGGCCCTATGCACGGCGGCCCTTCCCTGCTTCTACTATCGCCAGTATCGCGGTTTGGCCGCGGCGGCCGTCATTTCAATGATCAGCGCGTTTTTGCTGGCGCCATGGGTGGCCCGCAATTACATGATCTTTGACAACCACATCGTGCTGGGGACGACGCATGGCGGATATACCCTGCTGTGGGGCAACAATCCCGAGTTCTACCAGTTTCTCCAGCAAGGCGAAGAGCCGGTGTGGGACAGCGATGAGTTGCATGCCCGCTTCAACCGTCAGCATCCCAAGCAACCAACCTCGATCAACGAATGGCAGCGCGACCGGGCCGCCTACGCCGAAGCGAAAGAGACGATTGGCCAGCGGCCGGCGATGTTCGCATGGTCGACGCTGATTCGCGTCGGTCGCTATTGGCGTCTGGCCCCGCATGCTCTCTCCAGCGAAGAGTCGCTATCGCGCCGCTTGGCGCGGTATGGCGTCGGCGGGTTTTACTTGGCTCAGTTCGCCCTGGCGGCGGTTGGCGCGGTGGCGCTGGGCCGAAAACTTTGGTCGCCGCCCTGGCTCTGGGGGGTGCTGCTAGCACTTAGTTTTACGCTGGTGCACGCCTTCTTTTGGAGCAATATCCGGATGCGGGCGCCGGTTGTGCCAGTGATCTGCTTGCTGGCGACAGCAGGCGCTGCGCGGCTGGTTTCTCGGAAAAAAGAAGCGGAAACGGCCAAAAGCTAGCTCGACTTTCGCGGGTTCGTCGCAAAGCTCTATCGCATCGCGGCTTAGCCGAAATTGCTCGTCGCGAAACTGCCTTGCTTCGGTTGCGGTCGGTTCCTATAATCCGCCCCGCAATTTCCCTGGCTCGACCTGCGCGGATTCGTGCGACGAGGGCCATCCCTAGAAGGCAAGGAAGCCAGTACGCTGTCCCCCCCGACGCGTCACGTTCTGAAAAACTCGCTGGTACGTTACGTCTTGGCGACGATCTTCGTTTGTTGCTGCGGCGCAAACGTCGCCGACCTTGCGCGCTTGTCGGCGGCCGAAATCGCCTTCCCCGAACCGAGTCAGGCCTACCCGATTACCGTCTCCGCCGATTCGGCGCAGGTGTCGCAGCAAGGCACCCTGGAAGTTTGGATCCTGTCAGGCAATTGTCGGATCCAACAGGGCGAGTCCTCCACTGTTTCCCGCGACGCGGTGTTGTGGATCGACTACTCGCAGCCGTTCCGCATGGCGCCCCACAAGGTGAAGGTCTATCTCGAAGGCGCCGTCGAAGTCAAATATGGCCTCGACATCATGGACGGCACGTTCAAAGGCCCGTCGTGGCTGGGCGAACTGTCGACCAACAAAGAGATCAACCTGCCGCAGCCCAATCAGAATAATCGCAACGCCGTGACGCCGGCCGTCTATCAGCGCGGCCTGGCGATCCAGCGCGAAGGTGGCGACGCCGCCAAGGTCGGCATGCCGCAGCCGATCATGCAGATCCAATACCAAGAGCCTGGCGTCGCTGCGATGCCGGCCAACGCGGTCCCGACCCCGCGACCGCAACGGGTCACGATCAACAACCGCTATGCGACCGGCTTCCAGTTTCGCGGCACCGAGACCGACCCAGTCAGCGGCGAGTCGATCATGATGTTCGACTCCGGCGTCAACGTCATGATCGAAGGGATCGACACCATCGGTTCGGTTAATATTCTGGCTGATCGCGTCGTGTTGTGGTCGAAGAAAGGGGTCAGCGCGCTGGCCCAGTCGAATCAGGCGAACGACGCCGGCGATATTGAACTGTACCTGGAAGGGAGCATCGTCTTCCGCCAGGGCGAACAGGTCGTTTACGCCGATCGGATGTACTACAACGCCGGAACCGAAACCGGCATCGTGCTTGGCGCCGAACTACTGACCCCGGCGCCTGGCTACGAAGGCCTGGTTCGTTTGAAAGCGGATGTGCTGCAGCGGATCGATCCTAGTCGCTACCAGGCGTTCGGAGCGTCAATCACCACCAGCCGTTTGGGCGTGCCCAACTATTGGCTGCAGTCGAACGAGATTGAGTTCATTGACGAGCAGCGGGAAGTAATCAACCCGATCACCGGCGAAGTGCAGTACGATCCGTACACCGCGGCGCCGATTATCGATCACGACAAACGAGCCACCGCCCGCAACAACTTCGTCTACATGGGGGGCGTGCCGGTCTTCTACTGGCCAACCTTGTCGGCCAATATTGAGAACCCAACGTTCTATCTGAACAATATCAAGGTTCGCAACGACAACAACTTTGGTTTCCAGGTTCTGACCGAGTGGGACAACTACGAGTTGCTCGGCATCAAGAATCCCTGGGAAGGGACCGAGTGGAACACCTCGCTCGACTTCCTTAGCGAACGAGGTTTTGGCGTCGGCACGCGTTTCGATTTCAACGGAACCTACTTCCCCTTCATGCGCACGCCAGCGACCGGCTTTTTGGACGCCTGGGGAATTCATGACAGCGGTACCGACAACCTGGGCGCCGATCGTCGCGTGATCGAGCCGCAGGCCAATCCGCGTGGCCGAGTGATCGGCCGCCATCGCCAGACATTCCGGGGAGACCTGCGATTCTTTGGCGAACTCGGCTACATCAGCGACAGCAACTTCCTGGAGTCTTACTTCGAGCGCGAGTGGGACACCGACAAAGACGCCACGACCGGCTTCCGCTTGGAGAAGCTGTACGAAAATCAAAGCTTCACGATGAGCGGGGCGTCGCGGGTCAACGACTTCTTTATGATGACCGAAAAGATCCCGCAGCTGGATCATACGATCATCGGCGAGTCGCTGCTGTTTGATCGCTTGACCTGGAACGCCCATTCGTCGATCGGCTACCTCCACCTGAATCCGGCCGATCCGCCGACCGATCCGGTCGACCTGGCGAAGTTCTCGCTCTTCCCGTACGAAACCAACTCCGAAGGGATTCGCGCCTTCACCACGCAATCGCTGGAAATGCCGCTCGATATCGGCCCGACCAAGGTGACGCCGTACGCACTGGGCCAGGTTGGCTATTGGCACGAAGACGTCAACGACAATGACGTGATGCGGGGTTACGGACAACTTGGCGTCCGGGGCTCGCTGATGATGTGGACCGCCAATCGCGCTGTGCAAAGCCAACTCTGGAATTTGAACGGCCTGGCTCACAAGGTGACGCTGTACGGCGACGCCTTCTACGCCGACTCAAGCCAGGACATCGAGCGATTCCCGCTATACGACAACCTGGACGACGACGCCCAAGAGCAGTTTGCCCGCCGGTTTAAGGTCAACACGTTCGGCTTGCCGACGAATGTGCCGTTGCCGGCGACCGTGGACGAACGGTTCTATGCGATTCGCTATGGGTTACAGAACTCGGTGACGTCGCCGTCGGCCGAAATCGCGGACGACCTACAGGTCGCCCGGCTCGAGTTGCGTCAGGTATGGCAAACCAAGCGTGGCGCCCCCGGCGGCGAACGGATCATCGACTGGATCAAGTTTGACGTCGGCGCGTCGGTCTTCCCCGACGCCGACCGCGACAACTTTGGCGAAACGATCGGTCTGGTCAATTACGACTTCAACTGGGAAATCGGCGACCGCTTGTCGATCGTCTCCGACGGCGACTGGGACTTCTTCGACAACGGCCTGCAGATGGTCAACGTCGGCGCCCAAATGAGCCGCCCGCAAGTCGGCACGTTGTACCTTGGTTACACCATGATTCGCTCCCCCGTCTTGGCGAACATCTTGAACGCTTCGTTCCAGTATCGCATGACCGACAAGTGGATCGCAGGCCTCGGCACCTCATACGACTTCGAGAGCGCCGGCAACCTGGGCCAGAACGTCTACCTGACGCGGATTGGCGAGTCAAGCCTCTTCACCTTCAATGTGAACGTCGACCCCAGCCGCGCCGTCACTGGCATCGGCATCACGTTTGAGCCGCGATTCTTCGCTACGGGTCGCTACAGCCGAATCGCCGGCGAGCCAATCCCGCCGGTCGGCGCTTTCGGGCTAGAATAGCGGTAAACCAGAACGCCGCCCGCTTGGAGATCGCCGCCGATGACTTCCCCCCCGTACCAACCTGCGCCGCGCACCTGGGTCGCCAAATTTCGCGACGCCTTTCGCGGCATCTATGTCGGCGTACGGGCACAGTCGAGCTTCGTCGTTCACCTGATCGTCGCCGCGGCGGTGGTCGGACTCGCCGCTTATCTGCAGGTCGACGTCATCCGCTGGTCGCTGCTGCTGCTGTGCATCGCGCTCGTCCTGGCGGCCGAACTGTTCAACTCGGCGATCGAATGGCTCGCCAAGGCGATTGATCATGCTGAGAACGAGTACCTTCGCAACGCCTTGGATGTCGCCAGCGGAGCAGTCTTGGTAACGTCGCTTGGCGCCGCGATCGTCGGCGGGTTGATCTTTGTTGAGCGACTGACGGCGGTGTAGCGTTCGCGTTACGAACGGGTCGACTTGGTCGAGAAGCGGGCTTCCCGCGGATCAAGCTCCTCGCCCGACTTGGCGGTCAGCGGCCCGTACAGCTCAGGACGCCGCCCCCGGATCCAGCGGCGGCCGGTACAGTTCTCGAGCAACTCCAGATCAATGTCGGCGACGACCATCGCATCTTCGGGCTCCAGTTGCTCGGCCACAATTCGCCCATAGCAATCGAGAATCATCGCATTGCCGGTCCGCACCTCATCGTCATCCAGGCCCACGCCGTTGCTGAACAGGATGAACATCCCGTTGTCGTGCGCCCGGGCCGGCAGCCATCGCAGCAGCCAACCACGTCCTTTGTCGCCATTGGTTTCGGCCGCCAGCGCCGCCGGATTTTGACAGCGATCATGCCACAGCTGCGGATCGATTCGTCCCATCGCATGCGGACTGCGAGATGCGGTTCCGCCGGTCTGATGCGGCGCGAGCAAGATTTCGGCGCCTTGGAGCGCTGTGATCCTGGCATTCTCGACTAGGTTATTATCCCAACAAATCAGCACGCCCAGTTTGACGCCCCAACGAGTATCAAACGTCGTGTACTGATCGCCGCTGCTCATGTACGGGCTAATGAAGCAGTGCAGCTTGCGATGTCGCTGAACCGTACCGTCGGGCAGCGCGACGACGTAGGTGTTGAACAGCCGCCCGTCATCGGCCTGCTCGATCAACCCGGCGCCAATGATCATTTGCAAGCGGCTGGCCAGCTCGAGCAACTTTTGCGTCGAACTGCCCGCGGGAACCGCTTCGGCCAGCGCGGCGACGCCGTCGCGATCGAGGTTGCGAACGTGCCAATAACCGGTGACGCACATCTCAGGAAAGGCGATCAGCTCCACGCCGGACTCGGCGGCGCACGCGCACCAGCTTTCGACCTTCGCCAGGTTCGCCCGCTTGTCGCCCGGCAAGTGTTGAAACTGAACGGTCGCAGCGCGAATCATCGCCATCTACCGAGAACGCCAGAAGCTAGGAATGAAGAGAACCGCAACCGCAAAGATCTCGAGCCGCCCCAACATCATCAGCCAAACGAACAGCATCTTGGTCCACCAGGTGAAGTTCGCGTAGTTTTGCGTTGCGCCGATGACGCCCAAACCAGGACCGATGTTGTTGAGCGTCGCCGCGACGCTGGTTGCGCTGTCGATCAGCTTGTGCTCGATGTGAACTTCCGACACTCCCCAGGTAGCGTCGGGCTCAAGCGTGATAATCGCCATCCAGCTGAACACGAACAGCACCAGGATCAGGCCGAAGTAGACCAGGATGTTCTGCTGCAGATCAGGATCATCGACCGGCTTGCCGCCCAACCGCAACGGGCGAATGACGGTCGGATGGTACGCCTTTTCGATCTGCAGATAAAGGATCTTGTGGAACAGGATATGGCGAATCACTTTCAATCCGCCGCCGGTGCTGCCGGCACAACCGCCGACAAACATCAGCAAGAAGAGAATGCCGCGGCCAAAGCTATTCCACTGGTCAAAGTCATGCGTACCGAAGCCGGTCGTCGTCATAATCGAAACCACCTGAAACAATCCGCAGCGCAGCGCGTCGGAAGCTTCGCTCCAGACCGATTGATCGGCGTGACTTTTGAAGTCGCCATAGCTCATGCCGAACGCGATCACCAAGGCGGTCGCGCCCCCTAACACCGCCATGTAGGTTCGCCACTCGACATCCTTCCACAGCGCGATCAGGCGCCGCTTTACCACTAAAAAGTAAAGCAGCATGAAGTTCATGCCGGCCAAGACCATGAACACGATAACGACGTACTCAATCCAAAAACCGGTATAGGGGTCGGCTTTGTAAAAGTGCCCCAGACTGTCGTTGAAGGTGCTGAAACCGCCGGTCGCCATCGTGCCGAACGCATGACACAGGGCGTCGAAGAACGTCATCCCCAACAGCCACAAAATGACCGTCAACACGGCGTTGAGCGCAAGATAGATCGCGGTGAAATACCACGCCGTCTGCTGCATTCGCGAGTGGGCCCCTTCTTTGGACGGTCCCGGCATTTCGTTGTGCATCAGCGCCTTTCCGGCAGATCCCTGCCCCAGCACCACGACGAACAACACAATAATGCCCAAACCGCCCAGCAAGTGCGTACTACTCCTCCAGAACAAAATGCAGTGCGGCACCAAGACCGGATCTTCCAGGTTGGCGATCACCGTCGCGCCGGTCGTACTAAACCCTGACTGCGATTCGAACAGCGCGTCAGCGATGTTCATCTTGATCGGGCGAATCCGATAGTGGTAGTAACGATCACCTGGCGCCGGCTCTTCTTCGGGTGCGATCAATGCGTCGGTCCACTCAGGTTTCTCCTTGAGTTCGTCAAACGCTTCAATCAGTTTGTCCCCTTCGTCCGCCGAGGTGAGCTGTTCGGGCGAAACCCCCACCGCTTGGGCGTCGACCAAGATCTTGACCAGCCGATACTGCAGCTTGGTGATTGGCTCGACGTTTTCGTTGAAGACTTGCGGCGGATGGTCGGGGCTGTCGAACAGCCGTACCGACAAGCTGCGTGACGCTCCGCTTAGTACGAACGGCAAACCGCCCAGCACCGTCGCCAAGACCCAGCTGAGCCCGACGACCGCCATCGCTTCTTTACGAAACAACTCTCCTTTTGCCGACCGGGCGTAGTACGAAAGCCCCGCCCAGCAGACGAAGCAAACGCCGATCGAGACGACCAGCGCCTGAAAACCGGCCGTTTCAAAGCCGATCGCCGCTTCCGACGTGCGATGCCCCAGCGCAGGAAACGCCCAGGGGAGACTGAACGTCATCGTGATGCCGATCAACAGGCTGACGATCGACAGAAATTTGCAAACCAGGCGAAAATTCATCGGCGCTTATCGTCTTGAGCCGCGGCTTGAAGGGTTAGCGACCATTGGCGTGAAACAACTCGAGCATCGCATCGACTGCGCCGTCTTCCACCAGCGCAACGACCGTATCGCCCGGGCTAAGCCGATCGTCGGCCGTCGGCACGCGAACGTAATCAGACGACATGACCGCCGCGATCAAGCATTGGGGCGGCAACTTCAGGTTGGCCAGCACATGCTCGGTCGCCTCGGCCCCGGCCAAGACTTCGATTTCGACGATCGCGATGCTGCCGCCCGGGATCTGCTTGCGGGTCACGATCGGACCGTTGTTCAAGAAGCCGAGCACCTGCCGGGCCATCACGTTGCGGGGGCTGATCGCCAGGTTGATTCCCAGCTTGTTGACCACGTTGGCGTAGTCAGGTCGCTGGACGATCGCCATCAGTTGCGGAGTCCCCAACTCGCCCGCTTCAACGCAGGCCATGATGTTGTTCTCGTCGTCGCCGGTGCATGCGACAAAGACGTCGCAGGAGCTAACCCGCTCTTCTTCCAGCACGACGCGGCGAGTCGCATCGGCGAAGATCACGGTCGTGTGCTCCAGCAGTCGCGATAGGTACTCGCAACGCTCTTTGTCGGTTTCCATCAGCGAAACGTGAAAGCGATGCCCTTCCAACATGCGGGCTAGGTGCAAGCCGGTCTCGCCGCCGCCGGCGATCACCACCGAGCGCCGCACGTCGGGCTTCGCCTGAAACTTGCTCTTCGCTTCGTCGATGTTCTCGCGACTGCCGATAACGGTGATCCGGTCTCCGGCGGCGATGGCGTCGTTGGCGCCCGCGATCCACATCTTGCCGTCGCGCTGAATGGTGCCGATCCGCGAACCGCGAGGCAACTCCAGCGATTTCAGCGGATGTCCCATCGAGCGAGTCGCTTCGGTGCAGACGATTTCCTGCACTTCGAGCGCGCCGCGGGCGAAGTTCTCCATGACCGCACTGCCCGGAGTACGAATGCCGCGCAAGAATTCGATCGCCGAGAGATGCTCGAGGCTCAATAGGCGGTCGATCTTGAAATGTTCCTGATAGTCGAACGTACTCAAGTCGCGGAAGACGCGGCCATACACGCGGGCCACCGTTCGTCGGGCGCCCATCGCTTTGGCCATGCTGGCCGCGACGATGTTCACTTCGTCGTCGCCGGTCACCGAAAGGCAGAGGTCGCAGCCCAGAATGTCGGCCTGAAACAGCACTGCCGATTCCGATGCCGAGCCGCAGAGGGCTCGCACGTCCAGCTCGTTGTTCAAACGACGAACGGTTTCCGGGTCACGATCGACTACCGTCACGCTGTGACGATTGCGGCACATCAAGTCGGCGATCCAGGAACCAATCGTTCCGGCGCCCAATACTACGATTCTCATCGTCTACTCACTTGCTCCTTCCGCGCCATCGCAACCATCGCACTTGGAACGCTGGAAGGGAACTTTGCCTTTCGTATTGAGCGCCTCTTCCGGAATTTGCATGTCGGTCAGCACTCGACCGTGCACCACCGTCTCTTCGACGATTCGCGGCACATCTTGGGGCGTCACCCCGCCATACCAAATCGCTTGCGGATAAATCACAATCACCGGTCCGCATTCACATTGGTCCAGGCAACCGGCGCTATTGGCCCGCACTTCCCCCTTGATGCCGTGGCGTTTCAGCTCTTTCTTAAGGGCGGATCGCAACTCGCCGTCGCCGGTCAGATCGCACGAGCCGCGGGGATGGCCGGGGGCGCGACGATTTTCGCAAATGAAAATGTGGTGCGTATATGCTGGCACGCAGGATCTCGCACTAGGGGTGAAGCGTCAAACCGTAAACAACCAATCGTAAGCGGTTTGCGGTTCGATTCCAGCCGGCAACCGTCACCCTCGCAATAAATAATGGGGACGGCTCGCCGCGAAGCTGCACTTCAGGGGGACGGCTTACAGGAAGCCTTGGTCCCGCAAAAACTGCGTCATTTGCTTGGTCGTATCTTGATAGGCGCTGTTATCGCCGCGGCCTTGGTTGAAAAAGCCGTGTCCCGCCTCTTTGTAGCCAACTAGCTTACACAAACATCCCAGATCCGCCATTTTCTCCTCGAAAAGTTCTACGGTCTGATACGGGACGGTAGTATCAGCTTTCCCATGAAAAATAATCGTCGGCGGCATCTTCTTGTGAAGATGATGATACGGGGAAAGTTTTTCCGGATCGGTCCCCATTCGGCGGGAAAGCCCGCTGAGCCGCTTTTGCACCCCGGGGGGGAGCTTGTCGACCGGAGCCAGCACCACGGCCGGGTTGAACAAGACCAGGGCGTTGGGTCGGCTGCTTACCTGGGCGTCTTCCGCAGGTTCGTCGTAGGCGTCCAGCGCCGCGGTGCAAGCCGCCAAGTGCCCGCCGGCCGAACCACCGCCGGCAGCCAGCTTGTTGGAATCAATGCCCAGGCGGTCGGAATTTGCCCGCGCCCAACGTACGGCGCTCTTCGCGTCGGCGACGCACGAGTCTGGTTTTACCTGGTGAGTCGAGGCGACCCGATATTCGGCAGCCATCGCCACCATCCCCTGCTTGGCGAGCAACTCGCAATGGGGGAAGAACTGCTTGGGCGAACCGTGAGTCCAACCGCCGCCAAAAAAGAAAACGATCGCCGGGCTGTTCGACTTCGCGGTGTGATCGGCCGGCTCGTAGATGTGCATTTTCAGCGAGACATCCCCCACCTGCTTATAGACTTCGGTCCGATGCTTGACGTCGCCGGGGGTCGCGTCTGCGGCAGTTGCGGTCGACAGCAACGCAGTGCAGAGCAGCAGCGCCGGAAGAAACATTCGTGGCATGAGATTCTCTTTGGCTAGGCGAAGAAGAGTGGGGCGGGATGGTCGTCGCTATTTTAGCCTGGGGGAAAGACCGATTTCCACTTCCCCTGGCGCCAGCCTGCTCTTGGGGCCTGTTTTCGCGTAAAATAGCCTGTTTGCCGCCAAGTTGCTGCGATCGGATTAGCAAGCGTCGTGTTTCATTGGGGAATGTGGATTGTGTTTGGCCTGCCAGCGATCGGCGCTGGTTTGCTGCTGATGCGCGGGCTCTATCTGGCCCTCTTCCCACCCGACCGCAAGCTGATCATCAAGGCGATCGAGTATGCCCGGCAAACGACCGGCCGCCCGGTGAAAGATATCTACAGCGGCGACTTGCGCGGCTACGACGGCCAGCGGATGTTCATCCGCGTCTTCTTCGACGACGACTCGAAGTTCGGCTCGCCGACTGGTCCACCCCGCAAGTATTACGCGGTCGATCTGGAGACAGGCGAAGTGACCGAGTCTTCGGCGAGCGCCTCGCGGCCGTTTCGGTGGGGCCCGCCTGATCCGCTCGATGCGGCAGAAGAACCGTCAGCGGGCGAGCAGTAGACGATACTCGTCAATCGTCGCCGCGGCCGCGGCATCGGCATGATACATCTGGTGCACCGCACGGCAGCCTTCCATTCCCAAACGGCGGCTCTCAGCTCGATCGGCAAGCAGCTCGGCCAACTTGGTCGCCAGCGCGGTTGCGTCTCCCGGCGGAAAAAGATGACCGCCGCCGGTCGCCGCCAACAGCTCGGGAAAAGCGCCGTGCTCTGGCTGCACGACCGGCACGCCGGAAGCGAGCGCCTCGAGCACGAACAGCCCCTTTGGCTCGCGATAGATCGTAGGCGTCGACATCACGTCGATCGAATGCAAAAACTCGACCTTGCCGTGCCGGTCGACTTCGCCCACGTAGCGATATTCGCCACCTAGCCCGGCGGCATTTAGCTTGGCGAATTGTTCTTCGGCGTATTGCTTATGCTGAGCGCCTAGATAGCCGGCGACTTTCAGCTCGGCATGCTCCATCCCCGGCATCTCGCGCAACTGCATAAACGCGTCGACCAACAGGTGCAGGCCTTTTTCGGGCGCCAGACGAGCCAAATACCCAATCGTCGGCGGGGCCTCTTCCGAAAAGGGCCGGTTCTCGGCCAGCTCAAGCGGGAAGTCGGCAATGTCGACCCCCAGCGGCACGATCCGAAACTTCTCAAGCGGAACCTGAAACCAGTCGCTCATCTTCTCGGCATAGAAACGACTAAAGACGACGAAGGCGTCGACTTGCTCGGCGATCTTGCGGATCTCGGCCAGCGATTTCGACTGATATGGCTCCGGCAGGTCTTCCAGAAAGATGTCGTCTCCTTGCAGCGTGACGACGATCGGCGAGTTGATCTTGCGGCGGATCGCGCCGATGCAACCGCCGATTAATATGTTCGAGAGATTCACGACCTGCGGCTTCACCGAATCGGCCAACCAATCGGCCAGCCGGGCCGCCTCGTTTCGTTGCTTGCCATGATCCCCCTGCAGCATCGACAACGTAAGTGCGCCAAGATTCTTGGCGCTCGTTTCGATTCCCCGCGAAGTCGCCCAGTTGATGATCCAAGGGCGATCGAGCCAACGAGTCACAAACCCCGGCAGGAAGCGATAGCCGGGGATCGACTGCTCTAGGTAGACGTTGATGCCGCCGTAAAACAGATGCTCGTCCGCGACGTTCTCTTCGTCGGTCCGAATTGGCGTGTAGGTCGGAATCAAATGAACGTCGTGACCGGCCCGATGCATCGCCCGCGCGATCGTGTTGTCGCGCATGCAACTGCCGCAAAACATCCCGGCACTACCGGCAGTGATAGAAGCGATCGTCAGCGGAGCGTCGGTCATAGGATGCGCGTCGTTTGCTGGGGATACGTTTTATTAGTAGCCCGACGCGCGAGCGAGGGAAATGCGGCCGGAAGCCAGAATGTCTAATGACTAATCACTAATGTCTAATGCCCAGAAAGCCACGTACAACCCGGTTTCGTGCTTCGGTCATTCGGACTTGATTAGGCATTAGTCATTTCTCCCAATCGCATTTCCCTCGCTCGCGCGTCGGGCGACTACCGCTCTATTGTAGACGCCGGGCCGCGGCGGGACAGTTACCCGGCTCACGGATCCCCAACGTTTAGTTGGCGCTGCGAAGCGCTTCGATCGGGTCGAGATTGGCGGCGCGGCGGGCCGGGTAGATGCCGAAGACGATTCCGACGATGACCGAAATAATGAACGCCACGGGAATCGAGATCGGCACGATGCTGGGGCGAACTTCGCGAATCGTATCGGGCAGCATGGCGATCAATTCTGGATCGTAGTTGGTCACGGCCCACCGCATAAAGTCGACTGCCGGCACACAAAACAGGCCGCCGACAATTCCGGTCAGACCGCCCACCACCGACAGCACGATCGTCTCGACCAGAAACTGCTGCACGATGTCGCGGCGCTTGGCGCCAATCGCGCGGCGAATGCCGATCTCGCGCGTCCGTTCGGTCACCGTGGCGAGCATGATGTTCATAATGCCGATACCGCCGACCAACAGCGAGATCGCCGCGATCAGCCCCATAAAGACCATGAACATCAGCCGCGTCTGCCGCGATTGCTCCAGTAGTTCCAGCGGTACGACCACCGAGATGTCTTTCGCCCGATCATGATGCGATAGCGTCGAACGAATCACGTCGGCGGTCGCCAACACGGCCGGCACGTCGAGCAGCTCTCGCTCTTTCTTGATCCGCAGCGTGATCTGATTCAGCTCGACGATTTCCCCTTCAAAGCTGCCCGAGCGGCGGGTCATCACTTGATCGCCAATCCGCTGCCACAGCGTGGTGACCGGGATATAGACGTCTTTGTTGAACTCTTGCCCCGACATGCTGCCGCCGATTGCAGCGGTCGCGGCCCGCGGCTTGAGTACTCCAACCACCGTGTAGTAGTCGGCTTCGACATGGATCGATTTGCCGATCGGATTGGAGAACCCAAACAATCGCTCCGCCACTTCGGCCGCCAGCACGCAAACGTTGTCGCGTCCCTTCACTTCGGCGTCCGAGAGAAAGTGGCCGGTTTGAATATCGAGCCGGGTCACCTCCGCGTATTCTGGCGTACAGCCCACCAATCGCCCGAACATGCTCTTCGGGCCAAAGCTGAACTCACGCCGAATCTCGCGAATCGGAATCGCCAAGTCGATCGTCGGAATCGTCTCTTGCAACAGCAGCAAGTCTTCGCGAGTCAGACCGTACGGCGTGATGCCGCGTGCGCTTTGGTTGGCCTCGGCCGGCGGTTTAACGCTGCGAACCAAGACGTTCTCGGCGCCCAGTCCTTCGATCTGCTCTTGCGCTTTCAGACTGATCCCTTCGCCGATCGCGACCAGCCAGATGACGCTCGCCACGCCGATAAAGATGCCAAGAATCGTCAGCAGCGACCGCATTGGATGCAGCAGTAAACTCTTGACGCCAAGTTTCCAGACTCGTATGCCGAGCATGCGTTATCGCTCCGCGTTAAGAGGCTGCGGCCGTCAGGGCCGAACGACGATTCTTAACTTCAAAGTCGGCGGCCATCGCGCCGTCCGACATTCGCATCACCCGCCGAGCATGTTCCGACACGTCATCTTCGTGCGTCACGATAATGATCGTGCGGCCTTCGTTGTTCAGTCGCTCAAACAGCGCCAGAATTTCTTCGGTCGTCCGTGAGTCGAGGTTGCCGGTCGGTTCGTCGGCCAAGATGTACTCGGGGTTGTTGATCAAGCTGCGGGCGACGGCGACGCGTTGTTGCTGACCGCCAGAAAGCTGCATCGGGCGGTGATCAAGTCGCCCTTTCAGGCCCACCATCAGCGCCAGTTCTTTGCAGCGACGTCGATCTTCGGCCGACACTTTGCCGCGGTAATAGAGCGGGACCTCGATGTTCTCCAGCACCGTCAGTTGCTGGATCAGGTTATAGGCCTGAAAGATGATGCCGACGCGGGAGGCCCGCATGAAGGAGAGTTCGTCATCGGTCAGCGTGCTGGTATCGCGGCCGCCCAACAAGATTCGTCCTTGCGAAGGGCGATCGAGACATCCCAGCAGGTTAAGCAGCGTGCTTTTGCCGGAACCGGACGTCCCCATGATGGCGACGTAGTCTCCTTCCGGCACGTCAAACGAAACGCCGCGCAGGGCGTGGACCGTTTCTCCCTTCAGATGATAAATCTTCCGAAGGTCCTCCACCTGCACCGCATAGTTCACTGGCCGCCTCCGGCAGCCCTTTGTCGCTCGGGCCGTCCCGTGCGGTTCGGTCGCGACGCGATGGAGGTTTCGGCTTCGGCGACTTGCTCGGCCGGGGCAGCCGCTTCCGGCTCGTCGGTCGCCGCGTTGGCGGTCGTCACTTCGGCCTCGACGTCCGCTTCAACTTCGGCTTCGCTCGAACTGGTGTCCGCAGCGGTGGTCGTCGACTTCTCGCGGCTGTTCACTTCTTCAAATCGGGCGGCGATTTTTTCGGCCGGCGTGATCGCGGCCGGCAACTCGATGCTATCGAGGAAGCCGCGGGGGTTCATCGCCACCTGGTCGCCCGGTTGCAGGCCTTTGTTGATCACGACGAAGCGGCTGTTGTTTGAGCCGATCTCAACCTGGCGAGCCTGCACGATGCCGGAAGCGTCGCGAATGAAGCAGAAGTGGGCGCCGTCTCGTTCGTAGATCGCCTGAACCGGCGCTTGCAGTTGGTTGGGGGACGACTCGACATGGATCGCGACCTGCGACGTCATCCCCGGCTTGATCTGCATCGTCGGGTTCAGCACCTTGACCGTCACCGCGTACTTCTTGACCGTCGAAGACATCCAGTGCCCCGGCGTTGGGTATTCGTTGACGCGGATCACTTCGCCCATCAACTGCAGATTGTCGTAAGCGTCCAGCTTGATCGTCGCCGGCATGCCCTTTTCGATCAACGCGATGCGCGATTCGTTGACGTCGCAAACGACTTGCATCGCTTCGTAGTCGGGCAAGCGGATCAAAGTCTGGCGTTCGCGCACTTCGGCGCCCGGCTCCAGGACGAAGTCGCTGGAATCGCGACCGCTGGAAACGTTGGCGTAAACGACCTGGCCGTTTTGCGGCGCACGAACTTCGCACGCGGCGATCTGCTCTTCGAAGAAGCGGAGCATTTTGTTTTCCAGGCCCAGCTTTTCTTTGGCCGCTTCCAGGTCGGCTTCAGCAACCTTGATATCGCTATCCAGCTCTTTGATCTTCTTTTCTTTGGTGTACTCCTGCAGCACCTTCTTTTTGGTCTGCGCTTTTTCGAGCTCGATCTTCGCCTTCTTCAAAGCAAACTGATCCCCTTGAAGCTGCAGCGAGGTCACATACCCTTTGGCGGCGAGTCGACCGCTGTAAAGCAGATACTCTTCGGCGCGGCGGACGTTCTCTTCGGCCAGGGTGATTTCGCTCTCGATCTCGTTCATTTCTTCCATGAACGTACCGAGGACATATTCGTTCATCGCGATTTGCGCGGCGGCCAACTCGTTCTCAGCCTTCGATAGCGACGCAATCGATTGCGTCACGTCCATCTGCTGCAGGGTCAGCTCTTCTTCCAGCGCCGACGAATCGAGCCGCACCAGTAGATCCCCTTGCTTGACGGCGGAACCTTCGCCAACCGCCCACAAGATCTCGAACGATTTGGTGGTGCGGTAACTGCGAACTTCCGACTTCACTTCGACGTTCGAGGCGCTTTCCACCTGGCCGCGCTCCACCACATCGTGCAGAAAGGCTCCCCGCTCGATCGTGTGGAACAGCTCGTTCGACGCAACCACACCTTTGGCGCTCGGATAGTTCCAGTAGAACGCCGCGCCGACGATGACGCTAACGATCGCCAGTGAGGCAACCACCAATCGCGTCGTCGATCCTCGACGACCGTTGGCCGAGACCCCCAGCGAATGAACAGTGTTATGTCCTGTCATCATATGCTCGCAGGGTGGGTCGCACGCGTGCTTGCATGCGAAGTGGTGGGATAGAGGCGGGGCGAAACGCATCAAAGCGAATCGTCCTGAATTGTAGCCAACAAAAAGGGGTAAGTCACCCACAAATGTCGACCGTTAAACCTCTCCTTTGCGCACATGTTTTGCTAGCGACAACCGTGCCGCTGCTGTATCTAACCCCTAAACAGCTCAAGAGTTTCGCATTGTGGGGGACTTTTTCGGTGGGCTATTTCACTTAGCTGCCTGTTGAAAAATGCCCTCGTGGCATTTTTCAACCGCGCCAGGCTTAGAGCATAGCTCTTCGCGGCTCCCAAAATAACGACTTACGTCGTTATTTTGGGATCGAATCCGTGCGATCACGCAGTCCGTCGAGAAAATCAACGGACTGTTAGCAAGTCAAATTCGGCCGATAAGGGCGGAACTGACGGTCATTCAAAGGAAATTTGAGATTCTGCCGAGGATCCACGCAATATCACCCCTCTCCTGCTTGGCGCTATTTCGCCTCGGGGGGAGGAATCACGTCGTCCAAAATGCCATCATCGAGCGGCGCCAGCGGGGGACGCAACTCCATCGGCAATACTTCCAAGTCATCGGGGCTGTCGAGATCTTCGCCAGGCTCCGGCGTATCAATCATCTCGCCATCGTCGCCACTGAGATGATGCGAGCGCGTTTTCCACGACTCCAGATCAAGCGGGCCCGGATCGATCCAGATGCCGCGATTGTCCAGTTGCATCGTCCCCATATCGAGGTCGAGACTTCGCCGCAACACTTCGTAGTTAACCGCCACCCCCAGGAAGTCGTTCTGGGCGCTCAATAAACTATCCAGCGCGTTGATCAAGTCGCGGGCGGTCGACGAGTCGAAACGCTGTTGATCTTGGTTGGGCTTCGACGGCTCTTGCAGACGAAGCTGCGTCCGCTCGACCTGCGAGATCGCCACTTGCACGGCGGCGCGACGCAGCTCGAAGTTGATCTTGTTCACGTCGATAGTACGAATCGTATCGCGGAGCCCGCGCGAGACGAGATCGCGGAACTCGTAGTATTGCCGGCGCGTTCGTTCGTAAGCGATCTGCGACTCGCGATAGTTGTTCCGTTCGATCAGTCGCGTGACCGGGGCGTCCCACTGCAGGCCAACGCGAAGCCGCCCATTGTCGGAGTTGAACTTCACCGGGTTGCTGCCTACGTTGCCGATGTCGCCCGAGAAGACGACGTCGAGATCGGCTTCCAGGTCATTGGCGAAGAAGCCGATTTGGCGCCACGAGTCGACCAACGCCGCTTGGGCGTTCATCCAGTCGCGACGATTCGCCCGCGCGATCTCGAGCGCCTCTTCCGCCGAAATATCAACTTCGGTCAGCGTGATCGATTCGGTCCGGGCCCGGGCCTGGACCAGCGACAATCCCAGCACGTCGGAGATCAAAGCCGAAATCTCGCTCGGCGCTTGACCGAAGACATCGATTTGCGCCCGCTTAAACAACTCTTTCGGCGCCAGGCTGGGCGCGTCGGCCTGCAGTTGCTCGAGGCCGGCGATCAGCTTGTCGAGCGTCTCGCCATGCAGCGCAAAGTCCGCTTCCAGATCGGCCTGAATCGCTTCCAGCTGCCCCGGCAGACGGGTCAACCGCCCGGTGCTGAGCACGCCGTTGGTGACCGACTCTTGCGAGGTCGGCTGACCATTTTGCGTTCCATACTCGGCCAGTTGCCGCTGAATGTCTTCCAATTCGGCCACGCGCCGCGGCAGCATTTCTCGCAGACCGTCAACGTCCTCGGCGACCAGCGGCGCGAACTCTCCGGTAACGCGCCCTCGCAACGTTTGGATCTGACGCAGCATCTCCACGATGCTAGCGAAGGTCGCCTGCGTTTCGGCGTCCCAGACCAATTCCGGTTCCAGCTGCTGCAGCGGATCGAGCTGAGCGCCGGTCGGATCGGGCAACATGCCGATAATCGACTCGCCCAGCTCAATCTGCAGATCCGTTAGCTGGTTTTGGAGAGAGGTAAACGCAGGCTCAATCAAGTTGAACTGGTTGAAGAAGGGATCGACGTCCATCGAGACCGGCAACTCCGGCGGCAAACCGAGATTGATCTTGTACAGATCCAAACGGTTGGCGAACGACGCCCGGTTGGACAGCAGTGAGCTTTGCTCGCGGAAGAGCGCTTGCCGGGTTAGCTCTACTTGGAAGGAGTCGATCCGGCCCGCTTCAAAGTACGATTCAAGCTGGGTCAAACTGCTCCGCAAGCCGGCGATGTTCGCCTCTTGGTTGCGAATGTTCTGTTCGGTCTGTAACAGTCCCATGTAACCGCCGGCCGAGAAGGAACCTGCCGCGCCAATACTCGGAAAACCAACGCCCCCGGCCGATGGCCCCGGTCCCGCCGAACGCCCGGCGACGATCTCCAGATAGAAACCGCGTTCGAAACGTTCCATCTGCCGCACGTTGGCCAACAAGTCGCGTTCCGACTGAGTCAATTGTTCCAGCACGACCCGTCTTCCGCCGCCGCGCAACAGCGGCTGCACCAGCGAGAAGTCGATCAGTGAGTTGACCGAATGGGTATTGGGGCCTGAGAATTCCCAGACCAGTTGGTTCGCAAACCCGACGACCATCTCGCCGCCCGACGCGAACAGCTTTTCCATCTGGATACCGCGGGTGTTGGCCTGCAGTTCGCTCGACGAGTTCACGCCGCTCCGCTGTGGACCATCGGCGGTAAAGATCGTTTCGTACCCGCCAAAAAACTGGGCGTCAAAGCGGAACCGCTGAAAACTGACGTCCAGCGCCGAGAGATACAAGTCTTCCAGCTCGGTCTGGTAATCACGCGAGTTGATCCGCGCCAGTTCGACCACCCGATCGTCATTCAGCGTCAGCGTCCCGTCCGAGTTCATCGGCAAATAAGCGAGCCAGGCCCGGTTTTCCGCCGAGTCGATCACGCCGTTTTTGGTCCATTTCTGGTAGTTCTTCTTGCCGTCGACAAAGTACATCAGTTCGTTTGAAGCGGGATCGTCAAGCGGCTGCGGCGGGAAGTCCTCGGAGTAAGGATCAAACATCCGCGACTCGGGACTGGGATAGACCGAATAGTCGGGAAGCGCCCAGCGGGGGTCGCTCGCCTTCTGCTGAATCAGGTGATAGGCGTCGGCGTCCGCCTGCTCGTGATAAAAACCGCGCGTTCGAAAGCAGCCGGCGACCAAGACAAGCGACGCCAGACCAACGACCAGCGTTTTCACGCCGCCGCGAGCTTTGGGTCGCTTCAATTCTGGAAGGAGCTTCATGACAACATTTCCGGTTTAGGCTGCGCGCTCAGCCGCGGGGGTAGTTAGCGTTGGGGTAGCGGAAGGAGCGTCTTGCAACTGCGCCGCGTGACGCAGCGCTTCGGCGGCCAGCGGACCGCAGTCGGTCGCCTCGTCCATCTCGCCCCAATGGGTGGCGATTGCGGCGCCGGCCGCTTGAACGACGGCGACGCCTGATTCAGTCAGACGCCATTGCTGGCGGCGCCGGTCGTGGGGGTCACGCTGGGCGTCGATCCACTCGCGCTTGCGGAGGCGTTCGACGATCGAGCTGATCTGCGCCGGCGAGACCGCCAGCCGATCAGCCAACTCACGCTGCGATGGCGGATTGGTCGTCGCCTCGTAGGCGGCCAGCACCAGAAACTCGTTCTCGCTTAACGGGGCGTCGGCCAGCGCTTCAGCCAGCGCGCGACGGACCAGGCGGTCGAGCCGACCGGTCGATTCGGCCAAGCGAACGAAGATGCGCCAGCGACTTGCGGCGGTTTGTTCGGCATCCATGCCGTTGCGTCTCCCAATGGAACTCCCGCAGGCGGCCCCGATCCTGCGACATTTCGGTTTGCATGAATCATTCCGGATGAAACGATTCCCTGAGGGGATGATTCGTCCGCCGAAGCGTCGCCACTTGAATCATTCAGGCTGAAATCGTCTGCGGCCTCTACCGAAGCCGCCGGCGGCTGTGACCATCGCCAAACCACTCCAATGAGGGAAACGCGGGGTAATGTTTGCCGAATTCGCCGGCGCCTGGCGACGGAAGTGCTATTTTAGAAAGAGGTTAGGAAACCTAGACGGCACAGACAAACTTGACTGCCCATTTTTCCTAGTCTATTATCGACCCATCTTATGCGCCCTCGATTTCCGCAGATTTTGCGCGTCGAGGTCGACATACGAATTAAACTAGAGGGACTCGTCACCTTTTGACGGCGTCGCTTGCGATCCCCCAATAGGCTTTCTCCTCCGCTCGAGCCAAAGATCTGACATGACCATTTTCTACATCGTGATCGCGGTGCTGGTGCTGCTGTTTGGGATCTTGTCGTATCTCAACTTCCAGACTTGGCACATCGTCACCGTGCTAGCGACGTTCGCCGCGTTCTTTGCCGCGTTTGCGTTCATGGTGCTCAGTGCGCTGGTTCTGAAGACGCAAGCCGCCTGGCGAGCCGACTATCAAAATAAGACCGAGATGCACGCTCGACTCGAAGCGGAAGTGAAAGCGCTGGAAGTTGGCGTCGCCATCAACGAACTGACCGGTCAGATCGTCTCCCGCAATGATCCCTATTCCTCGATCCTGTCGGCCAACGCCGAGCTGAAGCGAGTGCTTCACAATCGCGGTCGCGTCTGGCGCGGTTGCCAGGTTGGCGCCCTCGCCCAGAACTCGATCGAACTAGTGATGCCGCCCCGTCAGGCCGACCCGACCAATCCCCAGGCGCCTGCGCCGTCGCAAGATCGTTCGCTCGCCGTCGATACGGTGGTCTACGCGTTCCGCGAACAGCCGCAGCAAAATGGGGTCGTTCTGCCGGGCGTCTATCTGGGCGAATTTATCGTCACGATGACCAATTTCCCGAACATCACGCTAGAGCCCGCGTTGCCGATGTCGCCGCAACAGGCCCAGTTGATCAATAGCGGCGGAAACTGGACGATCTACGATCAAATGCCAACCGACAACCGCGAGATCTATGCCGACCTGGAACCGGCCGAGATCGGTCGGATCATCTCCAGCACCTTCACCTGGGGCGGCGGCGATCCGGCGATCGCGGCGGCTTTGCAGCAGCAATTTGTCCGGAGCGGCAAAGCGGCCAATCCGAACGACCCGCCGGCTACGGTCTGGAAACGGGTTACCTTCCTGAAGGACCACTCGGTCGACGTCGACTCCGATTCGGACGTCAGCGGCCCGCGAGAAAACTTTGAGTCGGCCACCGGCCTGGCGGTCGCCCCTGAACTGAAACAAGGCGCCGCGACCGAATTCAAGCAAGGCGACGCGACGATCCTCGATGCGTCGACCGCCGCCGACCTTTCGGCCGATGGGACCGTGAAGATCGAAGAAGACGTCTATCTGCGTCCGCTACACGACTTCAGCAGCGAGTTCCGCTTCGCTTTCTCGATGCTCAATAGCGTGAATGATCAGATCAAGTCGTATCAGACCGAAATCAACCTGACCGACGCGCAGATCACCCGTACCCAGGAAGTGACCAAGCGTCGCGATGACCTGGGCATGTCGCTCGACAACGACCTGAACAACGTCACCAAAGAGCTGGAGCAAATCTCGGCATTCAACGACAAGATGGACGCCCATCTAAAGGCGGTCCTGGCCGAAGTGAGCCGCACCTATCGCTCGGTCCAAACCTTGCGAGAAGCGCTGGTCGAAACCCAGGAAAAGCAAAAGGCCGACATCGACAAGCGACTGACCGTCGACCAACAGCAAACGACGCTGTAGTTCTAAATAACCGGCGCCATGGCCACGGCCTTGCGTGGCCATGATTATGGCGTGCCAGAAACTCGGCGGCATCTGCGCAACCGAGTCCACCAACAGGCTACGCCTCCGCCTGTTGGCAGCACGCACGCATTGCCGCGCCGTGGCAATAACGCCCAAGCAAATGCTATCATCTCCCCCAAAGGCCCCTCGCCAGAGGCGAAATCTGCTCTAGGTCTCCCTTGCCTGGCCTGATAGACTAGCCGGCTGCGGAAGCCTCTCCCCCGATGCGCCTTCCGCGTCGCAGCGACAGGGATGTTCGTTGTGACCGCAAACAAACATGTGCACGTTGGTACGCCTCGAATGAAGAACGGAATCTTCGCCGCCGCGGCCCTGGCCTTGGTCCAATTCACCGTCGCCGCCCAGGCTCAAGCTCCCTTCATCCCGTCTAATCAAGTCGCCCCGCAGCGCACTGCACCGCCTCCGCAGATGCCGACGCCGCAATGGGTCGCCGAGATGACTCCCCAGCACTCGAAGTACTTGGACGAGATTCTCGGCTATTGGGAATTTCGCAGCAACAAAGTGCAACAGTACGAATGCCAGTTCAACCGCTGGGAGTACGACTCGGTCTTTGGACCGCCGCAAGATCATAAGACGTTCGCCGTCGGCGAGCTGAAATATGAGAACCCCGACAAGGGAAGCTTCCAGCTGTCGGAACTACGCGAATACCGCGCTCCAGCCCAACCGGGACAAGCGCCGACCTACGAACCGATCCCCGGCGACTTCCTCGAACACTGGGTCTGCGACGGCAAGGCGATCTTCGAGTTCAACGCTCCGAAGAAGCAGCTGATCGAACGCCAGCTACCGCCCGAGCAACAAGGGCAAGCGATCAAACATGGTCCTCTCCCTTTCATGTTTGGTGCCAACAAAGAAGAGATCAAAGCCCGCTATTGGCTGCGCGTGACCACGCCGCCGGGCAACGACAAAGAGTATTGGATCGAAGCCTGGCCAAAGTACCTCGAAGATTCGCAGAACTTCCACCATGTCGAAATCGTGATCGATCAGGCCGAGTTCCTGCCGTTCGCGATCCAAGTCTTCGATCGCAACTGGAACCCCTACGCTCAACCGCCGGTCCATACCCGCACCGCGTACGAGTTCAAGAATCGCAAGACCTTCTCACAAGGAGACTTCGCTCTGAACGTGCAGCAGCTGAACCTGTTCCGCCGCGCGTTCTACGAACCAACTCTACCGTCAGGCTGGCAAAAGGTGGTCGAGAAACCAGCCATCGCCGCCGGGGCCGTGCAAAACCAATTCGGCCGCCAACAACCGCGCGGCGTACAAAACGGCGTGCTGGGCTTGGCCCCCAATAACAACCAAAACGGCGTACGTTAGGCTGCAAACACTAGCCCGCCGCGCAAACGCAGGAATGCGGTTGGCCTGAATGGCGAATGCTGAATCAAATTCAAGAGACCGAATGACGAGTTGCTCGTCGTTCGGTCTTTTTTTGTTAGCTCTTTCGACGCCCTACCGGAACGAGCACAGGAACTTGGCCAAATGCTTGCGTGCCACCTCCGTTCCCCTAGAGTAAAGAGTAAACGCGCATCGCCACTGCTCGTTCGCCACGTTCGTGCGAGTCGCCCGTGTCCTTCTCCCTTCGCGAACTGCTGCTGCTCGCTTTGCTGATCGTTGCGTTGGTGGGCCATGGAAATTGGCGTACGTTCGCGATCGGCTTTGTGGCAGCCGCAACTTGGTACGCGACGATCACTTGGCTTGGTCGCGATACCGAACTGAATCCATGGAAAGGCCAGTTGCTGACGACCAACGCCATGGGGGCCGCTCCATAATGCGATCAACGAAACAACGTGGGTCGATGTTTTCACTGGCCAACCCGTTTCCGCCCCACCTCCGGGATCCGCTGGCGGAGGTTTTGGCGCAGCTGGCAGCGGCGTGGCGCGACAATCGCACGACATCACCCTGTTCACCCGAACTGGGCATGTTCTCTTCACGCTTCTGTTTGGCTACCTCGGCGGCAAGTTCGCGGTCTACAGCGAACGCCGTAGTCGGCAGCCCACAACTGCAGAGACGTAGTCGTAGGCGACCAAAAAAGTTTGCCGCCGCACTTTCGCTCCGGTAAATTGGCGTCGCAGCCCTCCCCTTCTTCACGCCGATCCGAATTGCTCAAGGAGCCCCCATGCCTATTCGCAAGCTGCTGCTGACGTTGTCGCTGGTGGTGATCGCATCGACTCCCGCTCAGGCCCAATGGGGCTCGCTGACCGGCAAGTTTATCGTCGAAGGAAAGGCGCCGCCGCCAGAGCGGTTGGAAGTCACCAAAGACAAAGCGGTGTGCGGCAAGAATCCGATCTTTTCCGAGAAACTGGTCGTCGGTCCGAAGGGGGAACTGCGAGACGTCGCGGTGTGGATCACGCCGGCCCGGCGTAAATCGGCGCCTGATCCGCATCCCGACTATTTGAAGCTGGCGACCCAGCCAATCAACGTCGATAACCTGGCCTGCGTCTACAAGCCGCACATGGAAGTGGTCTGGAAAAAGCGTCCGGTTCACTTCCGCAATCTCGATCCAATCGCCCACAACTTCAGCGTCACCGGATTCAACACGACGTTCAACGTGGTTGTCCCGCCCAATGGCGCCCATGTCGAAACGTTCAAGGAGGAAGAAAAAGCCCCGGTGCCGGCCGCCTGCACGATTCATCCCTGGATGAAATCGCTTATTCTGGTTCGCGACTCTCCCTATGCGGCGGCCAGCGGCGAAGACGGAACCTTCACGATCGAAAACCTGCCGGCCAGCAAGTGGGACTTTTCTTTCTGGCACGAATCGACAGGATATCTAGAAGATCTGAAGATCGGCGACGAAGAGACCGACCGCAAAGGTCAGTGCGAAATTAAAATTGAAGATGGCAAGACGACCGATCTGGGCGTCATCGTCATCCAGGCCGCCGACTTGAAGTAAGTCGTCCGCCCCAGAAACTGCAACCTTGAGTACGCTCCCATGGAAATGCCCCCGCAAGTCCAAGCGCTGATCGACGCCATCTCGGCTCTGCCAGGCGTCGCCGGCTGCTTTTGCTATCCCAAACCGCTGATGGACGTCAGCCCTGACGACCTTTCGCTGCCGGGCGAGTTCGGCGATCTGCCGCAAGTCGCCATTCGCCGCACCGGCGGCGGCCAGGCCGACGAAGTGCTGCTACAGATCGAGATCATCTTCGACCGTTCGGCCGGCGCCTGGCTGAGCCTGGAGTTTCTCGCCTGGTGGGTGCGCGACTGGGCGCGGGGCGGTCAACCGATTCAAATGCGGCCAATGGCGCTACCGCCCAAGGCGTACGAAATTCAACTGGGGCGCACGCTGAAGTTCTTCATCGAGTACTTCGTGATCGAAGAAGACGATAATTACGCCAAGACGCTGGGGATTGCGAGTGAGATCGCCGAGTCGATCGCGTCGTGTGCTGAAGAATACGCTGAATGCTTCGCCAATCCGGCCGAGTTTACCGGGGATGTCGAGAACATCTAGCAGTCCGTTGATTTTCTCGACGGACTGCGTGATCGCAGGGATGCGCTCGCAAAATAGCGACGTAAGTCGTTATTTTGCGAGCCGCGAAGAGCTATGCTCTGAGCCTGGCGAGGTTGGAAAATGCCACGAGGGCATTTTTCAACAGGCAGCTAGCTTGTCGACTGCCGCAAACTTCACCCTCCGCAAGATTTGTTATGCCGTTTACGCCGTTTCACATGGGTCCTGGGATCGCCATCAAAGCGGCGTCGCAGGGGAGCTTCAGCCTGATGGTGTTCGGCTGGTCGCAGATCATCATGGATCTGCAGCCGCTGATCGCTTTGACGACTGGCCAGGGGCACCTCCACGGCTTTTCGCACACTTACGTCGGAGCGACGTTGCTGATGATCGTTTCGGCGGTCTCTGGCAAATACCTGGGAGAATTCGGTCTGCGGGTGTTGCGAATCTTCTCGCCTGGCGATGCAATCTCGTGGCGAGTCGCCTTTCTGTCGGCTGCGATCGGCTGCTACAGCCATGTGTTGCTCGACAGCGTGATGCACGCCGACATGGCGCCCTTCTATCCGCTGAGCGACGCTAACCCTCTACTGCGGCTTGTCTCGGTTCGGATGCTGCATGTCTTTTGCGTCTACAGCGGACTGGTCGGGGGCGGCGTCTACTTCTGGCTGCAGTTTCGGCATCGCAAGGCGATTCCGCAGCAAGGCAAACGCGACGCGATCGCCTTCAAGCGCCCTTAAGCTTCCTCGCGCAGCTTCGCCCGGACTTCCATCAACAGCCGCCCCAGCATGTTTTTACCGCGACCGTCGCCCCAGTAGTCGTCTCGCTCGGTGTGCTCGATGATCTTCGCTTCGCCGGTTCCCAAAAGCAGCGCCCGCAGATCGTCATGCTGGCGGAATTTCGCCAACAACGCCTCGCGCATCACGTTCACCTTCGCCGATTCCCAGTCGCGGCGGAGCGTTCGCTTTCGACCGCGTCCCATCCGGGCGGCGATCATCGGCGAGTTCGCCTTGCGGATCGGCTCGGCCATCGCACTTTCCCCTCTTCCCGACTCACTGTGCTGTGCGACCAGACACGACCGCGCCGCTACGGTTCGCGTTTTGCCGGCGTCGGCTGTTGCTTCGGCTCGATCGCAGGGGATGGCGCCGGCGCAGTTTCGTCGTCTTCGCCACAGTTGCAGTCGCCGGTCGGTTCCGGCCGCGGGGTAGGATGCAGATCGACTTCCAGGTCATCCCCTTCTCCCTGGTCATCAACGCCATTGGGGCCGCGACTGCGGAGCATCCAGGTCGACTCGCTCCGTTTCTCGAGAATCAACTCTCGCCCCCAGCCGTCGCGAGTCGTTCGCAACAGCAATTCGCTCTCAGGGGCAAATTCGCCTCCCAGGCTCTGCAGCGTATCGACCAGCTGCAGTAGCGTGTCGCCGCGTACCCGATCATCGGCGTCGCGGTAGACCTCGGAGTTGAACTTCATTTGCCGCAGCGCCAGGGCGGTCAGCTCCTCGGCTTCCCGATCGGTCAGGCGAGCGGGCGTCGACGCCGTCATCAGGCCAACCACCGCCAGGCTGACGACAACGAGGACGGCGATCAGGACCAAGTATTTCATCCGCTCGCTCTATATCCCGTAGGTGTTGGGATTGAAGCTGGCCAGAAACTCGCGCCCCTTGTGCATCATGTAGGCTTCGTGCGGGCCGATCGGGCGATCGGTACCTTCGCCGCTATAAAACGTGGTCGTTCGCAGGTCAGCAACCGCCACGCCGGCGATGCCGTCCGCGCGGCGAACCACCGCGACCAGGCGCACGTCGCCAAAGAAGTAGCCGAGCTTGATCACCTGGATGACCTGGTACCCTTCCGACTGCAGCCGCTGGGTCAGCGAATCGGCAAGCTGCTTCTGAGCGTCCTGCCATTCGGGCGGTTCTGACTCAAACACGTCCTGGTGCTCGGCCTGCCAGCCGGCGAAGGCGGCGTAAGCGTCTTCCGGCTTCCACGGGGTCAGATCGGCGGCAAAGCTATGCGTCAGCGGGCCAACCACGCCCAGCGACTGAAAACTGCCGGCCGGCATGTGATAAGCGTACCGAAATAGGTAGCAGGTCTGCGGATCATCATAGCCGGGCCAAGAGAGCTCGCGCTCATCGACCAACTCGATCTCATGCGGCGGCAGGCCAAACTGGGTATCTTGCGACAGCCAGAGGGCGAGTTCCCCTTCCGCCCGGGCGACCGGCGACTTCCACTCAGGCTCGATCGACTCAAGCCCGTTGATCTCTTCGGCGAACTTTAGAGCTCGCAAGCGAACGACCGGATGCTTGGCCATCTCGGCAAGATGTTTGGTTCCGTCTTCAACCCCCAAGCGAGCCAGCGCGGCGGCCGCTTCGCACTGCAGCTGACGATGGCTCAGCTCAAGCACCTGGTTAAGCTTGCCGATGGCGTTCTTCTCGCCGATCAGCGCCAGCGCGTCGCACAGGGCGACCGCCATGGCGACCCCTTCGGAGACCTGCGTCCGCAACAGCTGCAGTTTCTCTGGCGTCAGCTCGGCGTTTTCTTCCAGCTGCCCCAGCCGCGTCGTGATCCCGCCCAGCAGTTCGATCAGCTGATTGCTGATCTCAGCGGCGGGGTGCTGCTGCAAACGTCCGGAGCGAAACAGGAAGTTCGACAAGTCCAACACCAAAGCGGCGACGCTGATGTGCTGCAAGGCGGCCAACAGCCGGGGATAGAGGGCCTCGGCATTGAAATCGCCTACCCTCAATAGGGGCGCAAATCCGACGGCGGCGGCCGCGGTGCGGGTCGGCGGATCGTCGGCGATTAGATCGGCGAACTCTTGGAGCGCCTCAATCGTGCCGTTGGCGGTTAGCCATGGGAGCAGCAAATGGCGCAACGGATGATCATCGCCCCAGTGACGATAAAGAGCGGCAATCCGCGGAATCAGCTCCTCAGGCAGTTCAGGATCGTCGCGCAGCCGTATCGTGATCAGGTTGAGCGCGGCGTCGAGGGTCGAGCGGCGCTGCGGCGTCAACTCTCCTTCCAGGTGCTCCAGGGCATGAAAGATGGCGACGATTTCAAGCTCGTCAGCGACCGCGATCCAATGAAAACGATGAGGATCGGCGCTGCCGGGACCAGCATCAGGAAGCGCTGCGGAGAGGTGCAAGAGGAAATCGTTAAGACGGTCCGACATGAATGCTGCGAGGGGAAAACGATACGAACAACGGGAGTCAGTCCTGTAGTGTAGTTGGATCTGGTTTTGGCTTCGACCACCGAAAGCGCGGGTTGTGATGCGGCTTGTTCGATCAAAGTTGGACGTTGTAGGTCTCTTCGCAACATTTTTCTGAACAATTCGCAATCCAAGTACGATACTTCACCTTGACGAAAAAGCTGCGAAATTGACTCAATGCGCGGACACGATATTGTGACGCGTCAAGTCGAATCGCAAACTGCACGAGCGATCGCCAAGTTTGAAGACGCGCCACTTCGTCGCGAAGCAGATTTCCTCAAGACGATTTATCGAATCCGAGGCGCCGTAGGACGGACGGCCAAGACGCCAACTGCCGGCCGCTTCGATTCGTTTTTTGAACTTCGAATTGCTCCCCCTACCTAGCGCCCAAGGAGCAGTTCACTACAGAAGATGGGCGCTACCACTTGAGGAGCCATGGAGATGGTAACCAAGAAGAAAGCTGCACCGAAGAAGGTCGCCACCAAATAGGTCGCCAAGAAATCGCCGAAGAAAACCGCCAAGAAGGCCCCGAAGAAGGCGAAAGCCGCTCCGGCCACCCCGCCTAACGCACCTGCGTTTGGCTTCGCTGCGGCCCCTAGGGGCCGCACTGCATCAAGCAGCTCCCCACCCGGGAATGCCCGTTACGACGAGACAGGCTGGGCCGCTACCCCGCTTTTCAGCGAGGTTACGGCTCGGCCTATTTTTTTGCGCTTCAACGACTTACGGCCGTTACCGCCAGATTTGCCGATTGTCGCTAGCGACCAACTGGGGTATCTTAGAGGGCTTATATTTTAAGCCCGCAGCCCTTGACAGTAGAGCTTCCCTTGTCCCAGATGGCTGATATCAAGTACGCCGACATGGCACTGTCGGCCGAAATGAAAGCCGCACTCGAAGCGGCCCGCTACGTCCAACCCTCCCCGATCCAGGCCGCCATCATCCCTCTCGCCTTGGAGGGAAAAGACGTACTCGGCCAGGCTCGCACCGGTACCGGCAAGACCGCCGCGTTCGGCATTCCGATCATTGAAGGCCTGGAGCATGGACCGCAATCGCGCAACCCTCAGGCCCTGATCCTGACCCCCACCCGCGAATTGGCGGTTCAAGTCCGTGATGAAATCGCCAAGCTCACCCACGGCCAACGGATCAATGTGGTCGCCATCTATGGCGGCAAACCGCTTCGCACGCAAATTGAAAAGCTGAAGCGGGCCCCGCACATTGTGGTGGGGACTCCCGGCCGCGTGATCGACCTGATGACACGCCGCGCCCTTAATCTGGAGGTGCTGCGGACCGTCGTATTGGACGAAGCGGACCGTATGCTCGACATCGGCTTCCGTCCTGATATCGAGAAGATCCTTCGGCGCTGCCCTGAAGGCCGCCAGACGCTGCTGCTGAGTGCGACCGTTCCGCCGTCGATCGAAAAGCTGGCCCAGCGGTACATGCACAACCCCGAGAAGGTCGACTTCTCCCCCACCAACATCTCGGCCGAGACGATCGAGCAGCGGTACTTCACCGTCGATCAATCGAAGAAGTTTGATCTGCTGGTCGAGTTGCTCCGTCGTGAGCAACCGCAAAAGTCGATCGTCTTCTGCCGCACCAAGCGAGGGACCGAGCGGATTACGCAGCGGCTCTCGAAGAAGACCAAGCTGGTCCACTGCATCCATGGCGACATGCAGCAAGGCGCTCGCAACCGGGCCCTGACCGACTTCAAAGCGAGCAAATTTCGCGTGCTGGTCGCCACCGACGTCGTTGGCCGCGGCATCGACATCTCCGACGTCTCGCACATCATCAACTACGACATCCCCGAATACTCCGACGACTACGTCCACCGCGTCGGCCGCACCGGCCGCATGGGCAAAGAAGGGATTGCGTTCACCTTCGTCACGCCCGAAGAGGGGAACGAACTGACGCGGATCGAAATTCGGATCGACAAGCTGTTGATCCGCGACGAGATCCCCGGCTTCACCCCGTACGAGCGAACCGACGTCGATACCGGCCCTGGTCCAGCCGCCACCGTGATTGGCCCTGACGGCGAGAAGGAAGTCGGCAAGGTGGTCGAAGAGCCGAAGGACGAGCCGCCCAAGAGCCTCAAAAGTCGCGGCAAGCGATACCGCCGCGCTCTGTAGACCAGCGGCGCCACGATTTTCATCCGCCGCAGCCGATTTCTTGCAATCGCCTGCGGCAAAGCCGAAACTACCAAGACGACGGGATGGATGGTCAAACGTCATCGGCGACGTTTGACCTCAAGGTGCAGGAGCTTTCGGCATGGGCATGTTCGACTTTTTGTTTGGTCCTTCCAAGCAGGATCGGTTCGCCCAATCGCTGATCGATCGCATCCGCCAGGCGGGCGAAACAAAGGAAATCGTCTTCCACAAAGAAGAGTTCCAGCTGCGGTTCTACGAGGATGGCGAAGAAGCGGGCATCGCCAATCTGAACAACCTCTATGCCGAATACTGCAGCATCGCCAAGGTCGATCGCGACGAGTTCCTCTCTCAGGCGACCCGGGCCCTCCTCTCTTACCGCAAAGAAGTCCCCGAAGATTTTGAAGACGCCCGGCATGACGTTCGCCCGGTGGTCCGCAGCAAAGCCTACTTCGAGATGCTCCGGCTGGAGCAATATTTTCGGGGCGGCACTCCGCTCAATCTCCCCTACGTCGAGATCGGCCAACACCTGCTAGCAGCGCCGGTCTACGATTTGCCCGAATCGATCCGAGCCATCGACCAGGAGTTGCTCGATACGTGGAGCGTCAGCCTGTATGAGGTGATGGAGATCGCCCGGCAAAACCTGGAAGACGCCGAGTTCGTCGTTGGCGTGGTGGGCGAGAAGCTATACGCACTGGCCAGCGGCGACAGTTATGACGCCGCCAGGATGCTGCTGGTCGACCACATCACTGAGTTCAATCTGGAAGGCGCCCCGATCGCAGTCGCCCCCAATCGCGACTCGCTGATCATCGTCGGCAGCGACGATGACGATGGCCTGGCGATGATGCTCGATCTGATCGAGCAATCGATCTCCGACCCGCGGCCGGTCAGCGCGATCCCGGTTCGGCTGGTCGACGGCGAGTGGGAAACGTGGCTCCCAGAGCCCTCACACCCGCTCTATGGCCGCTTTCGCGAGTTTCAGGTCCAGTCGCTGCTCGGCGAATACGAAGAGCAGAAAGCGATGCTGGAAGGGGTCTTCGAGGAAACGGGAACCGATATCTTCGTCGCCTCCTACACGGCGATCCAGCGCAACGAGTCAGGCGAGATCGTCACCTACTGCGTCTGGACCCGCGACGTGAACGGCCTGCTGCCGAAGACCGACTTCGTCCTGTTCGGCGATCCCGGCCGCCTAGGAACGGTCGCCTCGGCAAGCTGGGACAAGGTCGAATCAATCGTCGGCGATCTGATGGAAGACCTGGAAACCTACCCGCCGCGGTATCGCGTGTCGGAGTTCCCCAGCGCCGAGCAGCTGGAAAAGCTGGGGCATGACGACCGGATTAGTGCGTAGCCGGATTGTGGCTCGACACGAACTCGAGACATGGGCCAAACGAAAGCGATGGGGCGGCGTCACTCACCGCGAAAGAAGCGACGGAACTCGCCGGCGATAAAGAACGACCCCGCCACGCACAGCAGATCGTTTTCGCCCGATGCGGCGATTGCGTCGGCGAACGCCTGTTGCGGGTCATCGACCAGATGGCGAATCACGCTGCGGCGTCCGGTTGGCAGCTGTACCGCCGCCGCTTCTAGTTGGGCCGGACCAATCGCGCGGGGATTGGTGGCGTAGCGGGTAAACCAGACTTCGTCGAAGTGGGGCAAGACCAACCGCAGGATCTCGCGATACTCTTTGTCGCTCGAAAGGGCGAGGACCAAGCGGCGGCGTTCGACCGGCAAATCGCTTAGCACTTCGATCAGCGCGGTAATCGAAGCGTCGTTGTGGGCCGCGTCGACGTAGACGACCGGCTGGTCCGCCAGGCGTTCGATTCGACCAGGCAACTGGGCAATCGACAATCCATTTCGGATCGCCTCTTCGCTGACCGCAAAGCCGCGCGACTCGAGCGTCTTGGCGATCATCACCGCGACGCCGGCGTTCCGCATTTGATGCTTGCCTGGCATCTGGCAGGCCAAGTTGGTGAGCGAACCGCTTTGCTCTCCCAGTCGCCAAGTCAGGTCAAACGTGCTCTGTCCGGTTGGCTGGACCACAAAGTCGCGGCCGATCTCGATCAATCGAGCTGCATTCTGCGCAGCGATCCGCTGGATCACAGCGGCCGGCTCGGGTTGCTCGACGCCGGAGACGACCGGCGTTTCGCTCTTGATGATCCCCGCCTTCTCGCCAGCGATCTCGGGCAGCGTATCGCCCAATAGCGCCATGTGATCGCGACTGATCGTGGTAATCACCGAAACGAGCGGACGGCAAATGTTGGTCGAGTCGAGCCGGCCTCCCAGCCCCACTTCCAGAATCGCCGCATCGACGCCGCTGCGGACGAAGTGCAGCAGCGCCATCGCGGTGGTGATCTCGAAATAGGTCGGACCATCCCCGTCGCGCTCGGCGTCGATCTGCACCACGACGGGCGCGATCGCCCGCATCAGCTGGGTGACGTCTTCGGCGGCACAGGGAACTCGATTGACGGCGAAACGTTCTTCCAGACGCTCAAGATGGGGCGAACTGAACAGCCCGACCTGGTTGCCGGCCGCTTCCAGAATCGCGCTCAGCACGGTCGCCGTCGAACCTTTTCCTTTGGTCCCCGCGATGTGGACGATTTTCAGCTGATCGACCAAGTTGCCGAGCAGCTCATCCAACCGCCGCATCCGGGCGAGGTGAAACTGCGGGCTCCGGTACGGGATGAACGCCGAGCGTTCGTAGTTGATGCGACCCATCAGAAAGCCGATCGCCTCGTCATACGAACCAATCTCAGGAGTCGCCAATTCGACGCCTTCCGGCGATGCTGCGGGTTTTCCGTCCATTCGTTTGAGTTTACTTGCCCGGCCGGAATATGTCGTTGGGATGAGACCACAGAAGTGGCGCCAAGAAACAAAAAAGCCGGTTCGGCTGCGGGAGGCCTGAACCGGCGAGGATCTCAAACGGAGGTCTGTCGGAGAGTGCGGAGAGACGCTACTTCGGGAAGGGTTCACGTCCAGGATTCTGCCAGATCAGTAATGCACAAGCCGTGCCGAAACGACTGGCAATCTCCACGATTCGACCGATCTCTTTACGAAACAACCACTTACGACAAACAGACCGAACTCACCTCTGCCGCTTGTTTGTAATTTTTGCACTTGTCTAGCGATTCGCTTTGTAATCGTTGCAGCCGTTACAACGCGCTACGGTCGATTACCTCTCCCCCAGCTCGGGTCGAGAGATTTCGCCATGTATCGAGATCGATCGTGTCGGAAACCCGCGAGACCGAGCCATCCATGAACGACACGTTAACGACGCCAGGGTGAAAACTACGAGCCGTCACCGCAGCGACCGTCGGCGCCTGACTGGTCGCGGTAACCCGGCTTTCTCGATTGTTGGTGAAATCGAGCGACTGCCGCTTGCCGTTGCTATCGACAAACTGCGTATTGGGGGGGAAGAACGTGGTGAAGCCGCTGTGGTGAGCGTGGCCGTCGACCCATTCGGTATGTCCCGAATCGCGCGTCGTGCTGTCGACGACGCCATCCATGTAGGTCTGCATGTCGCTGAGCGTCGGCATCGTCTTGTCGCTGTAGGTCTCGGTATCGCGGTCATACAGCGTAAAGGCATGCGCCTCGGCAAAAGCGAGCGTATTGCTGGTCCCGTCGGTGATCGACGCCATGTTGGTGCATTTCTCGACCGTAAAGCCCCCTTCGCCCCCTTTTGCGCCATCCCAGACGACCCAGCGTCCTTGATTGACGACGTAATTGAGCGGGTAATGCTGCGGATCGCCACTGCCATCCAGACGAGTCTGGTCGTTGATTTCGGACGGGCATAACAGGGCGTCGACGCGCAGCGCCGGCAGCCGTCGGCTGTCGGAACCGAAGACGAGCCCGGCATGCGTACCGGTCAGGTATTCGTTGTAGGGAACATGGAACTCGATCGCGTTTTGCAACGAAACCTGCTCGATGTAGGGCAACAGTCGAGCCTGAATCGACCATCCGCCCGAGCTTTCCCGGGTCATCGGGAATCGCAAAAACGTATCGTGGTAGTTGTGCGAAGCGAGCGTCAGCTGCTTCATGTTATTGGTACACGACATCCGCCGAGCCGCTTCGCGAGCCTGCTGAACCGCAGGCAACAACAGAGCGATCAAGACGCCGATAATGGCGATCACAACCAGCAGCTCTACCAGGGTAAAGCCTTTGCCTGCCAACTTCTTCATTCCTCAGCACCACGCAATTGAAAAAACATTATTGAAATTGAGAACTTATCTCACCACATGGGTGAGATTATGTATCAATAGTGGTGACGGGTCAATCAGGACCCATCCCCCCAAAGAAACGGACACAGTTGGCAAGACAAGTAACCCATACAGGCTGCAGGAACGGGCGAATCGGGACAAATCAAAGAAGATCGAGTGAAACCTGGAGGGCGAGGAACCTCGTTTCCTTGCGACTGGCCCTCCGCCCATCTATAGTCAACCTTTTACGTCTTCCCCTTTTATCTTCCCCGGACAGGGGCGGAAAAATGGAAAAGACGCGGCGAACGATTGCCAGGGTTGATGCGTAGCGATGTTGTAGAGCTAGCTCTGCTGTCGCTTGCACGCGGCGTCATTCACATCCGATATTTCCTTCTCGCTTCTCCAATTTGGCAGGTTTAGCTCCTCTATGGCGACGACCGAGACCATGGACTCTGCGGCAGCTTCGTCCGCAGCCTCCAATGAAATCGTTATCGAAACTCGTAATCTCACCAAGGTTTACCGCGATTTCTGGGGACGCCAAAAAGTCCGCGCGCTCAAGGCGCTCGACTTGGAAGTGCGTCGTGGCGAAATCTTCGGTCTGCTCGGACCGAACGGTTCCGGCAAGTCGACCACAATGAAGCTGCTGCTGGGACTTCTCTTCCCGACTAGCGGTCAGGCCCTCGTCTTTGGCGAAGACCCATCGAAGGTGAGCATCAAAGAGCGAATCGGCTACCTGCCGGAAGAATCGTATCTCTATCGCTTCCTCAGCGCTCGCGAAACGCTCGAATTCTACGGCCGCCTGTTCGACATGCCGGCTTCGGTCCGTCACGAACGGGTCGACAAGCTGATCGACATGGTCGGCCTGAAGTGGGCCGAACGTCGTCAGCTGAAAGAATATTCCAAAGGTATGACCCGCCGCATCGGTCTCGCTCAGGCGCTGATCAATGACCCGGAACTGATTTTCCTCGACGAACCGACGACCGGTCTCGATCCGCTCGGCATTCGCGAGATGAAGGACCTGATCCTGCGACTGCGGTCGGAGGGCAAAACGGTTCTGGTCACCAGCCACCAGTTGGCCGACTTGCAGGACGTCGCCGATCGTATCGCGATCTTGCATCAGGGCGAACTGAAAGAAATGGGCCGCGTCGACGCGTTGCTCAAAGTCCGCGACGAAACGCAGATCCGCACCCGCGGCCTATCGGAAGCGGCCAAGGAAGAGATTCGCCAGGTGATCCAGCGTCACGAGGCCGAACTGATCGACATCGAGAATCCGACGACCACGTTGGAAGAACTGTTCCTCAGCATCGTCCGCGACAGCGAAGCCCGACCGGGTCGTCGCGCTCGCGTCGATCGGGACGATTCGGACAGCTAGTTCAGGAACTTCGTGGGAAGTCGCGCTCCAGCGGCGACGCTTCATTCTCTCTCTTACTTGGCTTAGTTTAGGTAAAGCGATTCAATGGGAATCGAAAACGATATTTTCTCGCTGAACGACTGGCTGCTGCCCGGCGCCGATCACCTGGGCGGCTTGGTGGTCTTCTGTTCGGCGCTGGCGATCCTGGCGGTGGCCGGGGCCCTGATGGGGTTCATCGTCTCGTCGATTCGCAACGGCCCCTTCGAGGCGTTTTACGCCGTCGGGCGAACCGCGGTCGAAGCGGTGCCGGAACTACTGTCGATTTCGCCTCGTCGGGTTGGCGCGATGACTTGGCTCGCCTTCCAGGAAGCGATTCGCAAGCGAGCTTTGGTGGCGTTTGCGCTCTTTATGGTGGTGCTGCTCTTCTCGGGCTGGTACATCACCCCAACGTCGGAATCGCCGGTGCGGCTCTACTTGAGCTTTGTGCTGACCTTCCAAAACTGGCTGCTGCTGTTGATGTGCATCTTGATCAGCGTCTTCAGTCTGCCGGCCGACATTCAAAACAAGACGATCTACACGATTTACACCAAGCCGGTCCTCCACTGGGAAATCTTCCTGGGACGGCTGTTCGGCTACATCGGCGTCGGCTCGATCATGCTCGTCGCGATGGGGCTCTTCTCGTACGTCTTTCTCTACCGCGGACTCGACCACACGCATCAGGTCGATCCGCAAACGGTTACCGAGCTGACCACCGTCGATGAAACGACCGGCGACAAGCAGGTGATCGGCTGGGAAGGGGAAACGACCTACAACGTCGGTCATAGCCACCCCTTCACAATTGACGCCGAAGGAGACGGAGTCACCGCTCGCGAACGTCAGCACACTCACGAAGTGACCCGCAATGAGGACGGCACCTTCACGGTGTCGGGTCCGAAAGAAATGCTGCAGGCCCGCGTCCGCCACCTCGGCACGATTCGCTTCCTCGATCGAGGCGGCGAACCGGCCAAAAAAGGGATCAACGTCGGTAACGAATGGGACTACTACGGTCACATCGAAGGGGGTACCCTATCGGCCGCCGTCTTCACCTTCGACATGTCGGAAGACCTGTTGAACGAAGAAGGCGAACTGCCGCTCGAGTTCAACCTGCGAGTCTTCCGGACCTACAAGGGGGACATCGTCAGCGGCATTCGCGGTTCGTACTACTTCAAGCACCCCGACCTCGACATTCGCTCGCGAGCGGTTCCCTTTACCGCCAAAGAAGAAGCGGACGACATCCTGGTTTCGCGATCACAAGAGAATTCCGACATCGACCCGACGGCGCCCAATCTGGACTTGATCAAGGATCTGACTAACGCCGACGGCAAGCTGGAATTGGTGATTCAATGTTCGGAACGAGGCCAGTATTACGGCGTCGCCCAGAACTCGGTCTTCATCCTGAAAAGCAACGGCTCGTTCTTCTGGAACTTCGTCAAGGCTTACATCAGCATGTGGTTCCAGATGATCATGGTCATCACGTTCGGCCTGGTCTTCAGCACGTTCCTCAATGGACCGGTCGCCGCTCTGGCGTCGCTGATCGCCTTGGGTTACGGCTACTTCGCCGAGAGCGTTCGCCAGCTGGCCAACGGCGAGTGGTTCGGCGGCGGTCCGGTCGAATCGTCGATTCGCCTCTTCAATCAGAAAAACGTGATGGTCGACCTTGACGATGGCGCCTATGTGCCGATCGTCAAGTTTATCGACTCGCGGTTCTTCGACGCGTTACGCGTCATGGTGAACATGCTGCCTGACTACACGCAGCTGGATACGCATCGATTCGTCGTCGACGGCTATAACATTCCGGGCGTCGTGATGATTCAACAATTGTTGATCGTCTTCGCCTTTTTCGTCTGCCTGGTGACGACAGGTTACTTCTTCCTGAAAACGCGGGAGATCGCCGGATGAAAAGCGATTCATTTCGTCGCAAGATCATCTATGGGGCTTGCATTGTCGGCCTGTTGATTCTGAACTCTTTTTTGAGTCAGCCGCCGACCGGGCCCGATAGCCCTGGCGGCTTGCTCGCGCAGAAACGAGCCGAATACCGCATCGCCAAAGCCGAACTGGGGGAGATCGATCCGACCAGCGAAGCGATGCGTCTGAGCATGCTGGGGATGGACGGCATCGCGACGCTGATCCTGTGGAATCAGCTGAACGAATACCAGAAGACCGAGCAGTACGATCACGTCAACGCGATCTGCGAACAGATTACGCACCTGAACCCCCACTTCCTTAGTGTGTGGGAATACCAGGCCTGGAACTTGTCGTACAACATCTCGCGTGAGTTCGACAACTATCGCCACCGCTATCTGTGGGTCAAGAAGGGCCTGGAGTATCAGATGGCCGGTACGAAGTACAACTTCGACGAACCGAAATTGATGAACTCGGTCGCCCACTTCTTCGGCATCAAGTTTGGTTATGCAGACGAGAAGGCGCAGTACCGCGAAATCTTCCCCGAAGACGAAGAGTTCCACATCGAGATCGACGAGTACCTCAGCAAGGCAGGCTCTAGCGTCGAGCAAAACGCCGTCGGCGTCGGCAATAAGCCTGACAACTGGCTGGTCGCTCGCCTTTGGAACCAATGGGCCGAACGGGTCGTCGACACCGGCGCCGGCAAAATCGGCAATGCGTCGCCGGCGATCTTCTTCTCCAATTCGCCGAAGCGGATGATGAGCTTCGCCGAGTTCATCGAGAAAGAAGGCGCCATCGGCGACACCGCGCAGACCGCGTGGCAAAAGGGCAATGACGAATGGACCGGCGACTACGGCGATCGCGACTTGCCGACCAGCTGGGGCATTCCGGTCAAGCTGAACGACTTTAAGCGGTACGCCGATCAACTGAAAACGCTGCACGCGCGCTCGAAAGAGCTGGTCGGCCCGATCGAACAAACGATCCGCGAAAAGAAGAAAGCCGAACTGCCGGCCGATCAAGCCACCGCGCTTGCGATTCCGGCGGAAGGTCGAACCGGCGAACAAGCGCTGGCCGCTCGCAAAGCGAAAGAGGCGATCAAGCCGACCTCGCAAGAGATCATCAAGCAGATCAAGGATCCGAAGTTGGCGCTGGAGTTCCGCCGTTTGGCGCGTGACATTACCGACCTCGAATTCCTGCAAGGGATTATCGACAAGCAAAAAAGCGTCGTCCATTTCGACTACTGGAACACCCGTTCCTCGACCGAAATGACCGACCGGGCGATCAAGGCCCGCAGCCTCGTCTACCAGGCCAACCAGGCCTTCGAGGAAGCGAACTTGGTCGAAGCTCGCGACTTGTACGATCAAGCCTGGACGTTGTGGGCCGAGATCTACAAAGAGCACCCCGATCTGAAGGACGACGCCGCCAGCGGCGACTTGTCGGATGACCTGAAGACCTACGCCCAACTGCTGGAACAGCTTGGCGAAACGTTGCCGGCCGACTTCCCGCTGATGGACTTGATGGAAATCCATATTGAGGGCTTCCAGCGTCCGGCGCCTCCGGCCTCAGCGCCGAAGGACGACTCGGCTGAAGAGTCTTCGGAACCGATGGAAGAACCGGCGGCCGAAAAACCAGCCGACGAAAAGCCGGCCGAAAAACCGATGACCCCGGCCGCGGAATAGCTTCCTGCGAAAAAAACGCGTATTCTTAACAGCGGCGGAGCCCCAAACTCCGCCGCTTGTTTTTGCGCGTCCTTGGCGCCATCCTCTTCCACTCGCTTTTCTTCCATCGACACGCGCCCATGTCTGACGAAAAATTTGGCCCGTATGTGATTCATGAAACGCTCGGCCGCGGCGGTATGGGAACGGTCTACGTCGGCGTGGATGAGCGAACCGGCGACCGGGCCGCGATCAAGGTGCTGCATGGCGGTTCGGCTCGCGGCGGAGCTCGCGAACGGTTCGAGCGCGAAATCGAAACGCTCAAGACGCTCCGGCATCCGCATATCGTTCGCCTGTTCGGCTACGGCGAAGAACCGGCCGGCATGTTCTATGCGATGGAACTTGTCGAGGGACACAGCCTGGCCGAACTGATTCAGCGGAAACGAGACTACACCTGGCGAGAAGCGTTTGAGATCGGCTTGGCCATCGCGCAAGGTCTAAAGCATGCCCATGACTTCGGCGTCATTCACCGCGACGTGAAGCCGGCGAACATCCTGATCGATAAAGATGGCAACGTCAAAATCTCCGACTTCGGCATCGCCCGGCTGTTTGGCGCCACCGGCGTCACCGCAGACGGCGGCATCATCGGCACCGCCGACTTCATGGCGCCGGAGCAAGCGTTCGGCGATCCGGTCAGCCCCCGCAGCGATCTCTACAGCTTGGGCGCCGTCATCTATGCGATGCTCGCCAAACAACCGCCGTTTCGGGCGAAGACGGTGACCGAAGCGCTCGACAAGCTCCGCTATTCCGAGCCGCCGCCGATCGATCGACTCTGCGACGGCGTACCGACCGACGCGGCGGATATCATTCATCGGCTACTCGAGAAGCGGCCGCGCGATCGCTATCCCACGGCGACGGCGGTGATTCGCCGGATCGAAGCGCTGCTCGAATCCGAGATTCCGGACGAAGAGGCGTTTCTCATCGAATCGGCCGTGATCGAAACGCAAACGCCGGAGATGGACGACTACCGGCTGAAGGGTCCCGCCAGCGATTCAGCCCAGTTGATCGCTGCCGACGAAACGCGGATCGCCCCAGAACAAGAATCGCCCGAGCCGCCGACGCCCCCTGGCCAAACCAAGCACTTCACCACGGTTGCCCAGGATCGCAAGTCAGGCCGCTATTTCACCAGCGACCCGGAGCCCGTCTCCTCTTGGCGGACCCACCTGCAAACCGGCCTGATCGCGCTGGCGTTGATCGTGATCGTGGTCCTGATTTTCTGGCTCCCCCGCTCTCCTTCGGCGGACGTCATGTTCGAGCAACTCTCGATGGCGGTCGACAACGGCCAACTCGATGAGTCGGGCGATCAGATCGAGCGATTTCTCACCACCTATCCCGAAGACCCGCGGACCGAAGAAGTGGAAGCATGGCAGGAAGAGCTCAGCCTGAATCGCCGTGAACGACGCTATCGACTGACTATGCAACTGGGGCAAAAGTCGGATACGTTCGACGCAGTCGAGATCGCCTACATCGACGCTCTTCGACTGGTCGACGCCAATCCAGAAGAAGCGGCCGCCAAGATGCGGGCCTTGCTTGCCGTCTATGGTCCGCCCGAACGGATGAGCGGCGACGCTGGCCGCTGTTTAGTTTTGGCCGAGCGCCGATTGGCTCAGCTGGAGAAACAACTGGCCGACACGAGCAGCAAGCAACTGGCCGAAATTGGCGCTCGCCTGATCGCCGCCAGTAAACTGGCCGAGGAAGATCCGGACCAAGCGCGACAGATCTATCAAGGGCTGATCAGTCTTTACGGAGACAAGCCCTGGGCCTGGGAAGCGATGGAGAAGGCCCAATCAGCGCTCGAGAAACTTCCCCTGCCGAAACCCACTGAAGAACCTGTCGCCGAACCGACGGAAGAATCTGCGGAAGCCCCGTCAACGACCGAACCTCCCGCGACCGAAGCGGAAGCGGAAGATGCATCGCCGGAGGAGACCGCCGAGCCGCCGGCCAGCGAGGATGCCAAGTAACTTACCGCACGACCTGCACCGCCCCTTCTTGGCCGGGCTTAATCTGCGGCTGTCCATTTTGCGGGCCGCGTTGGTTGGGGGCCTGCGGGTTTTCTTTCTGCTGGCTCATCAGTTTGTCGAGAGCATCTCGAATTTTCTGCGGGTTGCCGGCGCCGCTAAGCGTGATCACTCGCGTCGTCGAAACCGGCTTGGCCAGTTCATCTACGCGTTTGATCATGTCAGTGACCAACGTCATCAGGCTCTCCCCCTCGGTCGAGATGAGCAGCGTGTTCGAGACGTTATCGATGCCGATCGAGAGCTTTCCTTGAAACGTAATTCGCGTCGGGGCCGTCGGGTTGCTGTCGTCGCCAAAAAAGGAGGAGCGGCCGCTGCGACTCGATCCTTGCCGCTGTTCGCCGCCCGGTTGGTTTTGCTGCAGCGCCTTGTCGTTGGACGACAGCAAGTCGCGGAAGACTTCTTTCACCGCGTCCGCAATCACCGAGGCCCTGGAGTAACGAACCTGATAGATCGAGTTGATCCGGGCAGTCTGCGAAGTGACTGGCTCTTGCTTGTCGTACAGTTCGATCAAGTCAGCGATCGTCTTCAGTTGATCATGATCGGCGCCCTGCACGACGATCGTATTGGTGTCGATGTCATAGATGAACTTCAGTGGACGTCGATTCGACAGACGTAACGGATCTTCTTGCTTCGACTCTTCCGGAATTCCGTACCACCAGCGGCGGAACGAATCGTCGGAGTCGTCCCCCTCTTTCTCTTCAAAGAACTCTTCCAGGTTGAGCGTTACCCATGAGGCCGAGGCGTAGTTGAGCTTAAAGACATGCCAATTCTTCGGCGGCGGCGCCAGTTCACGGACGAGATCCTCAAATCGATTCAACGCCTCGGCGTCGGCCGAACTGATCATCAGTTGCCCCTGTTCGTCGAGCCCAATCTGAATCGGGGGGGCCGCTTTCGTCTTCGGCGGAGCCTCAGGCTCGACCGCCGGATTGGCCGCAACCACGGTTGTTCGCTCTTGCGCGAAATGAAACTTCCCCGGCGACAAGCTGGTCGCTTTGTCTTCGGTTCCCGCGGGCGGATCCTCTTCTTCCGTCGCCTCTTCTTCGTTCGTCCCATTGTCGGTCGGCAAGTCAATCTGGAGCGGATTTGATGCAGCGCCTGGCCAAAGCTTTTCCACTCGTTGGATCAGCTCCTGAGCCGCTTTGGCGTCGCCGACATTGATGCGACGCACCAGATCGCCAGGCGCCCCCGCTTCCGGAATCTCTCCGAGCTGCACCAGCAGTTTGTTGACTTCCTGCAACTCGATCTCGTTCGCCCACAGCAGCAGCCGATTGCTGATCACGTCGGCATCGACGCGAAACATATCCTCATCCTCGTCCTCTTCCTGATTGCGGCCGCCGTAACCATAGCCGTAGTAGGAATAGCTGCGTCGGTTGTTATCGTCTTTCTTTTCTTCTTTGCCCATCATGAACCGGATCGTCCCGGCGACGTAATCGGCCTTCAAACGCCGCAGCGAAATCACCTTGAACTGCCGCCCCGAACCATCCAGCTTCTCGATTAGCTTTTTGACTTGCTGCTGATCTTTCGGACCAGCGATCGCGACGACCGCCTTGTTCTTTTCGTCGGCGTAAAGCACGGTCGCCGGGTCGAGACCGCCGGTCTCTTCCAGCACCTTGATCACCGTCTTCGGATTGAGTTGATCGAGCCGATAGATCTGCATGTCGTCGAAGCCTTCGCCGCCGGTCAATTGACCATCCTTCGGAACGTCAAGCATCCGCACCGCTTGCGATACCAAGACGATCCGGTTGGGCGGGCCATAGGCGATCAGGCTGTTGTTGCGCGGGTTAATGATCAGCTGCAGCTCTTCGTCGCCGCCACTGCCGCCGCTCCGCGGCTTCTTGCCACCTTGCTGCTGCATTTGTTGCATCTGCTGCTGCATTTGCTGTTGCATCTGCTGCAACATCTGCATTTGGTCGCGCCCCATCGCCACTCGCGTTCCGGACGGTTGAGATATTCCCAACAGCAGTTCGATTTGCGCCTTCACATCGGCGGCGCGGGTGAACCGCAACGGAAACTGCAGCATGTTGGTCGACTGCACGGCGCCCGACTGCTCTTCCTGCAGCACATGGTAGATGTCGCGCAAGTTCGCCACCGCATCGAGCGTCTCCAAGCGATTGGAGGTCGAGAGCGCCGTCATCTTGCCATGCGGGCTGAGCATCGGCTTCAACTCTTCGACCGCCGTCGCGGCGATCAGCCAGCTGAGCGGAAACGAAACTTTAACGAACTCGTGCGAATCGCGATAGCGCAGGTCTTCGGGATGAACCCGCGGTACCGTCGCCGGGTCGAGCTTTTCCAGTTTCGTGACGACCAGGCCGTCTTGCTGTCGCAGAATGGTATAGCCGCGCATCATCAGCCGCTCGTTCAGCAGATCGCGAACTTCGTCGACGGCATACGGTCGCTGCGTCGTCAGGTTCAGATAATCACCGGGGAGCTCTTGCCAGTCGAGACTGGTACCCGAGATCTCGGCGAGCCAGTCGAGGACCGCTTTCCACGATTGTCCCCGAAAGCTGAACTCCACTTTCCCCTTCAGATCAGGACGGACCGCCAACTCTTCAGGATTGGCCTTCTCTGGCGGATCGTCGGGACGCTGGATCGGCTCGCCCGGCTTGGGCGCAGCGTCAGACGGCTTCTCCCCCATTGGCTGTATTCCGTCCGGTTTTGCGGCGTCCGCTTTCTTTCCGTCGGGCTTGGTTTCGCTCGGTTTTTCGCCGGTGACAGGCTTGGCGGCTGGCGGTAGACTTCCGCCGGCGCTGGGCCGAGCCTACCTCGACCGCGGCGCCAGGGGTCGCTTCCACCGCCTTGATGTCTTTCGCCTGGGCGAAAGCGGAGGAGGCGCAAGCAAGGACGAGCAAGGCTGTGAGAAGTCTAACTATTTGGGAGAGCGCAGGTTGTTGCATGATGGGGGTCATGAGCGATGGGGCCAACGAAGCTCACTGAACGCACCCACTGTACCACGACAGAGGGCCCCAAGCACCTTCATTGTAGGATTTAGGGGGACGATTTCCTAAAACAAGACGATTGGCGCCAGCACTTGGTTTTCAAAAAAACTTCGAACCGCAAGCCTGCGTTAACCCCTTATTTGCGATACACTTACTACCACAGCTTAACCTCTTGTAAATCTTCTTCCGGTCGGAAGGAACTTTTGGATGACAGGCCCCGTCTCTATATCGAATCGCGGGGCCTGATTCGCCTGGGGCCAGCGAGTTGTGCGCGGTAACTTTGCTGGCGAAGTCAACTTTGCACTTAAGCCGAAACCATGAACGCCGGGATCCCTGAAGAACTGCTATCGGCTTATCTCGACGGCCAACTTGGCCGAGACGAGGTGCAGCGCGTCGAAGCTGCTCTAGCCGCGACGCCCGCCCTTCAGAAACGTCTCCAGAGCCTGGCGACGACTCGCGATGCGGTGCGTAGCTTGCCGCAAGCGACGGTCGGTCGCGATCTGACCGGCGACATCTTCGCGGAAATTACCCGACGCAGCAGCCAACAGGCCGCCGCGCCGGCGGAAGTTGATCTTCGTCCCACCCCGGCGACCCGCGTTTCGGACCGTCATCGCCGTTCGGCCAGTCGGTCGTGGCAATGGATCGGCGTCGCCGCTGCCGCGGTCGTCGTCGCGCTGCTTGCCGCACCTGCCTTCCTGGGGAAGGATCAAGACGCCAACAACAGCCCAGTCGCGATCGTCGATCCAAAAGATCAGCCGATCGAACCAGCCATTGCACCCATCGAAGATGCCGTGAAACCGGTTCAACCGGCGGCGGTCGTCGAGCCGACCGAACATACTCCTGGCTTTACCGAGCTGATGGGGACGGGCAATTCGACCGAGAATTCAGATAATTTGGACAATTCACGCTCGAAGGCCGATCGAAAGCCGGGCGGATTGCGTATAAAGATCACGTCGAATACCTCCGACGCCGAAAAATCGCCTGCCGAGATGGAAACCAAGCCGCTTGGCGCTGGTTCCCTGGCTCGTTCAATCCCCGACCTATCGGAGAAGATTGATACGGTCTTCGCTCGATTTGAGCAGCCGACCGATTTTTCCGCGGACTATCGGAGACAACTTCTAGCTCTGATCGCTACAGAGCAGGAAATGTCGGACGCGGAAGTGATTGCGGGTTTACGAAAGTTGCCGCAAGCTTTGCGTTCGGGCGGCGAAGAGTTGACTGACCTCATTTCCAAACTTGATTTGAATGAGGACAATCAACTGCAAGGAAGCGAACTGGCTAGCGCCTTGGCCGAGGCTCGTTTTCACGAGACCGAAGCGGGACGACAAACGGCTCGCATTTTCTTCCGAATTGACGACAATCACGATGGCGTATGGACCGACGAAGAGGTGACGAAGAACGTTCGCCTGGCCGGCGGTTCGGACCAAGAATTCACGCGAAAGATTCGCTTATGGGATCAAAACCACGACGGCGTGGTGAATTTCGTGGAGGCGGAGTTTAGCGCTCAAGCGCTACAGCGTGAGTTCCAACGGATTGAAAGCAAGCTTTACGATTCGCAAATTCTGGCCCAGGCCCAACGCCTAATCGCTTCGTCGGATCGAAGCGGAGACGGCGTCCTTTCTGGTCGCGAACTGACCAAAGCCCTGGAATCGCCCGAAGTTGCCGCGGCTGCACAAGATCGTAAGACCTTGTCGCTGCGAGAGCTTTACTTGCACCTGGAATCGATCGCGCTCGGACTCTAAGCCGCGATTATCACCTCGCCGCCCGATATACATTGCAGTGCTGGTCCGCCAGACGCGCTGGGGCGGCGCTGCAACGCTAGAAGGAGCGAGTGCGATGTTGCAGGCATCTCGAAATGCGGAGCCCCACGATTCTGGTGGTTTGGATTGGATCACCGGCCAATCGATTCGCGGTTCTTCGCCAGACGCTACCGAGTCGAACTCGGCATGGCGCGAATCCCCGGACGAAGACGCGCCTGCAAAGAAGGTCGCTTCCTCAACAACGGATGACAACTGGGACGAGGACGCCCTCCGCCGCTACTTGAACGAGATGTCTCGCTCGGCGCTCTTAACCGTCGAAGAGGAGCGTCAGGCCGCCGATCGCGTCGTCAACGCGCGCCGCAAGTTTCAGCGGCGGTTGTTTGGCTGCGGCGTCGCCGTCAAGAAAGTCGAAAAGCTGATCGTCGAAACGCTCGACGGTTCGCGACGACTCGATCGCACGTTCGAGGTGACCGTCACTTCCGCCGCCTTGAAGCAGGCCGAGCTAAAGAAACTGCAGCAGGCGCTGGCGAAACTTCGCGACGCAAAACGCCAAAACGCCGACGACCTGACGATCCTGCTCGCGCCCAAGCCGGCGAAGCGTCGTAATGACGCGATCGAACGACTGCTGCGGCGACGGTATCAAACGGCGATCTTGATCGAAGGGCTCAACCTTCGCATCAAGTTCATCCCCGAGATCCTGACGCGGATCCGTAAACTAACGAGCGAACTCACCCAGCAACGTCCCGAATTGCGTGAATCAGGCGGTCTGCAACTTCCGCAGTCAGGCGGCGGCGCTGAAGTCTGGGTCGAGAAATACCAGGAGTTTCCCGAGACGCTCGTCTGGCAGTATCCCCGCATCCATCAGGCTCACGAGGCCCTCGGCCGCGCTCAGCGGAAAATCACTTCCGCCAATTTGCGGCTGGTCGTATCGATCGCCAAATCGTTTCGCGGACGCGGGCTCAGCTATCTCGATCTGATCCAAGAGGGGAACCTCGGTCTGATGCGGGCCGTCGAAAAATTCGATCCTTCGCTTGGCTACAAGTTCGCCACGTACGCGACCTGGTGGATTCGTCAGGCGATCATGAAAGGGATCGCCGATCAGGCCCGCACCATTCGTCTGCCGGCGCGAATGCAAGATCGCATTCAAAAGATCAACGTCGCCAAAGCGACCCTATCGCAAGAGCATAGCAGCGAACCGCCGGTCGAGATGACCGCTCAATTGGCGAAGCTATCGGAACGGGACGTGATCGCAGCCGATCGACTGGGACGCACCATCATGTCGCTCGACGCCGCATCCAGCGATGACGACACGATCGGCGACATCTTGCCGGCGGCCGACTCGTATTCTCCCGATGACGAAAAACATCGTCTATCGCAAGCGATCAATCAACTGCTGGCCGAATTAAGCGGTCGCGAACAAGATATCGTCCGCCGACGTTTCGGCCTTTACGACGGTCGGGTGCAAACGCTGGAAGAAGTCAGCCAGGCGTTCTCGGTCACCCGCGAACGAATCCGCCAGATCGAAGCGGCGGCGCTACGCAAATTGCGACAACCGAATTTGATCCGCAAGCTCGACGACTTGCTTGAGATGCAGGTGCATCAAGCGACCGGCGGATCGTTTTAGCACGCAAATCGTAGCCCGAGGCGCGAGCCGAGGGAATGCGTTTGGCTAAATGACGAATACCGAAACCAGAATGACGAAGATGGATGGTTAGCAGTCCGTTGATTTTCTCGACGGACTGCGTGATCGCAGGAATGCGATCCCAAAATAGCGACGTCTGTCGTTATTTTGCGAGCCGCGAAGAGCTACGCTCTGAGCCTGGCGAGGTTGAAAAATGCCACGGTGGCATTTTTCAACAGGCTGTTAGTCATTCGAGCTTCGGCATTTGTCGTTTCGCGGATACCACATTCCCTCGGCTCGCGCCTCGGGCTACGATGGCTGACTTCGCTTAACCCAGCATGTAGACTTCTGACCCGCATTCTTGCGTGATCACTTCGCCGAACAACGTATGGGCGGCGGTGTCGTAGATGGCGACCGGCAAGATCTGGCCGATCTGGCGGCGGTTGCCGTCGAAGACGACAATGCGGTCGCAGTGGGTACGCCCGGTCAATTGGACGACCGGCGAGTCTTCGGCGCCTTCTTTGCGAGCCGCCGTCTTGCTGATCCCTTCGACCAACACTTCGACCGTGTTGCCGACCTGCTTTTGATTGTCTTCCAGGCTGATCCGGTTTTGGATCTCCAGCAGCGTATTGTTACGCTCCTGCTTCACCTTTTGCGGCACGTCGTCGATGAATAGCTCAGCGCCGCGGGTTCCTTCCCGTTCGCTGTACTTGAAGATAAAGCTGTTCTTGAAGCGGCACTCTTCGACCAGGTCGACCGTCATCTGGAAGTCTTTGTCAGTCTCGCCACAAAAGCCAACGATAAAGTCGCTGCTGACCGCAGCGCCCGGCACGCCTTCGCGAATGCGGTGCATCATCTCGCGGTATTGCTCGACCGTGTATCCTCGCTTCATCCGCTTCAGCACTTCGTTCGAGCCGCTTTGGACGGGCACATGCAGATAGGGCGAAACCTTCTCGAGTTCACGCACGGCGGTCAACAGTTCGTCGGTCATATCCTTCGGATAGTTGGTGACGAACTTGATGCGGCGAATCCCTTCGATCTCGTGAATCGCACCCAATAGGTCGGCCAGATTCCAAGTCTTGCCGGCGGCGTCGGTTCCGCGATAGCTGTTGACCGTCTGGCCGACGAGCGTGATCTCCACGGTCCCCTGCTCGGCCAGATGACGCGTCTCGGACACGATATCTTCAGGTGAACGACCTTGCTCCGGACCGCGAACGCTAGGCACGATGCAGTAGGTGCAGAACTTGTCGCAGCCGATTTGAATCCGGACATAAGCCTGAAACGGCGTCGGCCGCATTTCTGGATCACGTAGCGGATCGAAGCTCTCGTGACTGCGGGCGATCTCGGCCCGCGAGCCATCCTTGCGCCCCAGGCTAACTTCGATCTGACGTCCTTCGCCGGCGGCGACCTTGTCGATCAAGCTGGGGATTTGATGCAGTTGCCCCGGTCCAACAACCAGGTCGACGTAGGGCGCCCGCTGGAAGATCTTCTTCTGGTGATTCTGGGCCATGCAGCCCATCACGCCGATGATTTTTTCGGGGTGGCTCGCCTTCAGATCGCGGAGCACGCCCAAGTGGCTGTAGGTCTTGTTCTCGGCCTGTTCGCGAACGCTGCAGGTATTGAAGAGCAGCGTGTCGGCGTCTTCCGGCTTGGTGGTCAGTTCGTACCCTTGCTGGCGCAAGCTGGCGACCACTAGCTCGCTATCGAGCATGTTCATCTGACAGCCGACGGTATCGATATAAAGACGTTTGGGCATGGATCAAATCGTTCGGAAGCGGGTCGAGCGCCGCAGCCAAGGCGGCGATAAATGGAACAGTCGGCAGCTAGGCGGCGTCGCGCGATTTTTCCAGCAACTGCTCGAATGCAGTTTGACGCTTCGCCTCTTCGTCGCGCCGCTTTTGCTTTTTCATCGCTTCAACGGCGCGCTGATGTTCTTCGTCAAAGGCTTTTCGCAACTGGGATGTTAATGCGTTGCGCCGCTGTCGCATGAAGCGCACCAGCGTCATCACGGCGCAATAAGCCGCGATCACATACAAAATCAATTCCCACTTTGACATACCGGGCTCCCATCCTTGGTCCCAAACCTCACTATATTAACGGAAAATAGGGGGGCGTAGCGAGAGGGAATCCTGTTTCGACCCGCGGGAAACCGATGTCGGCGCCGGCGCCGGCGCCGCTGTCGCCGACTCCCCAAAGGCGCCACAAAGCGAGCCCATTGCGTAAAAACGTCATAATCACTCAACTCTTCCTGACCCCTGCCCCGATCAACAAGATGTCGGAATAGTCGCGCGCCTATGTCAGGCCGCACATCTGTTTGGGGGGTTAGTTGCTATGAACAGGACGCAAGCGAAGGACCGAGCGCGGCGAGTCATCGCTTCGGTTTGCGCCTACGGCTGTACGATTGTCTTAACAATCACCGTTTTGACCGCTTCCGCCAGCGCCCAGTCGCGCTGGTCGTCGCAGTCATCCAATCCGGCTGTTGCGGCCCCTGCCGCCACGCCCGCCCCTGCTCCGACGGCGACAGCGCCCCGCGCTACCTCGCCGGCTGCTGCACCGACAACAACGGCAGTTCCCGCGGATCCGGCCCCGGCGCCGACCTATCCCGCGCATCAAACTGCCGCCGCGCCGAATTCGCAATCGCTGCCGCCGGTCCCCGGACTGCGTCGCTTGCCCCCGGTCGAGCAGGAAACGACCAACCCGGCGATCGCCGGCACCACCAACCCGCCCAGCGAACGAACCGCCGAGCCGATTGACTGGCGCCGCCCGACGATGGTGATGGGCCCCGTTCCCGGCGAAGCGACGCCGCACGCGTCGCCGGTTCGCTTGATCAGCAATATGGCCCCAGCGCCGGAGCAGCAACCGGTCCGAACGCCAAGCGTCGCGACCAACAACAGCGTCGCCGAGATCATCCCGGCTCATACGACGCCCGAGAATGGCGCTACGCCGACAGAAACCAAGCCTGTCGCCTCGACCCCGGTCGAAACCGAACCGACGTCGACGCAGCCGACCGTCACCTCACGTTATGCCGCCGCTCCCGCGCCAGCGGTGACCGTTCCGACCACCACCAGCAAGATCACGCCTCGCTATGCAGCCAAGACCGAGCTGGCCAATCCTGCCGAGAAGAGCCTGCAACCGCCGGCCGACAAGCCGCACTTTGCTCGCGTCACCGACGAGTCGCTCGCTTCGCCGGCGCCGGAAGATGGTCTCTCGCCGATCTACGTTTGCCGTTTGCTTGGCTTGAAGGCGGCGAAGAAGTAGGCAGCGTTCTCTCCTCTCGAAGAGGAACGCGGTGGGTAGAACGTGCGGCAAGCGAGACGCTTTCCGATTGCCGCAGAAATCGCGTGCGTCTCCAACCTTCTGCTTGCGGACGCATTGTTGGGCCAGCGCTTCGCTGCACCCGACCTACACCTAGCAGTCCGTGGATTTTCTCGACGGACTGCGTGATCGCACGGATGCGATCCCAAAATAACGACGTAAGTCGTTATTTTGCGAGCCGCGAAGAGCTATGCTCTGAGCCTGGCGAGGTTGGAAAATGCCACGATGGCATTTTTCAACCGGCAGCTAAGACCAGATGCCGCGGGACCGTCGTACGAATCGCTCTCTCGTTACCAAAGCGTGGTACAGATCTTCCACGCTTGCAGCAGGTCTGACCGCATTCGGTCGGCTTGCGCCTCGGACTACGATTGGGTGGCGCTGGTCCACTGTTGTTCTAACGCTGCAGGACTGATTGGCCTGGTCCCAGCGATGTTCGCGGGGGTGCGTTATAGCGAACCGGATTGGCGTTGGCTGGCTGCAGCATCTGTCGGCTGGGCGCCAATTGCGGGCCAGTTGGTTGTTCGGCGACGTAGACCGGCGGGTCGAACGACGGGTTCTCGGCGAACGCTTCGGCCGGGGTCGGAACCGGAGGTTGTGCGCCGGCCGGGATCGGCTCAACGGCCGATTGTCGCCACAAGGCCATCAACGTCCGGGGACCTCGGCTGGCTGCCGTCGGTCCCTGTTGCGGCGGCTCGACCGAGCGGAATGACGCGATCGTCTGGCGGGCCGCGGCCAACAGTTCGTCGGTCGAACACTGGGCCGCTCTCTGATAGTAGGGTGACAGGGCCGTCTTCCCAACCGGCAACGCCCCTTCTGGAAATTCGGGGCGATCGTAGTTTTGTTCGGGACGTTCAAACAGTTGTCCGCAATCGCAGCAATGGGCGAGCGCTTCGACCGCCATCATCCGCACGCGAGGAGAATTCTCGGAAGGGTTGCCATCTTTGTCGCTGCCTTCGGCACAAATTCGGAGCGCTTCGCACGCCGCCTTGGTAATTGTGCGGGCCTGAGCGAATGCGATCGCCGCTTGAAAGCGAACGCACTCGCTGCGGTCGGAACGCAAGCTGGAGATGAGCGCCGCCTCAGCTTCCGGATACCAGTGCCAGTCGACGCAAGCAAGTTCTTTAACCGCAGCCACGCGGGCTGGCACTTGCGCCTGATCGGCGGCGATTTTCGCGGCGGCGGCTTGCGCTGGCGAAACGGGTTGGCCGTTCGGCCCAACGCCGTTGGCGATTCCCTGTTGCACCTGGTTGTAGACGCTATTGCATGGCGGGGGCAGCAAACCGCCGGTCATCATCGTCACCGGAGCGAATGAGTCATGCAGAAAATGACCGAAAGCTGAATTGCAGCAGCTGGCATGCTTCGCTTCCAGGCAAGAACAAATCTCACTGAAAAAACCGCCCCCGGCGGCGGATGGAACCGGCGCAATTGGATAGGCGGATGTGGCGCTGGCGGCGCTAGTGGCGGCTGTGCTAACTCCGGGAATGTCCTGCGCAGGACAGAGACTGGCCGCAAACAACAGGGCCGGCAATACGGCAGCTAGCAATCGTCGCATGTTTTCCTACCTTCCAACGAGAATCTTCAAGCGGAACAGCATGTACTCGCCATCACGCGTTGCCGTCAATATCAAGTCGCAATTCTTTGCAACTGAGGAGATTCGCCTTGTCGCTGGTCTCGAAATTCCCTACAACCCCCGCTGCGGCATACTTGGCACTTCCTAAAGCGACAACTTAAACCGCGTGGGCAATTTAACTGGCAATTCGATTTGGGCTCGCTTCGCGATTCCTGGAGCGCTCGCGCTACTCTTGTGCGCCGTGGCTAGCGCTCAGGAACTAAAACGCTTGCCCCCGGTCGAACCGGCGGACGCTGAGACGCAAGCCGTCTTTAACATGCCGACCGAGCCGCCGTTCCGCTTCAATACCACGCCGATCAGCTTCGAGTCGCAACAACCGTTGCCATCTCCACCAGAGACGCCCGAGGTCGTGCCGATCGGACCGCCGATCAAAATCGCACCGATCGAACAACAACAGCCTTGGGAAGACTGGGGCGCCTATCAGATCCCGCTCAACGGCTGCAGCACGTGCGGCGAGTGTCGCTGCGAACCATGCACGGCGACGACCCGCGCTGGCCGCTTCCTTTGGCTAATTCAGCATGCGGTATGCTGTACCGATCCTTGTTACGAACCAGCCTGGCGTCCGCTGGAAGACTCGGCGTTCTTCGTCAACTCGGCCCGGCCGCAGGGGACGATGCGATTTCGCTGGGACGCCGGCTTTGGGCTTTCGACGCCCGACCGCGCTGAATTCTTTTGGGCGAAGCCTGGCAGAGGTCCTTCGCCAACAGGGGTCTACGTTCCTGACGTCGACTACATGACCCTCTATCAATACACCGAGACCGGCGGCAAAAAGTTTTCCGCTACCTTCGAATATAAGTACATGGAAGTCGATCCAGAGGGTGCGCCGCATGGCGCCGGCTTTGGCGACATGACGATCGGCACCAAGACGCTGTTGTTTGACAACGGCTTGTTTCAGGTCGCCTTCCTGATGAAAACGCACATGCCGGCCGGTCGCGTTTCGCGCGGTCTCGGCACCGGGCACGTATCGCTCGAACCAATCGTCGTGGTCGGCATTCACGTGGCGGCCGAGTCGTATCTGCAAATTGAAGTCGGCGAATGGATCCCGATCGCGGCCGATCCAACCTATGGCGGCTCGATCTTGCACATGGCGACCAGCTTCAATCACACGCTCGCTTATCCGGCGCCCAGTTCGCCGCTGATCGGCACGCTGGAATTGGATACCTGGTCGTTCCAAGCAGGCGCCTATACCAACTCGTTGGGCCAGGCTACCAGCGCAAGCGGCGCGATGTACGCCCAAACTTCGGCCGGCATTCGTTGGTTTATCTGCAAAGACTACGACGTCGGCGCGTCGCTGGCGACCGGCGTCACCAATCAACACTGGGCCGACTTCCTCTTCCGGACCGACTTTCGCGTGCGGTTCTAAAACTAGCCCAACGCGCGAGCAAGGGAATGCGTTTGCCAGCGGACTCGGCCAGCAAGAGTTGAAGCGAGCCTCGTCGCAAAGCGTCTCCGCGAACCGATCGATCCGACCGCATTTCCCTCGCTTGCGTTTCCGGCTACTATCGGAATCGTTTACTCAACTGGCTCGTGGACCGCTTCGTCGATCTTATTGTTAGCGCCGGTCAAATAGTCGGCGCCGCAGACAGCCACCGCAGCCAATATCGCCAGCGCCACGCAGCCCAGCAGGCCGCCGATCGAAGGAAGTCCGAGAAACGCCGCCTCGTCGCGCCATGGCCACAACGCCCGCAAGGCGCCGATCATGAACCCGCACATCAGAGCCATCGTCTGCGGTTCATAGCAATGCAGCAGCCACCGCAGCACTTTGCTGAACGAGAGAATGCCGATGACGCAACCAACCGCGAATACGGCGAATTGCACCACGTCGGCGCTTACCGCTTCTCCCTTCAACAGCGCTTTCGGAATCCCGCTGAGAAAGTGGTACATCCCTAGGATTAACAACAGGTACGAACCGCTAATCCCCGGCAAGATCATCGCACAAATGGCGATCATTCCGCAGACGAACGTAAACCACAGCGGCGGGGCCTCGTGGACGTCGGGAAAGACCTGCGGTCCGGTCAGCGCGAACGCGATCGCCGCCCCCAGCAGGCCGAGCGCCCAACAGATCGCCTGACTTCGCTTGGTCGGCGGATCGATCAACTTCATCACCAGCCAGCTCGACGCGACAATCGCGCCGAAGAAGACGGCGTAGGTATAAGGTCGGGCTGGACTCTCCGGCTCAATCAATTCGTGAATCAACAGAATGAACGTCCCGAGGCCAAACAAGATGCCGCCGCCCAGGGCGATCAGAAAGAACAGATCGGTACGACGCGCAAGCTCGCGCCACTTTCGCGCGAACAAGAGCTTTACCGATTGGGCGTCAAAGTGACTGATGGCGGCGACCAGTCGGCGATAGATCCCCAGCACCAGCGCAACCGTTCCGCCAGAAACGCCCGGGATCGCGTCCGCCGCGCCCATCACAAACCCACAGCCGATGTGCCGCAGGGCAGCTTTCGGTCCGGCAGGAGGAGCGGTATTCGGTTCGGGCGGCGCTTGGTTCATGTCGGTAAGCTTGGGGTAACGATCAGGCTGGACATTTCGCGAAAACGAGGGAAGTCTGCGAGGATTGTAGAAAACAATGACTTTCCCCCATAGGCGAGTCTGACCGCCAAGGGTGAGCGAATTCGCTTGACCGCCGCATTTTAGGGCCTTACATTGCTGGAATCTGATCCCCAAATAGCGGCTTATCGCCGTAACTATAGCTTCGTATTTGTCCGCCTGTCCCTTCTATTTCACTAGTTAAAGGCCTTGCTGGTCACGTCCTGGCAAGTACTACAGGGATGTTTCTTAAGCGATCGGCAGAATCGATCACCGTCCATTCGCCTGCGAAGTTAAATTTGTTCCTTGAGCTGCTGGCGAAGCGGAGCGATGGTTTTCACGAGTTGGAAACTATCATGACTGCGATCGACGTCTTCGACACGCTCCGTTTTACGGCGACTGATGACGCACAACTGACGCTCAGTTGTCAGTTTGCACCAGGCGCTGTCGCCGCGGCCAATCGCGATGAGGTCGATGCGACGCTGGGCGACTTGCCGACCGGGCCGACCAATTTGGTCTATCGTGCGGTCGAACTGATTCGCAAAGAGGCGGGCATCGAGCGGGGAGCGAAGATCGAACTGACCAAACGAATTCCGGCCGCTTCAGGCCTGGGAGGCGCTTCGAGCGATGCGGCGGCCGCCTTGGTGGCGGCCGACATCGTTTGGAAACTTGGCATGTCGCGCAGCAAACTGGCCGAGTTGGCCGCTCAGTTGGGCAGCGATATCCCCTTCTTCCTCCATACCGGACTACTGGGCAATGGCATGGCCCATTGCCAGGGGCGCGGCGAAATCATCACCCCACTCCCCAGCATGCGGCGGATGCACTTTGTGGTTATCCGCCCCCTAGGCGGCTTGTCGACCGCCGACGTCTTCCGGCGGTGCACGATCCCGGCTAGCCCGTTGGCGGCCCGCGATTTGAGCGCTTCGCTACAGTCCGGGTCGATCGCCGATATTGGACAACGCATCCACAACCGTTTAAGTGAGCCATCGCGAGAATTATCGCCCGAGATTGATCGGTTGACCAAGAGCATGGTGCAGGCGGGCGCCATATCCAGCCAAATGTCAGGCAGCGGCAGCGCTTGTTTTGCGCTTTGCCACGATGCACGACATGCCCGCAATGTTGCGGCGAAGTTAAAGAGTCGACGCCTGGGCGTTGTGTTTACCGCCAGCAACTGCGGCGTACAGTGGAATTAGTGAGATAGAAAACTAGCGACGCGATGACCAACTAACGGCTACGTAGAAACAGGACAACGACAGCGAGAAACCCAGCGGCGAACAAACCTGGCGAGCAACAGAGCGGGAATTCGACGAATCAATCGGAACTAAACGCAATTCGAGGCGACGCGGAATTCGTAGCGAAGAAACGCCCAGCTACTTCGGACGCGAGTCAGCGATCAGCGCGACTGCCAACATGGAGAGATACGCTGTGAACATCACCGAAGTTCGTATCAAACTCATGGAAGACGCCAGCGACCGTCTGCGTGGATTTTGTTCGATCACGTTTGACGACGCTTTCGTCGTGCGCGACCTGAAAATCATCGAAGGCTCTAGCGGCCCGTTCGTCGCCATGCCGAGCCGCAAGCTGACCGCCCATTGCCCGCAATGCGGCGGCAAGAATCATCTTCGCGCAGGATACTGCAACAACTGCGGCTTTCGGCTGCGCGTCGCGCCGGCCGAACGAACGGCCGACGGACGCGCCAAACTTTACGCCGATATCGCGCATCCGATCAACTCGGAGTGTCGCGAGATGATCCAGAACCGCGTTATCGAAGAGTACGAAAAGGAAGTCGAACACGCCAAGCAGCCGGGCTACCGCTCGCGTTACGACGACTACTACGGCGACGCCGGCGAAGAATACTACGAAGAGGATTCGTTCGACGACGGTCAAGGGCAACGGTCGAAGTCGGAAAGCCCGTCGCAAGACCAGGCCCATCCGCCGCAGCCCAAACCGTCGGGGCCGCACCAATCGAACTCCTCCACTTCACAGCCCCAACGGAAACGCAAGTTCGGCCAGGGCATCTTTGAAGACTAGCTGCCTGTTGAAAAATGCCATCGTGGCATTTTTCAACCTCGCCAGGCTCAAAGCATAGCTCTTCGCGGCTCGCAAAATAACGACTTACGTCGTTATTTTGGGATCGCATCCGTGCGATCACGCAGTTTCGGTTACCAATCGCCGCACTCGCGGGCTAGATCTCGCAGGTAGTCGATCACCTCGCTGACCTCCATCACCTGCATGCCGATCTGACGACCGCCTTCGTCGCACTTACCAAGCGCGACAAGATCGTCAAAGTCTTCCGACTGCTGCAAACGACGCTTGGCCCGCGCCCCAAGCGAACCGTCAAATAGCGCATGCGCCTCCATATGATGCTCAATCAACCAGCGAGTTCGCTCGGTGATCGTATCGCCGAGCGCATCGAGCCCCGCCGCCACATGATCACGCGGATCAATCCCTTTACCCACGTCATGCAACAGCGCCGCCAGCAGAAAGTCTTCGTCATAGGGAGACTCGCGGCGAGCCAGTTCAAAGACTTGCAGGCTGTGGTACAGCGCGTCTCCTTCGGGATGGTAGTACGGGTTTTGCTTCACGTATTCCAGCGGCAATAACAACATCTCGTAGTGCAGAAAGCGATCGACGCGATTCTCAGCAGCGGCTAACTCCTCCGCGGCGTCGACATTCGGATATTCCTGTTCCAGAAACTGCTCTAGTTCGCGAATGCTCATCCGCTCAATCGCCTTTCCGGTGATCGAACTCTTAAACACGAAGTGCGCTTTGTCGCCGGGATAGACGGTCAGTTCGATCGGATAAACGTCCTGGATGTGGACATGGATATAGACCTGGTTTTCGCCCGCCTTGCGGACCTCTTTCCGCTCGATATCGAAAAACATCCCCTCGCGCTCGAGCGTCGCTGCAATCGGCTCGACGCTGTCCGAGAAGACGTGGATGTCGATATCCGATCCGCGGCGGACATGTCCGGTCAGCACGCTGCCGATCAGCCGCGGCCGAAAATTGGCGAGCAGCTTCATGATGTGGAGCGCGGCGAAACGCATCTCCCGCAGGTTATCGAGTCGCGAGTCTCCTTCAAACATCCGGGCCAGCGATTGCACTTCGTCCCGGATTTCGGCGTTGCTTGGCAGATCGGCCGGTTTTACCCAGCCGCGACAGAGACGCCGGGCCGCTTTTAGCTTGGCCCGATAATATTCCGATTCTTGACGTTGATACATCAAGCGCGCAGCTTGACTGGCGATTTGACGCCGCAGCTTGGAGGAATCCATGAGCAAGGGGCCGACGAATTTGATATTCGCCTAAACGTCGGCAACAAGGCGATAGTAGAAAAATCAGAGACAACCGCGGCCGAGAAAACCGCAGCTTCTCTCTGTCCTATCGTATGCCGACAGACCCTGTCCGAGAAGACCAAGCAATTGGAAAGTCGGGGAACGTTATCCACGAAAAATCGAAAAACGGGCGGCGTCGCACCGCGCCGTACCGGCAATCCAGCGCCCTCTCCCGACAACCGAACTACCGGACGGCAACGGTGCGCACGTCAGCCACGATTGGTTGCCACACCAAAGTTTGTAATGAAGAGACCGCAGGCGGTCCAGAACGACTTTGCAGCAAAACGTATGCCCAGGCCTCAACGGGAGGTGGCCATTTTGTGACCTCCTGGCCTAACCTGCCCTATGGTCTAGAGTTAACCTCGCTCGACAGCCACTCAAAGGCAGGGCCGCCGTGAGATGTCGAGCGACAATCGGACGCGGAAAGCAGGGTTTGCCCAAATCGCTCGCAAGGCGCTGCAGAAGGTTTTTGCAGCGATCGACCTGCGGTAAGATGGGGACTTCCCCCATCTTCACTACCCGATGACGCGATCTCCCCCATTTATGAAAATCGTCAAATATCTCGACGCGGCGAATACGCCGAGGACGGGCCTGTGGGAAGGCGACGTGATTCGTCCCCTCACGCTGTCACTTTTTCCGCTGTTGGAAATGACCGACCCGGTCGAAGTCGCCCGTACCCACATTTCGACCGACTGCGAAGCGATCCCGCTGAACAGCGTGACGCTGCTCCCCCCGATCGACCAGCAGGAAGTCTGGGCGGCCGGGGTCACCTACACCCGCAGCAAAGCGGCTCGGATGGAAGAATCGGAGGCCGCCGCCGACTGCTACGACCGGGTCTACGTTTCCCCCCGGCCCGAGCTGTTCATGAAAGCGACGCCCCATCGCGTTAGCGGCCCGGAACACCCCCTGCGAATCCGCGAAGACTCGAAGTGGAACGTCCCCGAGCCGGAACTCGGCCTGGTGCTCAACTCCCAACTTCAGTTGGTCGGCTATGTCGTCGGTAACGACATGAGCAGCCGCGACATCGAAGGAGACAACCCGCTTTACTTGCCGCAGGCGAAAGTCTACGACCAATGTTGCGGACTCGGCCCTTGCGTGGTGCTGCGAGAGAGTTTCGACGACGAGTTTGCAAAGCTGTCCGACATCGCGATCGACCTGACGGTTCGCCGCGGCGGCCAAGCCGCATTCACCGGATCGACCAACGTCGGCGAGATGGCCCGTTCGTTTGAAGATCTGATCGGGTACCTTGGCCGTGACAACAGCTTCCCGCAGGGCGCCATCCTGTTGACCGGCACCGGGATTATTCCCGACAGCGAGTTCACGCTGCTGCCAGGCGACATCGTCGAGATCACGATCGCCGGCATCGGAACGCTCCGCAACCCGATCGTGCAGGGATAACCTGCCCTGAGCTCGCTTGTTCGGCGTTCACAACCCAAACCGTAGATCGTCGAGATTTCGTCGATAATTACTTACGGCGAAATCGCCGGCGATCGCCAATGGCGCCGCAGTCGCACCAGCGCGAAAGAGTTAAGCTGAACGGTTTCGCTTGCGGCGGCCCCAACCACGATTACCCCCACTAACACCCAGAGCTTTAGCTTATGTCTGATATTCAGCCCGTCTTGATCGCCGGCCAGTGGAAAGCGGCCGACTCCAGCGATACCTTTCAAGCCGATAACCCCGCCACCAAACAACCGCTGGCGCCCCACTACCCGGTCAGCAATTGGAGCGACGTCGACGCCGCTCTTTCGGCCGCCGCTGAAGCATCGACCGCCCTGGCACAACTGCCGCCTGAGAAAATCGCCGCGTTTCTGGTCCGCTTCGCCGAGTTGATCGAAGCCAACGCCGACGCTCTGTGCGAAATCGCCAACGCCGAAAGCGGCCTGCCGATCAGCCCACGGCTAAAAGACGTGGAACTTCCGCGGACCTCCAATCAGCTGCGCGCCGCCGCCGCCGCCGCGATCGAGCGTTCCTGGAAACAGGCGACCATCGACACCAAGACCAACATCCGCGCTTACTCTGGCTCGCTGGGCCCGGTCTGCGTCTTCGGCCCCAACAACTTTCCGTTCGCCTTTGGCAGCGCCAGCGGCGGCGACTTTGCCGCAGCGATTGCGGCCGGCAATGCGGTAATCGCCAAAGCGAATCCCTCCTGCCCCGGCACGACGCAGTTGATGGCGAAGCTCGCCTTCCAAGCCGTTGAAGAAACCGATCTGCCCCCCGCCACCGTGCAGCTCTTCTTCCACTGCAGCTATGACGACGGCGTGAAACTTGTTTCCGATCCGCGGATCGGCGCCACCGCTTACACCGGCAGTCGCCGCGCCGGCCTGGTCCTTAAGGAAGCGGCCGATAAGCATGGCAAGCCGATCTACTTGGAACTGTCGAGCGTCAATCCAGTTGTGATCATGCCCGGCGCCTTGAAAGAACGGGGCGACAAACTGGCTGACGAGTTCAGCGGCAGTTGCCTGATGGGCGCCGGTCAGTTCTGTACAAACCCTGGCCTGGTGTTGGTGATCGACAACGAAGAAACCCAGAAGTTTATCGCCGATTCGGCCGCCAAGTTTAGCGCTGCTCCGGTCGGCACGCTGTTGTCCAAGAACGTCGAAACCGGCCTGACTGTCGCCCTGCAGACGCTGAAAGAAGCGGGCGCACAACAACTTGCCGGCGGTGACGCTGGCGCCGGTACCGGCTACAGCCACGCCAACACGCTGCTGAAAGTGGACGCCGGCAAATTCCTGACCGAGCCCGAGCTGTTCCAGACCGAAGCGTTCGGCAACGCCTCGCTGATCGTCGTCGCCAAGGACCTGGGCGAAGCGATCGCGGTCATCGACTCGCTGGAAGGCAACCTGACCGGCTGCGTCTACAGCGATACGCAAGGTTCTGACGACGCCGCCTACGCCGAATTGGAACCGCACCTGCGCGTCAAAGTGGGTCGCCTGTTGAACGACAAGATGCCGACCGGCGTCGCTGTGAGCCCGGCGATGAACCACGGCGGCCCCTTCCCGGCGACTGGCCATCCTGCGTTCACTGCGGTCGGCATTCCGGCGGCGCTGGTCCGCTTCGGTATGCTGCAGTGCTACGACAACGTCCGTCCGGCTCGCCTGCCGGTCGAACTGCAGGACAAGAACCCGACCGGCAAGACGTGGCGGTTGATCGATGGAACTTGGACGACCGACGACGTCGCCTCGTAGTTGAGCGAACAAGAAACGCAAAGGGACCGCTTCGATAGCGGTCCCTTGTTCGTTTCGAATAGTGCTGGCGGCTACTTCCGGCTCAGCTCGACGACGATATCATTTGGCCCCGGCTCAACCGTCACCTTCAGGTCCGACGATTCGTACCTTCGATACCTATCAGGATAAGGCGCTCGCACGACCGGCCCGCCATCGGTGGTCGCCGGATTGAGGACAATCACTTGGTGCTCCCCCAGCACGGCGCCATCCAGCTCTTCAAACGTCGTCAGCTGGAACGTGCCGTCCGGCTCGATCTTGCCATGGGCGTTGATCGTGGCGCCATCTTCGCCGATGGTACGAAACTCGACGATGCCGCGCTGCACCGGCGTTCCGTCCGACAGCTGGACTTTGCCATTCACGGGATGCGTTTTCGATTCGGCTGCGCACCCAATCGCAAGCGTAACGGCCGTCAGTAGATACAGACAGCCGGTAAAGTTCGAACGTTTCATGCTAAACGCTAAGCTCCCAAGGCGCTCGCTTTGCCTGGCAAGCGATTAGAAATCGACGCTGATCACCTCGCCATCCTTGCGATTGGCAAGATAGCCGAGGTTGGTGGTGTCGATGTTGTTCGCAATCGAGCGAACGCTGGCGTCTCCCAACACAAAGTTCGTCACGCCCGGATGAAAGCTGCCAAAGACCAGCTTTTCGACGCCAGAGACCGTATCCTGGGGACCTTTCGCCAACGGATAGCCTGGCCCGGCCGCCCGCATCGTCGTGTAAGCCCAACCGCTGAGAACCGGCCCGTCGCCGCCGGCCGTTTCGCTCAACAGATTCGTCTGGCGAATATGCTTTTCGCCGATGGCGATCGTGTTGGTCAGACCATCGGTGACCGCCGCCATGTTCGTCAGCGACTTATAATTGCTGGCGTTCCCGTCAGCGATGATCAACATGCCGGTCGAAGTTGTCCGCCGCAATCGCGAGTCGTCTCCTGAGTCGCCATCGCACGACGCGTAATCCCAAACGGCGCCCTTGTCATTGGCGTTGGTCCCATTGATCGTTTCCAGCGTCGTCGTTAAATCGCCAACGCTATGCCGGCTGGGGCAAACGTAGCCAGGGATCGCCGTTTGTTGAGCCGCCGCCGCTTGGCCAGCGTAGTTGGTGGTCAGAGTGAGCGAATCATAGAGATTGTTCTGCTCCATGAATGGCAGTAGCATCGCCGACCAGCCGAGGTAACCATACGCGACGCGACTCGGCGGAAATTCGCCGTACGTGTCGTGGAAGTTGTGCAGCGACAGTCCCACCTGCTTGAGGTTGTTCAGGCACTGCGTCCGGCGAGCCGCTTCGCGGGCCTGCTGAACGGCGGGTAGCAACAAGGCGATCAAGACGCCGATGATGGCGATTACCACCAACAGTTCGACCAGCGTAAACCCTACGCGCGGTCGGAGATTCGAATGAGACATGGGGAGCTTTCGGAACAGCTACAAGGGATGAGGCGAAACATACCCGCAAGAATGGAATAACGGGAAGCCCTCTTACTTTATCGAATTCGTGGCCATTCGCAATTGTTTTCCAGTTTTTTCTACAGCCGTTGGAACTGGACCTAGGTTTTGGTGCGTTTCGTCGCCCCAATCAATCAGGTTTGATTACTCTGGCGGAGCCGCGCAAAGTTCAAAAGATTCAAGGACTTGGACCTTTCCACTCACTTGGCTTCTATGCGGAAAAATCGACTTTCGATCGCCGATTGCGCGACATTGCAGGCCGAGATGACATTTCTCTCGAATCGCTGTACCGCGATACGATCGCTAACCGAGCCTTGCAGATTCTCTTCAGGCGTTTAATGGCAACCGCGCGAAGCGGCGAACATTTCGTTCAAGAGGGAGTACTGGACGGAATCTGCATTCGCTTGCTGAACCTCGCCGACGTGCGGCCGCCTAATTCGATCAGCGACCGCCGACTTTCCCCGCAGTCGATCTCTCGCGTGATCGAATTCATCAACGAGCACTACAACACCGACCTCAATCGCAAACGCCTTGCCGAGGTTGCCGAGTTTGAAAAACTAGCGTTCGAGCGATACCACCTTGAAATGGCGCTCTGGGAGGAAGGTGGCGACTATTACTCGACCGCCAAACGAGCCTTTCAGGGAACCGATGAGGAGTTTAGCGCCGCTTGGAAGGAGAAAATAAAGCCCGAGTGGGAGGCGGCGCCAGCCCAGACGAAACGCAAAGACCGCATGTCGGAAATCGGCGAGCTATTGCCGAAATACCTCGATCCCGATAATGCCAGCCCCCGCCACATTGATCATGGATATGTCTGGTTCTACCAGGGCAAGCCGCGCATGATCAACGAAGAAACCTCGGACAGCAAGCCTGCGCTGAACACCGACGATTCCGAGTCGAAAATCACGGCGCTGGTCTCCGCACAAAGCCCGACCGAAGAAAATCCGATCGAGTGGGGCGTGCGCGTTATTACGACCGAGTCAGGAGAAAACGTGAGCGTCGCCTGCGAGCTTGGCGTTCGAATGGCGCCAGGCTTCCACATTGGCCCGATACCGGCGGAAGCGAAATTCGAGATGCCGACGAAAATCGACATCGAATTCCCCTCCCCCTTCTCTGCCTGGCTGGCGGAGCTATTGTCAAATGTCGTGTTCTTGAATGATTGAACTAGGCGGCCTTACCCTGCAGGATTCCGTCTTGGAAGGAACGTCCTTCCAGTACGAGGGAGAGCTTTTCGCAGCAGTTCAATCGCCTCCATTTCTTCGCGGCCGATTGGGCCAGCTTGAACATCATCGTTAGGCTTGCTCGCCGGGTTCCGTTGCCTTTCGTGCGGCGATGACGTAGGCGAATCGTGGCGAACGTTGATTCAATGGGGTTGGTTGTTCGCAGGTGGCCCCAGTGTTCGGCCGGGAAGTCGTAGAACGTCAGCAGCACGTCGCGATCTTTCCGCAGGCACTCGCAAGCCGCGGAATACTTCGCCTTGTATTTTTCCAGGAACTCGTCGAACGACTTCTCCGCAGTTTGCTTCGTTTCCGCCTGCCAGATTTCGTGTAAGTCGGCTTTCGCTTTCGGCTGCACGCTCTTCGGCAACTTGTTCAACACGTTCGCCGTCTTGTGAACCCAGCAGCGTTGCTCTTGCGTTTCGGGAAAGACTTTCCGCAGCGCCGCCCAAAAGCCGAGCGCGCCGTCGCCGACCGCGATCTTCGGAGCCATCGCCAGGCCGCGTTGCTTCAAGTCAATCAGCAGTTCATGCCAGCTCTGTTCGCTCTCGCGATAGCCATCGAGCACCGCGATCAATTCTTTTTGGCCATCGGCGGTCGCTCCCATCAGCACCAGCAGGCACTGTTTTTTGTTGGCGTCGTCTTCCAACCGCACCTTGGCGTGAATGCCGTCGGCCCAGACGTAAACGTAGTGCTTGTCCGATAAATCACGCTTGCTCCACTCGTCATATTCTGCGCCCCATTGCTCTTTCAACCGAACGACGACGTTGGCGCTGAGGCCTGCGGCCTTCTCGCCAACCAGCGACTGCAACGCTTCACCGAAGTCACCGGTCGAAACCCCTTTGAGATAGAGCCACGGAATCAATTCTTCGATCGCCGCCGTCTTCCGCAAGTAAGTTGGCAGCACGCTCGGCGTGAATGAGACTCGCTGCTGGGGATCGGTCGTGTTGTCACGAACGCGTCCTTGCGTGACCGGAATTGCACCTGCACCCGTCAAAATCTCACGCTGCGGCAGGCTGCCGTTCTTGATCACCAATCGCCTCCCTTGCTCATCGCGTCGATCCTGGTGCTGAGCCACGAAGGCGTCGATCGCCGCCTGCAGCATGCGTCTGGCTCCTTCCCGGACAAGCTCATCGAGCGGACTCTTCTGGTCCGAAAAAGCCGCAAGAGAAATCGTTGCGGAATTATCTTGTTCGCCTACTGGCGTGGCTTGGTCGTCGGTCTTAATCTTGATCATGGCGTATCCTTGTGCCCGCGTTGGGCCGTTCGAAGTGTGATGACATCAACAGGATGCGCCGCTTTTTTCAATCATTCAAGAACACGACATTTGACAATAGCTCAACCTCTTCGTAACAATACTCTCTTTTGGGATTGGCGGAACTCGTTGTGATTTGTTTCAGCGGAAGTGGGGCAATCCAGATTCTGTTGCGGCGCTCGGAGCAGTGGAAACCCTCTTCGAACTTCAGGGCCCAAAGACCTCACGCGTCGGTCGTTTTCGAAGAGGGGAGTTGGCTGAGCCGTTCAACTGTCTGATAATCTCGCCAGTGAGGGAAACTTCCCCAGACAAGATCAGAAATCGTATCAGCCTGCAATGAATCCGTCGCGAGGTAGCAAATGGCCTTATACCCATATCACAGCGGTATGCCCGAGAATCTTCAGGGCCCCTTGGACCTTCAAGAAGCTTCCAAGATCGCGTCGGAAGCCGCGTTGCCCCCGAAGGGCAATCCAGCCTTTGCGGAATCCGCTCGCCTTGCCTATCTGGCCAACGAGGCGGCGTTCGTCACAACGTCTCGAACGTCACCTGCACTAGGACCCACGTTCTGGTTGCATTTTCATACAGATCGTTGGCGCCCGAATCACCGCGTCACAATACGCACGGCTGAGGCGGGTTGGGCGCGCGACCTGCTGGGCCTGTACCGGTATGGTGCGTGGCACTTCGAATTGCCCAAGTCGGCTTTCCCCCGTGGCATCGTCATGAAGTTCCTGCTCGATGGCGACCATTGGATGGTCGAGAATAACAAGTCTCTAGACCCTGACAACAATCATCATTTTATGGAAGAGGATGTCACCTTTTCGTCAACCGAAACGCGCTTCCGAATACCCTACGATAACTTTGTCTCAGAGGCAGCCCAAGGTCGAGAGTACCCAGTAGTCGGCAACACGAACGAAGAGATTCATTACGAAGTCATCATCATAGGGTCTGGCATGGGAGGCGGGATTCTCGCCGACGCCCTTTCCGATAAAGGAGTCAAGACGCTGGTGTTGGACGCCGGAGGCGTCGCATATCCGTCGCATATCAACAATCTGCCCGGCGACTGGGTGAGCCTGCCGGGCAAGCACCAAGTGAACAATTTCGAAAACAAGGACGGATCAGAACTCTTGGGCGGCGTGCAAATGAGTCTGGGCGGACGTTCCGTCTTTTGGTCAGGACTCATCCCGCGGATGCGCGACTGGGAACTATCCTCTTGGCCTTCGGTCATTCGCAATTACCTCACCCACAACGGTTATGATCAGGCGGAGCGATTGATGCGCAAGCGGCAATCGATGGGAGAGTTTCAGAATCAATTGCTTGACGACTTGAGCGGCAATTTCCCGGATTTTCTGTGCAAAGACCTTCCTCGATCCCGTCATCAGCCGAACCTGAAACCAGACAACCAGCTTGACGACGTGCTGGAGACGCCCACAGGCGTCTTTTCGTCAGCCGACTTGCTCCTCGACTCGCTGGCGTTCGAAGGAAAAGCCGGTCGAGACAATCTGACGGTCAATCTAAACCACTTGGTCACGGAAATCGAAACGGAGAACGGTCGCGCGAAGGCCGTCATTTGTCAGGACCTGGCTGGGAATCGTCGGCGCCGCTATACGGCCGATCGCATCGTGCTAAGCGCCGGCTCGTTAGAGAGCCCGCGGCTCGCGCTGCAGAGCAACTTGAACGACCCGAATGGAAAAATCGGCCGGGGACTGACTGACCATCCCGCCTACTTCTCGCATGGGGGCGAGGACTTCGGGTACAACATTCCAAGTCATCTTCCCAATGGCGCCCCTCATCCATTTGGCGATCCAAATCTGCACGCGAAGGTTCTTATGCAGCACAAGCAGGCGGATAGCCAGTCGCATTCGTTCAACGTGGAGATTCTTCTAAATGGCTGGTTTTGGGACCTGCGGCACTCGGACGACGACGTCCGACGCCAACGTCTAAGCAGCAACGCTCAATCGGAGATCAAATTTACGTTCATCTTTGCCAGCGATCTCAACGACGCCAACTGGGTTCAAATTCAGAGCGCTGATCAGCGATTGGCTGTCAAAGTTGCTCGGAATCCAGCAGGCGAACAGTATTTCGACGAGTGCAAGCAACTTCGCAATCGCCTGCTCGATTTCTTCCGCGTGCCGGGAGTTGATCCGGATTCCGGCCTCGGAAACGGCAACCAGGGCACGCCGCATCATGCGGGAGGTACGCTACGCATGAGCGACGACGGAACCGGTGTTGTGAACACGGACCTGAAGTTTGAGGCCTACGAGAACATTTACGCCTGCGATAACTCCGTGTTTCCGGCGATTCCGTGCGCCAATCCGTCGCTAACGCTCGGCGCACTAGCGCTCCGACTTGCAGATCACTTAGCGCAGCAGGTACATGCTTGAGCAACCGCAATAGGCGTTTCCTTCCGCAATCTTCCATTCCCAGTTAATCACACTCGGTCAGAACGCATTATGTTGCCCTCCAATGCAGATTTTCTCAGCTCATTGCAGATTATGGCGATTGACGCCGGACCGTCAGTTTCGCTCGTCGAAAAGCAACTCCTGTTGGCCCTCGTACGACTATACTTTGGGCCGGCTCAGGAGAGCGGCGCCGTGCAGGATGTATCCAGCCCCGACTCGTTGCGGCATATCGGAGAACTGATTCATGCGCCAAACGAACGGTTTGACCAACTGGAACGTCAGACGTCGCTTCCCGACGGCTTCTTTGCACGTACCAGCACGGAACCCGTGCAGCCGACATTCTTCGTCGCGACACAGGACAACGGCGAGCAGCCGGAGAGCTTCCACATCTACGAAAGGTCGAGAAACCTCTCCATCTACGTCGGCCCCGATTTCCTTCACGGTCAGGCTTCGAAAACGGTCGTAAACTGTCTAGTCCTCAACGAAACGTTTCTGCCAACGTCGTCACATACGCTGCGTATATGATCTGCAGCAGCTTATTAATGTCGCAACAACACTCTATCCTGAGACTTGCGAGATTGTTGAAGCACAGAAGCTCGGCGAGCTCGATCCGGCCATTTCCAAATCGCCGAACGACGTATGGCAACATACAATAAACAAGCGTGTCTCGTATCGGGGTTCATCCGTTTACTTCTTCGAACAGCCAGAACTAGTCCAGCCACAGGCTGGACTGTTGAGTGTCGACGCGGCAAAATAATCCGTGATCTACGAACACCCACGGCCATCGCAAACTAACCCCCTTGCCCCACAAGCACTTCCGTCAGGAAGTCGGGACTCCAGCCGCACAGGCGGCGTTTCATGACCAGACTTTGCTTGCCGGGATGCTGCTTATATAAGGACAATGCGAAGCGTCTGAGCCAGGCTAAATTGTCGGCCGCTTGGCGGCTTCTTAGACGCGACTCGTCTTCGCGGAACGTCATGTCGAGCGACCAGTGCATCGACTCGATCGCCCAGTGTTTCCGGATCACGCGAGCCAGTTGCTGCACCCCCATTCGCAGGCTTGTCAGAAAGTATCGCACGTCGAACGTTTCGACTCCCTTTTCCATCGTCATGCGAATTGCGACGCCGATCGTTCGCAGGCCGACCCAACCGCCCGAGCCAGGCAGATCCTTGGGAACCGCGAACTGATAATAGGTGCGATGATCTTGTCGCCCGTGACTTTCTTCCTGCTCTTCAAACTTCCGCACGTTGATCCGCGCGAAGTCGTCGGCGAAGTGCTCTTCGAAGTAACTTTTGATCGCCGCGTGAATCCGTTGATGATTTCCCTTGAGGCTGAAGACGAAGTCCGCTTCATTGTTAATCAGCTGGCGGGCGATCTCTTTTTGGCAGCCCATCGCATCGATGCTGACGATCGCGCGACGCACTTCGATACGGCGCAAAAGCTCGGGAATCGCCGTGATTTCGTTGCTCTTCTCGTCGGTCGCTTGTTGGCCGATCGCTAGTCCACGCTCGGTCGCCCAGGCGCTGACGACATGCAGCGGCCCCAGATTCTCTTGCCGGCGTGCGAACGCCGCAGCGTCTTACCGTCGATCGCCAGGTGCTCGCGAGGGGCGTCGTCCGCGTCGTTGACTGCGACTCGCAACGACGCTAACCACGCTTCAAAACATTCTTGAAACGCGTCCGGCTTCAGCGATTGCAGCACGCGCCCGATCGTGTCGTGCGACGGAACGCCGCAGTCTTCGCCGAGGTGCTCGGCGAGCCAGTCTTCGTTCGCCTCTGCCCACCATTCGATCTCCGTCGGTCCATTCGCGCCGGCGATCACAGCGCACATCGAAATCAAAATGACGTTCGTCAACTTATGCCGCCGATTCACATGCGACCGGGCGTCGTCGAGCGACGTAAAATATTTCGCCAACTCGCGCAGTTCCGCCTCGGCGACAACCCGCTTCGTGATCCGCTTTTTCCTGCCGCTCTTCGCCACGCCGATCTCCCGCTGAGAAGTGTTCAGATGGAGAACGATTGTCGCAAAGATTCGCTTGCCGCGCTAGGCTAAATTGCCTAGAGTGCGCGATAGCCGTGGGCCCGATGGCCCCGGTCAGCATGATCACGCTGATTCCGCCATCGTCTCCTTTGATCTTCTTCAACAGATCGAGGCCGGTCATCTGCGGCATTTCGAGATCGGAAACGAGAATTCGGCAGCCGGTTTCTTCGAGAACTTCCGGGACGCGGGTTGGATCGTCGACCGAGGCGACCTCAAAATCGAGCTCCGAGAGAAGGTCACGCACCTTTTCGAGGATCACTCTCGAATCGTCCACATGCACGATACTTCGCTTTGCCAGTCCCATCGCACGACGCTCTCTACTGCGCTTTTTTTCTGAGATGCGAGTTGATGTGCCTGCCCACCAACCGCACTTCGCTTGCCCCCACAACAAAACATTAGCTTGCAAACTTCAAGCCAGCAACTTCGCAAGTGGGTTTTAGGAAAAACCATAAAAACTTGCTGTGACGCGGCAGCTGGCTCGCGATATCAGAGACTTCCAAAATCCCCTCTGCAAAGCTATTGGATGAAAAAATAAGGGCGGTAAAATCGACATCGGTGGAATTGAAATTCGCCGCATGAATCCTCCCGCTAAGTCGCGCTAGAATCGCCTTCCTGGTCCCACTGGCTCGCAATAAGGGTGGGTTCTACCCGACAAAGTACGCGATACCGCATTCCCCTCGGCCTGCGAAACCGGAGACGCAACAGGCGGCAGACTGAGCGATTTTTCGTGCAAAATCGGTAACGGTTTGCTGCTTTACTGCGATGCGTTGCGCGGCCTCAATCCCCTCCCACTCTGCGCACTAATTGCATGTCAACAACGGTTACCCCCACCAATTCCGGGTTGTAGAGGATTGCTAACTCGCTGGCATTGGGTATTGTGGTTGTAATAGGGACTGTAGATATCTTGGGTAATTTGACTTCTAGGTATATCGGCATCCATCCAGTTGATTCCCCGCATCTTCGTGCCGCTACCATTGAAGGTAACCGATGAAGAAACCCGCTACCCTCCTCGAAGCGCTCCGCAAACACGTCGATTCGCATGGAGATAAGACCGCATTCACATTTCTGAAGTCGGACGAAGAGACGATTTCGATCAGCTTTCGCGAGCTTGACGCGAGCGCTCAACAGATCGCACGGCGCCTGCTGACGGTCGCCCGACCAGGCGATCGCGCATTGCTGATGTACCAGGCCGGCATCACCTTTATCGAAGCCTTCCTAGGATGCCTGTACGCGGGCATCGTCGCCGTCCCGGCGTACCCCCCCAAAAGGAACCGGAACGCCGATCGGATTTTGACGATTGCGCAAGACTGCACGCCCAAGCTGCTCCTCTGCTCGACGGAGACCCGGCAGAACGTCGAAGGGGTGATCGCTAAATCGGTCCCGGGCGCTTCCCTTGTCGTCACCGACCAGTTGCCCGATGGCGACAACGTCGAACTGCCGGAACTACGCCCCGACCAATTGGCGTTCCTGCAATACACGTCAGGCTCGACGGCGAGTCCGAAAGGAGTGATGGTGACGCATGGCAACATCGTCGCCAACGAACTGCTGATTCAGAAATACTTCCAGTTTTCGCTCGAGACGGTGATGGTCTCATGGCTGCCAATGTTCCATGACATGGGACTGATCGGCGGCATCCTCGGTCCGTTGTTCGTCGGCGCACCATCGATCTTGATGGCGCCCAATACGTTCCTCCGCGATCCGATGAAATGGCTCGAGACCGTCTCAAAGTACAAGGCGACCGTGACCGGCGCCCCCAACTTCGCCTACGAGCTGTGCGCAAAACGCATCACTTTGGAGGAAAAGCGAACGCTTGATCTCTCATCGCTAAACGTCGCGTTCAATGGTTCGGAACCGGTGCGTGCCGAAACGCTGGAACGTTTCACCCGCGAATTCGCCGAGTGCGGCTTTCATCCCGACGCGTTCTTCCCTTGCTACGGCATGGCGGAGACGACGCTGCTGGTCTCAGGCGGTCCTCCTTTGAGCAAGACCGAGGTCGTCACGGTCGATCTCGCGCAGTTGGAACAGCACCGCATTATCGAAACGCCGGCAGGTCGTCCGCTGGTTAGCTGTGGCCAGATTGGTCCCGATTTAGAAGTCCGGATCGTCAATCCGGAAACTTCGGTCGCATGCGGCGAGAATGAAGTAGGCGAGATCTGGGCGCATGGCGATAGCGTCGCCAGCGGCTATTGGCAACGCGCCGAAGCGTCGCTCCATGGTTTTCAAGCCAAGCTGGCCGGCGATGATCGCAACTGGCTGCGAACCGGCGACTACGGCTTTATTCGCAACGAAACGCTGTACGTCACTGGCCGCTTGAAAGACTTGATCATCATTCGCGGTCGCAACATCTATCCGCAGGATATTGAAGAGTTGGTCGAACGACGCTTCGACGCCATTCAGCCCAATTGCTGCGCCGCGTTTTCGGTCGAATCCGCCGGCGAAGAAAAACTGCTGGTCGTCGCGGCCGGATCGCGTGAGATGGTTCGCTGGTCGAACTCTCCGCATGGCCCCAATGGCGAACTGGTCGAATTGAATCATCAGATCGATGGTCTCCGCAGCGACATCCTGAATCAATTTGAAGTATCGCTGACCGATCTCGTCTTCGTACGCCCGACGACGTTCCCGACTACCTCCAGCGGTAAGGTTCAGCGTCAATTGACGAAACGCTTGTTTGAAGGAGGTCAATTCGAGATCCTCTTCGAGTCCGAAGTGCGAACGCCGGAAACGGTCGAAACTTCGTTGTCAGGCTCCGAGGAACTGACCTCCCTGATCTGCGAGACGCTGAAGGAATGGTCGGTCGATGAGGAACAACGTCTGCCGCCGCTGGACGGACACACGACGTTCACCTCGCTGGGGATCGACTCGCTGGCCGCGGCCGATATTGGTACGCGACTCGAGAAAAAACTAGGCTGCGCGATCGAAGCCGACACGCTTTACGATCATCACACCATTGATGAGCTGAGCCAGTTCCTTAGCCGTCGCGTCCCGGGCGTTTCGAAGGCATGCGATAAATGCGGTCCGCTGTCGCAGGAAGACTACCTCGACTTTTACAAAGAGAAGATCAAGCGGATTCAGCATTTTCGTGACGCCGGCCACGACTACTTCGGCACGCCGATCGCTCATCAGCAGGGTAGCTACGTTCATGTCGGCGATCGCAAGATGCTGATGATGGCGTCGTATAGCTACCTGGGTTTGATCAATCGCCCCGAGATCAATCAGGCGGCCGAAGAAGCGATTCAATCGTACGGCACCGGCGCCCATGGCGTGCGGTTGTTGGCCGGCACCTTCGACGCTCACCGCGAGCTGGAAAAGGAAATCGCCGACTTCTTCCATTCCGACGACGCGATCGTCTACAGCAGCGGCTTCATGACCAACCTGGCGACCATCGCCGCACTGGTCGGCAAGGGAGACGTCGTGCTGGGCGACGAATTGAATCACGCCAGCATCGTTGACGGCTGTCAGTTCTCGGCGGCCACCTTCGAGCTGTTCCCCCACAATGACTTGCAGGCGCTCGAAGCGCAGCTGAAGCGGCACACCGGCAAACGGATCCTGGTCGTCGTCGACGCCGTCTATTCGATGGAAGGGGATATTGCTCCCCTGCCGGAGATCGTGCAACTATGCCGCAAGTTCGGCGCCATGCTGATGGTGGACGAAGCCCACAGTCTTGGCGTGATTGGCGAGACCGGCCGCGGCATCCAGGAACACTTCGACCTGCCTGACGACGCCATCGACATCAAGATGGGCACGCTCTCGAAGTCGATCGCCAGTTGCGGCGGTTTCATCGCCGCCCGACAAGAGATCATCGACTACCTGAAGTGCAACGCCCGCGGCTTCATCTTCTCGGCCTCGCTGCCGGCCGCCCAGGTTGGCGCCGCGCGGAAGTGCTTCGAGATCATCCGGAAAGAACCGGACCTGGCGGGGCACTTGCGGAAGCTGCGCGATCAGTTCGTCAACGGCCTCCGCGAGCTAGGCTACGAAGTCCCGGCGACGGAATCGGCGGTCGTGCCGATCATCTTCCCGACCGAACAGGAAACGCTGGAAGCGACCGGATATTGCCGCGACAACGGCCTGTTCGTCGTTCCGGTCTTCTATCCGGCGGTGCCGATGGACAAACCGCGGATCCGCGCCACGGTGACCGCGTCGCTGACGGAAGATGACGTCGACGCCGCGTTGAGCGTCTTCCAGTCGCTGGCGATCGCCCGCGAGCAAAAGGAGGCCGGTAGGAAGGCGCCGGCGAACGGCGCTTGTCAAAATGGTCGCCCGAAGTATTGCGATCGCAAGCTGGCGGCCGACGAAGCGGTGCGTCCGACGCGCTAGTCGCCGTCGGACGTCGCAGGAAAACTCGCCTGGCCCTGGTCGCCAGGCGAATCTCGATCGGTGACCGGAAACGTGTAGAGCAGCGCCGGCAGCAGCAGCAAGTCGCAGACCAGCGCGATCGCCAGCGAGAGAATCAACACCAACGAAAACCGGGCCATCACCAGCAGCGTCTGGTTCAAGAATGCCGCCAGCCCAACCGCCGCGATCAAGGTGGTGGCCAACATCGCGCGCGAGCATTGCGAATAGGCGGTGCGGATTGCGCTGTATTTGATCTTGCCTGTCTTTCCGCCGCGAGAGGATATCTCTTCCGTCCGCAGCATGAAGTGAGTTGTGTCGTCCACCGCAATTCCCAGGGCGATGCAACCCGCGATCGCAATGCCGATGTCGATCGGCTGACCATACAGGCCAATCGCGCCATACAAGCAAATTGCAGGAAAGCAGTTCGGGATCATCGACAACACGCCCAGGGTCAGCGATCGCAGCACGAGGATCATCAGCGGACAGATCACCGCGAACGCCAAGAGGTAGTTGTAGAACAGATCGGCCATCAGCTTGCTTTGGGCGACATGATACAGCAGGCCAACGCCAGTTTGTCGAATCTGGAACTCCCCTGGCGAGAAGCTATCGGCCAGCTCCGCCTGCGCCACTTGACCAACGACATCACGCAGCGCGAAGAAGTCGACATTGTCGCCAAGCGGAAAACGAATGCTGACTCGCCACGTTTCGCTCTCCGCTTCGGCCTCGGTTGTCCCCAGCGACAAGTAGGACGTTTCGACCAGTGGCTGACGCATTTCGGCCAGGCGGCGACGATAGACGACGCGGGCGCTGACGCCGGCGAACCCGCGACGCTGGGGCTCTGGAGGAAGCCAGGCGGCAGCCGACAGCGTGGCGTCGACTTCCGGCAGGCGTTCCAGCACCATCTGCAAGCGGCGCATCGCCGCGGCCCGCTCGGCAAACTCCGCAGGCTTGGGATCGGCAAACACGATCAGGAGTTCGGTCTGGTCAATCGGACCGATCTTTTCCTCGAACTGGGCGACCTCTTGAATCACCGTATTGTGGGTCCCAAACATCTCTTCGACTTTCAGCCCACTTTGCAACCGCAGCAAGCCGCCGGCGGTAACGGCCAATGTCGCCATAAACGCGCCGAACACAATCCGCGGGTGCGAAGCGGTCCAATCGTGCATATGCACCAACGACATTCCGGCGCGCGGAATCGCGATTGCGTCCGCGATCAGTTGCAATGCCCAGGGAGCGAACGCCAACTGCCAGAAGACGGAGGTCACGACGCCGACAGCGCAGAAGAACCCAAACTCGCGAATCGCCTGGTATTCGCTATGACTGAGCGACAACATGCTGACTGCGGTCGTCAGCGCCGAAAAGAGACATGGCTTCCAGCCGAGCCGTAGCGCCGTTGTGGCGATCTGCTCTTGATCGGCGCCGCGGGCATAATTGACCAGATGCAGCGTCCCCGACACCGTCAGGATAAAGGTGAGCGCCGGGATCGCCGACGTCAGCCCGCCCCACATGTGACCGGTCAAGGTAACAAAGGCGATACTGTTGCCGGCCGCAATGCCGCTAGTTAGAAAGATTACCGTCACCAGCCGCAAGTCGCGTAAGAAGAACCAGGCCGCCACCGTCGCCAGTAAACAACATGGAAGCAGCGCCTCGACCAGATTCTTGCGAATCAGACGATCTCCCTCCGCCGAAATCGCCGGATACCCGACGACCAACACGTCGGTCGCGTCGGGTCCGACCCCAGCACGGACCGTTTCGTTCACAAACTCGACCGATTTCAACCGGCTGGTCATTCCTTTTTTGGTCAGGATAATCGCGATGCAGGTCTGATCCTGTTCACCAAAAAAGAAGGCCTGAAACCGCTCTCGAATTGCGTCGGCATCTTCGTAGGCCGCCGCGTCTTCGATCAGGTCGCCGCCAGAGACGGTGCGGGCGATCAGCCCCAGATCGTCCTCCTGCTGCAGACGTCGCTGAACCAGCGTCAGCCGAGGATCCTCGACCGTACAGCCATCCCACGTCGCCACCAGAAAGTCGTCGACGCCAAACTGCGCCACCAGTTCCTCGTACAGATCCCGCTCCTCGGAATGATCGGGAAGCCATTGCATGACGTCCTCGATATTCGTCTTGATCTGCAGGATGCCGATCAGACTAATCCCAGCGCCGATCAGCAGCTGAACAAGCACAACGGCGACCAGTTTTACAGATCCGGTTCTGCCGTTATCTTCAGACATAGAAATTAATATGGGAAACGCTAGGGGGGAAAACGACAAAGCAGAAAGGCCTTCTGTTTGTAGCATTTCCCTCCGACCGGAACAAACTCCCCAAAACCCGCTTCCCTCTATCGCCGATAACGATCAGAGCCTGGAAAATACGACCACCATGCCGTACCCCTGCCCTGTCTGTGGATTTGAAGTGTTTGACGAGCCGGCCGGCAGCTACGAGACCTGCCCGGCATGCGGCTGGGATGACGACGCGGTCCAGCTCCGTTTTCCCCACTTGCAACATGGCTCGAACGAAGGGTCGCTCTGGCAGTGGCAGCAAGCCGCGCTGCAGCGTTACCCGCTCGACCAACAGACGTTCGAGTCCTATCACCGCTGCCCCGACTGGCGTCCGCTAACGCCCAGCGACTGCGGCGACGCTGAGGGCCAGCCGATCACCGGCAGCGACTATCTCGACATCGCGGCCCTCGACGCCCCGGCCTATTACTGGCGGCCATCGCAATAACGGACGCGCAAAGAAAGAACCGCGTGGAAGTAGGTCCGGCCCTCCACGCGGTTGACATCTGATCGAATTGTCACGTCCAGCGACGTGTTAGTCGACGTCGGGAAACAGCGTCTCAAGCTGGTGATCACGTTGCCGTCGGCGCCGACAAAAATCAGGCAGGGAATGGAGTTGATGCCATATTCCTTAGCGATCGGCAGATTCCAGCCCAACGTTTCTTTCTCTCCCTGTTCGTGCAACACAATCCAGGGGATTTCATTGCTTTCGACGTACTGCTAACGCCGACGATCTCAAACCCGTGCGGGGCATACTTCGCGTAGTGCTCGCGCAATTTCGGGAACTCGGCGAACCTCTCGTGCACCTCGGCGGCCGCATGTCGATCGGCCGCGGCTTCAAGCCGATCGCAAACGTGGCGCCATTCGTTGGTCATTTGCATGTCGATCATGGCTACTCTCCTCTTCGCGTACAATTCAATGGATCGCGAAGCGTAGCATGCGTCGCGATCTCGTCGCCCGCCATGATCATTTTTCGCGCAGGAGCGACTTGCCCCACGGGATTCGCTAGACAGGTCGCCCCAATCGGCCGAAAGTGGTTGGACAGTTGGCCTGCTGCGGCTATTTGTAATCGGCGCCGTTCAGACTGTTGACGACCGAAGTTTGCCAATCGTTCTGCAGCTTTTTCAGCTTGCCGGCGACGTCCGGATATTGCGTCAACACGGTCTCTTTCTCGTACGGATCGTTCGCGAGATCGTACAGCTCGAACTTCACGGCGCCTTTGGCGTTCTCGATGCGATGCAACTTCCAATCGCCATCGGTCAGCGCGGCATGCCCTGGGAAACTTTCAGTCGAGATCGGCGGCGACGGCAACTGGGCCGCGTTCACGCTTACCTCGTCGGCCGGCAAATCGCCGCCCGACTCTTGTTTGGCCATCAAGCTCTTCATCCATTGGTCCGACGGCGTCGACACGCCGCGATTGGGCGTTTGCCAAAAGGCGATCGGGCTCGGCCGTTTGTCGGACTTTTCTGCCAACAGCGGCAACAAGTTCACGCCGTCGAGCGGTCGCTGGGCGTCTGGCGACAATCCCGCGGCGGCCAACACCGTGGGGAAGATGTCGCAGGTGGTGACGCGCATTTCGGTCGATTCCGGTTGGGGAAAACGAGCAGGCCACTCGAGAATGCCCGGCACCAACAAGCCGCCTTCGTAGATCGAACCTTTCTTCTGGCGAAACGGACCGGCCGAACCTTTCGCTTTGTCGGCGCCATTGTCGCTGCAGTACCACAGGATCGTGTTGTCGCGAATGCCGAGCTCTTTTAGCGTGCTGCGGATCTTACCATAGGCCCGATCGATCCCGGTGATCTCGCCATAGTAGTCCTGAAACTTCTTCGGCGAATCTTCGTAAAGCTGTCGATCGGCGTCAGCGGCGACATGCGGCGAGTGAGGCGAACCGAACCAGACGACGGCGAAGAACGGCTTGTCGCTCTCCGCCTGCTCGCGAATCCAATCGATCGCCAAGTCGCCGGTAACGTCCGAGCTTTCTCCTTTAAACTTCACCGCCTTCCCCTGATCACAGAGGACTGGGTCATTGTCGTAGAAGTTGGGTGCGCTGACCCAACGATCAAAGCCATTCTGACCAGGATTGACCGGGCTGTCGTTGCGCACCGAGCCAAGGTGCCACTTGCCGAAATGAGCCGTCGTGTAGCCAGCCGCTTTCAGACGTTCAGCCAACGTGATCTCTTGCGGGCGAATCGGCCAACCCCACGCGTAAACCGCCGAGCGATTGGGATTGCGGCCAGTCAACACACTGCAGCGGGTTGGCGAACAAACGGGCGCCGCCGCATAAAAACGATCAAAGCGAACCGCTTCGGCCGCCGCCTGATCCAGTTGCGGCGTCTTGATCGCCTTGTGCCCGTTGTAGCTGACGTCACCCCAACCTTGATCATCGGCCATCACCAGAATCACGTTGGGACGTTCATCGGCCAACAGGGTGGCGAAGGAAAACAGCGTGAAGGCCAGGCAGGCGAATAGGGAGCGAATCGGCATGGCGGCAGGCTCTCAAGTAGGCGGGAAGGTGGGACAGGAGATACGTCCAAGATACGCCAACGCAGCGATGCATTCCAGATTTTCGCCCTGCGAGACCAAGCAAACCGGCAATTCCACAAAAAAACGGGCGCCCCAATTGGACGTCCGCTCTTTCATTTCGATCAAGTCAGCTGCGAAAAGACTACTCGTGTCCTCCGCCGCCGGCCGCGCCTTTCAGACTCGACAGGAAGGCGACCAGGTCGCGGATTTCCTGACGCGAAAGATGCTTGTAGATATCTTCCGGCATCGGCGAGTTCGCCGCCTTACGGGCATCGATGTCATCCTGCGGAATCGTTAGCAGGTTTCCTTCGGCATTGACGATGCTGAGCGTGTCGTCGTTTTCTTCTTTCAGCACGCCCGAGAGCGTTTGGCCATCGAAGGTCAGCACCATGACCGACTGAAAACCTTTGGCGATCTTGGCGTTGGGCAACACGACCGCTTCCAAGAGATATTCCGGCTTTTGCTCGATGCCGATCTTGTCGAGTTCTGGACCAACGCGACCGCCCACTCCTTGAGCGCGGTGGCAACGGACGCAGGAGACTTCGGTCTTCTCAAAGAAGATCTTGCGTCCCTTTTCAACATCGCCGCCAGCCAAGGCCGAACGGTAGACCGTCAGCGGATCGTCGGGGTCGAGCGAAGCTTCGTACTTGCCGAGCAGTTCGCCGACCGCTTTGTCGTCACGCATCGCTTCGCCCGCCAAGATGACGTCCAGCTGCGAGTCGACCGGGACTTCGCCGGCCAGCAGCGCCGTCAAACGATCGGCAATCGCCTCGCTGGCGCCATCCAACTTGGCTTCGGCCAAAGCGGCGAGCGCCTGCTGCCGCTCAACAACCGAGTCGGCCTTAGCCCCTTCGGCTAACTTGGCGATCGCTTGTTCGGGAGCAACGGTCACGAGCAGCGAACGAGCAGCGGCTCGAACTTCCGGCACGTCGGACGTCAGGGCGTCAAGGACGATCTGCTTTTCGCTCGAATCGAGCGCCACCGCCGCGACCAGCGCGTCGGCCCGCGTTTGCGGCGATTGTTTGTCATCGGTGATCAGCGCGACCAAGACGGGCGCCACTTCCTTAATGCCGAACTTCGCGGCCAGCTTGGCTGAACGATTACGAATCTCTTCGCTGCTCGCCAGCAGGCCTGGCAACTGCGTCACCAGAGCGACCTTGGCGACTTCCACATCTCGCTTTTCGAGCGGACGATAGAAGTTGAGCACTCGGTCCAGGGGCGACGGCTCTTCCCAGTTTTCCAGCATCGCCAGCGCTTCGCCCCGCATCGCTTCCGGGGCATTCGGGTCAGCGGCATAGGCGGCCAGCGCGGCGGCCGACTCGGCGTCTCCTAAGCGGAAGTTGGCGTTCAGCACGCGACGCAGTAGCGCGTCGTCTTGCAAACCGCGGGTGATCAGCCCTGCCAACTGCGGCATCGCCGTCTGGATCGGCAGATCATGAATCGCTCGAGCCGCCTCCAGCACGACCGACTCGTTGCCGTCGCCCAAAAAGCGAACAATCGACGGGCTCTCCAGTCGTCGCAGCGCCACCACCGCGGCCCGACGCACCGCGACCGAATCATGCTTTGACAAGTCGCCGATCTGTTGAACGTTGCGACCGCCGACCAACGCCATCACGGCGCCGTGCCGCAGCACCGGATCTTGATCGTCGTTCTCGGCGAGAATTTCGACGATACGATCATACATCTGACGGGTATCGCCAAAGTGATCTCCCTTGCCGATTCCGACCAGGGCGAAGTATTTCACCCGGGCGTTGTCGTCGTCGAGCAGCGGGACCAGCGACTCTGGCAGTTGCAAATCGCCCAACACCTTGGCGGCTTGAGCGCGAATTTCTGGATCGGCGTCTTTTACCAGCGTTTCGCTGAGCAGCTTGGCCGGCTCGCCACGTTCGCGAACATCGCGAAGCTTGTCCGCAATTTGCCCGATTCCCCAGATCGCATGTAAGCGGGCCAATTGATCGTCGCTGCTGGAAGCGACCTGATTGAAGACGTCCAAAGCGTCGCGTTTGGCCAACTCAAACTGGGCGCCCTGGCGAACGCGACGATCAGGATGGGCCAGCAGTTTCGCAAGTTCGTCGTTCTGCCTATCGCCAAAGCCCGCGGCAAGCAACTTCTGCATCTCTTTGACGATCGGCTGATCGATTTCCTTCGGATCGAAGAAGCGATAGAGCCGACCTTTGTTCAGACCGTCCCAACCATCGACCCAGTCGCTGATGTAGATCGCGCCATCGGGGCCGAAATCAACGTCGGTCGCCAGGATCCGCCAGAACGGCTTTTCGTCTTCCACCATTTCATAGGTCGCGCCATTGGGCTTCATCTTGAAACTGCGAACGCCGCTGTTGGCCGGACCGCCGCGGAAGTCGCACAGGAAAAACGTCCCGCGGTATTTCTCGCCCAAGCCGACGCCGGGATAGTAAGCCAAACCGCTCGGTCCATCGGCAAAGTTGCGAATCGGCGGGGTCAGATAGGCGGCCTGACCTTCGTGGAACGGATGCCATAGCTTCTCGCGATTCCAAGGACCGCGATCGCTGAGATATTGGTAGGCCATGTTCCAACCGCTGTTGCCATCTTCGACCAGATAAACCCAACGGGCCTGGTCGCCGCTGTCGGAGTTGTTATCGCCGGTAAACAGGTTGCCGTAATCGTCAAACGCCAACTCTTGCGGATTGCGGAGGCCGGTGTAGAAAACTTCGAGTTCGGTGCCGTCTGGATTACAGCGGAAGACGGCGCCGCTGGCCGGATCCTTCAGCACGCCCCCTTCGCTACGGACATTGTAGCCACGGTCGCCGATGCTGTAGTAGATTTTGCCGTCGTTGCCGATCGCCAGACCATGCATGTCATGGCCGCGGAACGCAAACCGAACGCCATAGCCGGTGTGCAGCGCTTTTCGCTGGTCGGCGATCCCAACGTTGTCGGTATCGCGCAGCTTCCAGAGATTCGGAATGTTGGTGTAGAACAGGTCGCCATCGAGCCAGATCACGCCGGCGCCGGTACCTTCGACGATGTCGTTGAAGTGGTCGGCGAAGACCGAGTCATGATCGGCCTTGTGATCGCCGTCGCGATCTTCGATCAAGCGAATGCGATCGTCATGCTTGGTGTAGTCGTCCTTCGCTTCGGGATGATGCTTCAGGATGTAGGCCCGGCGATCTTCGACCGACTGCGCCGCGAGGTCATCTTGAAGCCAATAGTTGTGGCCGCGGTTGTCTTCGACCCCTTTCCCTTGGCGGAAGGTCTCGGCGACAAAAACCCGACCAGTCGGATCAAAGCAAAAGGCGACCGGGTTGGCGATCCGCGGCTCAGCGGCGAACAGCTCGATCTGGAACCCTTCCGGCATCTGGAAGCCCGACATCGCGTTCTTCCCCTCGTCGGAGTCGGGCGCCACTTGCGGCGTTTCCGGTTCGGGAACGTCGTTTTCGGCGTGGGAGGAGGAAACGAAAGCCAGCGATGACAGCGCCAGCGCAACAATCGGGGCAAATAACTTCACGACGATCGACCTTGGAGTAAGGAACGAAAGAATACGGGCTTGCGGGGGGCGACGACGCCGGGGGCGAGAGGTAAGCGGCGTCCAATCTATTAGCCTAATCCGATCTGAAACAACCGGCAACTCCCGGGCAAATCGTGAAGCCGTTTGTGACTATTTCATTTGGCCAGGATCATCCTTGCCATACCGCCCTTGATACTCGTCTTTGGGGTATTTGCGGATGTTCTTCCGCATTTTGTCGTTCATGGCGGCGGCAACGTCGATATTCAGCTCATTCGCCAGCGCTAATCCGTAGCACAGAATATCGGCTAATTCTTCCCCAATGGCGGTCATCTTATCGGAATCGGCGGTCACCTCGCGCGAGGCCTGAACGGTAAGCCACTGGAAATGCTCCATCAGTTCGGCCGCTTCAACCGCCAGCGCCATGCTGATGTTCTTGGGCGCGTGGAACTGCCGCCAGTCCCGCTCGGCGACGAACTGGGCGATCATCGCCTTGATAGCGGCGACCGAGGTTTGCTCGTCGGTCGTTAAGCGATCGATCAACGTATCGAGCGAGGGCGTTTCGTCAGACATCAGGCGGTCTCGCGAGCAAAGGAATGCGAAAACCGCCAGCTTAAACGGCAAAGCGGGCTACGAAAAGTCGCCGACGCTATTTGGCGTCAGGCGCCTTCGCGGCCAACGACTCCAGGTAGTCGACCAGCGACGCGAATTCCTCGAGCGTGATCTCGTTGGCCAGTCCGATCGGCATCACCGAGACCTCGCTCTTCTTCCGCGCGTCGATCGAATCGGGATCCAGCTTGTGCTCGTTCCCCTGCTCATCGCGGATCACGATTTCGTCGGCCGCTTCACTGGTGACGAAGGCGGTCATCACGCGGCCGTCATCCAACAAAAAGATGTTGGTGACGAACCCTTGGGCGAACGTCTTGCTGGGCAACAGAATCGATTCGGCCATTTGATCTCGCTTGTAGGTCTTGGCGACCTGCGGCAAGTAGGGGCCGATCGGCTTTTCGTTCGGATCGACCGTGTGACAGCGATTGCACGTCAGCTTGGCGAAGAGCTGTTCGCCTCGCTTCACGTCTCCCTTCATCTTCATCACTTTAGCGATCACCTCTTCCGGCTTCATTGTCTTCAGCTTCGGCCCGCTTGGCGCGCCGGTTTTGATCTGCCAGGCGTCGGCGATCCGCTGGGCGGCAGCGCTGACCTGGGGATCGCTCGAGGCGATCAGGTCGACGATCTTTTCTTCCGCCTGACGGTCGTTGGCCAGGTAAACCGCGTCCAGCCGCAAAGCGGGTCGATCATTCCAGCCAGACTCGATCGCTTTCGACACGACGGCCGAAACCTCGGGCGACAGTTTCTTCTGGGATGAAAGCAGAACCAGACCGGCGTCCGACCACACGGCCGCAGCGCCCTCTCCATGTTCCGCCATCTCGTTTTGCTGATGCACCGCGCCGCTGAGCCGCTTGGTATCTTTGAACGCGTCGAACGCCGCCAGATACTGCGCCTTCGCTTTGCCATTTTGCTTCAACGAATCGAGCCCGCCGTAGGCGGCCGCCAGAACGTCTTTGTCTTGCGAGCGCAGCAGTGCGACGATGGCGTCCGATTTGACGGCCGGATCAGATTGGTCGTCAGCAACCACCTTCTTCAGCAACTCAACCGCTTCACTGGGCAACGAATCGCCCGCGGCGACTTTGGTGACCGCGGCCGGAACGAACTTGGCGTCGTTGGCGGCGCGAGCCAGCACCAGTTGCAAGCTGCCGTCCAGATCGACGCGGTGGCGAGCCAACTGCGTGAGCAGGAACTCCGCTTCGGTCGGCGAGAGCGATTCCAATTCGCTCTTCAGGGCCTTCGCGATCCGCGGCGACTCGGCCCATGGCTCCGGCTGGTAGTAAGGTCCGCGCGTATCGGGACGCGTTCCCCAGCTTTGGCCGGTCCACTTTCCTTCGTGGTTGTAGAGTCGCGCCAACGCGATCAGCAGATCACGACGCCGCGCGGCGTCGTGATCTTTCTTCAAACGTTCGATGAGGGCGGTGACGACCCCCGCATCGTGCAGCGACTGCACAACTTGAATGGCGCCAGTCCGCTTCGCCGGCGACGCCTTCGGATCGTCGATCACGGCCAAAGCCGCATCGGCCGCTTCCAACACCACCAACGACTGCACCGCGGTGTGGGCGATCACCGGATCACTGCTGTCGAGCAGTTCGGCGATGGCGGCAGCGTTGGCGACGTCTCCCAGTCGGGTGAGCGCGACGACTGATTCCAGTTGCGTGCGAGCGTCGCTCGACTTCAAGCCAGACAATAGCAGTTCAGCCGGAACCTGCTCTTCCTGATCCCAGCGATCGGCCAGCGCGCGAATCGCGAAGGCCTGAATGCTTTCATCGGCGGCTGCCGCAGCCAGAGCCTGGTGACTCTTCACGCCGAGCCATTGCTTTAGCGTGTAGATCGCGGCGATTCGATTATCGAGCGGCGCCGACCTGTTCTCCATCAATTGCGTCAACGCCGACACCGACGCGTCATCCACCTCGCGGGCCAGCAGTTCGCGCTGCGCCGCCAGACGAATTCGATGACTGGCCGAATCGGCGATCAGGTCAATCAATTCCGCCGACGTCGCTTTCGCAAAGTCAGGAACCGGTTTCGCCTGGTATCCCTTCGGCGTCACGCGGATCATCGAGCCGACATGCTCGCCGTTGTAGGTAAACGTGGCGCCTTCCCAGCTAGTCGCGTAGATGTTCCCCTGGGCGTCAACGTCCAGATCGGTCACGCGGGGAAGCTTGATAAACTCCTCTTGGTCAGCGGCGAAGGTGGCGCCATTGGGGGTCGGCAGATGACGATAGATCATGCTGCGGCCCCAGTCGGCGGTGTATATCGCATCGCCATAGTCGCCTGGGAACCCCGGCTCGCTGATGTAGCAAGCCCCGCAGCCCGAGCCGCCGCCGTAATCGGCCAACGGCTGGATGATCTCGTCGCCGAAGTTCATGTAGAGCCGCGGATAGCCATGGTTTTCGATGCCGCTGAAGTGATGCAGCCGGATATCCCAGCCGCCGCCATCATTCGTATTGTCCCGGGTAAAACCGCTCAAACGCGGATCGAGCGCAACCTCAAGAATGTTTCGCGTACCGCGCGAGTAAACCTGCAGACCGCTGCCATCGGGGCGAACCCGCAACACGCCGCCGTAGCGGAACTGCAGTTTGGTTCCGTCGGCGCCTTCCGCTTCCATAAAGCCAAAGTCGCCAATCGCCAAGTAGAGCCAACCGTCGATCCCCAGCGTGACGCCGTTGGACGTATGGTCGGCCGGGCGTCCCTTGAAATCGAACGCAATGTTCTTGACCAGAATTTTCTGTTCATCGGAAACGCCGTCGCCGTCATGATCGATGAAGGCGCTCAGATGGGGTGGGTGCATCACGTATAAGCGATCGCGATCCCACACCAGGCCGCGGGGGGAGTCGACATCCGAAACGAACAGCTTCGATTCGTCAGCCCGACCGTCGCCATCAATGTCGCGCAAGCGGTAGATGGCGCCACGCGTCGGCTTACGATCGAGCGAGCCGTTCTTGTCGACCGAAACATAGACGACGCCGTCGGGTGCAGCGGCGACATACACCGGATAGGTGACCGCCGGCGGCGACGCAAACAGCGTCACGTCAAACTCCTCCGGAACTTTCACCTTCGACAGCAGTTTCTCATCGGCTTGCTTGGCGGCAGCCTCAGGATCGACGGTCATCCACTGGTTGCCGTAAACCGCCAGTTCGCGGATGCTTCCCCATCCGCCGGTATTGCTGCCGAGATAGGTCACGCGAACGTAGCGGACGTCGTCGGCCGCGAATTCATACTCGTGATTGCGACTCTTTTCATTGGTCGATTGATCGACGACCGTCTTCCAAGTTTTCTGATCGGCAGAGACGTCGACCTTGTAGCGATAGATCGTTTGGTCTGACTCCCATTGAATCTGGCAGCCGTCAATCGATTGCGGCTTTTCCAGGTCAACAGTCAGCCACTGCGGAGCGCTGCCATTGCCGGCACACCAACGCGTCGAAGGATCGCCATCGACCGCCAGCTTTTTGAAGTTGCCTTTGCCCGACTCTTCGCTTGAAGCGGTCGCCGGCTTCCCTTTGGCCATGCTGACTTGAACCAGCTTCGGCCCTTCATCCTTTAAATATTCGGGGCTTAGTTTGTCGCAGGCCCAGAGCGTTCCGCGAGTCAGCATGTCGAGGAACTTGTCGGCGCTGACCGTCTCGTTGTGGTGACCAAGGGTCGTACCGAAAACGCGGGTATCGCCGTATTGATTGACCCAAACGCAGGTTTCGGGCTTGCCGCTCGCCTGGTTCTTGGCGACACCTAACGCGTGCGCGGACGGCCAGAGCTTTTCAATATGGTAGAGCTCGCCTTTCGGGTTCGCCCACGCGGCGCCAAAGTCTTCCATGATCGGGTGCTCGCCATCGACGTTCAGCACTTCATGGGCATATTGAGCGCCATGTCGATGCGAGGTAACGCCGCAGAACTTGAACCACTGGTCGGTTCCATCTCGATAGCAGTGCATCGCACAGTGAATGACTACGCCGGGAACGCCTTCCTGGTGCGGCTTCAGCACCCGGGCGGTCCAGGCCGGATCCTTCACGCCGGCGAAACATTCGTCATGCAAAATGACGTCATAGCCCTTGGCCCAGTCTGGACCCTGGTAGAGCGGAATCTTCGTATCGGTGGTCGAGCCCCCTTGGTGGACGACCGTCACCTCGATATTCGCGCGCTCTTCGAGCCCCTTCTTGATCAGATTTTTCTGGCTGTCGTAGTCATGACAACAACCCCCGGTCACCAACAACGCCTTGATTGGCTTGGGGGCGGCGAAAACAGAGGAGGCGAAAAATCCGACCAAGAACAGGCCGATCGACATCAGGCGAAGCGAAATGCGTTTCATGAGCGAGATCGTAAGAGAATGTGGGGGCAGGCAAGATGGCGGGCATCAAGAAAAAGCTTCGTAATTATAGTCCATCTCCGCCAATTTCTCGCCTAGTTTGCGCAATCGAAACGGACGGATGGACCGAAATTCCGGCTTCTAGCGATTAGAGAAGTCGCACGCATGCCCAAATACGGAGAACCGTACGATGCATTTTCGCCACACCCGGCTAGAACGTCCTATTTTATTAGGGCGAATAAATTTCCTCCCAAAGACAGGTTTGCGAACCATCCAGGCAGACCGCGTCGCTTCACCAATCGCATCGGGGCAATTGACGGTGACAAATCTCCCTCAGAATCGACGTGTTCGCTTTCTCTGGAATCCCCTCGGTCGCGTCCGTATCGGCTATCAACTAGGAGGAGCCTTCGCCTTCGTTTTGTTGGCCATGGGCGTGGGCATGGCGATCTATCACGCGTCGAATCGTCGCACCGTCGCCAACTACGACGCGCTGTTGACCGGCCAAATCGCCTTGCAATCGCTCGCCGAGAAGACGAACGTCGCTATGCTCGAATGCCGCCGCAACGAGAAAGACTTTCTCCTGCGGCGCGATCGCAAGTATCTCGAGAAACATGCCGCCAGTTGCCAGAAGTTGCTGGACGATGCGAAGGCGCTCGATCAACTGGCGAATGCGATTGGCGATCAAACGGCTGCCGCTGACGCCCAGGCGATCACCATCGCCGCCGCAGAATACCAATCCGCCTTCCAATCGCTTACCGAAAGCTGGACCCGCCGCGGGCTCGATCACAACTCGGGACTGCAAGGAGACTTCCGCGATGTCGTTCACGAACTGGAAGAACTCGCCCAGAACTACGAGGTGGACGAGTTATACCTACAAGTCGCCGCCCTGCATCGCTTCGCCGCCGAGGGGCGCGACGGCGACGCCGGCAGCAACAAGTCGCTGATCAAAGCGATCGAAGAAGTGAAGCAATCGCTGCACAGCGATCGCTATTCGGCCGATTTGAAGAAGTCGCAAATGGCGCTGCTGATCGAAGTGGTCGCCGCACTCGAGCGGCGAATCGCCGGCCAAGGAGAAGCGGACGCCCTGGGCGTCGTCACCCAGCGAATGGAACAAGACCTGCGAAAACGGTACGTCTCTGGCGGTTCGGCCAAGTTGCTGATGATTCGTCGTCGGGAAAAAGACTACCTGCTGCGGCTGGACGAAAAATATGCGGCCAAGACGCACGAAGCGGCCCAGGAATTTCTCAGCGCCTTTGACGCATCGGAAGTTGATCCCCAATCGGTCACCGATATTCGCGCATCGGTCGAACACTACTTGAACACCTTCGACGCCTTGGTTGCCGAGGACGAGCGCCTGGCCGACCTCGAGCGGCAGCTTCGCGCCGCGGTTCACAAGATCGAACCGCTGGTTGACCAGATCGCCCTCAACGCCGAAACCTCAGCCACTCATACTGCAACGCAAACCGCTGCGCAGGCCGCCTTCGCAATGCGCTGTGCAACGATCGCCGGCGGAATCGCCATCCTACTGGGCCTTGCGATCGCCTGGCTGCTAACCCGCTCGATCACCAAGCCGCTGTCGCAGATGACCACCTTGGCCACCCAGATGGCGCAAGGCAGCTTGAAGCGAACGCTCGACATTGAGCGCGACGACGAAATCGGCCAGTTGGCCGCCGCGTTCAATCAGCTATCAACCAACCTGCGTGAGATTGTCGCCGGACTCGCCCAAGAGGCGGAACAGTTGACCGGCGCATCCGGCAACATGGCGGCGACGGCCGGTTTTTTGACCGACCAAGCCAACGACACCCGGAATCGTTCGTCCAGCGCAACGGCGGCGACCGAAGAGATCTCGGCCCAGATCGAGTCGATGAATCGCCTGACCGAGGAAATCGCCAGCAGTTTCTCGGTCATTTCGATCAACATGAACGAGATGTCCTCCTGCATCACCGAGATCGCCAGAAATGCGGAACAGACGTCGGGCTCGGCGCGCACCGCCAGCCAGTTGACCGGCGACAGCCGCACCACGATCGACGAGCTTGGTCTGGCGGCCAGCGAGATCGGCACGTTCATTAGCACCATTCAGGATATCGCCGAACAGACCAACCTGTTGGCCCTGAACGCCACGATCGAAGCGGCTCGCGCTGGAGAATCGGGCAAAGGCTTCGCCGTTGTCGCCGGAGAAGTAAAAGAGCTTTCCAAGCAGACCGCCGCCGCGACCGAAGACATCAGCCGCCGCATCGCGGGGATTCAAAAATCGAGCGGGGCCGCCATCGAGTCGATTGCCCGCGTCGCCAACGTGATCTCGGAACTCGACGCCATGTCGCAGTCGATCGCCTCGGCGGTGGAGCAGCAAAACGTGACCACGCGTCACGTTGTGACCAACGTCGGCACAGCCACTTCGTCGCTCCAAACGGTCGCCGCCGGCATCTCAGAAACAAACGTCGCCGGCGAACAAATCGTCAGCGAGATCGTCGCCGTCTCCTCGGCGGCCGAAACGACCGCATCGCATGCCGACGCCGCCAATTCGACCAGCGTCGAACTCTCGCACATCGCCGACAAACTGCGAGCGGCGGTGGCGCGATTTGAAGTTTAGAGCAGCGAACTAAGCCTTGAACCGCCCCAGGCAGAGCGTGATGTTCTGCCCGCCAAAGCCGAAGCTGTTGTTCAGCGCGACGTCGATCTTGGCGTCGCGGGCGACGTTCGGCACGTAGTCCAGATCGCAGTTCGGATCCGGGTTTTCGTAGTTGATCGTCGGCGGCAGCACGCCGTCGCGAATCGCCAGCAGGCAGACGATCGCTTCGGTTACGCCGGCGGCGGCGATCAGGTGCCCCATCATGCTCTTGGTGCTGGAGACCGGAATCTTGTCGGCCATGTCGCCAAACACCTGACGGCAGGCGAGCGACTCGACCTTGTCGTTCACTTCGGTGCTGGTGCCGTGCGCATTGACGTAGCCGACGTCCTCGACGTTGACCTTGGCGTCGGACATCGCCATCTTCATGCAGCTAATAGCGCCGCGGCCTTCGGGATGCGTGTCGGTAATGCGGAACGCGTCGGCGGTGGTGCCGTAACCGAGCACTTCGCCGTAGATGTGGGCGCCACGCTTCTTGGCGTGCTCCAGTTCTTCCAGCACAACCATCGATGAACCTTCGCCCAGCACGAAGCCGTCGCGGAGACGATCAAACGGACGCGACGCTTTGGTCGGTTCGTCGTTACTGGTCGAGAGCGCCGTCAGCAGGTTAAACCCAGTAACGCCAAAGGGGTGAATCATGCTGTGGGCGCCGCCGGACAACATGACGTCGACCGAGCCGCGGCGAATTAGTTCGGTCGCTTCGCCGATCGCTTGGCTGCTGGCGGCACACGCGGTCAAGCAGTTGGCGTTGGGCCCTTGGGCGTTGAACAGCGACGCCAGGTGGGCGCTCGGCATGCTCGGCTCTTGTTCCAGCTCACGACGGGGATTGAGCGTGTCGAGCCCTTTGCGGATGAACTCGGCCTTGTCGAAATCGCCGCTGCCGGACATCGCCGCCGTCACCATGCTGGTGAATGCGAAAAAGTCCTGGTCTCCTTCGCCGCAGCCGAGATAGACCCCCATGCGAGTCGGATCGGCGATGCTATCCATCACGCCGGAGTTGGAAACCGCTTGCTTGGCGGCGCCGATCGCAAATTGCGTGTGACGGCCGATACTATCCCAGCGAGAAGGGTCTTCGCCGCACTTGTCGATGCTCCATTCCTTGACCTCAGCCGAGATCTTGGTCGGGAAGTTGGAAGCGTCGAAGACGGTGGTCCGGGCGACGCCTGACTGCGACTCTTTCAGGCCGGACCAGACGGTCTCGACGTCGTGCCCCATCGGATTGATCATGCCGATACCGGTGATGACGACTCGCCGACTCATGACGACTGGAACTCCAAACAAGAGAAATAAAGCAAACCTTGCCGGTTATCGGGCGCCGACAAGCCGACGTTGGTATCGGGCAAGTCCGCTTCTACATGCTATTATCGGCCCGATCGCCTACCGAGCGCGGCTCTTTTTGACTTAGCTGAGCCGCTTCCTCATCCAGCATATACTGCGGCGGCTCGATCGGCGTTCCGTCAGATTTCTTACCGACCTCGAAGATCTTCAGCATGCGCAGCAATTGCAGGTATTCGACCGTGTCGAACAAGTCGCGATTGTTATCCTGCTCGTCCAGATGAGCGAAGAACATCTCGACTTCACCATGCAACTTATCGCCGCAATGACTGGTCGCCGAGATATAGGCGCCATCTTCCCGAATGTCGTGCGCTTGAACCGAGTAGGTTAATTGATCGCCGGGGACGGGGGCGAAGTGAAAAATCGCCTTCGACACCTTCGCGAGCACAACCCGTTCTCGAAATTCGTAGTGCTCTGCGACCAGCAAACCGCCAGTCTGAGCGATTCCTTCAATCACCAGCGAATGGGGCATGACCGGAATGCCGACGAAGTGGTCGTGGAGATGCTCCTCCGCGAGCGACACCAGCTTGACCGATTTGGCCGATGTGCCGCTCTCGAACTCGACGAACTTGTCTACCCAAAACCAACGCATTCCAGCTAATCCCTTCCTGGCGAAACTTGGCGCTGACCGCTTAACGCGATCAGCGCCAAGTTCGTCGACTCATTAAGCCAGCTTGCTTTCGACATACTTGCACATGTCGTTGACCGTCAGCAAGTTGCCGAATTCCGACACTTGCGGGTTCTCTTCGAACTTCGACAGGTCGGCGAACGGCATGCGGGCCTTCAGTTCGGCCAGACCGGCCGGGGTGACCTTGCCGTCGTTGACGTATTCGGCGCTGGTCAGGATATCTTCCGGGAAGAGCTCGGCTCGCGGAATTTCGATTTCGAACGCTTTCTCCAGCCGGAAGACGATATCGAGGAAGTCGATCGATTCCGCGCCGAGGTCGCCGACCATCGTCGCTTCCGGAGTCACTTCTTCTTCATCAACTCCCAGGGCGTCGACCAAGGCCTCGCGAACCTTCTCGAAGACTTCTTGTTCCGTCGGCATCTGAATGCGTTCTCCAAAGCTTAGTCAGGAAATAGGCTTTCGCCCCAAGTGGGCGAAATCTGCGCTTGCCGCACCGCGGCTAGCCGAAAGCGACCCGCTCTAAACGCGGCTCGCTTCAGGGTACAGTAGGTCGAATAATTCTCTTGAGTTGACGATGGCGTGTCGGTCCGACGAGCTTTTCTCGTCGCCGCCGAGGTTGTAGCGATCCAGCACCAGCTTGGCGCTGACCGCCGGGTTGCCTGCCACGGTTCCTTTGACTTTGAAGGTGGTCAAGCGTCCTTCTTGCTTGACCAGCTCTGACGTCACCGTCAATACTTCCCCAGGTTCGACGAAGTCGGCGTACTTGACGTTACGCGCTTCGTGCAGGATTACCACGCTATGCATGAAATCCTCCGACGCGCGAATCAACCACGCACTGGTTTGCGTCATCGCTTCCAGCATCAACACGCCCGGCATAACCGGAAAGAGCGGAAAGTGATCTTGCAAATACTCTTCGGCGAGGGACAGGCACTTGGTCGCGACAATTCGCTCGCCCGGAACCAGATCGGTAATTCGATCAATCAGGGTGAATCGCATGCCGGCGTCCTAAATTCCTATCCATTTCTTAGAAACGGCCAGGGCCGTATGTCAAAGCTCACTAGTATAGCCACCCCAAAAAAACGTCACAAGCTGATTAAAGATCGCTGTTTAGCAGGGCGCGACTATGCCAACTGTACCCCAATTCGCTTTGCGTCAACAGACGGGAAAATGTAGACAGAGGCTATTTCCAGACGGAATCTCCACTATAATTTCGCGTGGACTAATCGCTTCCAAAACCCAGCTTAAGGGCGGACTTTTCGACCGTGTCAGACCTACACAAGGGGATCGCAGTTTCCCCCGGAGTCGCTGTCGGCACCGCCTACTGCATTCTCGAGATTTTCGTCAATCCTGAAAAGACGAAGCTGGAACCTCACGAAATCACCCAAGAGTTGGCCCGGTACGAAACGGCCCGGGACCAAACCTCGTCGGACCTCAGCGCCCTGCAATCGAAGGTCGAAAGCCAGGTCGGCATGGACGAAGCGGCGATTTTCGCCGCCCACCGCACCATCCTTCGCGATCCCGCGTTCACCAACAAAATCCGTCACTGGATCGTCGACGAGCGGATGACCGCCCAAGGCGCCCTCCATCGTTTGTTGGACGACTATACCCAGCTCTTCTCCCGGATGGCGGATCCCTACCTGCAGGAACGCCTGAACGATATCCGCGACGTAATCGTTCGCCTAAGCGCCTATCTCACCGATGTTCTCAATGACGCTGATGGTGGAGACGGTTGCCTGCATGGCCCGCTGATCGTCGTCGCCGACGAACTGCTCCCCTCTCAGGCCGTCGCCCTGGGAGACGCCGACGTCCATGGCATCGTCACCGATCGCGGCAGTCAAACCAGCCATGCGGCGATCATTGCCCGCAGCCGCGGCATCCCGGCCGTCTCCGGCGCCGCCGGCATTGCATCGCGGGTCAAAACGGGCGACACGATCGTCGTCAACGGCAGCGAAGGGATCATCGTCGTCAATCCCGAAGCGGAAGAGCTGTCCGCCTATCGCAAGTTGGAGCGCGAGTTCTTCGACCTGAAGGACCAACTGGCCGCCAATCGCGATCTCCCCTCGCTGACCGCCTGCGCCCAAACGATCGAATTGATGGCCAACATCAACAACGTCAACGACGCCGAGGCCGCCACGGCGATGGGCGCTGACGGCGTGGGTCTCTACCGCACCGAGTACCTTTACCTGACGCATGAGAACGTTCCGGACGAAAAGGAACAGATCGACATCTATCGCAACGTCATCGAGTCGAGCCCCAACAAGAAGGTGACGATCCGCACGCTCGACATCGGCGGCGACAAGACGGTCGCCTACTTGGGACACAACCACAACGAAGCGAACCCGTTCATGGGTTGGCGAAGCGTCCGGCTCTCGTTTGAGCATCCCGAGTTCTTCATGTCGCAAATCCGGGCGATCCTGCAAGCCGGCACCAGCATCCAGGGAAGCGAAGTCCGGATGATGTTCCCTATGATCACGACGGTCGAAGAACTGCGCAAGGTTCGCAGCTTCGTCCGCCGCGCTCAGCGCCGCTTGGACGAAGAAGGTAAACCGTTCAGCCAAGTGAAAGTCGGCATGATGCTGGAAGTGCCGGCAGCCGCGATCGTGATTCGCTCGATGCTCGACCTGGTCGACTTCGTCTCGATCGGCTCCAACGATCTGGTGCAGTACCTAATGGCGGCTGATCGCGACAACCCGAAGGTCAGCAGTCTCTGCCAACCGCTCGCTCCGGCCGTCGTCCATACGCTGAACGACGTAATCCGGGCTTGCAACATGGCCCGCGTGCCGGTCACGCTATGCGGCGAGATGGCGGGCCAACCCCGGGCGTTCATCTTGTTGCTCGGCATGGGCCTACGCAGCTTCAGCATGAGCCCCGCGTTTATCCCGACGATCAAACAACTGGCGTCGCAGGTGACGATCGAGCGAACCGAATCGATGCTGGCTCGCGCCCTGCAAATGAAGACGACCAATCAGGTGAAACGCTACTTACGAATGGAGCTGGAGGACATCTCGCCTGATATCGCGAAGCTCGACACCGACGGCTAAGTCGACTTCAAAAAGTCGAGCATCGCCGTGTTGGTCTCTACCGCTCGTTCCATCGGGGCCATGTGGCCGGCATGGGCGATCTCGGCATACTCGGCGCCGGGGATCGCGGCCGCCATTTCCTGCATCACTTCCGGCGGCGTGATTGCATCCGCGTCACCGCAGATTAGCAGCGTCGGCACGTCAATCGTCGGCAGCACGTCGACCACGTTCTGACGTTCGGCCATTCCGCGTTGCGCAGCGGCGACGCCGGCCGGATCTTGCCGTAAAATCGTCGCTCGCAGCGCTTCGACGACCGCCTCGTTCTTTTCGAGCGTTACCGGCCCCAGTAGCTTCGGCAGCATCGTGCCGGGCGCCTTCTCGAGCCCGAACCGTTCCACTTCGGCCGCCATCACCAATCGCCCGCGAGCCACGTTCTCGTCATCGTCATTGGCCCGCGTGTCGCACAAAATCAGGCGAGCCAGACGAGCCCGATGCCGCAGGAAGAACTGCCAGGCAATGTAACCCCCCATCGAGAGCCCGCAGAAGGTGACCGGCTTGGTTACGTTCAGTTTCGCGAGCAGCCGCGACAAATCGTCGGCGAACTGGCTCATCGTCGTCTTGTCTTTGGCGGGGTCGCTCTTGCCAAAGCCGCGCAAGTCAGGGGCAATCACCTGGTACCCTTCCGCGGCCAAGACGTTGATCTGCGCTTCCCACATCGAGTGATCAAGCGGAAACCCGTGGGCCAGCAGAACAGGCTCTCCTTCTCCCTGGATGACGACATTCAGGGTTACTTCGCCGATCGGAATTCGCTGGCCTTGCATAGACTTGCCTTCGCTGCTGGATGCGTCGCAGGGTAGTACACTCGTTGCCTGCGATTGTAACGCGCTCTTCCGTCAGCGAAATCGCTGGATGAAATTCCAACCGTGGCCGACTATTTTCATCGTCTGCTCTTCGTACGACTCCAGCTCGGGAGGCTTCGGCACGCAAGACTCGCAATACGCCATGCGAAAGAAAAAGCCAACCGCTACCATTCCCAACAGGGCAACCAGGCTAAAACCTGCGTCCAACATTCCCAAACGACCAAAGAGGATAAGCAACACGACCGCTCCGCCCCCCGATCCAATCACAAAGTACAGGGCCTTGTCACGCCGGCGCCGCCACAGATCAGCGTTGATGACGCAGTTCGAGCAGATGGAATAGTAGACCCGAAAGGAGAGCGGAGGAAGCGCTTCCAGCAGTCGCAATCGATGAAACTTCGCGCACATCCTTCGCGAATAATCGTCAACGATATCGTCCGCGCAGTACAGACAAACTTCCGGCAACGACAAGGGCGAATCGCCGACGATCTTCCCGACTCGCAATCGAAACTCCCGATTGGTTTCCTCTTCGGAATCGGGCAAAACCTCGACGATCTCATCGACGTTTGGCGAGGCGTACGGATTCTCCGCTTCCTGCTCGTTCACGACTCTTGCTCCGCCTTGAAATAGTTCAGGCGAAACTGACGATTGAGCGCCGTCAAACGATAGACCTGGTTACCGATGGAGGTCGGGTACCAATGAAAAACGGCGAACCGGCGCAACACGATATTCGCGACGACAAGCCCGCCGGTAAAGATCGCCATCGTCGTCCCGATCAAAAAAAGCGCCAGGAGAAAATCGTCATTACCTTGCAGCGGATTTTGGTAAACCGAAACCAGGCGGCCGAGCAGCAAAAACGTGGCGATGAATCCGCCGAACGCCAGCGCCATGACTGGTAACGCTGCGTTCACGCTCAGCGACGCCCGCTGCCAAGGAAGTCGCCAGCGACAACTGCGGCAGAGCGTGTAATTAACCTGCAGCCGCCCCCGGTAGAACGTCTGCTGGAACTCCTCTTCACCATCCCCGCCGCAGGCATAGCAATAGCCCCGCACGTCAATTGGGGTCATCGCCTCGATGTAGGTTGGTACATCGTGACGCGCCTTCTGCGAAGCGTGAGGCGAAGCAAACGGATTTTGCGAAGCGTCAGATTCCATGTGTTCCATTCTAGTGGAAACGACGCCTGCCGCTCACTATTTGGTCTTTACCCAGATATTACGATAGCGGACCGGGTTGCCGTGGTTCTGCAGATAGACCGGGCCTGGCTCTTTGCCGGCGGCGACTGGGGCGGCTCGCGTCGTCTTGTCGGCAGGCAGCTGGACGTCGTCATGGATCAGAACGCCGTTGTGCTTGACCGTGATCCGTGGTGCACTCTTCACCTTCCCATCATCGCCGTACTTGGCGGCGGTGAAGTCGATGTCGTAGGTTTGCCACCGCAGCGGCGGCAGACACATGTTGACGTCGGGCTTCTTCAATTCGTAGATCCCACCGCATTCGTTGTTTTCGCCCGAGAGGCCAAACGAGTCGAGCATTTGCACTTCGTACCGACCTTGCAGATACAGGCCGCTATTGCCGCGGGCCTGGCCGTTATCTTCCGGCATGAACGGGAGCAGGAATTCGAGATGGATCGTGTGATCGTCGAACAGTTGCTTGCTGGTGGCGCCTTGCTGCATCCGACCATCTTCGGTCATCTTGGCGTTCATCCAGGCGTCCAGGTTCGTTCCGTCAAACAACACGACGGCGCCCATGGGCGGCTTGGCGCCGATGGTTGGACTTTCGCGAAAGACCTTCGCCAGCTCCATCACTTTCTGGTTATCGCCGCCGAAGACGGTCATCACGCCATCCTTGATTTCGGCCCGCACTTCGTCCCCGTTTTCGGTCGTGGTGCGAAAGACGACCATCTCCCCTTCACGCTCGCCATCCGCTTCGACCTTCTTTTCGTCGGGCTTCAGTCCGTCGCCCGGCAGCCCACCAGGCATGCCGATGGCATGAAACTTTCCCTTCCCCTTGGCGATCACCTGCGCGGCGATCTTCACTTTGTCAGGTCCGAGCACGCCTTCATATTCGCCTTGCACGTCATAGTCTTCGCCTGCTTTTTCCGTATCGGTATAGGCAGGTCCAGCCAGCAAGATCGAGACGCAAGTGAGCAACAGCAACGAAAAGAGGACGCGAAATGGCATTAGGCGTGACATGGGGCGGAGGCTCCGAGCACGGGCGGAATGGGCGAGAAGTCCCTTTATTCTCCTTTACCAGGGAGGGGGATGCAAGCTTCCGGCGCACTTGACTCGACCTAACGGAAAGGAAAGGTAGAATACCAAAAGGTCCAAGGGGCGCTTCTGCGCCATTGTATACCGATTTGTTGAGGAAGCCTTCATGCCGCTGTTCCGCTGCTCTTTCTGGCTCTTGTCGCTTGGTCTGGCCCTGTTTGTTGGCTGCGATGGCGTGGGAATTCGTAATCCGTTCGCGAAACCGGCCCCGGTCGCCAAACAACCGGCCGCGCCGAAGCCAGCCGCTTCGCCGGGTACGAAAAAGCCCGATCCGGTCGCCGCACGAAAGGCTCGTGAAGCGGAAGCTCGCGGCACGATGATTCGGACCGCGTCGATGCGCGGCGGCAAAACGTCGGGCGGCGGCGCCATGGAAAGTCGCCTGGATGTGCACGACGCTATCTCCCGCGTCGGGGATGACCTGAAGAACACGGTCGAATATTCACCAGCCCTGGTGGTGTGGATGGTCGACACCACGCAATCGGCCTCGGCCTTGAAACGGGGCTTCCAGGAAGCGGCCGCCAAGATGTACCAAGACCTCGGACCGGCGCTGGCCGGCAAGTCAGCGGACCAACTAACTTCGGCCGTTGTGGCGATTGGCGGCGCACAGCCGCAGTTCCTGATCGACGCGCCGACTTCGAATCTGGCCGCGGTCCGCGATCAAATCAACAAACTCCCGAGCGACGACAGCGGCGCCGAGCCGATCTTCGCCGCCGTTGATCAAGCGCTCGACAAGTATGGCAAGTTTCGATCGCAAAACCGAGAAGTTGCGGTTGTGATCGTCACCGACGAGGCAGGCGACGACCAGGACAAGGTCGACGCAGTCATCGCGAAGGCGAAGCCGCTGGGTGTGAAGATCCATGCGATCGGCGTTCCCGCGCCCTTTGGCCGTAACGCAGGAGCGATGCAGACATCCGAAAATCGTCGCGACGGCATGCCGGCGATCGTCCAAGGTCCCGAGACCCGGCGGTTGCAGCGGGCCAACATCGACTTCATGTCGGCCGGATTTGGCTCGCAGGAAATCGACAGCGGATTCGGACCGTTCGCCCTCAACTACCTTTGTCGCGCGACCGGCGGCGCCTACTTGATCGTCCGCTCCAGTTCGCTCGGCTCGTGGCCAGGCAACGCCAACGTCTACGGCAGCGAATACCGCCGCAAGTATCCGCCGCAATACATCTCGGCCGAGCAGTATCAGCAAATGCTGGCCGAAAACAAGGCGCTGGCGGCGCTGGACGCGGTCGCTTACCTGCCGCAAAGTGGCGCCCTGACCGCCCCGGCCACCAACTTCCGCGCCGGTGACGAAGCGGCGTTAAAGCGGAGCCTCGATTCGGCCCAGCGACTGCCGGCTCGACTCGCTCCGCCGATCGAAGCGGTCTACAACCGTTTGAGCGACGCCGAAGGAGACCGCGACAAGATCACCGACCCACGGTGGCGAGCCAGCTTTGATCTCGCCCTGGGTCGCGCCGCCGCGGCGAAGGCCCGCACCGACGGTTACAACCAGATGCTCGCGCTGCTAAAAGGTGGCCGCAAGTTTGAGGACCCCAGTCACGATACCTGGATCTTGCAACCGGCCGACTCGCTGTCCGAGGCGGGCAGTCGACTCGAGAAAGTCCGGAAGCAGGCGGTTGAATCGCTGCAACGCGTGATCGACGAAAACCCCGATTCCCCCTGGGCCGAACTGGCCCGGCGTGAGCTGGAGAATCCGATCGGCTGGCAATGGACCGAAGCGTAACCCGAACGTGAATATCCTCCTCTTCCCAGTCGGCAGCTATGGCGACGTCCATCCGTTTATCGGACTCGCCGGCGAGCTGAAACGTCGCAACCATCAAGTAACGCTCTACACCAGCGAACACTTTCGCTCGCTGGCGGAGCGTGCTGAGATCGACTATTTCGCCGTCGACACCGAAGAGGAATACAAGAAAGCGGTCTACGACCCAGACATCTTTCATCCGTTGCGTGGAATCGGCGCTGTCGCACGAAACGTCGTCCTTCCCTGGCAGCGACGTCATTACGAGATCGTTGCGCAAGCGCTCGCCCGCGGCGGCGACGCTCCGCTGGTGATGGTTGGATCGGCGCTTTCGCAAGGCCTGCAGATGGCGCATGCGACATTTCAAATTCCGCTGGCGACGATTCACCTGCAACCGGCGGTCCTCTGGAGTAACATCCATCCGCCGAAGGTGACGGGGCTATTGCCAACCGGCCCTGGAATGCCGCGTTGGTGGAACGCCGGCCTCTATCGCTTGGCCGAACGGATCATGATCGATCCAGTCCTGAAGGGGCCGACCAACGCGTTTCGTCGCGAGCTGGGGCTACCGCCGATTCGAGGTGGCATCACGCAACTGTGGCACTCGCCGCAAAGAGTGATCGGGATGTTTCCCGAGTGGTACGCGCCGCCGCAAGCGGACTGGCCCGCCAATACGGTCCTGACCGACTTTCCGCTCTGGGACGAGTCGGAGCTGGGAGCGTTGAACAACGATGTTCGCGCGTTTCTCGACGCAGGAGATCCGCCGATCATCTTCACGCCAGGCTCCGCCATGGTGCATGGGCACAAGTTTTTCGAGGAAGCGATCGCCGCTTGCCAACTGCTCGACCGTCGCGGGATTCTGTTGACCCGGTTTCCGGAACAGCTTCCCGCACAGCTCCCCAGCGGGATCCGGCACTTTTCGTTCGTCCCCTTGTCGCAGCTGCTGCCCCACGCGGCGGCGCTGGTCTATCACGGCGGGATCGGCACGCTCTCGCAAGCTTGCGCCGCTGGAATTCCGCATTTGATCATGCCGCTAAGTCATGATCAGCCAGACAATGCGGACCGGGTCGAACGGCTCGGCATCGGGGCGACTCTCTACCCGAGCCAATTCCGGGCTAGAAAAATTGCGGAAAAACTGCAACATCTGTTGCAATCGGACCAGACCAACCAGGCATGCCGCGAGATTTCGGCGCGACTGGCGAATCCCCAGGGAGTGACCCGCACCGCCGACGAAATCGAGCGATTGTTGGCCCAAGACGCCCTGGCCGAAACCTAGCTTTTCTGGCAAGAAACAAAATCGCCGGAGTTGCAACGAGCAAGCTCCGGCGACAGAGAGTTTCACAGCGAGAATGATTCTGTCGACGACCGGTTGTGTCTGCAAGCGTCGACGGCGACCTGGCCACGATTTCCACAAACCTTAACGCGACCGCAACGCGATACCGTTTTAACCACCTGACAAAGCGATTCGCACGGACGCAGCGTTACTTACTTCTGGGGGAACACTGCGAATGTACGGCTGGCAACCCTTTCGAGCGATCGTGATCGCAATCGCCATCGCAGCGACACCGCTCCTGTTGCAGGCGACCGACGACGACAACCTGCCGAGCAAAGAAACGATCCACAGCTACGACGTCGAGATCCATATTCAAGAAGACTCGAAGCTGCGCGTCATCGAAACGATCGAAGTCACCGCGCTGGGACGAGACATCCGCCGGGGCATCTTTCGTGACGTTCCGATCTACAGCTTTCCGTATCCCGGTATACGTAAGAAACACGAGTTGCAAGTTCTCAGCGCCACGCGCAACGGCGAACCCGAGAAGTTTCGGGTCGAAGAACCGGACGAAAATCGCCCCTACGACGATCGTGTTTATCTGGGCGATGCAGGGATCAACCTGAACAAGGGAACCTATCGCTACACCATCGAGTACGTCACCGACAACTGGCTCTATCACGGCAATGTTGACGACGAACTCTATTGGAACGTTACCGGAAACTTCTGGAATTTTCCGATCGAGCGGTCGAGCGTCACGATCCATCTGCCGGCCGATTTTCCGGCCGACGAAGTGACGACTGCAGCCTGGACCGGCGCCGACGGCGCAGTCGAACAGGCCTGGCGGCAACTCGACGCTCCGCAGGGAGTGATCAAGCTCGAAACGACCGCCCCACTCGCCAAGAAGGAAGGCTGGACCGTCTCGGTCAAATTTCCGACTGGCGCGATCCATTTTCCGCCCTCAAGCGAAATGTACGCCCAACTTCTCGACGCCAACACCGACCTGATGCTGACGCTGCTGACGATCGTCTGCTCGATCGGCGTCTACGTGGTCGGTTGGATCATGGTGGGTCGCGATCCGGCGCCTGGCGCGGTGATGGTGCAAGATAGTCCGCCGGCAGAGATTTCTCCTGCGTCGGCCCGCTATGTTAGTCAGATGGGATTCGACAACACCTGCCTGGCGACGGCGCTCGTCTACGCCGAAACGCTTGGCGCCCTCAAGCTGGGGCGCAGCCAGATCGGGGATTACAGCGCCACCAAAACCAAAGACTACGATCTATCGCACCTTCCGCCCGACATCGAAGTCCTGTTGCTCGGTTTGTTCGACGACTCTGACAAGATCACCTTCCGCAAATCAAACCACCGGCAAATCCGGTTTGCGCTCGACAACTTCAAAACGACGCTCGCCGCCGCCCACAAGGGAACGCACTTTGTGGTGAACATCTGGTGGACGCTGTGGGGCGTATCGATCTCGGTCGTCGGTATGTTGATGGCGATCCTGTCGACGCCCAACTACGCCATCGGTTTGTTCTTCACCTTCTGGCTCTCCTTCTGGACGATGGGGGTCTTCTTCCTGGGCGCGATGGTCATTACTTCGTGGAAAGCGGTTTTCGACCGCAACAGACTGGCGATTCAGCGCGGCATGATGTTGATTCCCGCCCTGTTCTCCACCGCATTCGCCACGCCGTTTTTCATTGCCGAGGTGGTCGTGCTGGGGATCTTCGCCCATGAAGTTAGCCCCTTCATTCCGTTTGGCGTCATCCTACTGGTCATCCTCGGTTGGCTCTTCTATCGCTTGATGAAACGCCCTACGCACGAAGGGCGCGTACTGCTGGATGAGCTTGACGGATATCGCATCTGGCTCGAAGGGGAGTTCATTCGCCAGGTGCAGTATGCGTCGACTCCGGAGGAAGGGGCGACGTTGTTCGATGAACGTCTTCCCTGGGCGATGGCGCTGGGCCTGTCGGACGGTTGGTACCAACAACTGGGCGAGCGAGTGCTCGAAGCGAGCCACTTTCAAAGCAACGTCCACCATTCCCCTACGCGATCTCTGTTTGGCGTCGGCAGTCCCCGTCCCGGCATGTTTACCGGCGCGGCGCTCGCGGGCGCACTTGGCGGCGCCGTTTCTTCCTCTTCGACCAGCCCCAGCAAAGGGGGCAGCAGCGGCGGAGGGGGTTCTTCCGGCGGCGGCGGAGGTGGCGGAGGAGGCGGCGGCTGGTAATCTTGGTGGGCTAAGCGACAGCCTCATCTGTTCGCTCTAGCGGGAGTCTTCTCTGTGACCGCCGCATCGCTGCAAAAAGTAATCGCTTCGGGCAATGGGCTCGAAGCGACCCGGCTCGCCTATTACCAACTTTCAACCGGCCAACCTCCGCTGGATGCGGCCGTCAACGGCGTGACGATCGTCGAAGACGATCCCAACGAGTTGACCGTTGGCTTTGGCGGTCTGCCCGACGCCAACGGCGAAGTGACGCTGGATGCGGCGGTGATGGATGGACCGCGGCATCGCGGCGGCTCCGTAATCGGGCTGAAGAACGTCCGGCACGCGACCAAGGCAGCTCGACTGGTCATGGAGCAAACGCGGCGGGTGATGCTCTGCGAAGAAGGCGACTCGGCCATCTTTGGCGCCGGCCTCTATGTCGACAACGAGATGGGAACCTGCGGCAGCATCGGGCATGGCGAAGCGAACTTGCTCAATTGCTCCAGCTTTCACGCCGTGCAGCAAACGGGACGCGGCGCCAGTCCCATCGACGCCGGCCTCGAGACGCTGGCGTTTATCGCCAAACGGGCCGCTCCCTACGAGCGCAACGACAAAGGCGAAGTCAACTTTAGAGCGTTTTTCTGATAGCTGTAGCGTTTCTGGCGTTAGTGAGGCAAGCTGGCCAAGGCGACCGAAGCAGGCGAATCCTCAAGATTCGTCGATGCAGGTCAACGCCGACCAGCGCGGCCGCAACCAGTCAGAACGATACAGATGGAGGAAAACCGCTCTAATCTTCAGTTGTTCCTGCTGCACAAGGATGGTCGCCACGCCGGAGTCGCCATTCGCGGCCACAAGAAAATGGCGGTCACCGATGGCGACGGTACCCGACTGGAAGATTGCGTTAACCTGTAAGCTAGGCCGCCGCGCCACGCCGCTTCAGCTTCTTCAGACGACGACGCTCGGCCTTGGTCAGCATGTGATCGGGCTTCGCTTCCAGCGCTGCGATTTCGTCATTGCCGCTGTCGTTGCCATTGTCGTTTCCGCCTAGCGTCAACGGATCCATCTTGATCGTCTCGGGCGGGGCCGAGGTATTGGCTTGCTGCTGCTTGACGACCGCCCGGCGTGCGCTGGCGGCGAGCGGCGAACCGCCCGACTTCTTCTCTGCGGCCGGCTCCGGCTCCGCTTCCGTCTTCGCTTTGCCGCCAAAGCCAAACCAGCCTCGCTTCTTGTCGGACGTCTCTTCCTCGGCAGACTGTTTCTTGACCGGCTTCTTCTCTTTCGCCGCTACCTCGGTCGCCGCGTCCTTCTTGCCGCCAAAACCAAACCAACCGCGTTTCGGCGCTGGGCTCTCGTCGGTCTCCGCTTCCTTCTTGGCGGCTGCGGGCTTCTTGGCAGCTGCGGGCTTCTTGGCAGCTGGCTTGGAAGTGGCTTGCTGGTCGGACGCTTCTCCTTCTTCCTCGGCTTGTCGCTTGCGTCCCCATCCAAACCAGCTTCGTTTCGGCTCGGCCGGGGCTTCCGCTTCGTCGTCCGACTTGGCGGAGGTCTTGATTGTCGGCTTGGCGGCGCGTTTGGACGCGGGGGCCTTTTTGGCCGCTTCCTCTTCGGCGACAGGCTTCGACTTCTTCGAGCCCCACGAGAACCAGCCGGAGTCTGATTCTTCTTCGGACTCGTCCGGGGTAGTCTCTTCCTCGTCCTTCTTCACGATCTTGGGACGCCGCCGCGACGTCTTCTCGGCAGTCGCCTCTTCGGTCGCTTCTTCTTCCGTCGCTTCGACAACCGCCTGTTGGGCGATCAAGCCGATCGCGTCCATCCAGACGAACCGAGCGTATTGCATCAGCATCATCGACAACAACCAAACGCCGCCCAGGTAGAGGACGCAAGTCGACAGTTGAGCGTTGAGTTGGGGAGGCCAGAGAATCAAATTCGCCTGCGAAGCGACGAACGTTCCGAGCGTGAGCAGCGAAAAGGCCGCAACCGCCAAAGCGCCGCGACTGGCGCGGATCTCCCAGACAATTCGCAACAACGCGATTCCATAAAAGAGCGTGGCGATCAGGATCGCCCATCCATGCTCCAGCTCTGCGAATTGGCGACCGCTCGCCTGCTCGATCGCTTGGCCGATCGGGGTCCGAAAGTCGACCAGCAGGTCAACGCCAGCGATTCCCAAGAACGCGACGCCCCACAGCCAAACGTGATAGCGTCCCCGGTAGTCGTCCAAGCGGTGACGGCGAATGCGATAGATGACCAAGGCGCCTTGCGCGGCGGTCCAAAATGCGATAATCGCCAGCCAACCGCCCAAGCTATTGACGCTGGCGAGATTGGCGAACGGCAGCCTTTCGCTGGCATAGTAGTGCAGCGCCGCCAGCAGACCAATCAGCACGATTCCCAGCAGATAATAGGAGCAGACCGAGAACCAGTGGAGCGGAATAAAATCGACCACGCGCACGCGGCGTTCCAGCAGAGCTTGCGCGGAATAACGCCGAGGCCGCTTCCCATTGGCGCCATCGTCTCCATCCGCGTCGCCAGCTTTACGACCGGCCGCGTTGCGATCATCGAGAATGGCGCGTCGACGACGATCGTCGCGCGTTGCGTTCCGCCTGAATTCCATCTTCCCTGACGCTGTGCTAGCAAGTGGACAAGGACGGATCCTTCCGCCGCTGTTGAGAGACCTGACTTATAGGACTTCGGCAGTCAGGCCGGGCCTTCTAAAGGAAGGCTCGGCATGAACTTTTTTCTTACTTATCCGCGCAAACCTGAACTGCGTCGCTAGCGGATCGCCACGCGGTTGGTCAACACGCCGAGCCCTTCGATATCGACCTCCAGCTGGTCGCCCGGCTGCAAAAAGACCTGCGGGTCGCGGGCCACGCCGACGCCATGCGGCGTTCCGGTATAGATCAAGTCTCCCGGTTGCAGCATCACCACGTTCGATAGGTACGAAATCAGGAAGTCGATCTTGAAGATCAGCTGGCTGGTCGACGACTCCTGCATCGTCTCGCCATTGAGACGCATCCGAATCGCCAAGTTATGGGGATCGCCAATTTCGTCCGGCGTGTAAAGCACCGAACCAAGGGGGGCGAAAGTATCGAACGTTTTACCCAACAGCCACTGCTTGCCCGGTTTCCCCTTTTGCCAGTCGCGAGCCGAGATGTCGTTGCCGCAGCAATAGCCGCCAACGTGGCTCATCGCTTCCCCTTGAGGAATGTGCTTGCCGGGCGATCCAATCACGACGACCAATTCCGCCTCGTAGTCGACCTGGTCGCTTTCGGGGGGGAGGTGAATCTCATCATGGTCGGCGATCAGGGCCGAGGGGAACTTGTTGAAGATCACCGGTTCGTCCCCCACCTTGCCGCCGGTCTCTTTGGCGTGGTCGGCGTAGTTCAGACCGACGCAGATCACTTTTTGCGGATTGACGATCGGGGTCAAGATTCGCGAGCCCTGGGGAATCGGTTCCCCCTGCTCGGCCGCCGCCAGCACCTTGTCGCGAACGACGTGCCCCATCGCTAGCAAAGACTTCATGTCGGTCGGCAGGGTGTGATCGGTGTGGTGCAAGTCGATGAAGTCATCCCCTCTGGCAATCGCCGCACGGGGACCCGCTTCGCTTTGATAGGTGACCAGTCGCATGAGAATCGCCTCCAGTAAATTCGCTAGAACCGCTACAGCCGGCGTCGATTAAGCTAGCCCGTCGCAGGGCCGCCGGCAATGCGTCGGACTCTCCTAGTTTAGCAGTTTGACGGTGGCCGTTCTGCGACCTAGGTTTTCTGCAAAGTCCTAAAAATCCGTCTGTACCTACACGTACCAGGCCTCGATTCCCGTTTCGCCAGCGAGCCGCCCGCACCTTATGGACACTGACTCATCCGCCAACTTCGGCGTCGATCCTGGAGAATCGGCCGATCATCGCTTTGGAGCGTTGCAGCAACTGCTGCTGCGCACCGAGGATTTCGATGACGAAGCGCTGGTAGCTGCCGCTCTCGAGCAGCAGAACCAGTTGGTTCAGGTGCGCCTGGGCGTGGCTAGCAGTCTGTTTACGGCGCTGAAAGCGAAACATCCGCCGACCGCCGCCCATTCGCTGCGCGTCGCCACCACCATTTCGACCTGGTCGGCGATCCGGGGAAATTCCCACTCGGAACGCGACGAACTGGAAGTCGCCGCCCTGCTGCACGATATCGGCAAGCTGGCGGTCCCCGATTATTTGCTGGCCAAGCCGGGCAAATTGAACGAAGACGAACAGGCCCTGATGGAAGAACATCATGCGGCCGGCGTCGAAATCATCGAACACTGCTGCTCTGACGCCGGCATTATGTCGGTCATCCGCCACGCTGGCGCCTGGTTCGACGGCAGCAGAAGGACGTTTCCGCTCTGCGGCGACGACATCCCCCGCGGCGCCCGGATGCTGGCGATCGTCGACGCATTCGATTCGATGACGACCGATCAGGTTTATCGTCGCGCTCGCAGCAAAGATCGCGCCTTGGCCGAGTTGTTCGCCTATGCCGGCACGCAATTCGATCCAGAACTGGTCAGCGACTTCTGCACCTTCCAAATGCGGTTCTCCAACAAACTGCAGCATGACGTCGCGCAGCAATGGCTGCGCGATTTGTCGCCGACGCAGGCCAACTCGCACTGGGATCACGTCATCCCGCAGCGAGTCGCTCGGCCGAACCAGCTGCTCAACCTGTTCCACGAGAACCTGTTCCGCAACGTCCATGACGGCCTGATCTACGTCGGCGCCGATCTCAAGATCTTGCGCTGGAACCACGCCGCTGAAACCCTGACCGGGCTCTCGGCCGAGTCGGTGCTTAATCGCAGCTGGTCCCCCAAACTCGTTGGCATGGGAGACGCCTCGGGGCGATTCTTGGCCGAGCGCGAAGATCCGCTGCATGCCGCCATTCAAAACGGCCTGCAATCGGTCCTGCGGCTGACGATTCGGGACGCCCAAGGCGAATACTCAGCGATCACCGCCCACATCTCGCCGGTCATTACCGAAGATGGCATCGGCCGCGGCGCTACGCTGCAGTTGTGTGACGCGAGCGGCATCCAGCGGCTAGAAGAGCAACTTCGCTCGCTGCACGTCAAAGCGACCCGCGATCCGCTGACCAGCTTGGCCAACCGCGCCGAACTCGATCGCGCGCTGCATGAATTGGTTCGCAAGCACAACCAGTCGAACCGTCCCTGCAGCTTAATCATCTGCGACATCGACTTCTTCAAAAGAATCAACGACAACTACGGTCACCCGGCTGGCGACGACGCGTTGGTCAGCTTCGCTTCGCATATGAAACGCCATGCACTGCCCGGAGACGTGGCGGCCCGCTATGGCGGCGAAGAGTTTGTGCTCGTCTGCGGGCACTGCGACATGAAAACGGCCGCCCAACGGGCCGAAGCGATCCGTCAGGAAGTCGCTTCGACCGCGCAGCCTTCGCTGGGCGGCAAGAACTTGACCGCCAGCTTTGGCGTTACCGAACTACAAGCCGGCGATACTCCGGAATCGATGCTCAATCGCGCCGACCGCGCCCTGCTGCAGGCCAAAGAGCTGGGCCGTAACATGGTGATCCAGCTTGGTTCGGGTCGCGACGATAACGAAAAACGAGAACGCCGCAACTGGTGGAGTTCTTGGTTTACGCATCGTTCCCCCGGCGCGCTCGTCGAACGAACGATGACCACCCGAGCGCCGCTGAAGATGGTCTGGGAAAAGATGCGCGGCTTCTTGACCGACCACGTCGCCGAGGTGATCGAAACCAGCGAACAACAACTGACGCTCGCCTTCGACGGCGATTCGTTCGGACTGGCGCGACGAACCAACGATCGCGGCGCCGCTTTGGTCATGACGATTCGTCCTCGCGAACAGCAGGACGACAAAGGCCTGACGACGACCGTCATCGAAGTGTCGGTCGCGCCGCGTCGGAGTCGCGATCGCCGCCGTAGTGATGCGCTACAGCGGGCCCGCCAATTGATGGCGAGCTTGCAGTCCTACCTGATGGTGCACGACTTCAGCGAAGGAGTCGTCGGCGAAGAAAAAGAAGCGCCTAGCTTCTGGGACCGCCTGACTGCGCAATTCAATCAGCCTCCAGCCGACGATCGGCGATAGTAGGCGGGGAACGTACGATGATCCGAATTGGGGCACAACTGAACGGATTGGAGCGTACGCTCCTGAACAACCTTAACAAGGCGAACACCGCGGCCGCGCAAAATGCACTGCGGCTGTCGACGGGCAAAAACGTCAACTATCCCAGTGACGACCCCGCCGCCTTTTTCGCGCTCAGCGGTTTTGAGACGCGTCTGAAAGTGGTCAACAGTACGTTGGTGCAGGTCGATAAAGCATCCTCGATCGCCGCCGAATCGCAGTTGGCGCTCGACCTGATTCGGACGCAGATTGACGTAATTCGCAGCACGCTGCTCGAGGACGAAGATCTTTCGCTCACCCCGACCGAGCGGTCCGACAAGCAGCTGGCCATCGACTCGGCGCTTCAGGAAATCGATCGTCTTTCGGGAACCGAAGTCAACGGCCGGCGGATTTTAGACGGCTCGAGCGACTTCCGCGTCAGCGGACAACTGACCGGCCAGGTACGTAGCGTCGACGTCTACTCCCTTGGCGCACCGACGTCGCTCACATCGGCCAAGCCGGCCGAACTGACGTACACCGGATCGAACCGCGCCATTTCGGCCGACGCCAATATCACGCTCACCGGCGCCTTCGGCAGCGCCACGATCGAACTGACGCAAGATCAGTCGCTGCAATCGGCCGCCGCCGAGATCAACGCCCGCACCTCGATCACCGGCATTCGAGCGACGGCGTCGGACAACGAGCTCTCGCTCGAATCGATCTTCAACGGCGACGCGGCCTCGATCGCGGTTGCGGTGAACTCCGGCGCCTTCGGCGTCACCGGCGGAAACGGCGACGGAACCGCCCAGGGAAGCGACGGCCTGTTGGCGTCCCAACCATCGATCGCCGGAACCGTACTGGAAGCGGCGACGCAAGGTTCGCTCACCTACGCCGGCGCCGGCGGACTGATCACCGCTGACGCCTCCTTCACGCTTACCGGCGCGACCGGCGCCGCCAGCATCTCGGTCACCAATGGCGAGACGCTCAGCGAAGTCGCCGACCGAATCAACGCCCAAAGCCACGCGACCGGAGTGCTTGCCGACGTCGATGGCGACGACCTGAACCTCACCAGCATTAACTACGGAACCAGCGCGACGGTCGCCGTGGTCGTCGACAGCGGCGCCTTTGGCGTCACCGGCGGCAATGGGGACGGAACCGCCCAAGGGACCAACGCCGTAGCGGAAATCAACGGCAAGGTGATCTCCGGCAATCAGGCGGCGACAGCCGCAGCGATCACTCATACCGAACTCAGCGGTCAATTGCAGGGGGACGTCGACTTCACCCTGACCGGCGATCTTGGGTCTTTCGCCTTCAGCTTTAACAATGGCGATGCGCTGGCGACGCTCGCCTCGGCGATCAACTTGCAATCCGGAGTCACCGGCATCGCAGCCAGCGTATCTACCGATGGTTTTGATCTGGTTCTCGAGAGCGTAGCGCAAGGCGCCGGCGCGACGATCGATTTGGAAGTAACCGACGGAGAATTCGACCTGACCGTCGACGAAGAAGCGACCGCTACCAGCTATGTCGCCGCCCAACAGGCCGAATTGATCTATGAAGGCGCCGATGGCCGTGCAACCGACGCCGCCTCGTTTGACTTGACTGGCCTCGACGGAACGACATCGGCGTCGATCGTCATCGCGGCCGGAGATACCTTGTCGTCGGTCGCTCAGAAGGTCAATCAAGAGACGCTCAACACCGGCGTGGCGGCCAGAGCGGTTGGCGATCAGCTGGTCATCTACAGCGTCGAATTTGGCACCGACGCCTTCGTCGACCTCGACATCAATAGCGGCACGTTCGACACGACCGGCGGCGACGTCGACCTGATCGCCACCGGGGTCGACCAGCAAATCACCGTCGCCGGCCAGAACGAGGTGACCAACCTGTACGCGGTCGATGGCAACCGCTTCTATGTCAACGACAACGGGAACAGCTTCACGATCGAATTCACTGGCGGCTTCTCCGGCGACTTCCAGACGATTCGACTCAGCGACGCCCCGACGCTAAAGTTCAATCTGTCGACCGCCATTGGCGATATCACAACGCTGGCCCTTCCGGCGGCGACGACGTCCCGGCTCGGCGGATTCAGCGGCGTGTTGGCGGACCTGCGAACCGGGGGACTATTCGCCGGCTTGGGCGGAAACACCTCGGCGGCGATCCGCGTGGTCGATGAAGCGCTGGCCGAGTTGACGTTGATCGAAGGTCGCGTCGACGCCTTCGCCGATGGCGCGGTCGCATCGAGCTCCGCACTGCTGACCGGCCTGAAGTCGACGCTCGAGGACTCCATCGACAGCATCAATGAAGTCAACGAGGACGAAGAGTCGCTTCTCCTAGAAAAGAACCGCCAACTCGCCGATAGCGTCTTAGCTTCGCTGGCGATTCTGAGCGATCAGCGGTCGAAGATCGTGCAGTTGATTGAGAGGATGGCGGGGTTGAGCTAGGAATCCGCGAGCCTTCTCGAACAAACTGCGGTTAGCGACTCAAAAGAGCCGTTTGAAATCGCGAGCGCCATGCATAACACGTCGTATCACGATTCCTTCCGCGACATCTGTCTGAATAGATCACAACGCAGGAGTGAACGGAAAACACACGGACGCCTGGCCAGATGTCTTCGCGGAGTTCTCCCAAGAGAGGAGCTGACGCGTACAAGTACGCCTTCTCGTAAATCTCATCGAAGGGGGCAATCGCGTTCTGTGGACTCTGCTGCTCAATCGCGATGTAGTCAATGATCGAATTGACGTCATGATCCGCTTGCGAATCCCAGAATACGCGACCACTCACGCATTCTCTCCGTTCACGCTGGACTTCCAACGCTGTTGGGCTTCTCGTTTCAACGCTTCGGCGTCGATTTCGACATACTCACCCTGTTGCAACCGTTCTTCGCTCTCTTGCAACGTTTCGCGCAGCTGATCCAATTCTTCCTTATAAAGCTGAAACTCCGTAACCGCTTCTGCAACGCTCATCTTGGAGCCGCTCTCTAAGAGCTTGCCGATGAAATTGATGAAGCTGCTGCAGTTCATGCGTCAAGTCGGTCGCCATGGGAATCTCCGGTTTGCGATCCTTCTATTCTACGCTGCCGCCGCCGCGCCGCGAAAGCAAATTAGTATCCGTCCGCTTCCATCAGCTCTTCGTTCAGCTCTAGCCACTGTTCTTCCAACTGCTCCAGCTCTTTGGAAACGGTCAGCAGTTGCTCGTGCGTTTTCTCGGCTTCCTTGGGATCGGTCAGCTTCATCAACTTGTCGTTGATCCCCTTTTTCTCGGCGTCCATCTCGGCGATCTTGGCTTCGATCTTCTTCAGGTCCTTGCGCATGGTCCGCAACTGCTTGTTGCGATCGCGACGATCTCCTTTGTCTCCACCACCGCCCTGATGATCGCCGCCCCCGGATGAGCCGCCGCTTTTGACGCCTCCCCCTTCTTCGTCGATTTCCTGGTTCAAGCGATAGACGTAGTGATCGTAGTCGTCAGGAAAATGAACGACGCGGCCATCCCGAACTTCCACGACGTTGGTCGCCACACTCTTCATGAAGTAGCGATCGTGGCTCGTGAAGATGACGGTGCCGTTGTACGTCTCCAGGGCACGAACCAGCGACTCGACCGTTTCGACGTCCAAATGGTTACCCGGTTCGTCGAGAATCAGCACGTTGTGCTTGCCCAACAGCAAACCCGCCAAACAAAGACGAGCCCGCTCGCCGCCGCTTAGAACCTTGATCTTCTTCCGCACGTCGTCGCCGCGGAACAAGAAGCTACCGGCCACGTTCAGCACCTGTTGCGTGCTCACGTCGGGGTCGGCCGCGGTCCGCAGATATTCTTCGCAAGTCTCGTTGCCGGGCAGCGTCGTATAGACGTGTTGAGCGTAAACGCCGACGTCGGCGTGATGTCCCCACTTCACGTCTCCTTCGAGCGGATCGATCGACCCAACCAACGTCCGAAGTAGCGTCGTCTTGCCTTGGCCATTGTCGCCGACCACTCCGATCCGTCCGCCATGCTCGATGTCGAGCGTCACCTCGTCGGCGATCTTTTTGGTCGGATAGCCGATCGTCATGTTGTCGCAGCGAACGACCGTTCCCTTCCGTTTCTCGACCATCGGCACGCGGACGTAGGCCGACGCCTCGTCGTCTTCGATCTCGATCAGTTGCAAACGATCCAACTGCTTCGCTTTGCTACGGGCCTGACTGGCGGTGTTGGCCTGAGCGCGATTCTTTTCGATGAACCGTTGCAGCTGCTTTTGCTTCGCTTTGGTCGCCTGATTGACGCGTTGGTCGTGTTCTTTCCGCTCTTCCTGAACCACCAGGTAGGCGTCGACATCGCCGGGAAACATCTGCAGCTTGCCGCGGGAAAGTTCCAGCGTGTGCGTGCAGGTTTGTTTAAGAAACGCTCGATCGTGGGAAACGACCATCACGCCGCCACGGAAATCGAGCAAGAACCGCTCCAGCAGCATCTGCGTCCGCAGGTCGAGAAAGTTCGTCGGTTCGTCCAGCAGCAGGTAATTGGGATCTTGCAGCAATAGCGCCGTCAGCTTCACGCGGGTCTGCCAACCGCCCGAGAGCTGGCGGACCGGCGACTCGAGCATCGCCCCTTTGATTTCGAACTGCCCGGCGATTTCGCCACACTTCCAATCAGGCTGCCCACTGTCGCGCATCAGGAAACCGACGACCGTTTCCCCTTCTTCAAACGGATCGTGCTGCCGCAGATAGCCAAGCCGAAGCTTGGGATGGAGGACGACCTCCCCCTTCTCCAGATCTTCGTCCCCCAGAATTGCCCGGCAAAGGGTCGACTTGCCGGCGCCATTCCGCCCGATCATGCCTACTTTTTGCCCTTCGACCAGCGAGACGCACGCTCCGTCGAGCAGCACTTTGTGGCCAAAACGTTTAACGGCATTTTGAATCTGGATCAGCGGAGTCACGGCGCTTCGATCTCGACAGAAAAAAATGAAAGAATGCTAACCAATTCTTAACGAGCTCGAACCTACCCAAGATGGTGGAACCGCCGTATCCTAACTTTGCCCATTTCTTTGGAGGCAGGAACACGAACGGAACACGGCGAGGGGAGCAGGCTCACTCGTCGGGCGGAACGCACCACAGCGAACATGAATTCTCAGCCCGGAGGCGCTATTTTCACCGAATCTCGCCGAGCGTCCAGAGCGCCCTACAATGATGCGGCGCTGGCGCCGGAGCGATTGGACAAGCTGCGCGTGCGGCATCCGAGCTTCAGCGGCGACTGGGCCCATCTGGCCCGGCTCGAGGCCGAACTGGCGATCGAGGCTGGTTCGGCAGGCCGATTTGAGCGCTGGAACCGTTGGCGATTGGAGCAACCAGCGGTCGACAATCCCCGCTTTGAGCCGGTCCATCTTGAGGGCGCCTCCCTCCGGAGAGCGGATTTTCGGGGCGCCAACCTCGACGGCGCCTTTTTCTGCCAGGCCGAATTAGCCGGCGCCGACCTGCGGGACGTCAGCGGCAAACGAACCGACTTTCATGCCGCCAACCTGGCCCGAGCCGACCTCTCGCGCGCCGATCTGACCGGCGCCCAACTGCACGACGCCAGCCTGATTGGGGTGATCGCGGTTGGCGTAAACCTAAGCCAGGCCGATCTAACCGGCGCCGATCTGGACGAAGCCGATTGCCGCGAGAGTCGACTGACCGGCGCGACCCTGACCAAAATCCGCGCTCCCCACATCATCCTGACCGACGCCGATGCCAGCGGGGCTCTGCTGCACCACGCGAATCTGGAGGAAGCGACCCTCGAGAGCGCCAATTTGTCCGCCGCCAATCTGCAAGCGGCGAATCTCCATTACGCCAATGGTCACCACGCCAACTTCTGCGGCGCCAAACTTGATGACGCCGATCTGTCGGGCGCCAGTTGCCTGGGCGCCGATTTCACCCAAGCCAGTTTTCATGGCGCGATCTTGCGCCAGGCCAATCTCGGTCGGTGTCAACTGACGCCGGTCTATGGACTGCTGCTGGACGAAACCTTTCTGGCCGGCGACGAGTTTACCTCCCAAGCTTCCGATCCCTGGAACCGCCTACTTTCGACGTACACCTGGCCGCGCTGGCTAATCATGGCGGCCTGGATGACGCTTTTCTTAGTGCCGTTTGCGATTCGCCCTTCGGTACCGACCCCACAGCAGATGATCGAACCGCAGCCGGACGCCAGCTTTTTGCAACTGCAGGAAGCGGCAACCCGGCTCTCGCTCAGTTCGCCCGAGTTCGAGCGGTTCACCACCGAGCGCTATTACGCACTGCTCCCGCGGATTCACTCGGCCGAATCGGCGCCGATGCAGTTTTGGCTGGTCTTGGGAGGCGTCGAAGGGTTAATTTTTTGGCTCGGTATGATCGTCATCGTGGCCGCCTTGTGGCAACGGGCCATCCTCAATCACTATGTCTCGCGACTCCGGCGGAAGGCGAAGATGTTTCGCCGCACCCCATCCGCCGCCGAGTATTGCGGTCAGTTCCACAGCAACAGCGAAGAAGACGAGGGAGGCGCGACCGCCGCCATCTACTATTGGCTGGAAGGGCATCTGACCGAGCGCGTGAAGATGACCGGGGGCGACATCGTCCGGTTTCGTCCTTTTCGGGTGCTGGCCCTGCCTTCCTGGATTCACGCGCTGCTTTCGCGCTGGAAACGGCTCTGGAACAAAGTGCTGCCCGACTGGGCGAAGACGCCTCCTCCGGCGTCGTTGGCGGTCGTGTTTGGCATCTATCGAATGCATCGAGTCAACCGCCTGCTGATCTGGACTTGCTTCACGCTGATCGCATTTGTCTGGCTTCGCTGGGCCGCGATGGCGTATCTCGGCATGTAGCCCGGAAATCTCAGTCCCAAGCGGGTCGGGCCAACGAATATCAGAAGAGTCCCTGGTTTCTGGTGAAAAGAGGGGGGTTTTCGCGGTTTGCCTGCTTATCGGCGCTGACTGACTCTGCCCAGATTCCCCATTCGCTGTTGTCATCGAGGGGCGGATTTGTTCCACTCTGATTTCAAGCTTGATTGACCGGCCAACATGATCCGCCCGCTATGGCTCGAAACTTCGTTACCGACTTCGTCTCGATCGACCCCAGCCCAGAATGGGCGGTAAAACTGCGCGCCTACAAAGATGACGTGCGTCAGCTGGTGGGAGATCAAGCCTATCTTGACGATCCCCCCCACATTTCCGCCTATCAGGCCAAGTTTGCCGAGGGCGTCGAAATCGACGAGACGATCGCCGAAGTCGCCGGTCAGTTCTCTCCGATCGCCATTGAATTTGAAGGCTGGCACGTCATGGAGGCCGATCCCTGGACCGGCGAACGTGCACTCACGATTCCTGTCGGCGCCGCGGCCCAAGGCTCGCTTCAACAACTGCAGTCGCAAATCATTGCCGCGATCAGCGAACAACGGGATCGAGAAGCGACCCTGCTGCACTACCAAAATGCGCTGGCGAACTTCTCCGCGGCCGAACGCGACGCGATCGAGCAGGTTGGTTTTCCCTTCTGCGGTCCGTCATGGCAGCCGCGCTTCATGATCGCTTCGATCCGCCTGTCCGATTGGAAACAAGTTGCCGATTCGCTTCTCCTTCGTCCGCCCACCGGCAGCGCTGTTTGCAGCAGCGTCACGCACTACCGGGTCATCGACGGCGAGACCTATCCTTTGCAACGCTACGACCTGCGCTGATGCATCGACGTCCCTGTTGCGTCACAATAGGTAGCCTTGGCGAGTTTGAACGCGCTCGCTTCGCAACATTTTGCAGAGAAGAGTTGACAGCACCCCGCCTAACAAGCGAATGTAGTGCGATCGATGCTCAACATGGACGATTGCACCCGACTGGACGAGGCGAATGCGAAGTTTGCGCAAGGAAAGATTTCGCCAGGCATGCCGCGGCATGACGCGCTGGCTTCTTGCTTTGGCGCTGGTCGTCGCGTTTCCGCTGTGGGCAAACGCCCAGACGCCTGACATGTTCAATCCTGCGAGTCCCGACGCTACCGAGATTCGCGAGCTGTTCTACTTGGTCCTGGCGATCTCGGCGATCATCTTTCTGCTGGTCGGCGGAGCGCTCGCCTACTTCATCATTCGCTTTCGAGATCCCCCCGGCGCCCCGCGCGACGATTCGGAACCGCCGCAAATCTATGGCAGTCAACCGATCGAGATCGCCTGGACGCTTGCGCCCACGCTGATCGTCTTGGTCCTCAGCCTGGTGGTGATTCGCTCGGTGATTGCGATGCGTTCCGAAACGCCGGTTGCCGGCGAACTTCGCGTTCGCGCCGTCGGCCATCAGTGGTGGTGGGAGTTTGAATACCCCGATCTCGGCTTCACTACCGCTAACCAACTGGTCATCCCCACCTCCGAGGAAGACGCCGAGAAGCCGGTCTTCATGCAGCTGGAGTCGGCCGACGTCATTCACAGCTTTTGGGTCCCCAAACTGGCCGGCAAGACCGACCTGGTGCCGGCGCAGACCAATCGCATGCGACTGCAGGCCGATACCCCTGGCATCTATGAAGGCCGCTGTGCCGAATATTGCGGAACTCAACATGCCCGGATGCTGATCCAGGTCACCGCCGTCTCGCAGGCCGAATTTGATGCTTGGGCTGAAAATCAGAAGAAGAACGCGGTGGTCGCTCCCGGCGTTGACGAAGGTCGGCAGATCTTCATGGCTCAGGCCTGCGCCAACTGCCACACCATTCGGGGTGAACCGGCAGTTGGCAAGTTCGGCCCGGACCTGACCCACTTGATGAGCCGCACCACAATCGCCGCCGGCGTGCTGGAAAACAATCGCGAGAACCTCTCCGACTGGCTGGCCGATCCTGACAACGCCAAGCCCGGCAGCCACATGCCCAACATGCGGCTTAGCCCAACGGAAGTGAAGCAGTTGGTCGATTATCTGATGACGTTGGAATAACCATGGCGATCGCCGAAGCGGAACAATCGAGCGCACCGTTGCCGCTGGTCACGCAGCTGCACGGCTGGGTGACCACCGTCGACCACAAGCGGATCGGGATCATGTACATCCTGATGAGCTTTCTATTTCTGGTCGTGGGAGGTATCGAGGCGCTGCTGATTCGCCTGCAATTGTGGGTTCCCGACAATACGCTGATCGGCCCCGACACCTTCAACCAGCTCTTTACGATGCACGGCACGACGATGATCTTCTTCGTCGTGATGCCAATGCTGACCGGCTTCGCCAATTACATGGTGCCGCTGATGATCGGTTGCCGCGATGTCGCGTTTCCGCGTTTGAACGCGCTCGGCTTTTGGCTCTCCTTGTTCGGCGGCTGCATCCTTTACACCTGTTACTTTACCGGCGACGCGCTGTACGGCATGGGATCGGCGCCCGACGTCGGTTGGTTCGCCTACGCGCCGCTCACCTCCCCGGCGTATGCCCGCGGCGGCGCGGTCGACTACTGGATCTTGGGAACTTCGGTCAGCGGCGTCGGCGCGTTAACCTTCGCCGTCAACCTGATCGCCACCATCCTGACGATGCGGGCGCCCGGCATGAAGCTGAACCAGGTTCCGCTGTTCGTCTGGATGATGCTGATCGACTCGTGGCTGATCCTGGTCGCATTTCCTCCGCTGACCGCCGCCCAGATCATGCTGATTCTCGATCGCTACGCTGGGGCGCATTTCTTTGACACGCAAAGCGGCGGCTCGGCCCTGTTGTGGCAACACCTGTTCTGGTTCTTCGGACATCCGGAGGTCTACATCATGGTGTTGCCGGCGTTTGGAATTATTTCCGAGATCATCCCAGTCTTTTCTCGTAAAGTGATCTTCGGCTACGCGTCGATGGCGGCGGCGACCGCGGCCATCGGCTTGATCAGCCTAGGCGTGTGGGCGCACCACATGTTCACCGTTGGTTTAGACGATCGGCTCGACGCTTATTTCTCGGCAGCGAGTTTTTTGATCGCGGTACCAACCGGCATCAAGGTCTTCAACTGGACGGCGACGTTGTATGGCGGTCGGCTGAAGATGCGCACCCCGATGCTGTTCGCCCTTGGCTTTCTCAGCATGTTCTTGATCGGCGGTTTGACCGGCATCATGCTGGCGACCGTTCCGGTCGATTGGCAGGTTTCCGACAGCTACTTCCTGGTCGCTCACTTCCACTATGTGTTGTTCGGCGGAAGCCTGTTCGCGCTAATGGGAGGTTGCTACTACTGGTTCCCGAAAGCGACCGGCAAGATGCTGAGCGAGAAGCTGGGGCTGTGGCACTTCTGGCTGCTGTTTATCGGCTTCAACCTGCTGTTTGGCCCAATGCACATCGCGGGCATCCTGGGGATGCCGCGTCGCGTTTACACCTACGAAGCGGGACAAGGCTGGGAGATCTGGAATCAGATTTCGACCATCGGCGCCTTCGTCATGGGCTTCGGCATTCTGTTCTTCTTCATCAACATCGCCGTTTCGCTTCGCTCTGGCAAAAAAGCGGGCGACGATCCTTGGGACGCCTGGACGCTGGAATGGGCGACCAGCAGCCCGCCGCCGTCGTACAACTTTGAACAAATCCTGGCGGTCCGCAGCCGGCGCCCGCTTTGGGACCTGAAACATCCGGAAGATCCGGACTGGAAATATGAGTAACTCCACCGCCGACGAACTTCCGCCGATCGAGAGCAGCGAATTTCCGCTGACGACGGCGCAAGTCGGGATGACGGCATTCCTCTGCTCCGAGGCGGCGTTCTTCAGCACGCTGGTCGTCGCCTATTTGATTTACCTGGGCGAAGATCAAAGTGGGCCGACGCCAGCCGAGTCGCTCAGTCTGACCCGCGCCGTAATCAACAGCGCTTTCCTGCTCGGCAGCAGCGGCACGATCATGCTGGCGATGAACGCTCGTAAGGCGAACAGCCTGAGCGGGTTCAGCATCTGGATGTTCCTCACGATTACGCTCGGCGTGCTGTTTTTGGTCGGCACCGCCTACGAGTGGGAAGAGCTGATCTACAAAGATGGCCTGACGATCGGCCGCAACCTGTTCGGCACCACGTTCTATACGCTGATTGGTTTTCACGCCTTTCACGTCACCGTCGGATTGATCTTGCTAACGATCATCACCTGCCTAGAGCGGGCCGGGCGGATTTCGCCTGACGCCGAGGCCCCAGAGCTGGTCTCATGGTATTGGCACTTTGTCGACGCAGTTTGGATCGTCATCTTTGGCGTCGTCTATTGGATGGGAACGTAACGAGCCACCATGTCTGAATCGTCTTCCAATTCCGAAACCTCGCCGCATCCCGAGTCGATCGCGATGCCTCGGCCGACCGCGTGGCCAATGGCGCTGGCCGCCGGCGTCGGACTGTTGGCGCTGGGAATCCCGACCAACTTCGTCTTTTCGCTGGTCGGCGTCGGCATCATCATCACCGCGCTGTTCGGCTGGTTCGGACAACTGCTGACCGAAGACGCGGAAGTGGAAGAGCCGCTAGTCGCGCCGGAACTGCGAGCCAAGCCGATCCAGCCGTCGCGCAAGCGCGTACTTGCTCCCTCGCCAGGACAGCGACTGGAGCTTCCCGAGAAGGTTCACCCTTACTCGGCCGGCATCAAAGGAGGACTCGCCGGCGGCGCCGTCATGGCGGTCGTCGCATCGCTGTATGGTTTGTTCAGCGGACGAGGTTTCTGGTACCCGATCAATCTGCTGGCCGCGATGATCTTGCCCGGCTTTGCCGATAACACTGTCGCAGAACTTGCCCAGTTCAGCATGGCGGCGCTCATCATCGGCGTCGTTATTCACCTGGCGACTTCACTGATGGTCGGGCTCTTCTTCGGCGTGCTGTTGCCAACGCTTCCCAACTCGCCGGTGTTCTGGGGAGGCGTCGTTGGCCCGCTCCTCTGGTCCGCATTGATCTACGCCTTCATGGGCGTGCTGAACCCGGTGATGAGCCAGTTCGTCAGTTGGCCCTGGTTTATCGCATCGCAGTTTGCCTTTGGCATCGTCATGGGCATGGTCGTCGTCCGGTCTGAGAAAGTCTCGGCCGCTCGACTGACGCCGCTCGGCGATCAGGAGCCTCGCGATGCCTAAAACAAACATCACTCAAGCGCTCGCCGCCCTGCTGCTCTCCACAGCAGCGATAGTTGGTTGCGGCAAACCTGACCCGACCGATCGCTACGTCCGTCCAGATGAAGTCACCGACTTCGTCAAACTGTTCCAAACCAATTGCTCTGGCTGTCATGGCGCGGAAGGCGAGATGGGCCCTGCCCCGCCGCTGAATGACTCGCTGTTCCAAGCGATCGTCAGCGATGAGCAACTGCACGACACAATCGCCAACGGTCGCCCGAACACGCTGATGCCGGCCTTCGCCAACAGCAACGGCGGCGCCCTGACGCCGGAGCAAGTGAAGATCGTAGTCGCCGGAATCCGGGAGACCTGGAAGGCGAGCGACGCCTTTTCCAGTAACCTTCCCCCGTACCAAGTTTCGGCCGATGATCCGGCTGGCCTGAGGAACGCTGACGTCGCCAGCGGCAAAGAGCTGTTCCACACGTCCTGCGCCAAATGTCACGGCGACGCTGGCGTTGGTGAAGAAGATGGCGCCGGTCCGCTCGACGATCCGTCCCTGGCTCGTTTGATGAGCGATATCGAACTGCGTCGATTCATCATCACCGGCCGTCCCGATCTAAAAATGCCCGACTTCGCCACGATGGGCAAGCAATCGCACACCGGCGAGCCCTTCACGTCGGAGCAAATTTCCGACATCACCGCCTACGTCCGCTCGCTGCAAAAGCCAGGCGCCGTCGCCGCCCAGCGTCAAGTCGACCAAGAAACCGCCAACTGATTGACCATGAAACACGCGACATCCAACTCGAATTCTACTGACGAAGAACGTCGTGGCTTGCTGAAGTGGACCGCCATCTTGCTGGGCGGCCTGGCGTCGGCCGCCGCCGGCATTCCGATCGTCGGCTTTTTGTTCGGCCCCTTGCGCAAACGGGACGACCAATGGACGACTGCCGGCAAGGTAGATGAGTTCCCCGTGGGCAAGACCCGCCTGGTCGATTTACAAAATCCGCTGCATAGCCTGGGAGATGGCGACGCCGGCAAGATCGCGATTTATGTCCGCCGCGCCGACGAGGCGACCTTCCAGATCTTTGCGATCAACTGCACGCATCTCGGCTGTCCCGTCAATTGGCTGGCCGACGCCGGACTGTTTATGTGCCCCTGTCATGGCGGCGTCTACTACGAAGATGGATCTCACGCGTCGGGGCCGCCGCCGCGAGGACTTTATCAGTACGAACATCGCCTGGAAAAAGGGGACCTGCTGGTAAAGCTGGGACACCTGCCGACCCTTCAGCAACCTGGTTAACGCACAAGTCGCATGAATACGATCAAGCAAGTCTGGGACTGGCTCGAACATCGGCTCGAGTTGCGCGATTCGCTCTGGCCGGTGATGCGTCACCCGGTTCCCGCGGCGCTCGCCAAGCCGGTCGGCTGGTGGTACGTCTTCGGCAGCATGACGCTGACCTTTCTGATGCTCCAGATCGTGACCGGCATCTGCCTGGCGATGGTCTACCAGCCAACCGCCGCCGACGCCTACGCCAGTCTCGAATACCTCAACTACGAAGCGCCGTTCGGTTGGCTGATGCGGGGCATCCACTACTGGTCGGCGACCGGCATGGTGGTGATGCTGTTCGTCCATATGTCGCAAGTCTTCTTGATGGGCGCCTACAAGTACCCACGAGAATTGACCTGGATGGTTGGCGTTGGCCTGCTGTTGATGACGCTGGGCCTGGCGTTCTCGGGTCAGGTCTTGCGTTACGATGGCGACTCGTACTGGGGCGTCAGCGTGGCGGTCGCCGCCGCGGGCCGCGTCCCCTGGATTGGTCCCTCGATCGTCCATTTCATCCTCGGCGGCGAGTACATCGGCAGCGAAACGCTCAGCCGCTTCTTTACGCTGCACGTCTTCATCTTGCCGGGCATCTTGTTTGCGCTGCTGGCGGTGCACTTGTACCTGGTGGTGAAACGAGGAATTTCGGAACCGCCGACGCCCGGCGAGCCAGTCGACAAAGCGACCTATCACCAGCAATACGAGAAGCTGCTTGAGAAGGGAATCCCCTTCTTTCCGCACGCCCTGTATCGCGATGGCGTCGCCTGTGCGATCGGCGTGCTGGTGGTCGTCGCCCTGGCGGTGATCGTCGGTCCGAAAGGTCCCGGCGAGATTCCCGACCCAACGCTGATCCATGCCGAACCGCGTCCCGATTGGTACTTCCTGCCGGTCTTTGCAATGGCCGCGTTGTCGCCGCCATCGATGGAAGCTTTCCTGATGCTCGGCCTGCCGGTCATCGGCGTTTTCGCGCTTTTGGCCGTCCCCTTCGTCGCAGGAACCGGCGAACGAAGCGCTCGCCGTCGTCCGGTCGCGGTGCTGGTGGTGCTGGTTTCGTTCGTCACGTTCATGATCCTCGGCTGGTATGGCGCGACCTCTCCCTGGTCGCCGGAGATGCAGGCCTGGAGCAACGCCCCGGTTCCGCAAAACATCGTCGCCGAGCTTTCGCCGGTCGAACTGCAAGGGGCGATCGTCTTCCAAAACAAATGCTGCCGCAACTGCCACGCGCTCGAAGGCTCTGGCGGGCATCGCGGCCCTGACCTGACCGACGTCGGCATCCGCATGAATCCCGACGCGATGGTCCGCCAAGTTGTGCAAGGTGGCGGCAATATGCCCGCCTACGCACAGCAAATGAACAGCGCCGAAGTCGCCGCGCTGGTCGCCTTCCTGGTCAAGATGCGGCCCGAAGGGTTTGCGCCGGCGGCTGTGCCTTCCGCATCGGTCGAGCCGCTCGCCACCGCTCAAGTAGCTCCGTGAACGCCGACTTTTGGAGTGCGATTGGCAGCTCGTGGCAACTGGCGCCCGGGGTCCTACTCGCACTTATCGTCAGCGGAACGATCTACATACGCGGCTGGCGAACGTTACGTGAGCGCGGCTCAACTCGCTTTCCAGTCTGGCGACTCGTCTGCTTCCTCGCCGCCTTACTGTCGATCTCGCTCGCCTTGCAATCGCCAATCGATTCGCTCGCCTCGTTCTCGCTGCAGATCCACATGGTGCAGCATCTGCTCTTGATGTTGGTGACGCCGCCGCTCGTTTGGCTGGCGGCGCCCGAGTTGCCGATGCTGGCCGGCATGCCGAAATGGTTCCGCGACGAGTGGATCCGTCCGTTCGCCCGCACGCGTCAACTGCGCACCGCGCTCGACTGGCTGTTTCGCCCGCAAGTTGCGCTGGTCCTCTATACGGCGACGCTCTGGATCTGGCACGCCCCCGGCTGCTATCAACTGGCGCTCGAAAGCGAGTTCTGGCATCGGGTCGAGCATGCAATGTTCCTGGCCGCGTCGCTGCTGTTTTGGCATCCGGTGATCCAGCCATTTCCGCACCGGACGACCTACTCGCGGTGGCTGTTGATTCCGTATCTGTTTTTGGCAGGCGTCCAGGGGACAATCCTCTCCGGCATCCTCTGCTTCTCTCCCCGCGTTCTGTATCCCCACTACGACGCAGCGCCGAACCTGTGGCACATCTCGCCGCTCGACGACCAATCGTTGGCCGGAGCGCTGATGTGGATTCCGACGTCGCTCGCCTACGTCGCCGCTCTTTTTTGGATCGTCGCCGAGCAAATGTCGAGCAACCACGCGACTGCTCGCCGGCAAGTCCGTCCTCGCCCGATCGCCGTCCCCCGGCGATCTGACAAGCCAACCGGTCCGCAGCCATCGCTTTGGGCGTCGCTGTTACAACCGCGGGCCGTGCGCGTCACCCTGCGTTGGACGATGTTCGCGCTGGCCGCGATCGTCATCCTTGATGGTCTGACCGGGCCGCAGATCTCGCCGCTCAATCTGGCTGGCGTCGCCCCCTGGATTCATTGGCGGGCCATCCTGGTAATCACGCTAATCGTCGGCGGCAATTTCTTTTGCGCAGTCTGTCCCTTTACCGCGCTGCGCGGATTGGCTCGACGCTTTCGTCTCAACTACACGTTTCCAAAATGGCTGCAGAACAAATGGCCGGCCGTCGCGTTGCTCGCCATTTTCTTTTGGGCCTACGAAGCGTTCTCGCTGTGGGACCGTCCCGCCTGGACGGCCGCCATCATTCTCGGCTTCTTCGTCGTCGCACTGGCGTTCGACCTGCTCTTCGCCCAGGCGCCCTTTTGTAAATACGTTTGCCCGATCGGCCAATTCAACTTCGTGCAGTCGCTCGTCTCGCCCAGCCAGGTCGCCGCACGCTCAACGGACGTCTGCGCCGGCTGTCGAACTCGTGACTGCCTGGCCGGAAGCGCCAATTCGCCCGGCTGTCAGCTGTCGCTGTTCGTGCCCAAGAAGCAGGGAAATCTCGACTGCACATTCTGTCTCGACTGCGCTGATGCCTGTCCGCATCAGAACATTACGATAGTGCCGCTGCGGATTGGCTCGGACCTGGTGATCGATCCCCAGCGCTCTGGCGTCGGCAGCTACTCGCAGCGAACCGATCTGGCGGCATTGATCGTGGTCTTGTTTTTTGCGGCGCTGCTGAACGCGGCCTGGATGACGGTGCCGCTGGTCGGCGTCGAAGAGTCGCTGACAACTTGGCTGGGTTGGGGACGACTGCCGACGGTGACCGTGGGAATGTTGCTCGGCCTACTCGCTCTTCCCTGGCTGTTGATGCAGGCAGTCGGCAAAGCGACTTCGCCCGACGTTTCGTGGCGAGCCAATGTGATGCGATTCGCCCCGGCACTGATCCCGCTCGGCCTGGGCATGTGGACCGCGCACTACACATTTCACTTCTTCACTAGCGCCGACTCGCTGCTGTGGGCGACCGAGCGAATGGCGAACGATCGCCTGGCGACCGAATTTTTGATCGGCGGTGGAGAGTGCAGTTGCTGCACCGCCAGTTCGGTCGCTTGGCTCTTGCCGCTGGAGCTGCTGTTGCTTGACATCGGCCTTTGCCTGTCGCTGTGGGCCGCCTATCGCATCGCCCAGCGGATTGCGCCGCAGCTAGTGCTGCGGACCTTCGCACCGTGGGGCATCTTCTTGGTGCTGTTCTTCCTGGCGTGCGTCTGGGTCTTGCTGCAACCGATGGAAATGCGAGGCGCCTATGTCGCCGGCCTGTAAGATAATCGTCGCCGTGATCCTGGGGATCGCATACCAACAAGCCGCGCTGGCCGATGGAGGCAAGGTCCAGCTGCGCCGCCAGATGGATCCGTACCAGCTAACGATCTTCACCTCCCCCACGCCGCTGCGAGCCGGCCCGGTCGACATCAGCGTGTTGGTGCAAGACGCGGAAGGCCAAGTCGCCAGCGACGTTCAGATAGAGCTACAGCTGACAAGCGAGTCGGGCGCGATCCTAACTCCGCCGGTCTCGCAGGCAACCGCCACCAACAAGCTGCTGCAGTCGGCCAAGTTTGTGCTGCCAGAAGCAGGCGTCTGGCAAGTCGAAGCCGAGATCGCCGGCGAAGCCACAGTCGACCTCAACTTTGAAATCACCGCCGCCAAGGCCCACAGCGATTGGCAAACGGCGGGGTGGATGCTGCTGTTGCCGGTGGCGCTAGTGGCGCTGTTCATATTGCGGGAGAAGATCGACGAAGGTTCTAAACCTAAATCGACCGAGCCGAAAGAAAATCTGGACTCGCCGGCGTATCCTGAGATAAAATAGAAGGTACACGAATCTTGGAGACCTCTCAATGAGCGAACTTTCCTACCCATCTGGTTCTAAATTCCTATTCGGAAGCGGCGATTTTTGGCCGTGTCGTGGAACGTTCGGGCGCCCTCTCCAAAGAACTCGCGGAGTACATTCTCTCACTCCAGATCACCGACGCCGATCAAGAGCGAGTGCATGCTCTGCTGGAAAAGAACGCAGCGGACGCCCTCTCTGAGGCGGAACGCGAAGAACTTGACAACCTGAATCACGTCGCAGACCTGCTCTCGCTCTGGCACTCGCAAACGCGTCGTTCGCTTCGTCATCCGTGATTGATTCCGCGATCCTCGTCGCCGTTCGTCGACGTGCCGGAGCCTGTTGCGAATATTTGCGAATATTGCCGCATGCCGCAATCGGCTCATGTCCTCACCTTTCCCGTTGATCACATCATCGCCAGACAACATGGCGGTGAGACGGTGTTGGAGAATTTGGCGCTATCGTGCGTCCGCTACAACAGCGACAAGGGACCGAACAGCGCCGGCATCGCCCCGCAAAGTCAAATCCTTACTCGCCTATTTCATCCTCGCGATGACCGCTGGGATGATCACTTCACGCTCGACGGCGCACTAATTCATGGCATCACAAGTATTGGCCGCACCACGGTCGAATTGCTGCAGATGAACCATCAAGATTACGTTACGCTTCGCGCTTCGCTAATTTTTGGAAGACAAGTTCCCACCAACTTCGGCGTAGCGCTGACACGCCTCTCGTTAGCCCCTTCATCAAAACGCGACAAGCCATCTAATAGGCTGCCGACATCAAGTCGCACGTATTTGACTTTCGCGCATTCATCATAAAGATTGTCTGAATCGTGACGGGCAAATGGCCTTCTTTCCGCGCTGGAAGCCGACCGTCAAGCTCGGCGGGGCTGGGAACGTCGCGAGCGGCCCGATAAGATATGCGAGCGACGGACGATCCCGTCGAAAATCAGGTCCTTCGCAGTCGCTCCAATCTGGGCAATCGATCGCTCCCCATGGATACGTCCGCCAGTTTCCTCAATTCGCTCCAACTGGTTTCGGACGACGAAGCGTGGAATCGCCTGGTCGGGCTCTACTCGCCGTTGATCCGCGGTTGGCTCCGCCGCTTTGGCGCCGCGGCCGATGACGTCGATGACGTTACCCAGGAAGTGCTGACGGTCGTCTTTCTTCGCTTGCCGGAATTCGAACGCCAGCCGCGAGCCGGCGCCTTTCGCAGTTGGCTCCGCACGATCGCCGCCAATTGTCTCCGCGATCATTGGCGGAAAGCGAATCGCCGAGCCCCGGCCGTCGGCGGTAGCGAGTTTGTGCAAATGATCGACCAGCTCGAAGATCCGCACAGCGGCGTCAGCCAACTTTGGAATCGAGAACACGATCAATACGTGATACAATACCTGCTGGAAGAAGTTCGCTCGAACTTCACCCCGCAAACCTGGCGAGCCTTTGAGCGTTTCGCCCTGGAAGGCAAGTCGGCCGACGAGGTGAGCCAGGAACTCGGCATCTCGGTCAACGCCGTCTTCATCGCCAAGTCGCGGGTCATGTCCTGTTTGCGGAAACAAGGCGCAGGGCTCCTCGACGAGTAGTCGCGGGCAGTAGCCGAAACCACGATTCTACGTTGGTCCCATGTCCGAGGTCGCCCCGCTGCATCCTACTCGCGAACAGCTCGAAGCGTTCCTCCATGGCACGCTGCCCGAAGACCAGCGTCAGTTGATCGAAGATCACGTCGCCCAGTGCGACCAGTGCTGCGACGTCCTGCGGAAGACGCCGCTCGACGCTCTGGCCGAGCGGGTGCATGCCGCACATTCGACGCTTGTTGATCCTGCTCCCCGACACCAGTCGACCGTCGCATCGGCGCCGCTGCAAGTCCCCGCCCAGCTCGCCGATCATGCCCGCTACCGAATCGTTCGTCGACTTGGCGCCGGCGGCATGGGGGTCGTCTTCGAAGCCGAACATCGACTGATGGAGCGGCCGGTCGCGCTGAAGGTCATTCACGGTCAGCTGGTCAGCAACGAGATCGCGGTCGAGCGGTTTCGCATGGAAGTGAAAGCGGCCGCCCGTCTGTCGCATCGCAACATCGTCGCCGCCTACGACGCCGAACAGGCCGGCGATCTCCACTTCCTGGTGATGGAATACATCGACGGCGTCAGCCTGGCCGACATCGTCAAACGCCGCGGCCGACTGTCGCTGCTGCATGCCTGCAACTTCGCCCTGCAAGCGGCGCAAGGCCTAGAGCACGCCCGCCAGCAAGGAATGGTCCATCGCGATATCAAGCCGCAAAACATGATGCGCACCTCCCGCGGCGTGATCAAAATCTTGGACTTTGGTCTCGCGCGACTTGCCGAAAAGGAGACCGGCGACGGCCGTTTGACCGAAGACTTCGCCACGCTCGGCACGCCTGACTATATCGCTCCCGAACAGGCACACGACTCGAAGAGCGCCGACATTCGCTCTGACATCTACAGCCTTGGCTGCACGCTCTACTATTTGCTCGCTGGTCAAGTTCCCTTCCCCAATGGCACGTCGCTCGACAAGGTAATCTCCCACAGCGAACGCCAACCAACGGCCTTGATGCAGCTTCGTCCCGACTTGCCGCTCGAAGTAGCCCAAATCGTCGAGCGGATGATGGCCAAAGATCCCGCCCAGCGTTTCCAAACGCCGGCCGAACTGGTCGAGGCGCTCCGCCCCTTCGGCCGTCCCGACTCTCAGGCCAGCAAAGACGATGCGAACACGCTCACCGGGAAAACGCTCTCGATACCATCTACATCGACAATACAAACCAAGTCTCCCGCGCCGATCGACCTGACGATTCAACCGCCCGCCCAACCCACTTCGTCAAAGCGTGTCAAAGGACGCTCCCCCAAACCTGGAGCGAACTACTGGCCCCTGCTTGCCATGGGAGGCGGCGTCGTCGCGCTCCTCGCGTTGATCTACTTCCTAACGCGAGAGGGATCATCCACTTCAACGCCCGATGTCGTCCCCCGCCCTAACCCGCCGTTGGCCGCCAGCGACGATCAGGCTTGGATTAACCTGACGCCGCAGGTCAATCTCGACTCCGACATCGTCGCCGGGGCGTGGGAGCGAACGCCCGAGGGATTGCGCGTCGAACCGATGGAGGGCGCCCGGCTGACGCTTCCCTATCAGCCTCCCCGCGAGTACGAACTGGAAGTCTCTTTTACGCGGCTGACCGGCACGCAGTCGATCGCGCTGCTGTTTGTCGATGGCGAAGGCGAAGCGGCCTACGACATCGACGGCTGGGGGGAACATCTGGTCGGGATCCAAAACATCGACGGCCGCAATATGAACCAGAATCGCACCGGCGTCACTCGCCACGCGCTAGTCAATGGCGAGCGCTACCGGGCAACCATCCGCGTCCGCCGTGACCGCGTCGAGGCCTTTCTTAACGATGACCTGGTGGCGACCTACCTGGGGGATGGCGCAAACCTAAGCATGCTCGAACTCTGGCGGATGCCGCAGCCGTCTCTCGGAATCGGCGCCTACGACTGCAAAACGGTCTTCCACAAGATCCGCATTCGCAACCTCTCGAATTAGCGCAACACGCTTCTAACAAAGCACTTAACGCCACCACCGTCTCACTCCGCGCTGAAATTGTCAAAATAATTGGCCGCTTCTGAAAGGTCGCCGTCTCGCTCGCCATTTATCCGTACCGAGATCGCTATCTCATCGAATTTACGGAACCAGTAGGAGCGGCCCATGTCTACCTTTTCTCACTTCTCGTCCAGCAAAAATCGGAAACGCAAATCGAAACGTAACGCCCACCAGCGAGCGCGGCTCGAGTCGCTCGAGGCGCGGCAATTGATGGCCGCCGACCTCGTTGACGATCTGGCAGGCCTTAGCGACGAGTTTGACGACAGCGGCGCCCTCACCGAGTGGAGCCGTCTGAACGAAACCGAGAACTGGAACGCCGACCAGCTCAACCTGTGGGACATCGATCAGACGCAAGATGGTCGCATGGTGATGCAGCCCCACACCGTCGTCTGGTACCAAGACTGGCGCGGTCCGATGACCTACAAGGATGTGACCGGCGACTTCGTCTTTACTACCCAAGTCCACATCACCGATCGTGACGACATCGGCGGCAGTGACGGCGACGACATCCCCGGCGACGGGCAATTCTCGCTTGGCGGCGTCATGATCCGCACGCCCCGCGACATCGTCGATCCGACCACCGATTGGCAGCCTGGCTCGATGGCGGACGACGGTACCAACGACGGCGAGAACTACGTCTTCCTTTCGATGGGCTACGGCAACGGCGGCAACAATTTCTCCCTGGAAGTGAAGACCACCCGCAACAGCGACTCGCAGTTGGAACTGACGCCGATCGGCTCGAACACGGCGGAGCTGCAAATTGCCCGCATCGGCAATTCGGTGATCGCGCTGGTTCGCTTGCCCGGCGAAGATTGGCAGGTACATCGTCGCTACACCCGTGACGATATGCCCGAAACGCTCCAAGTCGGTCTGGTCACCTACACCAACTGGGAAAAGGCGTCCGACTTCGATCCCTTCACCCATAACAGCAGCGTGCTGGTCCCCGGCGGCATCACCGATCCAACGCCCGGCGAAGCGTTCGACCCCGATCTCACAGCCGGGTTCGAGTATGCCCGCTACGCTCGCCCGCAACTGCCGACCGAACTGGAAGGGGTCGACCTGGTCAATGTCGCGACCACCCAACAGCTCCTCTCCTTTCTCGGCGACAACGCTCATGCGACGCCTGACCCCACGCCGGAAGATCCGGCCGATCTGACGGAAGCACTCGCGGCAATTACCAATCAGACCATGAGCGCCAGCCAAGGTTCGCTGATCGTTCCCCTGCCGGCGTCGCTGGCCGACGGCACGACGCTCGCCTACTCGGCGACCGTGATCGGCGGCGAGGAGTACCAACTTGATCAGCAATACGATTTCTACGCCGAGGCCAGCTATCACCAAGACTGGGGCGGCCACGACGAAAAATGGATTCATGGCAATGGCTCGGACTGGTTCTTCCTGCTGCCGACGGGGCAACTTTTTGAGTGGAACGAAACGTTTGAAGCGAGCGTCGAACTGGCGCAGCTCGACTCGGCGGTTTACGATGATCCGACCCTCCTGTTCGACGTCGCCCCTACGGCCATGGCTAGCGTCAGTGGTAACGAACTAACCGTCACCCCGGTCGCCGGCTTCCTGGGAGACATTCAGCTCGACATTGCGATCCATCTCGGCAGCGTCGCCGATCCGGTCGTAGCGTCGAAGTCGATCGTCGTCACGGTCGCCAACTCGGCGCCGGTCGTCGATCCGATCGCCGACCAGTCGATGTCGCGGCTGGTCGACGAGATCTTCGTCCCCCTGGCGGCGACCGATGCCGATGGCGATCCGATCGCTTGGAACGTCGCGGTCGTCGAGTCGCTCGCCTATCAAATCGACCAGCAGTTCCAACTGCCGCTAACCGCCGACTACCACGACAACCGGGCCGGCCAAAACGAACGTTGGCTGCAAGGCGCCGCCGGCCAATGGCTTTACCTATTGCCCGACGGTAGCCTGCACCAGTGGGACGGCTCGTTTGCAACCAGCCCGCTCTTGGCTCAGTTTGATCCCTCCTTCTACAACGATCCTGCACTCCTGACCGAAGCTGAAGCATTGCCAGTCGCCCTTTCCATCGTCGGTGATCAGCTGGTCATCAATCCGGCCGACGACTACTTTGGCACGTTCGAGGTGATGGTCACTGCGACCGATGGCATGGAACCAGTCATAACGCAGTTCGCCGTTGAAGTAACCAACACCGAGCTATCGCTCGATCCGATCGCTGACCTGCAAATCGAATCGGACAGCCTGTTTCAAATGGAGATCTCCGCCGTCAGTCCGCTGCCGGCCGAACAGCTGGTTTACTCAGCGCAGCTAGTCGGATCGGAGGCGGAGCAAATCGATCAGCAGTACGACCTGCAAGTCGCCGCCGACTTCCATCTCAACTTTGCCGGCCAGAACGAAAAGTGGCTGCAGGCGGCCGACGGCTCGTGGTTTTACTTTTTACCAAGCGGCGATTTCTATCGCTGGACCGGCGACTTCGGCAGCAGCGAGCACCTGGCCAGCTTTGATACCTCCTACTACGACAATCCCAACCTGCTCGCCGATCCGCAGTCGTTGCCGGTCAGCGTGATGATGACCGGATCGACGCTGTCGATCGATCCGGCCGGGTTCATCGGCACGTTTGAGCTGGAAGTCAGCGTCTTCGACGGCGTGAACACCCAGTCGCAAATCGTCAGCGTCGAAGTGACCGAGCCCCAAGCCGCCGCCGAGCCGCTACCGGTCTTGATGGTGATCGCCAACCAGGACTTCTACTACCAAGAGTATGCCGACACCCGGGCATCGCTCGAAGCGGCCGGCATCTCGGTCGTCGTGGCGGCCGCCACTATGGACATCGCCACGCCCCACTCCGGCTCGGGCGAAGGCCCCGACGGCGGACTGGTGCAGCCTGACCTGACGCTGTTCGACGCTTCGGCGGTCGACTACTCGACCATCGTCTTTGTCGGCGGCTGGGGTTCGTCGCAGTACCAGTACGCCTATGAAGGAACGTACGATCACAGCGCCTACAACGGCTCGACCGCCTTGCACGATACGACCAACCTCCTGATCAATGACTTCGTCGCGCAGGACAAATACGTCACCGCGATCTGCCACGGCGTCTCGGTGTTGGCCTATGCCCGGGTCGACGGCGCCAGCCCGATCGCCGGCCATACCGTCTCGGCCTGGGGCCAGACGGCGCCCAGCGCCGGCGGAGTCACCGTCAGCACCCGGTCGCAGATTGAAGCGAACGGCGCAACGATGGTCGATTCCTCCAGCGTCGGCGATCCCAGCACCGCCACCGACGACGTCGTGGTCGACGGCCGGATCATCACCGCCGAAAACTACGATTCGGCGGCCCTGTTCGGCACGACGATCGCCAACTTGATCAGCGAAGCCACGTACATCGACCTGGTCGACGACGTCCTGGCCAACTGGCCAGCGTAAACCTGACCCAGCCCACGACTGGACCGCAAGGATCGTTTTTTTCAAACGCAGGGCGACCCGTCCGGCATCCCCGGGCGGGTTGCGCAGCAACAAGATGCCTCACCATTCGGTTGACTCTTCAACAAACGCCCCAATCACCAATCACCACGCAATCCCCAATTACCACCAATCTCCCAGGCCCGGAGGGCCATCCCAACCTAGCCTGGGGCGCAGTCGCGCCACGCGACGCAGCCCCAGGTTGATGCGATTCAATCAATCGTTGACGCTGGACCGGACCGTTCTTCTTTTTTGGATCGCCCCTCCGGGGCTTTCGATCATAGAGGCGCACTCTCCTGGGGCTGCGTCGCCCGGTGGTCGACTTCGCCCCAGGCTAGGTTAGGGCGCCCCCTCGGGGCTGCCGACTGGACCGGACTGCGACTTTTTTTCTTAGGTAGGGTGCGTCGAGACGCACCACGACCCTGCCGCTTCCGCCGTTTCCCAGATTCGCGTGGCAACGCAAAGCGCAACGGCAGGCTCTCGGTGCGTCCCGACGCACCCTACCTCGGATCATTTTTCCGCAACGACTGGACTGGACCGTTTCGTTTTTTCAAACGTAATGGACTCACGCCGCACACTTTTTTTTCTGCCCGTCAGCCCGTCTGCGGGCGAAAATCGACGCAACCTCTTCCCACGACAAGCCTTTCGTTCCACTCAGCGATCTTTGCCAGAAACGCCTCCCATCTCGCAGCGCGCGTACGCCGAAACAAGCAACGTCCTTAACAACGATGCACAAGCGAGCAGGCAACGAAGACCCGAGCTATTGTCAAATGTCGTGTTCTGAATTCCTGAACTAGGCGGCCTTATCCTGCAGGATTCCGTCTTGGAAGGAACGTCCTTCCAGCACGAGGGAGAGCTTTTCGCAGCAGTTCAGTTTTCTCCATTTCTTCGCGGCCGATTGGGCCAGCTTGAACATCATCGTCAGGCTGGCTCGCCGGCGACGGCGAAGGCGAGCCGAGCGACATGTTGATGATGTCGACCCCCTGGTCAATCAGCCAGAAAATCGCATTGGCGACCGCTCGATCGGAACCGCTGCCGTTGTCCCCCAGCGCCTTGGCGATGTAGAGCTTGGCGCGGGGCGCGACGCCGACATGCTTGCCGGCGATCGTGCTGGCGACGTGCGTGCCGTGACCATCGACGTCGACCGGGCCCGAGCGGCTGCCGCTGAAATCGCGCGCGTCGACCAGCGACTCTTGGACTTCCGGATGCGTCTCGTCGACGCCGGTATCGACGACGCCAACCTTGATGCCCTCGCCGGCGCCTGAGCGCTTCCGGATTTCGGGCCAGCCTGGGTCGGCGAGGTGGTACGGAAATTCGTCCGACGACTTGCGAATCGTGAACGGACTGCGATGGACCGGCGGCAGGGCAAAAAACTTGTCGTTAGCGATCATTGCGGGATCTCGCTGGATAGGGGCGGTTCGATCGATTGAACTTCGATGTTGGGCTGCGAAGCGTGGCGTATGGCCAACACGACAAACGTCGACGCGACGCAGGCGAGTACGACTACGACGAACAAAATCACCACGGAGCCGAGCAGGCCGATCAATACCGTGATGAACTCTCGCATGTTGCGTCCAATCACACTTCGCGGAAAAGAGCGCCGCTGGGCGAGTCAGACGCAGCGGCGGTATGGATGCGGTCCGATTTACCGCACGAAAAGGTCGACGATCGGCATCGCGATTTCAAACAGTCGCCGCAGTCGCGAACCGTCCCAGGCCTGGGCGCTCGGCCGTTTCGCCAGCTTTTCGAGCAGCACCGTCTCGGCAGTCGTTTCGTCCGGCGCCTCGGCGGCCGTGACCGACTCGGACTCGCGCTGCAGCTGGGCGATCCGCGGAACGAGCAGGTCGCCGATCTCCTTGTCGACGTTCCAGCGAGCCTGGATGCCGCTGACCGTTTGTCGATGTTGGATCAAACCAGCGAGCGGCTCGACGACGTCGAGATTGCTGCCGACCAGGTGGAGGAATTGGAAATAGGTCATCGCGACAAAACCTTTCGCAAAGGAGGGGCAGGGAAAAAGCGGCGACCTAGGCCGCCGCGGGTTTGTAGGAAGTGGCGCCGGCGGTACTTTTCGTGCCGGTCAGCATGTATCGCTGGAGGATCCGTTTGGCGGCGTCCTTCGACTTTTGATCGGTCGCGTCGTCAACTTCGAGATGCAGGGTCCGAGTCGGCTCGCCCTCTTTGAGATCTTTGTTTTTCCGCTTCGCCCGCGCTTCGAGCTTCTTGGCGTCGGCCAGCAGACGCTCTTCGATCTTGGCCGCCATCTCGGCGTCGACCGACTGCAGCACCCAGGCGAGCGATTGATCGGCCGCCAGATTCTTATTGGCCGCCGCCTTCTTGCCGACGGCGACCGAGAAGGTTCCGGAGATCGGCTGGTCGACTTTGCAGCCGTCGATCGTGCCGTAGACGTGAAGCTGCACGTCGTGCTTGGCGCCCTCCTTCAAGTCGTCGCGAACGGCAAACGCCTTGCCCGCCTTTTCGAGAGTCGCCCAGAGAATCGCCGTCAGCAGCTTTTGAGCCAGTCCCATGAGAAGCTTCCTTTCTTCTGTTCGCCGCAAACGCTCGGACCGCGTTAGCCCTAACGGCGCGTCAGCGACAGCCAAAAAAACCGGAAGCGACGCCTGGCACGGATTCAACCAGGCGTCGCTCCGGCCCAAATCAGAGACGCGGCAATCCCTGCCGTTGCGGAGTGCGCATTCCTTTGCGCAAGCGTCTCTGGTTAGGTGTAGGGAGTTACGGCCGAGAGTGAATCAACGCATTCGTGCGGGGCGATTCAACTAAGGGGCCAGGTCATTGGCAGCAGTCGCTGCTGACGCCAGAGAGTCGGCGTCGGAGGAATCCGCAGGCGTGGCGCCTGCGTCGTTGTCAGGAAACGGCGTATGGTCAACGCGCACGTTGGCGGCGTCTCCCAAGTACAAAATCTTCGACTTCTTGCGGCCGAGGTTGACGATTCGGGCTTCGCCAATCAGCAGCGAATGGCGATGTCCGAGCGTGTAAACCGTGCACGCCATGCTAGTTACCTTGCGTTGTTGCTTGCGCTTCCTGCCCGTACACGATACGCAAGCATTATCGGTTTCGGCAAGCGATTTCGCTCTGTTTTCGTCAAAGTTCCCCGCAAGTGAGGCCGTATAACCGGTCATCTGCGGACATCCGAAGTTGTTTCGAGTGACACGTTTGGTCACTCGATGGCGCGGGAGTGTGAACCGCCGATGAAGTTGATCATGTTTCCCCTCGCTTAGCGGCGGCGAATCCAGCCGACTTCTTCGGCGTCTCCAGCGGCAATTCCTGGTAGACGCGATCGATCGCCGACAAGTGAATGACGAGTTGCAAATGGAAATTGGTCGAAATCTCTCGACCTGGGTGGCGATGATTTAGCAGCTTCCTCACGTCGTTGTAAAATTCGACCGATACGTTTGCCGGTCCCGGCTTCAAATCAGGTTCGTTACTCACTCGCCGCCTCCTTCGGTTGCCAGGCGATCGCCTGCTGCAACTGATCGATCGCCGTTTGAATATTGGTCGCCCGCTCGGGATCATAGTTGCGATTACCAGGCCGCTTTTGAATTGCCTGGAGCAGCGGCAACGCCCGCCTCGCCGCGTCGACCAGAAGTTCAACATGTCGACGCGAATTCGCCGCCGGCACGTCGCGAAAATCTTCGTGGGTCGTTTGTTGCGAATCGGCGTACGATCCAAGCTGCTCGGCGAACATCTCCGCCATTCGCGCTCCAGCCAGCTTGTCGATCGGATCGCGTCCGAACGACGTAAAATGAAGCCGGTCATGCTTCTCGTCGCCGGCGCAGATCACGACGACGTCCTTGGAGTAGTCGTCCGCGATCTGCTTCGCTAATTCGACCGAAATCGGTTGATATTCGCTCATCGCTTCGCCTCTTCTGCTTCCGCCAGCCAGTTGTAAATCGTCTTCACGCTAACGCCCAGCTGCTTGGCCGCGGTCGGTTTGTCGCCGCCGCAGCGGCGCAGCGCCTCTTCGACCGCCTGACGCTGGATCTCGGCCATCTTGAGTGGCGGCGATCCGTCGGCGGTTGGCGGCGTGGGGATCTCGGTTCCCTCTTTCTCCGCCGCCCGCAGCACGCTGGCGAGCATCCGATTGGCGACCTTGATCTCATGCCGCAGCCGCTCGGCCAGGTCGGCAAGCTCGCCCATGCCCCATATCTTCTCCCGAATCGCGGAGACGTGCCGTCGATCGAGCGCCGTCCGGACGTTGGTTTCGACCGTATAGACCCAATGCTTGGGGTCGCTGGCATGCACGATCTTGCCGCGAGCGATTCCCTTGTGATGCAGAAAATAGACTGCCGCACCTAGGCCGAGCGGCGGTAGATTCTTTCGTGGTTTCATCCTTCGCGACTTCCTCCATGAAAAATCGGACGGCGAGCGTGCAAAGCTATTTTGCAACAACCCGCAAACTGCCAAGTTAAACTCCGCGGATCTGCGCCAGCGTTTGGCGTAGTTGCTTGACGTAGTGAGGCAGACGACTCAGGGCCGCTTGGTTGTTGTCGCGCACGATCGAATCGATGTGCATCTGCACGCCGTGCATCTGGCTATGCAGGGCATGAACGCGAACGCCAGGAGCGACTCGTTTGGCCTCGCGAACCGCCGCGCGAGCGTTGTTCAAAACCGCGATCGTCTCAGGCGGCAGTTCAGGCGTCTCGGTGATCGTCGACATCGCTTTCTCCTTTCGGTTTGGCTCGTAAGTTCAACAGCTGGATCGATTCACGTATCGCCTGCAGGTGAGCGGCGCTGCCGCGCTCGTTGCGAAACAGCCGCCAGATTCTCGCTCGAAGTTCGCTTGGCAGCTTATACCAGTGATGGGCGCACGCCACCTGGTTTTCCTGCTTCCGGTTGTCACACCGCTCGACGGGACAAACGTTGGACACAAATCACTCCTTTCCGCTTTCCGCTTTCCGCTTTCCGCTTTCCGCTTTTGGCTTTTGGCTTTTGGCTTTTGGCTTGAAGAACCACCACCGCACGAACTGCGACGCGCTGCGCTGATTGCGAGCGTGCGACCACCGCAGATGCCAGTGCATCAGCCGCGGATCGTCCGATTTGAATTTGCAGAACTTGCAGCGCGGCATGATTTCAAAACTCCGGTTTCGGCTCGGCCCAGACGCCGCCCGCTTTGGCGACGATCTTGCCGATCGAGGTGTTCAGGTAGGCGCCCGGCTTCTTCAGAGACCGCTCACGTCCGAGTTGATCGATCCGCCGCAGCACGTTCTCGAACTGCTTGGCGATCACCTGGCGGTCGTGACCGTCGCCCGCCTGATTCGTTTCCAGCTCGTGCCACCAGGCGGCCGCCTTCTCGGCGACGCTCCGGTCCATCAGGTCGCTCTCCCGCGTGCCGCACAGATCCTCGGCCGTCCGGATCGACCGGAGGATCTTCGTCGCCAGGGCCTGGATCCGCCGTTCCCGTTGCCGCTCGATCTTCGCCGGGTCTTCGAGCTGCTCGGCGAACTTTTCGATCGCGGCCGCCAGCGGCTTCGCATCGCCAAATTCGGACCAATCGTCGTCGGCGCGAGCGATCGGCACGTCCGGCGGCCCTGTGCGCGCTGGCGACGGTCTTGGTTCTTGAACTTGGGTTGACTTGGTTCTTGAGTTTGAGATTGAAGTAGGAGAGAGTTTCTTGTTCTCTTGTTCTTGTGCGCCACCCGGGGGGATTTCCATGGGCCTCGACGCTTCGCTCTCGGCCGGTTGTTTGTGGTCGTCGGGCGTGGCGCAACTTTCGTGCCGTTCTTGATTTGCGCCACCCGGCGGAGGTAGCGCCGAATTCGGCGCGGAAACCGATTCCGGCGCTAGCGCCACTTTCGGCGCTGGAACCGATTTCGAAATCGGAGCCGATTCCGGCGCTGGATCCGATATCGGCGCTCGCGCCACTTTCGGCGCGGCGGACTGCGTAGCCTGCGTGACTTTGACTTCGGCCCGCGTGGCGTTCGGCCTCTCCCGGATCGCCAAGGCGTCGTAGACCGCGTAGCGGATTTGTTTCACCTGAAACTCGTCTTCGAACGCCATTTCCCGCTTTACCAGGCCGATCGATTCGAGTTTGGCCAGCGCTCGCCGTAGGCTTTGCGGGGTGAGATGATACTTCCCTGCGTCCTGCGTCACCGCGATGTCGATCGAACCTGGTTCGGCGCCGAGGGCGTCCCACAGACGCCGATAAACGGTGAACGCCGGCAGGTTCATCTGCGGCCACGCTTCCAGCGCGACCAGCAGCCGTTTGTAATTCTCTTGCTCTTCCATGCTTTTTGACGGGGCGAAAGTGTCGTTCTGGGTGGTGAGAATTCTCCGCCTTCTTAGGCGGTCGCTTTTTGTTGCGGCTGCGATTCGCTCGGCGGCCGGTTGAGCAGCTCGGTGCGCAGGGCGATCGTCTCCGTCGGCGCGATGATCGCCACTTGGATCCGGCCAGCGTCGATTCGATCGACTGTCAGGATCACATCGTCACCGATCCGGATCGATTCCCATTGCTTCCGGACGAGGATCAGCATCGGCGTCGGATAGTCCTTCCGCCGCCGCTCGCGACTTGACTCCGGCGCCGGCTGGTCGACGATCTCGGCCCGCACGACCCGCGTCGTCTCCGGCGCTTTGACCAGAAACCGCACCTTTCGCTTGCGGATCCAGTCAACCGTCACGATCACGTCGTCGTCGAACTGAATCGATTCCCCTTTTTTTCGCGTTAGTATCAAAGCCATGAGCAACTCCTTTGCTTTTCAAACAGAACCTAAAACAAAGTCCGCTGATCTCTTCTTGACGAGGCGACGTCGCGGGTCGCAGTCGCCGAGCTGTTTGCGTCTTTCGGCCGGGAATCGCTGGGCGGCAATTCGATCAGCACGTGACCTGGTTCCGAAAAATCAGGCCACGCATCCGCCGCCCCACCCATGGAAGGCGCAGACGACTCCGCCACCACGCATGGCTCAGTCGCCAAGGAAAAACCCCCTGCAGTCGTTCGCGGGCGACTGCAGGGGAAGCAAGGACCGCCCTTGCTATTGCGTCCACTCCCACCGCACGCCACACATTTGCGCTGGGCGACGGCACTGGTTTCGTTGGCCAAGCTGCACGCGCCTTCCGAGGCTTCCGTTAGCAGCCCGGAAGGCGCGTGCAGCTCGACCATCACGTTTGGCTGAGTCGCCAGGTCTAACTCGGCGACTCGGTAGCAGGCGTAGCTGCAGAAGCGGCCGTAGGCTCTTCCGCCGCAAACTTGACAAGGACGAGCGATGGGTGGCATGACGTTAGTTCCGATCTCTCAGGTCGCGAATGTAGGCCGACCTAGCGGAGTCGGCCGTCTTCTTCGCTTCCTGCAGCGCCGCACGTAGCGCTTCCAGGAGGATCGCCGTCTGTTCGCTGATCGCGTTCGTGATTTGTTGCGAAGGAAGCGGAAAGGGAGGCGCTCCACCAGTCCTCGCCGCCACGGCGGCCTGCAACTCTTCCAGCCCGATCGGCACGCAAAACTCAGCGACTAACTCGTGCAGCAATTGATCCACGACCTGCGCCGACGCGTTCGATATGTTGACGCGGGAAATCAACGGCATTAGCGCGCGGCAGGCTTCCTCGACATGCCTCTGGTCTCGTTCCGCCTGAGCCTGCTCGGCGTACGATTTCCCCTGTTTCGCCGCGTCAATCACGCGCCGAAACCTCGCTTGAATTCGCTCCGCTCTGGTTGTCATGGCCAGCTCCGTAAGAGAAAAACTGCGGCGGCTGAAGCGCCGCCGCGTTGCTTCTTGAAGGTCGCTGCCGCGACGATTCTCGCTACGCGGCTTGTGGGCCTGGTTGCGCGGCCCGGGGCGACTAGTTGGATTGAATCGTGTCGAAGATCGTCATGCGGTCGACGGCTTGACGCAGCAGGCGCACCGTCTGGTAGCCTTGCGTCGTCTTGTAGTCCTGGTGCCCGGCCGCCAACTGGGCCGCCGCCGGCGAGTCGATCGACAGCGTGGTGATGACATGCCGGCGGATCGCATGAAAGCCGAACCGCGGGACGCCAGCGATCCGCTGCAAGCGATGCAGCTCGTCGTAGATCGTCGACTTCGCATGCGGCCGCGGAAAAAACGGCAGGAGCAATTCGCGGCGGTGCGCCTTCGCGTGCAGTAGCGCCCGCACCGCCGCTTCGTGGAGCGGCTTCGGTTCGTCCATCTTGCTCTTCTGGCAGATCTCGGCCGGCGCGATCAGCAGCTGCTCGGGCCAGTCGACCGCTTGCGATGGCAGCGCGACGCACTGCCCAATCCGCAAACTGGTCGAAAGCATCGTCAGCAGCAGCGCCCGCCACAAATCGCCTGGCCGCACGCCCTCCAGCTGCGGAAACCTGGCGGCGTCGACAACCGCCAGCAGGGCGGCGACATGTTCCTCTTTGGCTTCGGCCCGATACGATCTTTTGTAAGGCGGCAGCCGCGTAAACGGCACGTCGTCGACCAGCCCCTTGGCTGTCTTCAGCGACTTGTAGTTCGCTTTCGGCCCCGCCTGGTTCAGCAGCCAGCCGATATGCTCCAGGTGCTTGCGGACCGTGTTGGCGCTGATCATCTTCCCCCGCCAGGTCATCTGCAACAGTCGCTCTTTGAACCACCCCAAGTCTTCGGACCGGATCTTCTTGAGCGGCCGATTCGGCGTCAGCTCTTCCCAGAGGGCGATCGCCCGCAAGTAGCCTTCGACGGCCCGCGAATTCGGATTGGCGATGCACTGCGGCAAGTAGTGCAGCTCCCAGAGATCGCGCAGGCGAGACGAAGGGGAGAGCTTCCGCGGCCGTTCCATGGCAGGCCTCAATCATTCCAAAGGCCAGGCCTACCGGCATCCTCTCCAGCAGACCTGGCCACCTCGAAACCCGCCCACATCCCTGGGCGTTTCTTGCTTCGGCGATTTCGGCCAACTCGTGATGGCCGGCTCCGTTCGCCGTGACGTCCGTGTGTTGATGGTAGTTGCTAGGCGGCGACATACTGGGCTCCCCAGGTGGCGTCCCGTTTGGCTTGCCGCACGATGTCGATCAGCGTTTGCTTGTCTTCGCATGACAAGAGCCGCAAGCGTTTCTTGCCGTGGTGCATCAGCCACACCTCCCAGATCGGCGCGACGCCGATCGCCAAGTAGATCTCGACGTGCCGAAACCGAAGTGCCCAGGCGACCAGCTTGCTAGGAAGCATGGGCGCCTCCCGGCGGAATCGCCCCGATGATTGGCCGCTGCAGCTGCAGCGAGACTTCCCATTGGTCGAGATCGGCCAGCGGCGGCGCCAGGTGGATCCACTCGACGTCGCCGACGATCTGCGGCGGATCGGCGCTGCCGTTGAACTCGGCGCCCCAGACGCCGGCGTCCGGCGGCATCAAGGCGTCGCCAAACTTGCCGAGTTGGTCTTCGTCGCCGCCGATCGGCGAATCGTAGAGAACCCCGGCGAGCGACTCGCCAGGGGCGAACTCGCCAAAGATCGACCAGGCATTGGCGCCCGACGCTTCGAGGCAGATCACGTTCTCGACCGTCGGTTCAAAAGCGACGTCCGGATCCCAGGCAAAAGCGAACAGCATGAGCCGCGTTTTGAGCGACATGGAAGGCCTCCGTGCTTGGTGATTGGGATGAGTTAGCGGCCGTAGACGGCCACGATCGTTTCACAGATCCAGCCGATGGCGACCAAACCGAGAAACGCCAAAATGACCAGGAAGCATCCCCAGCTGTCCGAGTCTTCGCGGTCGACGTCGTCGTACGGTTCCGATTCGTTGGACATCGCTACCTCCATGAACAGGTGAAACCTCAAAAGACGCGGTGCGGGAATCGAACCCGCGACTTGCCGGATCAACCGGCTAGCGCCATGCCGCATCCGCCGGTGTTCGATCCGGCCAACGCCCGTAACCTTCGCACGGGAGAATCGGTTAGAGTCCCGATGGACTACGCATTTAGTTTGGTGGGCCGGCGCTTCCGACCTGGTTGTTTCTTTGCCGCCAACTCTCTCTCGATCTGCTCCGCGTTCCACGTCGAAAACCAGGCGACTTTGAGCAGCTCACGCTCGTCTGCGGCGAATACGTTGCAGCGCATTTCGAGGATCGGCTTGTCGTCGAGCCGCTTAAGCTGGATGAAGCGTCCTTCGTCGCTTTCCTCGTATTCATCCCGCACGACGCGCAGCAGGGCCGTACCTCCGAGGCGCGAGATCGTATTCACGAATTCCCCCGGCTCCAGCCGCCGTCGTTCGATTTCCTCAGCCATGGCCCAGCTCCGTGTAGTTCGCAAAATTCAAGCAGCGACCGCAGACGCCGTGCGGCGCCAAAATGCGATCAGTGCAAGAAAAAACCGGCGCATCGCTGGGCCATAGCGACGCGCCGGCGCTAACGAGAAACGACGCCGCTCATGCCACCACAAGCAGACGGATCCTCGGTGTCCTGCCGAATTGACTTGGCCCTGGGGTGAGAAGAGAAACCGACCAAGCGCATGGGACTAGGCATGCGACCAGTAAGCTTCGCTCTCGAAAACAGTTGGAGAGCATCGGGCCTGAGAATCAGGCGAGACGCCGGCGTTGAAGTTGCCGGCTAACTTTTCAGATGGCCGACGATTGGTGTGTCGCCGGCTATTATCAGCACTCCTGAGAGTTGTGCAAGCCCTAGTCGTCAAGTTTCTTGAAATTGGGATTGCCCGCCTGTCGCTCTTGCGCTGCAAACTCTTTGAATGTATCGGGATCGATGTACCAAGTGCTTCCAACTTTGACCGCATGAAAACGCTGCGGCTCCTCCTTGCAGAACTGATAGATTCGATCTACCGAGACCCTTGCGAGCTTCGCCGCTTGGCTTGGCTTCAAGCTGCGTTGGAGACTTTCGACGGTATCTAATTGCATCTGGATCATGCTCCAATTATAAGACTACCTGAGAGTTACTTCCAGAAGGAAAGCCCGACAGTCTCGGCTGACACACCAATCGCCGTAAGCGTTGGATACCGAGGCTGTCGGACTTCGCGTCGTCTTCCGGCGAATCGCCAAAAGACGAACTATCTTTTCAGGAGCCCGTTTTCGCGGTGAAAACAGGCCTCAACAGGAGTGGGCGGTACAGGGCTCGAACCTGTGACCTCTACGATGTCAACGTAACGCTCTAGCCAACTGAGCTAACCGCCCGGATCAAGACTGACAGTCCTCTCTAGTGAGATCGGAATGCCGCTTGGAAGTCAACCAGTTTAGGATTTGCCTTGCGGCCTCGTCAAGTGGCCGGCGGGGGCGAATTGTTGCTTTTTCTTCTGCTGCCGGTCTTGGTAAGTCGCTTTGTATCAATTGGATACGTCGCCCGCCCCCATTTTGGCCGAAAAGCGGGCGGCAGCGATGTTTTCCAGTTTTTCAGACCCGATTTGGGGCAGATAGGTTCGGTTTTGCCCCAACTTACGGCGGCCGGTTGCCTTGCTGTCGGATTGGAAAAGAATTAACGTGAAGCGTTTGCCGCCAAAGATCCTTCGAACTAGTGCATATGCCCGGAAAAACACGCAGCAAAGTCATCGAGTATGTCGAGCCGATCGGCGCCCGGGTTCTGGTTCGCAAGGACGAACCAAAGCGGGAAACCAAAGGGGGGATCGCCCTGCCCGACCAGGCCGAGATTCCGACCATCACCGGCCGGATCGTCGCCATCTCGACCCAGATCGAGAACAACACCGACTTCCCGTTGCGGCAATACGACAAGATCTTGTTCCACCCCAAGGACGCGATTCCGGTCGACTTTGAGTCAGACAATCAGCTATTCGTGATTCCGATCGAGGATGTCGTCGCCGTCTTCCGCCGCGACGCCGCCGACACCAAAAAACGGAAAGCGGCCGACGACGAAGATTAGTCGACCGCCAGAGCTGCATCCCCAAGACGCGCCCGCCAAGCGCGTCTTGTTTTGTTTCTTGGGTTCCTCTTGAAGAATGGAACACGGAAGCGAAAACAAACCCTCAAGGCTTCCGCCGGCTCGGGTCGCAATCTTCTAGGCTGCTCAGTTGCAGGTTGAGGGCGTCGACCGAGATTTGGATTTCGTAGATCGAAATCGCCAGCGAGATCGCCATCAGCAGCAGGCTGAATCCGAACGTTACCTGGCCGAATAAGAGCATGTCGAAGAAGAGGACAAACATGCAGACGGTGCAAAGCAGTAGGCTGAACGCGCCGCAGGCCTGCATGTTGCGAATCAACAGCACTCGCCGCCGCAGGTTGCTGATCTGGGCGATGATCAGTTCGTCGGGATTGGCGATATGACGATCATGCAAGTTGCGAATCAGCGTCGCCAGCGCTAAAAAACGATTGGTGTAGGCGAGCAACAGCAGCGAGATCGCAGGAAACAGGACGGCCGGCGCGGTGAGATCCATGGGAATCGGTCAGGCTAAAAGTGAACGGGAATGAAGATCTACTTCTCTTCATACCCTTTCCCCGTCTTCTCGGCGACCAGCTTCTCGGCATGTTTTTCGGCCGCTGCGCTATCGGCGAACTCTTTGACCTTCGTCGTTCCGGCGGCGCCGAGCTTGCCGTAGCGGACGCTGACCGATGCGCCCGCCACTTCGATCTCCCAGAACTTGCTCGACTTGGCGTCGACAAATTCAAAGTATCGCTTCTCTCCGCAGCCAGCACTCGTGGCGATGGCCGCCGGGGCGGGCTTGGGCTTTGCCGCCGGTTTCGCTTTCGCGCTCTTCTTCGCTGGCGGATCGATTTTGACGGCGGCCTGCTGGTCTTCGCTCTGCCGAATGAACGACGGGAACCGGGGGACGCCGCCGTCGGAAAGTTCCTGATAGCGATAAGTGATCACGCTGCCCAGCTGCGGCGGCGCCGATCGCTGGGCGTCCGAAAAGCCGGTGCCGACCGAGAACTCGGTTCCGTCGGGCATCTGCACGGTCAGCGCGCCAAGCCTTCCCTTGTGCTTCCCTTTGCCAGGCTGATGGGCGATGACGACCGCCTCGGCGTCGTGAAACGTCTTCACCTTCAGCAGCGTGAAGGAGCGGCCGATCTCGTACTTCGACCCAGGCTCACGCAGCATCAGCCCTTCGCCGCCGAGCGCATTCACGCGGGCCAGCTCTTCTTGCAGATGGCTAGCGCCGGTGCACTTCTGATGGGCGTGCACCGCGGCGAACTCGTGCGTCTCGGCCCGCAGCTTTTCGTGCAGATACTCCAGGCGCTCTTCAAACGGGGCGTCGATCGCCGGGGCGTCGAAGGCCAGAAAGCGAACCTCGCGCCAATGGTCGCTCTTGTCTTGCCGCCGCACGACGCTGACCGTGCGCTGAAACTTTCCTCGGTCGATCCACAACTCGCCATCGAGCGGCGTCTGGGGAAAACCGGCGACAAACCAGTCGGGGGCGTGATACTCGTTCCCCTGCCGCGAGAGAAACTTCTCGCCATCCCAGTAGGCGCGAACGCCGTCCAGCTTTTCGCTCATCCACCAGTCGGATAGGTCGGCGGCATTGTCCCATGATTGGGCGAGCAAGATCGGCGGGCCTTCTTTGCCGCTGGCCGCTTTGACCGGCTTGGCCGGCAGCGCGCCGCCAATCCGGGCCAGTTCGGCATCGTCGCCGCGGAGCTTCCGCAGGTGCTTGCAAGTGCGGGTCTCGATCGCGACCGATTGATTCCGCCATGCCGGGCAGCTGCACGAGTAGACGCCGCCGATGTTCTTCAAAACATAGGGCTTGGCGCCGGAACCTTTCATCTCAACCGATTCGCCATCTTGCAGATCCGCCATCCGGTGTTCCTTGTTCGGGAGAGGGGCTTTGCGATAAGGAGATCGCTATTGTAGCGCACGTGGCGAGCGGTCGCCATGAAGAATTTGGTGGCGCAAAAAAAGCACGCCGATCGGTTGGACCGGCGTGCCTTTGATGTTTGCGAACGCATTCCCTCGGCTTGCGCCTCTGGTTACGATGTTTCGCTTTCCGCTTTTAGATGTCGTAGTACATGCAGAACTCGTACGGGTGCGGTCGCAGGCGGATTGCGTCCGATTCGTTCTTCTTCTTGTACGCGATCCAGGTATCGACCACATCCTGCGTAAAGACGTCTCCCTTCAGCAGGAAGTCGTGATCGTCGGCCAGCGCCACCAGGGCGTCTTCCAAACTGCCAGGCGTCTTCGGCACAGCGGCCATTTCTTCAGGCGGCAGGTCGTAGATGTCTTTGTCGAGCGGATCGCCGGGATCGATCTTGTTCTGAATGCCGTCGATCGCCGCCATCGTGAGCGCGGCGAAGGCGAGATACGGATTGCAGCTGGGATCGGGGCAGCGGAACTCGATGCGCTTCGCCTTCGGGCTGGGACTGTACATCGGAATGCGGCACGACGCCGAACGATTCCGCTGCGAGTAGGCCAGGTTGACTGGCGCTTCATAACCAGGCACCAAGCGCTTGTAGCTGTTGGTGGTCGGGTTGGTGAAGGCCAACAGCGCCGGGGCATGCCGCAAGATGCCGCCGATCATGTAGAGGGCCGTTTCGCTGAGCCCGGCGTAACCGCTGCCGGCCATCAGCGTGTCGTCTTTCCAGAACGACAGGTGCGTATGCATGCCGCTGCCGTTGTCGCCGAACATCGGCTTCGGCATAAAGGTCGCGGTCTTGCCATACTTCTTGGCGACGTTCTTGACGATGTACTTGTAGATCAACATCTGGTCCGCCATTTTGACCATCTCTTGAAACTTCAAGTCAATCTCGCATTGGCCGCCGGTGGCGACTTCGTGATGTTGGCATTCGACGTCGAGTCCGCACTCGATCATCGTCTGCATCATCTCGTTGCGGATGTCCATCATCTGGTCCGACGGTGGGACCGGGAAGTAGCCTTCTTTGTGCCGCAGCTTGTAGCCAAGGTTGGGGCCTTCGTCACGGCCGCGGTTCCACTCTCCTTCGACGCTATCGAGGAAGTAAAAACCTTGGTGGGCGTTTTGATCAAAGCGGACGTCGTCAAAGACGAAGAACTCGGCCTCGGGGCCAAAGAACGCCTTGTCGGCGATGCCGGTCGAACGGAGATAGTTGACCGACTTGCGGGCGACGTTTCGCGGGTCGCGCGAGTAATCTTCGCGGGTGATCGGATCTTGAATGTTGCAGATCAAAACCAGCGTCGGCAACATGCAAAACGGGTCGATGAACGCGGTGTCGGCCTGCGGCACGATCAACATGTCGCTCTCGTTGATCGCCTGCCAGCCGCGAATGCTGGAGCCGTCGAAACCGAGCCCATCTTCAAAGATGTCTTCGGTCAGTTTGCCGACCGGAATGGTCGTATGCTGCCAGAGTCCGGGGAAGTCCATAAAGCGGAAATCGACCGCTTTCACATCCTTCTCGCGACAGAGCGCGAGTACTTCTTTTGGCGTCACGTCAATTTCCCCTTTGCCTGAAAAAGAACCCAGTTCCGTGCGACTTCCGCCGGTCGCAGCCTGGCGTCCGCTGGGCTACTGTTCTTTGTACCACTTGAGGATCGGGAGGTCATCTGGACGCAGCGCCAAATTGTGGCTGGCGACTGCAGAAAAAGGTAATGTGATTGCAGCGCAAGTTCGCAATCCTGGTCTCTCTCTTTGCCGAAAAATTACGAGAAATGCTCCGCTGGAAATCTCTTTTCCTCGTTCCGACGATTGCGATCGTGTGTCTGGGCGCGTTCTGGATGACCGCCGTCAATTCGTGCTGGTGGGTAGAGAGTTGCCCCGATTGTTCGCGTTCACTCGATATTCTGCAGGTTCGGCTATTCGGCATCCCGATCGACGAAGAGTTACGGGTGTACGGTTTGGCGGAGCCTGATCGCCGGCACTTTGCCCCGTCCGACTGCCACCATCCCCGGATGTACCGTTGGATGACAAATCGCTTTGCCGGGTGTTGGTACCCTAGCTATCCTTTCTTCCGAGGAACCATTCGAGTGACCGACTCGTCGCCGCCAGCAAAACAACTTCCGCCGGGGGAAAAGTGAATGCCTGGTAGGGACAATCGAAAAATCTTGTTTGGCGTGCGCTGGGGAATTCGAATCGTCTGCACTACCGCCGTCATCGTCGGACTGATTCTTTTCGTCCAGATTTTTCTGCAAGTGCGACGTGCGACGAGAATCAGCGCCAATATCGGCCGCCTTTATCAAATCAGCCTGGCGGTTCGAGGCCAGCACGAAGATGAGGGCTCTCCGTTTGCCGATGCTACGCCGGAGGAAACTTGGAAAACGATTCTTAGTCGACGCCAGTTCTACACGCCGGAGGGAATCAGCTCGATCTTCAAAGAGTCGCTCGACCCCAGCGCGAAGCAAAGCGACATCTTTGCGATTCGCCTGCCAGGCGAGCCGCCGCAATACGAACTGATCTGCGTCGAACATCGGTTGCTGCTAGTACCGCTGGACGACCCTTCCCTGCTCACGGCGAACGAGCTTGCTGAGCGAGCCAGTAACTTGATCGAGCGCGATCCAGCAGCGGCCGAGTCGTTTCTTATTCGACAGCGCGACCATCCCGAGAAGCCAGTCGAGATGACGCTGGAGCAGTATCTGAATCAACTGCCGACGAAGCCGTAGCGCTGGGATCCCCAGTCGAGTGACAACTAGCAGTCCGTTGAGAAAATCAACGGACTGTTAGGAAAGGCATCAGCTTCCGGGCGTTTTCAAACCAGGCTTAAATGCTTCGAGGGAACGCGCAATGATTATCGACGATTTTCTGCCCCACCATTGGATGGTCTTCGTAGCTCGCCGTCGTACGCTGGATCCCGTACCGCCGAGCGTAAAACTCCCAATAGCCACGGGCGCGCAGCTCGACGCCGTTATCGAAAGTGAATCGCGCCGTCGCTCTTTGCTGTTGGCTCCAAAAAACAGGCCTATTCTGGGATTGCTCGCCGCAACATGCAAAAAAATCGCCGATTTCAGGCAGCTTTTCTGTCGCTCGATCGTTACCTGGACGATATACTGCAAAAACAGTAGCGGGCTGCCGACTCTGTTTTTGCCCCCAGTGTTCCGATGCTTAGAAAACGCTTTCTGACAATCTTGCCCCTCTGCTCCCTGCTGTTGGTCGCCGGCTTGGCGGTCGCCCAGTTTGGGCCGCCGATGCGCCGGATGTTGACCAATCAGTCAGGCAAGTTGGATTTGGTTCCGGCCAATCAACAGCCGCGAGAACGTAATCGGGTGCAGATCGAAGTGGTCGGCAATGACCGCGTGATCACCTCCAACGGCATTCCAGAGCACAAGGTCGGCCAGTTCCCCAACCGCGGCAATCCCAACGCACTAGTCCAGCAGCATTATGTCTTTCGCATTCCGGCTAAGCCGCAACCGGCGCCCCGCATCACGCCGCTGGGATTGCAGAACTTTGGCCTTGGCCTGAACGGCGTTCCCTTCGATCCGGGCGCCGCCGAATGGTACAAGGGAGACCGTCGCGGCGGTTGGCAATACGAACCGCTCTCGGGCGCTGTGCCGCTAGGCATCGACGGCAACTACGCCCATGTTCAACCCAATGGCGCCTATCACTATCACGGCCTGCCGAGCGGCTTCCTGAAAGAGCTGAACGTCAACCGCAACAGTCACTCGCCGCTGATCGGCTGGGCGGCGGATGGATTTCCAATCTATGCGATGTACGGCTACCAAGATCCGCAAGACGCCGGCAGTGAGATCGTCGAGCTCGACTCGAGCTACCAACTGAAAAAAGGTAGGCGACCCAACGGCAATCAAGATCCTGGTGGAACGTACGACGGCACGTTCGTCGCCGACTACGAGTTCGTCTCCGGCAAGGGAGACCTGGACGAGTGCAACGGCCGCTTTTGCGTCACGCCAGAGTTTCCCGAAGGGACCTACGCCTATTTCCTGACGCAGCACTGGCCGGTCATTCCGCGGGCCTATCGCGGTACGCCCTCCGACGATTTTCGCCGCGGTCCCGGCGGAAGTGGTCCTGGTGAGAACGGCCCGCGTGGTCGCGGTCCCGGCCGTGGTCCCGGCGGCTTTCCTCCACCGCCGCGGAGATAAACGGAAGATGTCGAACCGCTTTGATGAACAGCACGACCAGTCCCCGCATGTCCCGACCAACCCTCCGGAAATGGACCTGACGTCTTCCCCGACCAATGACCTGGAACGAGCCTTAGCCGCAGCCGAGAGCGGCCGCCTAGACCAGCGTGAGCTGTTTAAGATCTTCGTACATAGCGAGGTCTACGAGATCGCCGCTCAGCCGCAAGCAAAAGACTCGCCGGTCTTTCCGCTGGCGCTTCACGATCCGGAACAAGGGCGGATGATCGCCGTGTTTTCCTCCAGTGACCATGCGCTGCGCTATCGCGAACAAGCGCCGCTGTTGCTCCCTTTGCAGGGATCGCAGGTGCTGGAGCAAGTTCCTGCAGGGCACGGCGTCGTCTTGAACCCCGGCTCCCCGATCAGCCTGACGATTCCCGGCTACGGCGTCTTGAATCTTCGCCGCGACTTTGGCATTCGGCCGGTTACGATGTAAGTGGCGTTGGGCGAACCGCCGCTTTCCTTGCGAGCGTTGGCATTCGGCAGGCACGGCCTGCCCTACCCTGTAAGCGTTGCGAGTCGGGGGGAGCGTCGTTTGTGGCCATGATGAAGCAAGCTCCGGATTTCCTGCCCCAATCTGGCGCTGATCGCTTCTCGTGGCGCAACACGCTCCTTCGACTCCCACCGCGGGCAACTTGAGGCTTGCTACGACGGCGGCGGATCGCTGCGCCGGGTCCAGAGGGTCAAAAAGCAGGGCATCATGACGGTGCGCACGATGAACGTATCGACCAAGATGCCGACCGTCAGCGAGAAGCCGATCTCGACGATCGCCAGCAGTTGGCCAAAGCACATCGCGACGAAGGTGCCGGCCATGATCACGCCGCAGCTCGAGATTATGCCGCCGGTATGTCGAATGGCGACTCGCATGCCGGCGATGGCGCCATGCTTGCGTTGTTCTTCAAAGACGCGGGTCGCCAGGTAAATGTTGTAGTCCTGCCCGACGGCGATCAGGATCACAAACAAGAATAGCGGCGCCTTCCAATCGAGTCCTTGATAGCTGTCGGGGAACATCGCGGCGAAGAACCACTCGGTCATTCCGAGCGTCGCGTAGTAGCTGAGCAAGACCGACGCGATCATGTACGCACAGACGACCGGTCGCCGCAGGATGATCAACAAGACGGCGGCGACGCCCAGCACCACCAGCACTTCAATCCGCTGCGTATCGCTCTTGGTGACGCTCCGCAGATCACGCACGCCGGCCGTAGCGCCCGAGACGTAGATTTGCAGGTCGGTTAAATTGCCAGAGGCGTTGGCCCGATATGCTTCGAGCGCCTCCTCAATGTGCTGTACCGCCGCAATCGCATCAAGCGAAAACGGGTTCTCGTCGACCACAACGCGAAAGAGTGCCGCTTTCCCTTTCATCTCCGGCGTCTGCGGCAGAAACTGCTCGCGGGTCCGAATATGGTTCTTGAGGAAGACTTCCGAGGTCAACAGTGAGATCCGGCCAGGGCGATGTCCCAGCGGATTTTCGCTGCTGTAGACCCGCGCGACGTGCGGATCGGCGTTGAACAACACCTTGGTCAGCTGCGCGATCGCGGCGCCCCCTTCCTTCGACTCAAAGTCGCCGGCGTTGGTCCGCACCATCACCGCGACCGGATTGGCTTGCCCCAGCGGAAAGTACTTGGCCAGCTGATTGGCGCCCTGTTTCGCCGGGCGGTCGCTCGGCAGATCGTTGAGCAGGTCATACGAGACGTCAACCGCGTAACCGGTCGTCACGCGCAGCCAGATCGGACGCCAGGCGGGGACGAGCAGCAGCGAGACCGTCAGCGCCAACAGCAGCGCCGGCCGCTTGCTGACGAGCGCGGCGATCAACTCCCAAAAGTTGCCGCGGCCGTCATTGGTGCGCTGCGTTAAAGAATCGACCGACATCGGCCAAAAGGTTTTTCGCCCCAGCATCCGCAGCAGCGCCGGCGCAAACGTCAGACAAACCGCCAACGTGACCAACAAGCAGAGCGCGATCGCCGGTCCGCTATTTCGAAACTTGCCGAACTCGGCGAAGAACATCATTCCCAAGCCGACGATCGTGGTGAGCGCACTACCGCAGATCGCCGACGCCGTTCCGCCGAGCGCTTTGGCGACCGCTTCGCCGGGATCGCCACAGTCCGCCAACTCTTCTTTGTAGCGCGAAATCAGAAAGAGGCAGAAGTCGGTTCCGGCGCCAAACAGGATCACCACAACAAAGATCTTGGAAGTCTTGAAGACCTCGAAGTTCCACCAGCCGAAACCGGGGATCTGATCGACCAGCGTCAGCGAAGCGACCAACCAGGTGGCGACGCAAAACGAAATCGCAATCGCCAGTAGCGGCGCCATCGCCAATAGCGGCGCCCGATAGACGACCAGCAGAATAACGATCACCAGGGCGATCGTGTAGAACTCGGTGCTGGCGATGCTCTCTTTAGCCGCCAACAGCATATCGCCGCCGATCGCCGCGCTGCCGGTAATGCCGATCTGCAGTTGATCGTCGCCGGAGTCGTGGATCTCTTCTCGCCACTTGTCGACCAACGTTTCGATCTGACTGACGATCCGGATGTTGTCGGTCGCCGCCAGTTCGTTGGTCAGATGAAGGATAATCAAGCCGGCCCGCTTGTCGGGGTCAACCAACATCTTGCCAACCACCGGCGTATGCCGCGTCCAGACGTCAAACAACTTCCAGTCGGGCGCATCGGCCGGCAAGGTTGGGCTCGTCGCTTGTTCCAAGCTGGGGTCGAGCGCGATCGCTTGGGCCTTCAGCCGCTCGACTTCAATCTCGCCGCGATCTTCCGCCTTGGCGAGCGCCGCCAGGTTCCAGACTGGCTCGGCGGCGTCGTAGTCCAGCAGTTCCGCTTCGGTCAAAGTCGCTTCGGCCCGTTTGAAGAGCGCCTCTTGCGACGCTCCTTCCGCCGCTTCGGCCTGCCGCAGCCATTCGATCCCTTGGGCGTTTTGAAAGGGAGACGCCAGACGATCGATCGTCTTCCACTCGTCGTCGGTCAGCGGCTCTTCGTCGCGGCGCGAAGCGATGATCACAATCTGGCTCTTCGCCTTCCGATCGGGGAACGCGGCGGTGATCTCTCGCTCGGCGATCAGCATCGGCGAGGTGGCCGGTAGATAGGCCAGATCGCCGTCGAGCGTCACATCGTCCCAGTGGGGCGGCGAAAGCACCGCGCACACCGCCAGGATGATCCAGAGAGGAATGATCAGCATCCAGCGACGGGCGATCAGCTGGCCTAAACGCTCGAATGTCAAAGCAACATTGGGGGTAAACAGGAAAACAGTCCGCATTGGGAAGAATGCGGACTGTTTCGCAATTTACTAAGCTAGGGGGACCGACGCCAACCCTATTCCCTCGAATGGGCTATCTTTGGCCAATCGCTCGATTCGAGATCTGGGCCGGTTGCAGCTGCGTCAGAGCCGCGTGCAAACCGGCGTCCAGGGCGGCATCAGTCTTGCTTTCCAGAATCGCGCCCCCTTCCAGCGGTTTGGCGACGTTGCGGACAACCACGTCCGGCGTCACGCCGCGATTGCTGATCGCTTGACCGCTGGGAGAGTAAAACTTGGCGGTGGTCAGACGTAGACCAGCTTTGGCGACGCCCAGCGGGAAGATCCCCTGAACCGAGCCTTTGCCGTAGCTCCGCGTACCGACGATCGTGCCGCGACCGTTGTCATGCATCGCACCGGCGAAGATCTCGCTGGCGCTGGCCGAGTTCTCATCGATCAGCACGACCAGCGGCATCCGCCAGGTGCCGGCCTGATGCGCGGTGTAGTCGAAGTCTTCGCCAGCGCTGCGGCCGCGGGTCGAAACGATCGTGCCGCGATCAAGGAACAAGTCGGCGATTTCGACTGAAGCGGTCAGCAAACCGCCCGGGTTGCCGCGGAGGTCGATCACCAAGGCCTGCATCCCTTGACGGTGCATGTTCCACAAGGCGGCGGTCAGGTCGCGGGTGGTCGTCTTCTGGAAGCTGGCGATACGCAGGTAGGCGACGCCGGAAGCGGGATCGAGCATTTTGACGACGTCGACGCTCGGCACTTCAATGCGATCACGCGTGACGACGATGTCGCGAGCGTTCTGTTGAGCGTCGGCGATGGTCACGGTGATCGAACTGCCGATCGGGCCCTTCAACATGTCGGCCGCTTTTTCGCCACCCAACTGACTGACGGTCCGGCCTTCCAAAGCGATGATGCGTTCGCCGTCGCGAATGCCCGCTTTGTCGGCGGGGCTGCCGGGGATCGAACGAACAATCAGCAGCGCTTCGTCTTGCGTCTTCAGTTCGATGCCGACGCCGACGAAGTTACCTTCGATCTGCGAGTAAACTTCATTCAACTGATCCGGCGTCAGAAAGCTGGAGTAGTTGTCGAGCGAACCGGCGGCGCCGCTGATGAATTCCAACACGACGGCGGTCTGCGGCATACCCGCGGCGGCCTGCGCGATCTGGCCGGCTTGCAGGGCGAGCGCCCGAGCGTCGAAACGGTTTTGAATCCGATCAAACTGGGCCGATTGCCACAATTGACGACGCAGCTCGGTGATTTGCTCTTCGCTCATTCCCTGCATGTTGACCTGACGGAAGGTGCGATCAAACAGGGCGGCGTCCAACTGCAACATCCCGCGATAGGCCAGATCGGACCAGCGGGGCGAGTCGACGTAATTCGATTGAATCTTCGCGAGCAGATCGTCGTACAAGGCGACCGACTGTTCGGCCGTCAAGTTACGCATGCCCCCGACAAAGCTGCGATCGGCGTAACGACGCGAAACGTCGTAGCGACGACGAACGGTGTCGACCTTCTCTTTCAGCGGAGCGACGTCAGGAAAGGCTCGCAGGGCGTCTTCGAAGTGCGTCAGGGCCTCGCCCCAGCGTCCTTCTTTTTCCAGCAGTTCGCCATCGGCGATCAACTGGGCGATCTCACCCTGGTCCAGGACCGCTTCGTCCGGGATCTTGACTTGGGCCAGCGCCAACTGCGGGGCAGCCAGCGAAACGAAAATCAAAGTAAACAAGAAGGGGGCGGCAATACCGCGAGCCGTTCTTGGCGTAGTCCATCGCAACATTCGAGAATCCGTCGTTTTTTGGGGGGGCCTGTCGCCCGGCGAGGCGAACAAGGGAAACAGCCGCCGAAGCGACGTTAACCGACCTAAGAATGTGGGCCCTGAGTCTCGACCCGCGAAAGCTTAGGTCACGATTTAGCCCTGGTCAAAAAAACCGACAAGAAACCGAGCGAGTTTTCTTCGGCATAACCCTCACCATCTGAACCTCTCGCTCAGTTGGTGACGGCTGCCGTCGTTCTCGGCGTTAGTCACGAATGGTCGGTTGCGCGTCCTGGCGCAGCGGTACGTCCTGAACCGATCCTAGAAAGGGCTTGCTCCCAGCTCCCCTATAATACGCGATACGGGTCGAAATCGTTCGGGTATTGCCGAAAAATCGGCTGATAGCGGCGCCAGCGGCAGTTTGCCCTCGCTTCCCTACTGCGCTACTGTTAAATAGAAGTCGCCTTGCCAGGATCGCAGGCCAAACGCACGCCAATCGCTACCATAATCGCCGCCATGGCCTACCAAGTCCTCTTTATCTTGCTGCTCGGAGCCGCCGCCGGCGCCGCGACGCTCTATCTGCCCAAGTTGCGGCGAAACCCCCGCATCTCGCTGCGGGCGCTATTGATCGGCATCGCCCTCCTCTCGCTGCCATTGGCCTACTGGACCCACTGGCGGTATAGCGACCGAGCCCAGGTCGGCTGGCTCCGCGTCGATTCGCCGCAAGCTCAGCAGTTGCTCGGAGAAGTCGAAATCGCCACCGACGCCGACATGCCGACCGCTGCGTATACCGCCAACTACGTCGATGTCCGCCGGCTCTTTCAAAAGGCGGAATCGAGCGTTCGCCCCAGCGCGGCCCTGCAGGTCGACTTTGACAATGACCGGGTCGTCATTCGCTGCGAAGACGCGCTCGAGCTGCGAGCCCTGGTGGCGGCGATGCAGCAAGCCGATCTCCGCAGCCCCGATCAATTTGTGATCCGCGGCATCGTCGTCAACCGCGACGGCCTGCCGATCGCCGGCGCCGCGATCGATTTGATTGGTCCCCGGACGATCGAGAACTATTTCCGGACGCGGCCCGACGGCAGTTTTTCGATGCCGATCAACGCCCCCGAGGGAGACGGTTATGCGCTGCAAATTCGCGCTGACCAAAATCATCCGATCCTGACGACCCCATTTTCGCTCGACGAGATGCAGCGCGAACGGATTGCCCGCGTCCGACTTCCGCGGTAGTGCCGCAATAGCGCTTGCAGTCGCCCCCCCAACGGACCAAAATCGACGTATCTATTCACGTTGAAATGACTTCGCCCGATCCCTCTCCCGCACGCTTGAGTCGCCAGTGAGTTTTATCGCCGCTTGTCCGCACTGCCAGGCGAAATTCGCCGCGCAAGATCATCTGGCAGGCAAGAACGTCCGCTGCCCCAAGTGCAAAGAGCCCTTTCGGATCGGCGATGTCGTCAGCCAAGCCGAAAAGAAAGCGAAGGCGGCCCGACAGCAACGTCGCGTCAGCGATTCGTCGCAGGAAGACTTGCCGGTCGCCAAGGCCGCAGCGCCCAAGCAAAAATCACCATCCAAGCCCAAGCGTCAAGCTCCACCACCGTCGGCGACCCCTACGCGATCGTGGAAAGAAATTGCTGGCGAGACCCCGACGCCGGTGCCCGAATCTCCAGCGCCCCAATCTCCGCCGGCGCCGACAAAGCCTGCCGAGAAGCCTGCGGCAAAGCCAGCGGCGGCGAAAGCGCCAGACGCGAAACCGGCCGCTCCCGCGTCGTCGGCGCCACGTCCGCAAGCCCAGCCAGCCCATGCGACCCCTTCGCCGGACCAGCCGATCGTCTTGAATCCCGCGCAGCTAGCGGCTTGGGAAGCGCTGCCGCCGATTATCTTGGCGACCGCGCGGCACGAAGCGGTCGAACTTGCGGCGGTCGCTGCATCGCCGGCGCCACCTGCGGCGCCCAATCCCTACGAGGCGATGGACGACGACGACTTGGATGACTCGTGTCTCGATGGCCCGTACGAAACGGCGCCGGCTTTTACGGCGACGAGCCAACCAACCGCGCGTCCTGCCGCGGCGCCACCAGCGCCGGTGCGGCCGACTCCTCCCCCCCCAGCGCCGGAACCTCCGCCGCAACCGGAAGAAGAAGTGATCGAGCTTGGGTTTGACGACCTGGTCATCGAGCGCATGGAGGATGCCGAGGCGGTTGAGGAGTTGTCGGATGACGACTTTCTCGATGACGCTCCGGTCGGCAATGCGCCCTCGGGGGTCGTCGATGTGGCGGAAGAGGTGATCACCGAGGTTGAGATCATTGAAGAAACGCCGCGACGTTCCTCCGGTTCATTGGCGGCAGATCCTGGTCCGCGGCCAGTCAAGCCACAGCCATCGGCCGAGGTCGCCACGATTGAACCGACGACCAGCGACAAGCGGCAGACGATGATGCTGATCGGCGCCGCCGGCGGAGGCCTGGCGCTGGTCTTGCTATTGATTGGCCTGACGGTCGCAATGAGCGGCGGATCGAACAAATTTCAGCCGAGCGAATCGTTCCGTCCCACGACCAGTGCGGTTCAATTCTTCGACCCCAGCGGCAAGATCGTGGTCCGCTTTCCTCAGCCCTATGCGCAACTGCCGCCAGTGCAGCGCGGCGACGTCTCGGTGCGCGGCGCCAATCTCGTCGGCAAAGCGGAGACGTTCGAGATTTTCTATTCCAATCGCACGCCGGTCGCTTCGCCGCCGTCGGGCGCCAAACCAATTCGCGAACATTGGCTCGCGTTCGACCTGCCGGAGTTGGCCGATGCGAGTCCCTACATCGCCTCGATCCGCCGCCACAAGATCGGCGGCAACTACGCCGTCGAGTATCAACTGGCGACCGATATCGTCCGCGATCAGCCCGGCGAAACGCGAGTTCTTTTAATCTTCATACGGCAACGGATGTTCGTCGTGCTGTGGGCGGGAGACCATTATCACGACGAAGTCGACCAGTTTTTCGAGTCGTTTTCAATCGACGGCGACAAATTCGTCGGTAGTTAGACCAGCAGTTCGCCGCGGTTTCGTATTGCGGTCTGCGTCTGGGGGCGAAAGAATAAGGGGAACGTTTCGTGGGGATGTCCGTCACGTCGACCATCCGTTTTCCAGCTCCTCCTACTTCTTCTCGAAAGGATCGCTACGATGCCGATCGTCGCGACCTGTTCGCACTGCCGAGCCACCTTTGAAGCCGCCGAACGGTTGGCCGACAAGAAGGTTCGCTGCCCAAAGTGCGGCGAACCGACGCGGATCGTTTCGGGGGCGGATACGCCGGGCCCGAAAACGTTTCGAGGCGCACCGGCCATGTCGCGCAATTTGATCGACGACGCCGAGATTCCGCTGAAAGACCCCCTGGCCGATCGCGCAGCGCAATCGCTCGCCAAACGCAAGTTTCGTCGCCAGGTGATGATGATCGGCTCGCTGCTGATATTGGCGGTCGTTTTGGGAATCGGCGCCAAGATCGCGCTGCAAGAGGCGAGTTCGCTGGAGATCCCCGTCGGATCGACTGCCCGCGGCGCTGGCGCGCCGCCGCTGACCGATCGCTTGGACTGGAGTCCGTACAAGGACCCTGCCGGCTGGTCGATTCAGTTCCCCGGATCACCCACCGAGAGCGTTCCAGACGCCGGCGCCCCGATCTGGCTGTGCGAGGATCCCGAGTTCGGACGCTTTCTGGTCGAAGTGCGCGACCAGGCCAACGACGATTGGAACAATCTAACCGGGCAGATCTCGGTCGCCGAAGCGAAGCGGAATGTCGATTCGGCCAACCTGATGGACGTTTCCAATCGTACTTCTCATTTTGCCGGCGGGGCGCAAGTTCACCGCATTCGCCTGGCTGGCGATATCCCGCAGGAAGGCCCGCAAGCGGCGATCGTCTACAAGTTTTCGCTCGACGGGAAATCGTATACCGTGCTCTGGCAAGGAGACAGTTCGCAAGCCGGTTCCGACGTGGTCCGCTTCTTCTTCGTCAGTTTCCAGAAAGACGGCTCTACACTCTTAGCTGGCTAGCTGCCTGTTGAAAAATGCCCTCGTGGCATTTTTCAACCTCGCCAGGCTCAGAGCATAGCTCTCCGCGGCTCGCAAAATAACGACTTACGTCGCTATTTTGGGATCGCATCCCTGCGATCCAGCAGCCCGTTGAGAAAATCAACGGACTGCTAGGCTTTTTCCCAGACGTTGCGGCCGGCTACGATACAGGCGCCCGCTGATATTTTTCGCTTTTTCGATCGCTAGCGACGTATATAAAGAATAGGGCCTGTTTGCGGTCCCCTTTGCCGTCGTCCGTTGTCAGGATCGAGTCCGCCGTGCACTACTTCGTCTCCGACTTGCATCTCTTTTCCGCCCGGTCGAACGCCGCCCAGTACGAGGCCGCTTTCAACGAGCGAGCCGCAACCGGATCGACGTTCATCCTGGGGGGAGACATCTTCGATTTCGACTGGTCGACGCTGCCATCGGTCGAAGCGACCGTGGACGCCGCGATCGATTGGCTGCAGCGCTTTATCACAGCCCATCCCGATTGCCAGTTTCATTATCTGCTCGGCAATCATGACTGTTTGCCGCTGTTCGTCGAGCGACTCGATGAACTCTCCGATTCCCTCTCCAATCTGGCCTGGGAGCCCTTTTACTTGCGGATCGGCGACACGTTGATGCTGCATGGCGACGTCGCCAATCGTCACATGGACGCCGCCGGACTGATTGCCGCTCGGGCGACCCATCATCAGCCTCGTCGCCGCCCCGCCTACCATCACCAGCTGTACGATCTGGCGGTAAAAGCCCGTCTGCACAAAGCGGTCAGCTTTGCGATCAACCCCAAGCGTCTCGTCGCCCGGCGGATTTTGTCGTATCTTGAGTCGGTCGGGCACGGGGTCGATTCGGGCCTGTCTGAGGTCTATTTTGGCCATACGCACGTCCCGATGAACCGCTACTGCTATCAAGGGGTTCACTTTCACAACGGGGGCGCGGCGATGCCGGGGCTCAATTTCCAGATCCTGGAAGTGAACCTGCACTAGCGGACGGCTGATTCTCCGCTGCGAGAATTGCTTGAACTTCGCCCCTGCCCTGGTTGTCCTATTTTCGCAGCTCGTAACGATTGCAACTCGTTTGTTGGCTGGATGTTGGAGACGTTCTATAATTTGGGCGTCGGATTCTCGGTAAGCTGAAGAGATTAGCGACGAATTCCTATCCAGATACGTTCGATAACTTCTTACGGCCACCGACGAGCACCACCACTTTGCGAAGATTCGCGATGCAACTACCAGTCTCCCCAGGACGCTACCGGCACGTCTCGATCTTGCTTGCGCTGTTGGGCGTGATCAGCGGCGCTACCTGGCTGCCGGCGCAAGAAGACGCCCAGCGGCAAGCGGCCCGCGTACGGATCTCGCTGCCGATCGCCGGTTCGTCCGATGTGGCGATCCAGCAAAGTATCGAGCGGGCCCTGCAGGCGCTTCCCAGTGTCGAGCCTCGCCCGGTCTTGGTGCTCGAGCTTCGCCCCGGGCGCGGCGAATCAGCGGATGACAGCCAGTTTGAACGCTGTCTGGCGCTGGCTCGCTTCTTAACGTCGACCGAAATGAGTCGCGTCCGCACGGTCGCCTATCTGCCAGAGTCGGTCACCGGCCACGCGGTACTGCTGCCGCTGGCCTGCGAACAGATCATCATGGCGCCCGATGCGCAGTTGGGAGACGCTGGGATCAAAGAGAAGTCGATCTCCGGCACCATGCTGAAGGCGTACGAAGAGATCGCCGGCTTCCGCAACTCGCTGCCGCAAGCGATCGCCGTGGCGATGCTCGATCGCCAAGCGCAAGTTTTTCGCGTCAACGATCGCCAGTTCGTCAGCGGCGAACAATACGAAGCGATGAAGAAAGCAGGCGAAGTCGCCAAGTCGGAGAAAATCGTCTCGGCCGGCGAACTGGCGATCTTCACCGGTCGCGATCTTCGGCTGAAGTATCAGTTGATCAGCCACCTGGCCGAGTCGCAGCAGCAGCTTGCCCAACAGTTGGAAGTGCCGGACGTTGATCTCCAGCTCGACTATTCGCTCGAACGGGACTGGAAAGCGACGCAGGTTCAGCTAAGCGGCGCCATCACGCACAATCAAGTGCAACAAGTGATGCGGATGATTCAGAGCGAAGTCGCGAGCAAAGTGAATCTCGTCCTGCTCGAAATCGACTCGCCCGGCGGCGATCCGGTGGCGGTCGAATCGCTGATGAACTTCCTGCTGAAGCAGCCGGACGAAGTTCGCACCGTCGCCCTGGTCAAAGGGGTCGCAGCCAGCAATGCGGCGATTGTTCCGTTTGCCTGCGACGAGATCGTCGTTGCGACCGACGCGACGCTCGGCGGCCCCGGCGGCTATCAATACAGCGAACAAGGCACGGTCGACGTCCGCAACTTTCTGATTCAGGTCGGCGAGAACAAAGAGCGCCGCTGGTCGGCGTGGGCGGCGATGGTCGATCCGCAGCTGGAAGTCGCCAACTATCGTCACAAGCAATCCGGGCTGACCGCCCTCTTTTGCCAGGAAGAACTGAAGCAGCAGATCGCCCCCGAGATGTGGGAAGAGACCGAAGTGATCACGACGCCGGGACAGCCGCTCCAGCTGACCGGCGGTCAGGCGTTTGATCTGCGGCTGGCCGATGCAATCGCGGCCGACGCCACCGACGTCGCCCGGCGGTATGGCGTCAGCGGCGAGATCTCGCAGCCGGTACGGACTTGGGCGCATCAGCTGATCGACGCTTTGGCGCATCCGGGGCTGGCGTGGTTCTTTCTGTTCGTTGGCATCTCGGCGTTGATCATGGAAATGCAGGCGCCTGGCATCGGCATCTTCGGCTTTATGGCGGCGATCTGCTTTGGCTTCTACTTTTGGAGCCAATTCTTAAGCGGCACCGCCGGCTGGCTCGAGGTGCTGCTGTTTATCGGCGGGATCGGCTTCGTCGCGATCGAGATCTTCGTCTTGCCCGGCTTCGGCATTTTCGGGCTGGGGGGGGGCGCGATGATCCTGGCCTCAATCGTGCTCGCCAGTCAGACATTCATCTGGCCGCAAACCGACTATCAACTGGCGCAGGTCCCTTACTCGCTGGCCAACATCTTTATCGTGATGGGGGCGATCCTCGCTTCGCTGATGTTCGCCAAGCATATCGTGCCGCATGTCCCCTATCTGCGAGAAACGATGCTCCATCCGCCCGACGAAGATGCGGCCGAAGAGCAACATCGTCGCGAGATGATCGTCGACCTGTCGCACCTGGTCGGAGAAACCGGCGTCGCCCAGTCGCAACTGGTCCCCGGCGGCAAGGCGAAGTTTGGTCGTGAACTAGTGAACGTGACGTGCGAGACCGGTTTCGCGCCGCGCGGCGCCGAGTTGATCGCCATCGCGGCTCGCGGAAACTACTTGTTGGTGAAGCCCAAGTAAACGCACCCGCGCTACGCCTAAGAAATTGCAGGAAACGAGCATGCCGCCCATTTATTTTGCGCTAATCCTGATGGCGATCGCCGTGGGGCTGATTTTTCTTGAGTTCCTGCTGCCGTCGGCCGGCATCCTGGGCGTGCTCGCCTTTGTGTCGATGATCAGTTCGATCGGCTTCGCCTATTTCTACTGTGGCCCGGGGATCGGCACCCTGTTTTTGGGCGGTTCGGTCTTCGCGATGCCGATTCTCTTTATGCTGGCGGTCAAGTATTGGCCTCACACGCCGATCGGGCGGATGGTGCTGCTGAACACGCCGTCGCAGTCGAAAGAGGAACAGGCCGAGGAAGACCACCTGGCCAAACTCGTCGGCAAGGTGGGGGTCGCCTCTTGCCCGCTGTTGCCGGGCGGATTTGCCGAAATTGAAGGGGAAAGCTGGAATGTGATCAGCGAATCAGGGGCCATCGAATCGGGCGAAAAAATCGAAGTGGTCGAGGTCGACGGCACCCAATTGGTCGTCGTGCGGGCCGAAGATCACCCCGATGCCGCTCCCCGCCCGGCCGAGCCTGGCGCCACGGATCCCTATTCGCAGCCGCTCGAGTCGCTCGGAATCGATCCGCTGGAGGATCCGTTCGCTTGACTTGAGGTATAAAACCGGTTTAAACATGAGGTCGGAGATTCGGTCCGACACCCCCGAAAGTGAGAAGTAACCCGCTATGCTAGTCGCCGCCCTATTCGACAACCTTGGTCCCCTCATCATTTTTGGGATGCTGGTCGTCGCGGTTATCGGTCTGATCATTTTCGGCATCGTCGCCTATTACTTCCGTCTCTGGATTCAATCGATCTGGACCGGCGCCGGGGTTGGCCTGCTCGACCTGATCGGCATGTCGTTCCGCAAAGTGAATCCGAAGACGATCGTCCGCAGCAAGATCATGGCGGTGCAAGCCGGCCTGGGCGAAAGCACCGGCATCACCAGCAAGTCGCTCGAAGCGCATTACCTGGCCGGCGGCAACGTGCCGCTGGTGATTCGGGCGTTGATCGCCGCCAACAAAGCCAAAACCATTCAGCTCACCTTCCGCGAAGCGACCGCCATCGATCTGGCCGGCCGCGACGTGCTGGAAGCGGTGCAAACGAGCGTCTATCCAAAAGTGATCGACTGTCCCCCGCGCGGCGCCGCTCGCCCCTCGCTCGACGCGGTCGCCAAAGACGGCATCCAGCTGAAGGTGAAAGCTCGCGTGACGGTGCGGGCCAACCTGCAAAAGCTGATCGGCGGCGCCACCGAAGAGACGATCATCGGCCGCGTCGGCGAAGGCATCGTCAGCGCGATCGGTTCGGCCGAGACTCATTCGACCGTGCTCGAAAATCCCGACATGATCTCCAAGACGGTGCTTGGTCGTCGACTTGACCACAACACCGCGTTTGAAATCGTTTCGATCGACATCGCCGATATCGACGTCGGCGAGAACATCGGCGCCCGGCTTAGCGCCGATCAGGCCGAAGCCGACACCCGCGTCGCTCGCGCCCGGGCAGAAGGGAAGCGGGCCATGGCGGTCGCCGCCGAACGAGAAAACATGGCCGAGATCGAAAACGCCAAAGCGGCGTTGGTCGAAGCGGAAGCGGAAGTGCCGGCCGCGATGGCCGAAGCGTTCCAGTCGGGCCGCTTGGGCATCATGGACTACTACTCGCTTCGCAACGTGCAAGCCGACACCGACATGCGTAAGTCGATCGCCCTCTCCGGCTCGAATTCCTCGAAGTAACGCGCCGCGTAAGAAACGAAGCTCATGCAGTTGCCGATTCTATTTGCCGCCGACATCGACACGATCATTCGGATCGTGATCGTGCTGCTGTTCGTCATTGGCCCGGCGATCCTCAAACTGTTCGGCGGCAAGACGAAGCAACAGGACCATACGCCGGCGCCGCAAAAACCGCGGGCGCCGCAGCGTCCTCGTCCGCAACAAGCCGGCAACGATCTCGAATCGGAAATCGCCCAGTTCCTGCAGCAAGCCGGCGGCAACAAACCGGGCCAACAACGTCCCTATCAGGACGCTCCGCCGCAGTACGCCTCGGACCGGGAAATGGTCCAGGCCGAAGTCGTCGCTCCCCTCCCCTCGCTGTCGGCCCATGACGAGCTGCCCAGTCATCACATCAAAACCGAGCAGGAAGAGCTTCCCAGCGAAGGCGAAGGCTACACCGACGCCGTCGAAGCCTATCTGCAAGCGGTCCAAGAAGACCCCCGCGAACCGGAAGCGTACGACTACGACCTGGGTGGCATGGACGACGAAGGACACGAACTCAAATCAAGCGACACCGCCGCCGAACTGGCCGCCATGTTCCGGAGCCCCAGCGACATCCGCAAGGTGATCGTGCTGAACGAGATCATGAATCGTCCGAATCGATTTTAGGTCTCGTTTCGGCCGCCAAATCTACTCCGCAGCCAAATCCGTTTCCCGCAAGCTGGGAAGCGTTTGGCGTAGTTGGGGATCTTTCAGGTAGGGCTCGATTTGCGCGGCGACACGACTGGGAGAAGAGGTGATCCATGCGGATTGGATCGCTAACGCGTCAGCCAGCGGCGCATCTCCGACCGACGACGTTCTATTCAAAATAGGCCAGACGTTTCCTGTCAGGATCAGAGCGGGGCTAAATCTGCCCCGGCAAGGATATTCAGGAATGCTGCTCCGCGCCTCTATGCTAGACAACTCCTCCCAGCGAATAAAACCGTAACGGGTCCTGCCGAAGAGAATCGACGAAAAAATACCTAGATTCCAAGATCTTAAGACGGCAAAACAGAGACTTATTTCGACGCCTTCACGACCGAGGCGTAATAGATGACGTTCATATCTCCGATAGGTCCACCAAGCGACCACCGTTATCCCAACAGAGATCGGTACAGCTTGCCAGACGCTGGGTGCGCTAGTTGGCCGTTCGTTCATCCATTCGCCAATGGCGATTACCAGTAGCAACAGCGTCACCCCGGAAAACATCCACGGCAACATCTTCAACAGCAGCAAGTTCGCCGAAAACGTCGGAAATCTCGCTGTCGCCGCTGCGCTGGATGCTTCCGACATTTCGATACCAATCAAGTGCAGTTGAACCAACGCCGCTGGCTGGCCGTTTCATCGAGTACGGCCCAAGCATATCATAAGCCCCGCATACGAATAAAGCCGCACGAAAATTGCTCTCGTGCGGCTTCACGATTTCTATCTGCGGCCTTTAACTACTTCACCGGCACGAACGAGACCGCGTCGGCGATCACGTAGCCGTTGGCGCCTTCGCCGGAGATGGTTAGGGTCGTTTCGCCTGACAGGTCGTATTGGCCGATCGACGCGAACGCCTTGTTGTGGGTCGGCTTTTCGCGTTGGTTCAGTTCGGCCTCGTACGTCTTGTCGCCCGAGCTGACCGTGATGGCGACGTTGGTCGCGCGGTTGGCGTTGGGCGAATAAGAGACGCGAACGTCGTACTTGCCCGGCTTCAGCTTCGTCTTGTACGTGATCGAAGCTTTCGCCTTGGTCTTGGCGTCATAGGCCAGGTAGCCGCTGTTGACGTACGGCTGCACCACGCTGCTGGAAGCCCACGTACCGACCGTTTCGGCGTCGACGTCGTCGACCACGATCCCCGGCAGGCTATCGGCTCGCAGCACGACGGTCGACGGCTTCGGCTTGCGTTTCATTTCCAACACTTGGCCGTCGGCCAACAGACGGGGCTGCAGCTGGTCGTAGGTGACGTCCTGCACCGCTTTGTCGCCATCGATCGCCAAACTGGCGGCGGTGGCGGCCGATTGGCCCAGGATCATGAAGACCGGCTCCATGCGGATCGAACCGTAGGCGATGTGCGACGACGAGACGCAAACCGGCACCAGCAGGTTTGCGCACTCTTGCTTCTTCGGCACGATCGAACGATAGCTGATCGGATAGGCGCCGCCGGGGCTGACCTGGATGTCCCCTTCGTTGCGGACGTGGCCATTCTTGTCGACGTATCGCTGCGTGTTGTGCGAGTCCATGTTGTACGAACCGAGACCGACCGATTCCGGCGTCGGCTTCAGCGCCCGCAGGTACTGCTCCGACATTACAAAGTCGCTGACCATGCGGCGGGCTTCGCGAATGTAGAGCTGATGCGGCCAGTTGTGGTTGTCGACGAACTCGTCCTTCGACAGGCCCCACTTCTGCATCCGAGCCTGAATGTCGGCCGGCACGCTCGGGTCGTTGGCCAGGAAGTAGAGCAAACCGATCTGGTAGTTCTCATGTTCCTTGATGATTTCCTGACGACGCTCGTACGACGCTTCCGGATAGTCGTAGTTCATGCCGATGTTGTCGAACGAGAACCCGCCATGATTGTTGACGTCGGTCTTCTGGTTCGGCGCCGGGTCAAACTTGTTGAACACGCCCTTCCAGCCGCCGGCCAAGTAACGTCCCAGCAGCGCGTAGTCGTTGGCGTCGTAGCCTTCCGGCTTCGGGAACGGAACCTGATTGTCTTTGGCGGTCGTCAGACAGGTGCGGAAGCAGTAGGCCTGCAACTTCTTGTCTCCCTGACCATCGACTCCCGGCGGCTTGTCCGAGATCTTCGGCAGCAGCCCACTGCTGGGATCTCCCTTCACCACGTAGGGATCAACCGGATAGTCGAACTGGTGCGAGCGAGCGCGGGCCGTCTGCACGCCATCCATCGTCTCGTCGTAGACTTCGTTCGCTTCACGGCCGACGAAGTACGAAACGCCGGTGGCCGCCATCAGGTCCCCTTCGTAGGTCGTATCCATGAAGATCTTGCCAGCGTAGGTCTTGCCGTCGAGCGTCTTGATCGAGACGATCTTGCCATCTTTCATTTCGACGCCATTCTCGCGATCGAGCCAGGCGTCGCGAACGACCGGAATCTTGTACTCTTCGACCAGGTCTTCAAAGATCTGCTCAGCGACGTGCGGTTCAAAGACCCACATCGAGTCGTCGTCTTTTCGGTATCGGCTGTACTGCTCTGGCTTTTGTTGTCGCCAGGCCGACGGCTGATCGTAATGCTTTTTGACGCGTTGGTAGAACTCACGCGAGATCCCGCCGATCGCCGCTTTGTTCCCGCTGTCGGTCCAACCAAGACCACCGCTGGTCAGGCCGCCCAAGTGCTTATCGGGCGAGACGACGATCACCGACTTGCCCATCCGTTTCGCCTGCACCGCCGCCGCAATCGCCGCCGAAGTGCCGCCGTAGATCACAACGTCGTGGCTCGGCTCGGCTGCTGAGAGTCGAGCGGTAAGACAGGTGGCCAGCATGATGGCCAGCAAAGCGCAGTGTCGAATCACGCGATAAGCTCCAAAAAGGCGGGGTTTGGGGTAGGAAAATTTATTTCCCTTATTGTAGATCGCAATCGCTCGCAAAGAAACAACCGATAATTGACAAAAAAAAGCCGCCGGCATCGCTGCCAACGGCTTTTTGGGGTTCTCATTTTCGCGTTAGCGGGCCCGGCCTACGGCAGGCGCTTCACGCGGATGTCTTTGTAGTAGACCGTGCTGCCGGGATCATGAGCCTGCAGCGCGAAGGTCCCTTTGTCAAAGACGCGGGTGAAATCCTTGCCGGCTTCGGTCCCTTCCGGTTCGGTGTACTCGTTGACCAGCTTGCCGTTGATGTACAGCTTGGCGGTCTTGTCTTTGACTTCGATGGTGTAATCGAAGAACTCATCGTCGCCGGCCGGAGCTTCCATCACGTCCTTCACGGCGTAGACGCTGGCGGTCTTGCGCGGGTCGGAGTTGTAGCTGTTGTTCACCTGGCATTCGAAGCCATTCTTCGGCCAGCCTTCCTTTTGATACTTCGTGTGGAAGTAAACGCCGCCATTGCTGTTGTTCTTGGTCATCACTTTGAGATTCAAAATGAAGTTCTCGAACGGCTTTTCGTCACCGACGTAGAACAAATGGCTGCGGCCCCCCTTGGCGACGAATGCGCCGTCTTTGATGCTCCACGACTTTTCGCTCTCGTTGATCTTCCAACCGTCAAAGCTCTTGCCGTCGGTCAGCGCGGTCCAGCCCTTGTCGTCTTCCGCGGCATTGGCCGAAACGGCCGCCAGGGCGACGCACACAAGGCTCAAGGAAAAGAGGCTCAGGGAAGTCAAACGCATCATTCGCTATCTCCAATATCTGCTGGTTGAATCCCGGGGGGGATAAGGTGGTAAATCTGGCAAAATTGCTCGTCAGCGGATGTTAATAAGCCGACAATTCGAGGATAACAGCTGCAAAGTTTACTGTCTATTCGCAGCCGCCTTTCGAATTAGACCTTATTTTTGAGCAATAGAGAGCCCCTTGTCGCGAATCTCAAGTGAGCGGCGAATTTTGTCCATCCTGCGAGTCCATCCATGAACGCAAAGTCGCTTTTACCCGCAATTTGGGAAGTCCCCGACGCATTTCGACGCCGTTTGGGGGATCAAGTCGGCAAGCAGCGGGTCATGCAGGCCGACGATCATCTCCTGCTCGTTTTGCACCAACCTCCCAAGCCGGGCGAAAAAAATCGGATCGGGCGATTCTTTTGGCGCGATGCGAAACGCGAGTGGAACTCGAGCGACTTGGGAACCGGCGAAGGAACCCTGCCCCGGCACCTGGCCCAATACTCCGCCGCAATCGACCGGCTAGAGAAAGAAGAAGAGGCGGCCGAAGGGAGCGCCGCCTACTTCCAGGTAATCTCCGATCTTAGTCCCCTGTTCCGGGCGACTCGCAACATGCACGCCGTGCTGCAGCAGGCCCGCGAGAAAAGTGGCGACGACAAGGCGTTGATCAACGCCCGCGACCGCGCGTACGAGCTTGAGCGGAAAGCGGAGCTGCTCTACACCGAAGCGAAGAACGAACTCGACTTCGCCATCGCCCAGCAGACCGAACGCCAGGCCGACGCCGCGCATCGGATGTCGGTGTCGGCGCATCGGCTCAACGTGCTGGCCGCCTTCTTCTTTCCGATCGTCACCCTGGCGACGATCTTTGGCGCCGACCTGCATCACGGCTTTGAGGACTGGGCCGCCCCCTGGCCGTTTATCACCATGACCGGCGTCGGGCTGTTGCTGGGCTTCATCCTGTGGACGTTCGTCAGCGCCCCGATTGGCCCCGGCAAACGACCCCGCCGCAAAGATAGCGAAGCCCGGCCGCTACGTGATCCACATCAAGCGCGGTAACGGGCGTCGCCGTTACCGCTTGGCCGACGTCAAGTCGAAGTTGATCTCGTTGTCCCCTTCCTCGACTTCCGCCGCCAGCATCGAGCGGCGGTTGTAGCGGACGGGAATCGACTCCGGCGGCACTCGGCCGGGGATCGGGTCTGGCGCCACTTCGCGAAATGTCGTGATCCGCACTGTGTAAGAACCTGGCTCGGCGCCCCGAACGTCGCGAATGTAAATCAGTTCGTAACGGCCCTCTTGATCGGTCACCCCTTTGGCTGGGCGACCGCTGACCGGGTGAAAGCTGACCGTCGCGCTCGGCAAGGGAGCGCCGTCCATCGTGACCAGGCCGGTTACCTGACTCACGCCGTAGGGATCGCTTCCGCATCCGCTCAGCAGACAGACCAGCGCAATCGCCGGCCAAGTGCGCAGCAGATGGAAAGCGACGTGTCGCATTTGCGTCGTCATAAAAATCTCCGATTGCGGCGCTGGGGAGGAATCCGCACAGCCGGCGAGGCGTCGCCGCACGCTCGCCGGCGGATGAAATGCTTCGCAAGAAGAACGCGCCGCCGATTACGGAGCTTCGACCACGGCGCCATCTTGACGATCACAGATCGCCGTCAGAATTGCAAAGTCGGCCGTCTCCGACACAAAGTGAACCGAACCGTCGGCGAACGTTCCGAGCACTCCCCCCGGATGCGTCGAACTGAGCGGAATGTTCACCTGGTAGGTCGCGCCGTTGCCGTCGCCGCCGGAGGTTCCGATCGGATGTCGCAAGACGGTCAGGTTCTGCGTCCACCAGCCCGATCCGGCGCCATTGGACCAGGCGCCCCCATGATAGCCGCACGAACGACGATCATTCTTGCTGCCGTCGGCCGCGTATTGATAGTCTCCCTGCTCGCTGATCATCATCGTGTTCGACGTGCCGTCCAGCAGGTCCTTGAAAGCGGTCTGCGACAGGTACGGCATGCCGCCGGGGACTTCCTGATCCGATCCGCCGGGCACGTAGACGTGCGTGATCGTGCCGTTGAACACGTTGCCGCCGGTGTAGTCGTCCATCCGGGCGAACGTCGACTCGTCTCCCGACTGGCCGTTCGTACCACCGGTGTAGTACGAACCGGAGATGCCGACGTAGTTGACCATTTGAATGGCGATCTGCCCTTCGCGCGGACTGTTCCAATCGCGGACCGTCGGCAAAGGAGACGAGGGACAATTCAGCCCCGGCACGACCAGACCGTTGATGAACGCCGCGTTCGGACTGCCCCCGTCCTGCATGGTCGAGTCGCCGGCCATCACAAAGCCGTCGAAAGCGTTGGACTGTTCCAGGAACGGCATCAGCCTCACAATCCACGACACGCCGCGACCCCGCGGCAGGCTAGCCGATTGCGGAATGGCGCCGGCGACCAGCTTGCCGTACGTGTCATGATAGTTGTGAACCGCCAGACCCAGTTGCTTCAGATTGTTGCTGCAGCTCATCCGCCGAGCCGCTTCGCGGGCTTGCTGCACCGCCGGCAATAGCAACGCGATCAAGACGCCGATAATGGCGATGACGACCAGTAGCTCGACCAAGGTAAACGCCGAGCGAAGGCGTGCATTTCTCGTCATAGCTTCATGTCCCTTCAGAACGAATGCGAAAGATAATAGCAACGCTTATGATCGCATGATGGGACGCAAGTCGAACCGGGATGATGAATCGGAGTCGCGACAACGGGGCGGGAGGATCGCGAAACGGAACGGTTCGTCAGCAGGTCTATTAGTATAAAGGGCGTGTGCGGTGAGACGCTTGCTGTTTGTGTGCGCAAACGACTCGCTAGATTGCATACCTAGCAGTCCGTTGATTTTCTCAACGGGCTGCTGGATCGCAGGGATGCGATCCCAAAATAGCGACGTAAGTCGTTATTTTGCGAGCCGCGAAGAGCTATGCTCTGAGCCTGGCGAGGTTGGAAAATGCCACGAGGGCGTTTTTCAACAGGCAGCTAGGGTACAGGTCCGGGGGTTCCTACCTCAAAAGCGCCAGTTTCGCCTCGTGACCAGAGCAGAATGTCTTGATCGACATAGAACTCGGCGTTCCTCGCGAACGAACGAGTTCGACTACCTAATATCGCTCGAACGTCGCGTCGCATTCCACAGATACGCAGCCCCCACGACAAGCGCACCAACAATCCCACTAGCGCGTAGCCAGCCCGATTTGAAGATGACCGTTCCGTTGAACGCGATAAACAGAAAGAAGCCGAGCACCGCCGCTTCGATCCAAGCAGGTCTGCGCCGATAGGCGACCGGCGCCACGATCAGCCACAGCGCATCAACGGTCCAGATGATCGCCATCAGATAGTTCACGTACAGCCCTTCGCCAACCGCGGCGCCCAACACCGCTTTCGTCTGCTGAGCGATGTCGGCGTATGCCTCGGCCTGGCTGCCATGATGAAAGAAATAGATCGCGGCGGCGATGTGCGCCAGAAACAAGCCGCAGCCGAGCGGCCAGAGACATCGGTCGATTGCGCGCCACCGGCGATTCTCACCCGCCAGCTGTCGACCGGCGCAGCAGACAACCAGCAGCACCAGTGCGGCGCGAATCGTCCAGCGCGTCAGGGCCTCTCCCAGCTCCATTTTTTCGCCATTTTCCGGCCAAGCCGGCCTGATCGTCTCTTACCGCAGGCCGCGGTAGTTTTCCCGCTTTCCCCGCTGTTGTACGATTAAGCGGGATGCGCGAAGAGCAAGGCTCCCGCTCTCCAGACCAATCATAACCGCTGGCTACCAATCGCAAGGCCCCGAACTGATGACCATGCCTGCCAAAGCCCCTGAAAAAGTGAACGTCGCCATCGTGCAGATGACCTGTTCGACCGTCAAGCAAGAGAACGTCGACAAGGCGGTCGCCAAGATCGCAGAAGCGGCCAAGCTGGGCGCCAACATCGTCTGCCTGCAAGAGTTGTTCGCCGGGCAATATCCTTGCCAGGAAGAAGACCACCTGAAGTTTCAGGAAGCCGAACCGATCCCCGGCCCCGCCAGCGAAGCGGTTCAGGCCGCCGCCGCCAAGCATGGCGTGGTCGTCATCGCCTCGCTGTTTGAGAAGCGGGCCGAAGGTCTCTACCACAACACCGCCGTCATCTTCGACGCCGACGGCACGCAGTTGGGCATCTATCGCAAGATGCACATCCCCGACGATCCCCACTACTACGAGAAGTTCTACTTCACGCCGGGCGATCTCGGCTTTCGCTCGTTCCAAACCAAGTTCGGCCGGGTCGGCGTTTGCGTCTGTTGGGATCAGTGGTTCCCCGAAGCGGCTCGCCTGACCGCGCTGACCGGCGCCCAGATGCTCTTCTACCCGACCGCCATTGGTTGGCTGGTCGATGAGAAAGACGAGTACGGCGACGCCCAGGTTTCGGCCTGGGAAACGATGATGCGGAGCCATGCGATCGCCAATGGCGTCTTCGTCTGCGCCCCGAATCGGGTCGGCCTGGAAGGAACAATCGAATTTTGGGGACACTCGTTCGTCAGCGATCCCAACGGCAACCTACTGAAGGTCGGCTCGCATGATCAGGAAGAGATCTTGGTCGTCGAGTGCAACCTGGCCCAGATCGACTTCGCCCGCACCCATTGGCCCTTCCTGCGTGATCGCCGGATCGACGCCTATAGCGGCCTGACGAAGCGGTACCTCGACGAGGGCGCGCTCTAATGGCGAAGCTTACAGGAACGCCGCGCCAGCGTGGCTATCGTTGGCCCGCCGAATGGGAACCGCATGCCGGGACGCTGTTGTCGTGGCCCCACAACCGCGACAGCTGGCCCGACAAGTTCGCGCCGATTCCGCTCGTCTATCAGCGGCTGGTGCAAACCTTGTCCAAGTATGAGCCAGTCCACATTCAAGCCGCCGGCGAAGCGCTGGCCGAAGCGCAGCGATTGGTCGGCGACCTACCGAACGTCACCCTGCATGACATCGCAACCAACGACGCGTGGGCCCGCGACCATGGGCCGATCTTCCTGTCGGCGCCCAGCGGCCAACCTCGCGCGGCGCTCGATTGGCGGTATAACGCGTGGGGCGGTAAGTATCCGCCATGGGACGCCGATGACGCGTCGGCCCAGCGGCTGCTCGCCAACTTGGACGTTCCCTACTTTGAGCCCGGCATCATCCTTGAAGGAGGCGCCGTCGAAGGAAACGGCGCCGGCGTCATCCTGACGACGGAAGAGTGCCTGTTGAATCCAAACCGCAATCCGCAGCTTGATCGCGCCGACATGGAGCGTTACCTGCGCGACTATCTGTGCGCTGATAAAGGGCTGTGGCTCGGTCGCGGCATTGTCGGGGACGACACCGACGGGCACATCGACGAACTGGCCCGGTTCGTCGCGCCCAATCGGATCGTCGCCGCCTTTGAAGAAAACCCCGCCGACGAAAACCATGAGCCGCTCGCCGAGAACTTTGCTCGCCTAGAAGAGATGACCGATCAGCATGGCCAGCCGTTTGAAGTCATCAAACTGCCGATGCCGCAGCCGAAGTTTGTCGGCGAGCAGCGGATCCCGGCCTGCTACTGCAACTTCTACATCGCCAATGGCGTCGTGATCGTGCCGCAGTTTGAAGACCCGGCTGATGAAACTGCGGTCGAAGTGATGCGACGCTGCTTCCCCGATCGTCAGATCGCACCCCTTCCGGCGCTCGACCTGGTCTGGGGACTCGGCGCCTATCACTGCATCACGCAGCAGATCATGCCGTAGTTAAACGAACGTTACGTCGACTAGACGTTGGATATTCGACACTCGTTGTTCATCTACTGCGCATAACTTCTTTCCATTTGATGTGCGTTTCACTCGAGTTTTTCCGAGCGATTTCAATTGCCCGGCCTGGGCGAATCGGCTTTACTTGGAAAGCCCACATCATGCTTCTCCAAGTTTCCTACGATTAGCCCTGAGGCGCACTCGCCAAATACTTTTCTCCTACCATCGCCTCAGGCATTCCTCTCTTTTGGAGTTCGAATGCCATGCACTCATCCCTGTTTGTTGAGCCAGCGGCACGTCGCCTGCGCGCCGGTTTCACGCTGGTCGAGCTACTCGTCGTCATCGCCATCATCGGCGTCTTGATCGCGCTACTGTTGCCAGCGGTGCAGCAAGCCCGCGAGGCGGCACGGCGGATGTCTTGCACCAACAATCTAAAGCAGATCGGTCTAGCGCTGCACAACTACCACGACCCCCATTTGCGATTTCCGGCCGGCGCCTTCAGCGGACATGTCACCTGCACCGCCGGCGGTCAGCCGATGAGCGGATCGACGTCGGAATGCAATCAAGTCTGGGCGCCATGGACGGTGATGATTTTGCCGTCCATGGAAGAAGGCCCGCTTTACGACAAGTTCGACTTCACTCGAATCTTTCCCCCCTTCACCGACAGTTGCTCTTCGCCCAACAAACAATGGCAAGCGCAGCCGCCGAAGAAGTACCAGTGCCCGTCCGATCCTCTCTCCAGCGGCGACACGCCGACGCTCAACTACTTGGCGTGCCAAGGTGGCGGCGATCCCACCATTTTCGATGCGACTCTGCACGCCGCTTGCAGCGGCAGCGCCAGCGCAAGAGCTCGAACCATCGATCGTGCCATCACCGTTAGAAGGAAAGCAAGGCGGGAAGTCTCAGCGGGGCGGTTGATGTCTCATGGTATCACCCGGGCCAACACGTTTGCAAAGACTTTTTTGGCAGGATTCTGCGAGAGTTATTTGCCAGCGATTTCTTTTGCGTTTGTCCCACCCATCGGGGAAGATGCAAGCCATGGAAACCACCGATCCGCCCGCTTCACCAACCGCACCACAGCCCCGCCGGCGGCTGCGGTTCTCGCTGCGCACGCTGTTGATTGTCACGCCGATCTTAGCGGCGTTGTTTGCGTGGATCGGTCGCGAGACGCTGCGGTTCGATCAGGATCAAGCGGCGGCGGAGCATCTTCGCGCCCATTTTGCCACGACTTGGAGCCGGGAGAATGGACGCTTGAACGTTTTCCCGACCAGCAATACGGATCTCGTTCGTGGTCGGCTGTATCTACCCAAGACGCGTCTGCTGGTCAAAGGAACAAGCTTTGAGCAGCCGGGCCAGCTGGACGAGGCCGACTGGAAGGCCCTTGGCAACCTGACCGCCCTGGAAAGGCTCGGCTTGAAGAACATGCAGAACCGCTTTCCAGGGGAAACCTTCTCGCGACTTGCGATGCTGGACCGACTCGAACTGGACGATTGCGAATTGACGCCTGACGATTTTCGTCAGATTACCGAACTGAAGCGACTAACCCGTTTCGAGATCTCCGACAACGAGCGAAGAGAGTACCGCCAAGGTCTCGATCCTCGTGAAGATGCCCGACTATTTGCCCCGTTGGCGCTGGCGATCGCGCCTGGTTCGTGGCCGCAAATGGAGACGCTCCGGCTTACCAGCGTGCTGCTATCGGACCAATCGTTGGCGGCGATCTCCCAAATGGAGAACCTGCAATCGCTCTGGCTCGCCAACAGCGAATTTGATCCCCGTTCGCTCGACCAACTGGCGGACCTTCCCAATTTGACGGAACTCCACCTCTGGCCCAACAATCGCCGGATCGATGACCAGTTGGTGCTGGGAGGCAACGCCGACCAGCAGACGCTCGCCGCTTGGGGACGGATGAAGCGACTAGAAATTCTCCATGTCTCCAGTTTCGAGCAGCTCGACGGATTTGGGGGCCGCGGACAGAAACTCGCCAAGCGTTGGCCCAGCTTGAGCACGCTCTCCATCAGTCACAGCACACTGTCCCCGAGAGCGATCCGTGAAATCGTGGCGATGCCCCAGCTGACGACGCTTTCGCTGGGGGGAACGACCTGCGAAATCAACGCTGTCGAAGATATTCCGCTAGCCGGCGTGCTGCTGCAAAAACTACGGGGCAAGAAATCGACGGCCGAGGAATACGTCACGAGTCTAATGGCGTTCGATGCGAATTCCCCGATCGTTTTTAGCGGCGAGCAAATCGACGATCAGGCGATGTTGCGCATCGTGGAGATCCGAGGCTTAACCAGCCTGACGCTCCGCGACACCCAAGTCACCGACCGGGGAATCGCCCGGCTCGAGAACCACCCGACGCTAAAGCGTTTGAGCGTCACGAGCAGCCCGGTGACTAACCGCTCGCTGGCGTCGATCCTCCGGATTCCGTCATTGAAGTTCAGCGAATGTGAGTTCAAAGAGACCGGCGTGAATGAAAACCTGCTACAGCCCCTCTTATGGCGCGAGTCCACAGGCAAAGACCCCGGCGCGTGGCTGACGCACCTGGGCGTCACCCCGGCAGTTCCGGTGCAGCCGCAACCGTAGCATCGCCAATTGACGACCGAACCCAAACATGAAAACCGAAGAACCGTCTACAAGCACAACTGCCCCACCGCCCCGCCGGCGGCTACGGTTCTCGCTGCGCACGCTGTTGATCGTAACGCCGATCCTGGCGGCGCTGTTTGCGTGGATCGGCAGCGAGAAGCTGCGGCATGATCGAGATCAGGCGGCGGCCGAGCATTTGCGAACCAGATTTGATACGACCTGGAACAGCGTCAATGGTCGTTGGAATCACTCGCCGCCCAAGTGGAGCGAACTCGTTCGCGGTCGGCTCTATCTGCCCCAATCGGGATTGTCGCTTCAAGCTCCCGTATACGGTCAGTCAATTCAACTCGATGACCAAGAATGGCAAGCGCTCGACAACTTGCTCGACTTGAAGGTTCTCAAGCTGTTCCACTATCAAGGCTCGGAAAACCAGGCCACGTTTTCACGGCTGCGCTCCGTCGAGCAACTCCACATTGGGGGAGGAAAGCTGACGCCGAGCGAGCTCCGCCAAATCAACACCTTGGCGAACTTGAAGGAACTCGAATTCTCCGACTATCAAAGCCCGACCGACAAGGCGTTTGCCATCCTCGACAAGGAGAGTTTGAACCGTGACGATCCAGCGTCTGACATTCGACTTCCTTTGGAAGAGTTCCACGTCAGTCTGCAATCGTGGCCACGCCTGGAGGAGTTGAACCTGATGAGCTTCGAGCTCTCGGATCGCTCGCTAGAGGCAATTGCCGAAATCGACGTATTATGCGACGTCTCACTCCAGCAGTGTGATTTCGATCCACGCTCGCTCGACCGGTTCCAGCAGATGCCGAACCTGACGCGGCTGACCATCTTCCCCGTCTTGGGGCGACGTATCGATGGCGAACGCATACCAAGTCCGAATGTCGACGAAACGAACTTGACGCATTGGGGGCGTCACCCGCGGCTCGAATGTCTCTCGCTGGGAATGGTGGATCTGGACAGTTTCGGTGGACAGGACGGCAACCTCTCTGGCCGGTGGCCCGTGCTGCAAATCTTGACGCTAATCGGAGTCGATCTGTCGGCGACCGCCATCGAAGAAATCGCAGCCATCCCCAACCTGAAGTACCTTTCCCTTTCGCGTTGCGACGTGCCGCCACGCTCGCTCGACGCGCTCGCCCAGATAAAGACGCTTACCAATTTGTCCCTGGAGGAGAGCGGCGTTGACGAAGCGTTGATGCAAAAACTAGCGTCACTTTCGAATCTGGAAGTCTTGCAACTGGAAGGCGCCGAGATCACCGACCAGGCTATGCTCCACATCGCGCAGATCGATCAAATAAAGCACTTATCGCTGAGAGAAACCAACGTCGGAGACGCCGGCATCGCGCTGCTGGAGAATCATCCGCATCTCGAATCGGTGAGGATCTCAGGCGGACCGGCGACCAAGCGATCTTTGGCGTCACTGGCCACGATCAAAAATATCTCGCTGATGAAAAGCAATCTGGCGACCGCCGATGGAGCGGACGCCATTCGCATCCCACTTGCCAGGCTTCAAGATTCTGGCGGCGACGTCCAGGCCGAACTGAAGTCGCTTCGCATCACCCCGGCTAAGCCTGTGCAGCCGTAGCGCCGGAATCCCACCAGTCGCGCAGGCAACGAAAACCACTCTGCTAGACCGCCGTCGTCAACTCCGACCGCTCGCCCGTCTTAAAGATCCCGACGCATTCGTTCAGCGCCTGGGCCAGGGCTTCTAGCTGGTCCCCTTCGGTCGACAGTTGATTGCCGCTCGATTGGTTTTGGTTGCTGATGTCGCGTAGTCGCAGCAGTTCCGCCTGCAATCGTTGGGCGACTTGCGTTTGGTTTTGCGTGACGGCGATCACCTCGCTGGTTTCCCCTTGCGAGGCCTGCACCGCTTCGCAGATTTCGCGGAAGTAGACGCTCGTCTTCTCGCCGGCGTTGACGCCATCTTGCACGCGTTGTTGCGACTCGACGATCAGCTTGTTGATTTCGTCGGCGCTATCGTTGCTGCGCTGGGCCAGTTGTTTCACTTCTCCGGCGACGACGGCGAAACCTTTGCCCGCTTCGCCGGCCCGGGCCGCTTCGATCGTCGCATTGAGCGCCAGCAGATTGGTTTGTTCGGCCAGCTCTTGAATCACGCTAATCGCGGCCGCCATCTTGCTTGAGCTATTTTGAATGTCCTGCATCGAACGTTCCGACTCGTGTAGCGCCTGTTCTCCCTGCTGGGCGACCTGCGACGCCTTGCTGGCCGAATTGCCGACCAGTTCGCTGTGCTGGCGAATTTCTTGAATCGATTGGCTGAGCGAGGTCAGCGACTGTTCGATCGCCAAGAACGCCTCGGCTTGATTTTGGATGCCTGCGGCCAACAGGGTCGAATTTTCTTGCAGCGTCGACGAACTGGCGGTCACGTCGCGGACCGTGCCGGAGACCTGTTGGATCACCGATCTCCACGAATCGAGCGTTTGTTGGACGTCGTCGCTTAGCCGCCGCACCAGCGGGTCTTCGGTCGCCGGAACGTTGGCGCTGAGATCGCCATGCGCCGCTTTGTCGAGGACCGAGCTTAACTGGTCGATAGCGCTGCGCAGCATCGCGTGAGAGCTTTCGACGGTGATGTGCTGCTTCACCGCGTTGGCCGCTTCTTGGCGAGCCTGGGCGATACCGACCAACAGCACCGCGTCTTCGATGACCACCCACATTGCATGTTCCAAGGCCCGCAGCACCGCCGGGTCAGAAACGCCGAAGATCGATTGCGGCCAAAAAATCGCCCGGGCCAGGTGATCAACCGCCACAACAACCGTCGCCAACAGCACCGTCCACGGATCGCGATACAGCGTCAAGAACGCCAGCGACGCGAAAACGTGGAAGTGAACTTCCAGCCGACCGCCGGAGATATGAATCAACAATCCCGAGAACCCCACCTGGGCGACCGAGACGACATACCGAGTCATTGGATTTTGGGAGTGAAACCAACCGAGATAGGCCGGAAAGACTCCGAGCAGTCCGCCGAGCGCCACGCTGCCCCAGACATGGGCATGCACGCCGCTTTCGGCGCCGCTCCACGTTAGCGGCGTCAGCCAAATGGCCGCCGCAACGGCGATAACGCATTGCACGATCAGCAGCACCGCGAACAGGCGATTCAGGCGGCCATCCAGCTCGCGCTGACGACGCGCAAATTCGGCTCGCTCATCCTGATCCAGATCCGGTAGGTTTAGTCGCAGGGTCCCAATCATTTCACTCGCTCACAACGTTTGGTCTTACCGAGTGTTTCTTCCGTCGAGCGGAATCAATGACGCCCGCGGATTTCCAATCGCTTGAGAGAACGTAGCTTTCGCCCTGTAGACGCGAGCATTAATGCTTCAAAATGCGGTCAGCCCCATCAAGTTATGGCGAATTGTCCGCGCAGGCCGGGCCCGAAAATAGCGAAAACAACGGTCGCCCGACCGCATCTGGCGGCGAGCGATCCGCTGGAGAATTAGGCGCAAGCGAGTTAGCTGCCGAGGAAGCTGTGGTCAGGCGTATCAAGCACGACCGCCTTCAGATCGTCATGCAGCATCACCAGGAAGGTCTTCAGGTCGATAGCGACCCACACCGCTTGATCGGCGGAGTCGTCGTATTTGCCGTCGACGATCTCACCAGGCGGCAGCACCAGCACGTCCTGCTCTTCCTTCCGCATGACGAATATCCGACCGTCGCCGTCGCTGCCCAGCAACTGGACGTCGCCGGCGTTCGATCCGCCGACGATGGCCGTCGGATCCCCGGCCTGCGTCTCGGTCAGTCGGGCCAGCGGCGACAGAAAATAGCCGACATGCACGTCGGGCCAGCTGAGCCCGTCGCAATACGAATAGAATTCAATCAGCTTCTTGCCATCTTGCAGGCCAAGCTGATCGATCCCTGTTTGCACTTGGTCCGCTGGCTGCGGATCATGCAGGACGTTTTCGCCCAAGGGGGTTCCAAAGTCAATTTCTTGCAGCTCACCAAGGAGTCGCTTTACGGCGGAGCCCCAGGATTGAATATTCATGGCTGGTAGAGAGATCGTCCCAATTGGTTCGTACGGGAAAAACTACAGCGTGTCTTGTCCGACCGGCGGTTGCAAGATCGTTTTCAGATAATTGAAGTACTTGGAGTCCTCGTCTTCGAATATATCGGCGCCGGCGGCCATGTACGCCATCGTAAGCTCGTTGCCGGCCCGCATCTGATCGCCCAGCTCGAAGTAGGCCTGACCGAGTCGCAGATGGATAAACGGATTTTCCATCCCATCGGGGCACATCGCGGCCCGCATCAGAACGTCGACCACTTCGGAGTATTGCTGTCGGGCGAAGTGGACGTCCCCTTTCGCCGCTAGCAGCCAGAGGGCCGCCTCCCACTGGGTCTTTGGTTCCGGCAACAGCGCCCAAGCCGCGTCAAATTTCGCCATGGCCCCATTGAGATCGCCGTCGTCAAACAGCACGTTCCCGTCCTGGCTCAGCTCGGTAATTTGCTCGTACAGGGCGTCATCCAGCTCCGACATGTCAGTTTCCAGCGGCTAAGGAGAGTTTGGAGGGCAAGCTATCGCCGCCGATTTTAACATGCCGGCGGCGATTTCGACCACGCCGGCCTCTCTCCCCCCAACAGGGCCGCCCGTTTGGATGATGCGGCCGGGCTAATTCTGGATCGTAATCAGCACGTTAGTAACGTGCCCGACGATGACCAGGGCGTAGCCGCCGTAGCCGGCCTGGTCGCGCCAGGCCGCTTGCGGAGAGCAGAAGGTCCAGCATTCGTGCGCTTCGGTAGCGCTGTCGAGAAAGGCGTCGACCGCGGTGAGAAACTCGGGCGTCGAGCGCTCCTGGTCGAACTCTTCCCGCAGATTCGCCAGATCGACCTGATGCCCCAGGCACTCGGCGACTTGCCGATAGAACTTCTCCCGCCGCCGATCCTCCGGCCCTTCAGGCGCAACGCCATACTCGATCGTCGTCGGAGTGCCGACCAAGTCCAAGATTTCATCATCCGTGAGTTTCGAATCGCTCATCGTACTTGCCATACGAAAGGAATCGGTCACGCGAACGCGTGCGAGGTGCGATAAGGGTGACGGTTAACGTCGTATTGTTATTTTAGCGATACTTGAAGCAAATGCGAATAGATCTAGCAGAACTAGTCACGGCCGCTGAGGGGCTGCGGTTTGCGACTCGGCAGGCACGGCCTGCTCTACGGTTGTCGCTCATCTCACCACATTTCCTCGGCTTGCGCCCCGGGCTACGATTGGCCCGGGCGCATCCGCTTTCCGCTGTTCTGCTCTACTTCTTCCCGCTCACGTTCGTCTTTACGCGGCAAAGATACCTGTCCGCGGTGACATACAAATAGCCATCCGCGCCGAAGGTGCAGTTCGACGTCGCTTCGCCAGTGCTGAGCTGGCCGATCTGCTTCCCTTCCGGCGTAAAGACCAACACGCCGCCGGGGCCGGTCGCCCAGACGTTGCCTTGGGCGTCGATCGCCATCCCATCGGGCAACCCCTTCACTTTGCCGACCTGGCTGGTGCCGTCGTAAAAGAGCTTGCCTTCGCCGACCGTACCATCGGCTTTCACCGGATAGCTGGTGATGGTCGCCGCTTTGGGATCGCTTTGGGCGACATACAGCGTCTTTTCGTCCGGCGACAGCGCGATGCCGTTGGGGCGGGTATGTTGGCTGGTAACCAGGTCGACCTGGCCATCCTTCTTCAGCCGATAAACGCCGCACCAATCTTGCTCGCGGCCTGGGTCGTCAAAGTTCTTCGGCAAGCCATACGGCGGGTCAGTAAAGTAAATGTCGCCGCTGCTATGAAAGACCAGGTCGTTCGGGCTGTTGAAACGTTTGCCGTCGTACTTGTCGGCGATCACTTTACGCTGACCGTCAAATAGCTTCACCAGGTTCCGGTCGCCATGGCAACAAGCGGTCAGAATGCCAGTCGGGTCGAGCGCCAGACCATTCGTCCCGGGCTCTTTGCCGGTGAACGGCTCTTTGCCGGTATAGCCGCTCGGCTCCAGGTAAACGCTGACCCCTTCCCCTTCTTTCCACTTCATGATCTTGTTCGGCGGGATGTCGCTAAACAGCAGGTACTTTCCCTGCGGAACCCAGACCGGACCTTCGATCCAGTCAAAGCCGTCGGCCAAAACCTCGATCTGCGAGTCGGCCGGAATCAGTTGGTCGATCGCCGGATCGAGTCGTTCGATCTTGCCGATCGACTTCGGCGCTTCAGCGCTAGCGGAGGCGGATAGCATGGCTAGCATCCCAATCACGAGGAAGCTGTGGCGATGGAGACTCATAGAGGTGACGATCCAAACAGGGCGAAAAAGCGGGAATGGTACGGGGAAATGGCGGTCTTATCGTAGCCGGAGCCAAAGGAGGAAGCAAACTTGGCGATCGGCACAGAAAAGTTTCTATGCGAATCTATCCACCACTATATCATCCTGATGACGCGCAAAAATTCGCAAAACCCAGCTTTTTGTTGACCCAGCCCGCTGGATTGGGTACATTCGACTCCCGCTCTTCACCTCCCGAAGGGTCTCGCCCCCTATCGCCACCTCCACTCCTACCCAGGTGATCCGACATGGCGCTACGTCTTCTCACTCTCGCACTGCTTCTGGCCGGTTTGACCGCGCCGCAACTGGCAATCGCCGCTGACGTACTCGACGTCTCCAAATTACCGGGGATTCTGCTTGACGATGCGGTCGCCGTCAAAAAAGGAGTCTGGCACGACTCGCGGCATACCTCTCCTTATGTTGGCGAGGGTTATGTCCATAGCGGCACCTCGGCGATGGCCGACAGCAAAGATCCGAAGTCGCTCACCTTCGCCACCGTCGTCCCCGAAGCCGGCGAGTACGAAGTCTTCCTCGCTTTCAACGGCGGATCGAATCGCGCGCAGCAGGCGCCGATCATCATCCAGCATCAAAACGGCGAGTCGCGGCAGCGGATCAATCAACGTCCTGGTCCGAAAGGCCCCGCCTCGTTTCAATCGATCGGCAAGTACCACTTTCCGTCGGATGAAAAAGCGATCGTCCAAATCACTAATGAAGACGCCGGCGGCATCATCATCGCCGACGCCGTGCTGCTGGTCGCGGTGAAGGACCTGCCGAAGCTTGAAAAGTTCGTCGCCAAGACGGTCGCCCCCGGCGACAAGAAAGCGAAACAAGCAGCCGAGAAGCTGGCGACCGCGCCGCCGTTTCAGCGCATCGAATCGTCCGGCCTCGCCACGCTGACCCCGCGAGAACTGGACGAGCTGATCGAGACGGTCGCCGGCGTCGACAACCCGACGCCGCCGGTCGATGACGAAACGTTTCTCCGCCGCGCCACGATCGACGTGATCGGCCGCGTGCCGACCGAAGCCGAATGGCAAACCTTCCTGGCAGATGGTTCGCCCGACAAGCGAGCCAAGCTGATCGACCGTCTGCTCGCCTCCGAAGAGTTCGGCGCCAATTGGGCCAACTACTGGAGCGACGTCTTCAGCTATCGCACGCCGCAGCCGGAACTCACCTTCCTGTCGTACGACGTGCCGAAACAATGGATCGCCCGGCAGCTGAACGACGGCGTCGGCTGGGACGAAGTCAGCTACAACATTTTGACCGGCGTCGGCAAAGTCGCCGACAACCCGGCCGCGTTTTACGTTGGCTATCATCAGGCTGACATCTCGCGACTGGCCGGCGAATCGACCCGCATCTTCCTGGGCGCCCAGATTCAGTGTGCGGAATGCCACGACCACCCGTTCGTCAACATGCCGCAGGAGCGGTTCCACCAGATGGCCGCCTTCTTTGTGCGAACCAAGGCCAACGTTCCCTGGAACGACAGCACGCAAATCGTGGTCAAAAGCAAGCCGAGCGGCGAGCACAAAATGCCGGAAAGCAAGCGGATCATGCTGCCGGCGGTCTTTGACGGCGAGCCGCTGGCCAAAAATACCCCTGACATCGACCGCCGCGTCGAACTGGCCCGCTGGGTCGTCTCGCCAGAGAACTCCCTCTTCGCCAAGGCGTACGTCAACCGCATCTGGGACCGCCTGATGGATCGTCCCTTCTGCGAGCCGGTCGACGAGATCACCGACCTGGCCGGCTTTCCGACCCTGCCCGAAGTGCACAACGCCGTCGCCGAGCACTTTGTCGCCAATCAATATGACGCCAAGTCGCTGTTGCGGCTGATCCTGAACAGCCAAGCCTATCAGCGGCAACTGCCCCACGGCGACGAAAACCGCGGCATACTGGAAGCCTCGGCTCCCGAGAAGATGCGGAGCGACGAGATTTTCGCTTCGCTGGCGGTCGCGATCGATCTGCCCAACGTGAAAGGGGAAGCCCGCAAGCCGACCGGCGCCGAGCGTTTTCCGCCGCCGCCCAAAAGCACGCAAGACCTGGTGCGCGACGCCTTTGGCTATGACCCGTCGCTGGGCGATCAGTTCCGTCCGCAAACGATGCAACAGGCGATGTTCATGATGAACAACCGCCAACTGCAACAGCAGATCGCCGCCGATGCAGAAGCCCGGACGAAACTCGCCCAAATCTTGGCCGAAAACGACGACGACAACCAGGCGATCGAGCGACTCTTCGTCAACGTCCTCGGCCGCCGCCCGACCGAGAAAGACCTACAGATCTCCCGCGACTATTTAAAGCAAGTCGACGATCGCGCCGCCGCGTTCGAGGATCTGCTCTGGAGCCTGATTAACTCGGCCGAGTTCACCACTCGCCGCTAGCCGCCCTTTCTCCTTTCAGGGAAAGCCTGCTCATGATTCAGCCGTTTTGGAATTTGCATGCCGGCCGAGACGGCGTTTCGCATCGCCGTGGGTTTCTGCGCAAGCTGTGCGCCGGCGCTGTCGGTGGCACGCTGGCTCTCTCGTGGCGCGATATGATGATCGCCCAGGCCCACGAGCTGCGCAAGCGCGGCAAGTCGATGATCCTGCTTTGGATGGATGGCGGGCCCAGTCAGTTTGAAACCTTCAATCCCAAGATCGGCTCGAAGAACCAAGGCCCCTCCGGCGACATCGCCACCAACCTGCCTGGCGTGCGGATCTCGGAACACATGCCCCACACCGCCCAGGTGATGGACAAGATCGCCTTGATTCGCTCGATGAAAAGCAGCGAGCGCGATCACTTTCGGGCGATCAAGCTGGTACGCACCGGCTACCCAATCAACCCGTCGATTCCGTATCCAACCTGGGGCTCGGTCGTCGCCCGCGATCGTTGGGACCCGACCTACGCGCTGCCGGCCTTCGTCCGGATCGGCGCCCCGCGGATCAAAACCCGCGACGTCGACGCCGGCGTGCTCGGTCCGCGGTACGACTCGTTCAAGATCGCAACGGCCGGCGAGTTGCCGCCGGATGTGATCCCGACGGTCGAAGCCGAGCGTTTGCAGCGCCGCTTAGCCTTGTCAGCTAAGTTCGATCAGCAGTTCGCTTCGACCGGCGGCGCCGCTCGGGTGCATGAAAAGCAAGAGATCTACCAGCGGACCAGCCGCTTTGTGCTGAGCCCCAAGCTCGACGTCTTCAAGCTCGATAACGAACCGGACCAGCTGCGCGATCAATACACGCGGACCAACTTCGGCCAAGGCTGTCTGCTGGCGCGTCGGTTGGTCGAACATGGCGCCAGTTTCATCGAGGTCTTCAGCACCGGCTCTACCAGCGACCAAGGTTGGGACACGCACAAGAACGGCTGGAAAGAGAACCCGCATCTGGCCGGCGAAATCGATCAGGCCTACGCCACGCTGCTGCGCGATCTGGAGCAACGCGGCATGCTGGAAGATACGCTGGTCGTTTGGATGGGCGAGTTCGGCCGCACGCCAAAGTTCAAACCGGACGGCGGCCGAGAACATTACTCCGACGGCTGGATCACCTGTCTCTCGGGCGGCGGCGTTAAAACCGGTCAGGTCATCGGCGCCACCGACAAAGATGGCGTTCACGTCAGCGACCGCCCTGTCGGCGTGCAGGACCTATTCGTCACGTTCTGCCAAATCCTGGGGATGGATCCGCACGAAGAATACGTCACCGACCAAGACCAACCGCTGGCGCTGGTCAAAGGTGGCGAGCTGATCCACGAGCTATTCTAAAACGCGCCCCCATCCGCCAGCGAGCGAAGAACGGCTGACTACGAATTTCGAAGTTGGAAACGCACTACCGTGCGCGGCACTTCTTCTCCTCGCTCTCCTTCCGCATTTGGCCCTCGCTCAACGGGCATCTTTTTGGTTGACAAAGCACACGGATCTGTGGTCGATTCCGGGGTGGTGACGGTGGTCGGTCCTGATACAACGCCATCCGAACGAGACGCCGGTTCGCCGTTTAACAATTTGAGTGCGAATCACATGCGAATGGAACACGATGTTGCCTGGGAGAAGCCGCGCTGGCTGAAAAAAAGTGGGCGGTCCAGTCCACTAACTGGTAACGGCTGATGCGATGGAGAGAACTCGACAGCGGCCGGCCCCAAAAAAACGCGCAGAACGGTCCACATAATACAAAGACTAGAGAACCTGGGATGCAAATCACATAGGCGAAAAAAATCGATTCGAAGTCCAGTCCACGCGGACGATGACCTGAAATTCGTCGCAACCTATTACCATTTCACTTTTTCCGACGAATCTGCCGCAGGTACGAAAAAAACGCACGCGACGGTCCAGTCCAGTTCCGGCGCCGGCCGAGTGCATCACGTTCGGACACATCGGTGACACTTCGCGGCGCACGTCGATCATCGCCGCACGAAAAAAAGAACGCGCAGTGGTCCAGTACGGTTTACGGGCCTGGCAGAAAGAGGTCCCGCCGTGGCGGAGTCAGAAGAGTGCGCTGGCGGAAAAACATAGAGGAGAGTGGTCCAGTCCAGTGAAAGCGCCAGATTTAGGGGCAGCGCGAACGGTCAGGCATCTTGTCGCTGAAGCGACCCAACCAGTCCCTGCAGACTGATCGGGCCACCCAGACATCCCGGCTTTTCCGCTTTGAAGCAGATCCTATTTCAGATCCCAGACCAAACCCTCGTTCGGACCACGCTGCACGTCCAGCTCATGTTGGCTGTGCACGTTGCAGGACGGGGGCAAGGTCGCGGTGTCTTCGACCTGCGAACCGTTTTCGAGCGTGACCATTTTGCCGTTCGGCCAGCTGGCGTAAAACTCGATCCGCTTACGGCCAGGGGTCGAGACGCCGCTGAAAACGCCATTTTCGATCATCACCACTTCGGTCGGTCCAGCGTTCAGTTCGCCGTCGGCCGCCAGCAAGACCAGCTTACCTTCGGCCAGCGGTTCGCCTTGAAACGTGACCCGGCCCGAGACCGGAAACCGCTCGCGTCCGTCGCCAGCGCTACCGCAACCGATTGCCGTCAAAGCGACGACGCCCATCAGCGTCGCCGCAACGAATTTACCATTCATGATTGATTACCACGCGACTAAGAAAGGAGGAGATAGAGATTGCGAAGTCGCTTACCAGGCCGGCGTCACTTCGCCGCCGCTGCGAGTCGCAGCTCCTTTCCACACAACCGAGTCGATCGTCTCCGGCACGAAACGCACCGATGCGTCAACCAGCACCACCTGCACGCCGCCCGGATGACGACTGCGGGCATAGGTCGCATACACGCCGCCCGAGCCGGCGCTGACCGCCGGAGCGTAGTCGGTGTTCACAAACCGTCCCGCTTCCTGCACGTCCGGCACCTGCGAGTTGGGCGTGACGTGGGCCGAGAGGGTCCCGTTGCCGGTGTAGCACATGTTGTACATCCCGCGGCGATCGGTCACTGCGGCGGAGAGGCCCCCTTCCGGGATCAGGTTGATTTCGCCCATCAGCATCGTGTTGCTGGTCCCGTCGACGACGTCCGCCATCCGGACCTTCGACAGGGCGCAGAACATGCCGTTCATTCGTTCATCGGCGTTGCCGCCACTATCGTAATACCGCGAGTCGCCATGGAAACCGAGATAGTTGCCGCCAAAACCGTCCTCGCTCACCTTCGGGCCAGCTCCGTCCGACGGGCACATGTATCCCTGCACCACTTCGCTGCGGCCTGGGATCTCCCACGACGGGACGTTTTGCTTTTGCCCCGCGTCCAGCAGTTCCCACAGCGCCTGCTGTTCCATGAACGGCAGAATCGAACGGGCATAGCAGTACCGCATTTGATGGCCGGAAGTATTGAACGGGCGATTCTCGTATCCGAGCGTCTGGAAGTAGCCCGGCGGGAACTTCTTGTTGACGTCGTGATAGTTGTGCATCGCGATGCCGAGCTGCTTCAGATTGTTGCCGCACGACATCCGCCGAGCGGCTTCACGAGCTTGCTGCACCGCCGGCAAGAGGAGCGCGATTAAAACCCCGATGATGGCGATCACCACCAGCAATTCGACCAAAGTAAATGCAGACCGCGTTCTAGACATGCGATTCCACTCCGAATGAGAAATATTAATTTTCATCGACAAAGGACGATCCTAGATATCGCCGCCAACTGCCGGAAGGAGATATTTCACATCGACCAACTGTTTTTTACAAACGATTTAGTGACGCCGCGTTACCAACCGCTAACGCGATTATTCTCAATTTTTGGGCGGTTTTTTGCACTCAACCCAAACCCCACGAAACAAATAGTTTTTCAGTAATTGCCGCAGTGAAAAATGATCACCCCCCATGCGCATAAAAAAACGCGTCTCAAGCGAGACGCGTCTGGTGGTTCGGAAGGTGAGCAGAGAAGCGGTTTACTTCTTCTCGATCGCCCGCTTCAGGGCGGCGCCCATGTCGGCCGGGCTCTCGGCGATTTCGACGCCGGCGGCACGCAGCGCGGCGAACTTCTCGTCGGCGGTACCCTTGCCGCCCGAGATGATCGCGCCGGCGTGGCCCATCCGTTTGCCAGGAGGAGCGGTACGCCCGGCGATGAACGCGGCGACCGGCTTGTCGACGTTAGCTTTAATGAACTCGGCCGCTTCTTCTTCGGCGGTACCGCCGATTTCGCCCATCATCATGATTGCTTCGGTGTCGCCATCGGCCTGGAACATCTTCAGCAGATCAATAAACGAAGTGCCGACGATCGGGTCGCCGCCGAGACCAACGCAGGTCGACTGCCCCAAGCCCAAGCTCGTCAGCTGCCAGACCGCTTCGTAGGTCAAGGTACCGCTACGACTCATCACGCCGACGGGGCCCTTCTTATGAATGTAACCGGGCATGATGCCGATCTTGCATTCTTCGGGGGTGATCACGCCGGGGCAGTTCGGGCCGATCAAGACCGAGTTGGACGCCCGCACTTTTTCGTAGACCGGAACCATGTCGAGGACCGGCACCCCTTCGGTGATCGCGATGATCACTTTGATTTCGGCGTCGAGCGCTTCGAGAATCGCGTCGGCCGTACCCGCCGGCGGCACGAAGATCATCGTCGCTTCGCAACCGGTGGCGGCGACCGCTTCTTCCACGGTGTCCCAGACCGGCAAGCCTTCGACTTCCATCCCGCCTTTGCCCGGCGTCACGCCGCCGACCATCTTGGTGCCGTAATCGAGGCAACCCTTGGTATGGAAGCCGCCGACGCGGCCAGTGATCCCTTGGCAAATGACCTTCGTATCTTTGTTGATCAGGATGCTCATTGGAACAGCTTCTTCCGGTTGTGTATTCGCCTAAGGGAGTTTTGGAATCTTCGTAGGCTGGGTCAGGACCCAGCGGTTGCAACGTGGCAAAGCGTGCGGCGGCAATCGATATCTTGCGGCCGCAATCCCTTGCTTGCGCTGCGGGCTAGCGTGGGGATCGCCGGCGGCTTACGCGACGGCGGCGACCACTTTCTTGGCGGCGTCGGTCAAACCGTCGCCGATGATGATCGGGATGCCCGACTCGGAGAGGATCTTGCGGCCCTGCTCCACTTCGGTACCTTCCAAGCGAACGACCAGCGGCACGTTAAAGCCAACGCTCTTGTACGCTTCGACCACGGCGTTGGCGATCGTCGTGCAACGCATGATCCCGCCAAAGATGTTGACCAAGACCGCTTTGACGTTCTTGTCATCCAGCAGAATGCGGAACGCTTCGGTCACTTGATCGACGTTGGCGCCGCCGCCGACATCGAGGAAGTTCGACGGCTGGCCGCCGTGCAGCTTGATGATATCCATGGTCGCCATCGCCAGACCAGCGCCGTTGACCAGGCAGCCGATGTTCCCTTCCAGCTTGACGTAGCTGAGACCGGTATCGGCTGCTTTGACTTCGGCCGGCTCTTCTTCCGACAGGTCGCGAAGAGCGACGATTTCGGGATGGCGGAACAGGCCGTTCGAGTCGAAGTTCATCTTGCAGTCGAGGGCGATCATGTCGCCGCTGCCGGTGATCACCAGCGGGTTGATCTCGAGCAGGCTGCAGTCGGTTTCGACATAAACCTTGCAAAGGCCGCTGACGAACTTCATGGCGCTCTTGATCGTGGCGCCTTCCAGGCCCAGCTTCTTGCAAAGCTTGCGAACCTGGAACGCATCCGGGCCGCGGCTCGGATCGAAATGTTCTTTCAGAATCTTTTCCGGGCTGTGGGCGGCGACCTCTTCGATCTCGGTGCCACCTTCGGTCGACATCATCAAAACCGGCTTGGCGACGGCTCGATCGAGCACGATCCCCATGTAGAGTTCCCGGGCGATGTCGCACCCTTCTTCGACCAGCACCTGGTTGACCTGCTTCCCTTCGGGACCGGTCTGGATGGTGATCAGTTCTTTGCCGATCAGGCCCGCGGCGGCCGCTTTGGCCTCTTCGGCCGATTTGACCAACACGACGCCCCGTTGATCGGGATTGTCTTTGACCGTTCCCTTGCCGCGTCCGCCGGCATGGATCTGAGCTTTGACGACGGCGATCTTGCCGCCGAGCTCTTCGTAAGCCTTGGCCGCCTCTTCCGGCGTCTTAGCGACGATGTTTCGCGGAACGGCGACGCCTGCGTCGCGGAGAAGTTGCTTCGCCTGGTATTCGTGAATTTTCATCGACTAATTCCGACTGAGTCGAGGCGTCATGGTGCTGTAAAAGCCGGATTATCGATCTATCACGAAACAGGGTCAACCATAGCGCTGGCGCCGTCAGTCGACCTAAAGAGGTTTTCACGCTCCTTTTATGCGAGCAATCGCGAGGCGCCGTGCGAACCAAAGGCGCCCAAAGAATCGGAAACTTTAGACGCCAAACGGGGAGGTCTTTTTGACCGGACGCAGGGCGAACGCCAATGCGACCATCGAAAAGACGAAACCGGCGAGAATCAGGCTGGATTGAATGGCGAGCATCGTAAAGTCTCCGAACTTGGGGGAAAGTTGAGAGATCTATATGGCCAAAGCTGTGCCAATCTTGCGCAACGACTGAAAAACCGGAAAGCAGCCCCTAAATCTTATCTATCTTGCCATCTTGGGCCGATATTTCGCCTATCGCTTCAGCTGGCAGTTGTCAAGTTGACTTCCATTCTCGCATTTCGAGACGAATCTGCGACACCTGCTTCTGGCAACACAAGCCTAGACCGAGCGCCCCGAGAGGGTGAGAATTACCGTTACCAGCTTTGTCGCCATGCCGAACCGCGATCCCCCGCTATTTCGGAGACCATGATGCGCAACTTGCTACTCCTTCTAGCCGTCCCGGCCAGCTTGGCCGGGTACTACCTGTGGCGCCTCCGCCCCAGCGAGGTCGATTGGACCGGCCTGACCGGAATCGCCCTCATGGCGCTGACCGTCATCTTTTGGTCGGCCGTGTTGCAAATTGCCTGGCGAGACAAAGAAGATCGCCCTGATTCGCCAAGTGACCAGCCTGAATCGCCCAGCGGCTTTGAAAAGCGACGAATGGTGGTCGCCGGGCTGTTTGCGATGCTGGCGATACCGACGATGGTGGGAGGCTTGGTTTGGGCGAGTCACTTCGGCCCGCAAAATTTCCACGCGTTCCAGCAAGGGCTGCAATGGGATCAGCTTGCGCTAGCCATGCGTAACTCGGAGCTTCAAGAATCGATTCCAACAAGCGACTTGCGACGCCTGCCGATCGGTCTGAGAAAAGCTGGCTATCGACAGACCGATATCATCGATCAGATCCGAGCTGCGGACGCCATGCTGGTGACCCACACCGATGAAACGGAAACGGTCAGTCTGATCAGTAAGATCCGCAGCGGCGACGAAACCGCGGTGCAGGCGCTGCTCGACTCGGGCGTGGACGTAAACATCCCCGACCCTGACAGTGGACTACGTCCCCTGGACGAGGCGTCACGTTGCGGCAATCCGGCGATCATTGAACTGCTGAAGCAGCATGGCGCCCGACGGTCGCCGGACGCGTAGTCGCCCGACCTCCGGCCGACTACATTGAGATGAATCGGCGAACATAGCGACGTCCGCCCTCCAAGTCACCATCTGAGTTCCCCCCTCATGTTGCGCGGTTGCGTGTTGGCGATACTGCTGGCGGCAGGCCTGTTTTGTGGTTACTTCTATTGGCTCGATCAGGTCTTCGACTGGCCGGCGAACCTGGTCGGCGCCGCGTTTGCCGGCGTGGTCGTCTTCTTCTGCCTCAATGCGCTGAACAACGCCTGGACGGCCTGGCGCGATGCCAGCCGCCTTGGCGATATCTATCATCGCGAGCCGCTGATCGATGGCCAAGTGGTCGCCGTCAGCGGCACGATCCATCCGATCGGCGATGTGGTCACGGCGCCCTTCAGCGGCGAGCAGTGCGTCGTCTGCGAGTACAACCTGTCAGGCCGCTACCCGGAGGACGAGCCCGATCAGCCGTCGACCAACTCCGACTTCACTGGCTTCTTAATGGTCCCGTGCGTCATTCGCGGCCCCCGGGGAGACGTGCGGATGTTCGGCTTCCCGCTGCTGGAAGGCTTTGAAGAAGAAACGCTGCATCGCTACGACGCAGCGCAAAACGCCTCGAATTTTCTGCGCGCGACCAAGTTTGAAGCGCTGACCGGCATCAAGCTGATAAACCTGTTTAGCGCCCTGGGCGAAGTCTGGGCAGACGAAGATGGCTACGTCGCCAAGCATATCAACATCGGCAATTTGACTGCCGACGATCTCTTTCCGCTCGACACGGAAGGGAACGTGCAGCGAACGAGCCTTTGGGACGACGAGCGCGACGAGGACAAAGAGCCGCTTGAAGATGACGATCCCCAGCGTCGCGTGCCCCACCTGAAAGAGAAGCGCGTCCCCATCGGGGCCGACGTCTGCGCGATTGGACGCTACGACGAAATGAGCCGCGGACTTCTGCCGACGCCAGGCGCCGTGACCCCGAATCGCTTGATGCAGGGAACCCCCGCCGACATCACCGCCGGTTCGCTTGGCAAGATGGTTCGCAACGTGTTTGGCGCGCTGGTCGTGCTGGTGATCACGCACGCAATCCTCTTCAGCGTAATCCGGTCGCAGCAAGACGCCAGCGAAGAACCGGAGCCGCGCGAGACGATGTCGGTCGAAGAAGCGACGCAGAGCAGCGACCAACCGAAAGCCGAAGCGACCGATGACGCGCTACTTCGGAATCGCGATCCGGCGGTTGAGCAACAAGAACCAAACGGCCAGCCCGCCGAAGGTGACCCCGGCCGTTAGCATGACGTTCCAGTCCATGTAGTAGCCCAGACCTACCAGCGCACAAAACAAGATGAGATACGACATGCCTACGCGTCCTGAAAAGTGAAAGTTACCCATTGGGAAGCCTGTCACACGGACCGAGCAAGTCAAATCGCTACAAGCGGAATTCGGTGAAAAACCGGCACAGGCCGGGCCTTGCCCTACGGCTTCACCGCATACACCTTCACACTCGCCGCATAGTCATTCACGTCGTACTTCTTTAGCAGTTCGGCCAGACGCTCGTGAATGCCCGGTTCGGCAGGACCGCCGCAGCAGCCGGTGTCGATCACCGCCAGCGGGTCGTCGCTCATCACCGGTGAGCAGCAGCCTGACTGGTTTTCGACCTTGGCGTAGGCGTTCAGGTCGGCGCCTTCGTCCACGACTTCGACCGCAGCGAACCCAGCGTCGAGCAAGCCTTGCTTGTAAGCTTCGATCGGGATCGCTCCGGCGATGCAGCCGACCAGGGCCGAGATGTCGGTCGCCAGTTCTTCCGGCAGCGGCTTCTTCAGGGCGATGTCGCTGATGGCGACGCGGCCGCCATGTTTCAGGATGCGGACGATCTCGCGAAAGACGACGTCCTTGTCAGGCGCCAGATTGATGACGCAGTTGCTGATCACGCAATCGACGCTGCTATTGGCCAGCGGCATGTCGTCGATCGTCGCCAGGTGGAACTCAACGTTCTCCAGCGGCAGGTCGCTGCTGACCAGGTTCTTGCGAGCCAGGTCGATCATCTGCTGCGTCATGTCGATGCCGATCGACTTGCCGGTGGGGCCAACTTTGGCCGCCGCCAAAAAAACGTCGAGCCCGCCGCCGCAACCAAGGTCGACGACCGTTTCCCCTTCGCGCAAGTTAGCGGTCGCGGTCGGATTGCCGCACGACAGGCCCATGTTGGCGCCGGCCGGGATCGAACTAAGCTCTTCGTCCGAATAGCCAAACGCCGCAGCGACCGCTTTGACGCCGGCATGTTCGCTCGATAGTCCGCTGGTCGCGACGGCGCCGTAGTTGGACTTGATTGCGTTGTGTTGTTCGCTGGACATAAACGCTTCTCCGTTGCTTGAACTAGGCGGTCGGCAGGTAGGCCGCAATCTTCGTTTTGATTTCGTCACGCACGCGACGGAACATAACCATCTTCTCTTCGTCATCGCCGGTCGCGTCCGCCGGATCATCAAACGGCCAGTGCAGCGTTAACTTGGCGCCGGGAAACACCGGACAGGCTTCCTTGGCGTTGTCGCAAACGGTCACCACCAGATCAAACGGCTGATCGGCGAACTGGTCGACATGCTTACTTTCATTGGCCGAGATATCGACGCCGAGTTCCGACATCGCACGAATCGCCAGCGGATGAACGTAACCCGACGGTTTCGAACCGGCCGAGTCGGCTTGCCACTGACCGTCGCTGAGCGACTCAAACAAGGCCTCGGCCATTTGCGATCGGCACGAGTTGCCGGTGCAAAGAACAAGTACGCGTTTCACAACAACCTCACTGGAACAACAGTACATCCGCCCAGGCGAATACATGAATCAAAAAAACAGGACGCTAATCACAGCAATCGCTCTCGCCACACGACGAAAGATAATCGCCATCGGCGCCCAACTGCGGCAACAGTTCCATGCTATCGGTCACGCAATTCAACAACGAACGATGAAACGCACTGCTCGGCGGGATCAGGCGATAGTATTGCCACAGACCCTCCTTACGCGCCGAGACCAGACCCGCCTTTTTCAGGTAAGCCAGATGGCGCGATGCGGTCGGCTGCGGCACGTCGAGCACGTTCACCAAATCGCAAACGCACAACTCTCCCCGCTGCAGCAAACTGAGAATCCGCAACCTTGTCGGGTCGGACAAGGCGCGAAACGCCAGTTCGGGCTGCACGGTTTGCTCGATTGCTTTCATACTCAAACTATATCCGCACAGGCGAATACAGGCAAGCCCACCGCCTTACTACTCCCCGCGCTGGACGCTGGTCTCCCAGCCGTCGTACTCTCCCCCCTGCTCGGCCGCCATCGCAAACAACGTCAACACGGCGCCGTTGATCGTGCCGTAGTCGACCGCCGTCACATGACTGAGCAACACCGAGAACGGGGCCTCCCCTTCGGCATCCTCTTTCTGCTCGGCAACCTCGAAACCTTCCGCCTGCGCGGCTTCGACAAACTTCGCTCGCCCATCGGCGGAGGTGAAATAGATCCAGTGGTTCACTTCGCGCTCGATATCAAAGTCATCTCCCGCCTCGGCGAGACTCGCCAGGACGCGACCATTCTGAATCATCTTCATCTCGGCTGGATCAGGATAGAGAAATTCGAAGTAGGAGGACCAATCGGAGTCTTCGCGAACGCCGCTCCGAAATTCATACTCCGGATAAGCGGCCATCGCCTGCTTCATGCCCGCCTCAACAGCGGCGCCATCGGCGGCATAGACGAAGAAGTCGCGACAACCGGCGACCGTGATTCGGCCGACTGACGCCGCATCGCCCACCTCGCCAATCGCCACATCGAGCGCGTCCTCGATTTCGCACAACCGATTGAACTCATCGTCGCCGGGCAGCCCATCTTCGGTGGGCTGCTGGATCTGCAGGCGTAACATGACAAGCTGCCCCAAGTCGGCGATCGGCGCGAACGAAGCGAGCCCTAAATCAACCAGGACAGCCGCCGGCTTGTCTTCGATCTGTACGAGATAACTGGCCCAGTCGTCGCTCATCGTTTCGCCTGTCGGTTGCGGATGCGGATGCGGAAAGAGAAGAATTTCGGCAGATTATCCGCGTTATCCCGCGACGAATCAACGATTTACGCAAAAGATTCGCTACTTCGGCTGCACCTGGCGGCGATACTCCGACGGCGACATCCCGGTCTTTTTGCGAAACGCCGAGCTCATGTACTCGACATGTTCAAAGCCGGTACGATCGGCGATGTCGGCCATCGAAAGCTGCGTATCGCGGAGCAGCTGCCGTACGCGATCGAGCCGGATCTGCACCAGCGCTTCGTGCGGCGTTTTGCCGGCCGCTTCTTTGAAGCGGTACTCGAGCACGCGTCGCGACAGCGGCACTACGGTCAGAACGTCCTGCACGTTTACCCCGTCGCAGGCATGCTCGCGAATGAACTGCATCGCCCGGGCGATGATCGGATCTTCGGTCGCCATCACGTCAGAAGACTGACGCGTCGCAATGCCGAGCGGCGGCACGAACATCCCTTCGTCGTTGACGTTTTCGCCGTTCATCTGGCGATCGAGCAACCGCGCCGCTTCGTAGCCGGTGGTGCGCGTGTCAGGGATCACGCTCGAGAGCGGCGGCGAACAAAGATCGCAGAGCAAGCGATCGTTATCGACGCCGATCACCGCGACTTGTTCCGGCACGGCGATTTCCAACTCGCGACAGATGTCGAGTATCTGCTGGGCCTTGATGTCGTAACAAGCCATCAGTCCGACCGGCTTCGGCAACTTATGCAGCCACTGAGCCATACGACGTTTTTCGCGAGTCCACGAATACGAATCGCTATCGCGCGACGTCGACTCGAAGATGTGGTAGCGACGCTTCGCTTCTTTCAGACGCTGCACGAAGTTCTCTTCGCGCCACTTCGACCAATTGAAATCAGGCTCGCCGCAGAAGGCGAACTCGCGAAAGCCGCGGTCCAGCAGATGCTCGGCAGCCGACCGAGCGATCTCGGCGTCGTCGGTCTCGACCCACGGCACACCAGGCACCAACTGCGCGGCGCTGACATCGACGACCGGCATCTTGAGCTTTTTCACAACGGCCGCGATCTGCGGCGTTTCGATCCGCACGATCGCGCCATCCCCTTTCCAATTTTTCAGCCAGGCCGGCGGCGAAGCGCCGCGCTCTTGCTCGGGCAGATATATCGACCAGGGCTGGTGCTCATGCACATACGCGATAATCCCCTCCAAAAGCCCACGCGCGTACGCATTCGACGTTTCGACGAGCAACGCAACCGTCTTGCGGCGTTTCATGGGCGACCATCTACCGGAAAGAGGAGTGGGGGAGTTGCCTCCATTGTAGACGAAAAATCGCGGACACCATCCTCCTTATGTAAAATACCTTAGATCGCGTTCGTGTTTTCTCATGGCTTTCGCCCCGCCGACAAGTCAGGCTATAAGTACCGGAAGCAGTCAGTCGCTCTGCCCCTGCGCTGTACCTCCATGCATCTTTTCGCCCGAAGGATTTTTCGATGAGTACGAAACAGTTCAACGTGGTCATTGTGGGGCTCGGTTTCGGCTCCGAGTTCATTCCGATCTACAAGTGCCACCCGCAGGTCAACATGTACGGGGTCTGCCGGCGGAACGAAACCGAAATGCACAAGATTGCCGACGCCTTCGAGATCGAAAAGCGATACACGAGCTACGACGAAGTGCTGGCCGACCCCAACGTCGACTTCGTCCATATCAATTCTCCGATTCCGGATCACGGCTGGATGACGCTGAAGGCGCTCGACGCCGGCAAGCATGTCATGTGCACCGTCCCGATGGCGACCACCATCGACGAGTGCCGCCAGATCGTCGAGAAAGTTGCCGAAACCGGCCTGAAGTACATGATGGCCGAGACGGTCGTCTACAGCCGCGAGTTCCTCTACATCAAAGACTTGTACGATCAGGGCGAACTGGGCGATATTCAATACATGGCCGCGTCGCATCCGCAAGATATGGAAGGTTGGCCGGAATACTGGGAACGGATGATCCCGATGCACTACGCGACGCACGTCGTTAGCCCGGTGCTGGGTCTGATGAACAGCCGCGCCGAGTATGTCAGCTGCTTAGGCTCTGGCGTGATCTCTCCGGAACTGGCCGAAAAGTCGGGCAACCAGTACGCCGTCGAGTCTTGTCACATTAAGCTGAAAGATAGCCCGGTCGCCGCCCACATCTGGCGGTTCCTGTTTGACACGGCTCGTCAGTATCGAGAAAGCTTCGACGTGTACGGCACCAAGAAGAGCTTTGAGTGGGCCTTGATCGAAGGGGAAGAGCATGTGCTGCACACGGCCAAAAATCCGGAGCACGAAATCGCCCAGCGAATCACGGCGCCTGACTTCGCCAGCCGGTTGCCGGAAGCGATCCAGAAGTTCACCACCGCGATCCAAGACGCCGAGCACCTGTCGTTCATCCAAGGCGCCGGACATGGCGGTTCGCACCCGCACTTGGCGCACCAGTTCGCCACTGCCCTGGCCGACGATCGCGACCCGTGGCCCAACGCCGTGATCAGCGCCAACTGGACCTGCGTCGGCTTGTGTGCCCATGAGTCAACCAACAAGGGAGGCGAGATCGTTCGTCTGCCCGACTTCACGCTCGCCTAACTGGCCAGCGTGCCGCGGTTTCCTTGATCATTCCCCTTCACACAAGCGTCTGTCGACGACAGACGCTTCGTCCGGAGTTTCGCCGTGATTCGTTTGCTTGTCTCTTCGTTATTGTTTTGCTTGCTTCTGACGCCGCTGGCCCGCGCTGCCGAAGAAGGGCCGATTCGGATCTTGTTCCTCGGGGACCAGGGACATCACCGCCCTGCCGATCGGGCCGCTCAAATGATTCCGGTCATGAAAGAGCGCGGCATCGACATCGAGTACACCGAAGACGTCACCGCTCTGAACAAAGAGCGGCTGAAGCAATACGACGGGCTGATGATCTACGCCAACATCGAGAAGATCTCGCCTGAGCAGGAAGCGGCGCTGCTGGACTACGTCGTCAAAGGGGGCGCGCTGATTCCGCTCCATTGTGCGTCCTACTGCTTCCTCAACTCGCCGGCCTACGTCGACTTGGTGGGCGGTCAGTTTTTGAAGCATGGGGGCGAAGTCTTCTCGACCGTGATCGCCGAGCCCGATCATCCGATCATGGATGGCTTTCACGGCTTCCAAAGCTGGGACGAAACGTACATTCACCATCGCCACAACGAGCGAGACCGCACCGTGCTCGAATATCGCGTGCAAGGTGGTCAGGCCGACGGCAACACGCAGGAACCGTGGACCTGGATCCGCACGCAAGGCGCCGGCCGCATCTTTTACACCGCCTGGGGGCATGACGCGCGGACCTGGGGCAACCCCGGCTTTATGAACCTGGTCGAACGGGGCGTCCGCTGGGCGACTGGCGGCGACCCGAGCCTGGCCGGCGATTTCTACGACACGTCCCGTTTCGACGCCCCCAAGATGACGATGGTGCCGGCCGATGCGGCGCCGTTCGACTACATCGACGTTGGCGCCAAGATCCCGAACTACACGCCGAGCGATACCTGGGGCGTTCAGGCCGAGCCGCTGACCAAGATGCAGCTTCCCCTGCCGGCCGAAAAATCGATGACCCACATGGTCAATCCGGTCGACTTCTCGATCGACCTGTATGCTGCCGATCCCGAACAGGGAGGCAAGCCGATCGCGATGAACTGGGACGAGCAAGGCCGCCTATGGGTTTGCGAAACGCTCGACTATCCGAACGAACTGAAACCGAACAACCGCGGTCGCGATCGCATTCGCATCTGCGAAGATACCAACGGCGACGGCAAGGCGGACAAGTACACGATCTTCGCCGAGAACCTGAGCATTCCGACTTCGATCTTGCCGTACCGCGGCGGGGCGATCGTGCAAAACGGTACTGAGACCCTCTTCCTGAAGGATACCGACGGCGACGGCAAAGCGGACGTCCGCAAGCCGATCATCACCAACTGGACCCTCGGCGACACGCATGGCGGGGTCAGCAATCTGCACTACGGCCTGGACAACTGGATCTGGGGGATGCAGGGGTACAACGACTCGGCGCCGGTCATCGCTGGTAAGAAGCAGCCGAACTTCCGCATGGGCTTCTTCCGCTTTCGCCTGGATGATCAAGATCCGCCGAACGTGACCGACCTGGAGTTCATCCGCTCGACCGATAACAACACCTGGGGTTTGGGAATCAGCGAAGAAGGGATCATCTTCGGCTCGACCGCCAACCGCAATCCGAGCGTCTTCATGCCGATCGCCAACCGCTACTACGAACAGGTTCGCGGTTGGGGCCCCAGCCGACTGGGCACGATCGCCGACACCTATCTGTTCAAGCCGATCACCGACAAAGTGCGTCAGGTCGATCAACATGGCGGCTACACCGCCGGCGCCGGGCATGATCTTTACACCGCCCGCGTTTATCCCGAGCAATGGTGGAACAAGACCGCGTTCGTTTGCGGACCGACCGGCAAGCTGATTGGCACGTTCGTCATGACGCCCGATGGATCCGACTTTCATTCGACCAGCCCGCTGAACCTGGTCGCCAGCGATGACGAGTGGACCGCGCCAATCGTCGCCCAGGTCGGCCCTGACGGCAACGTCTGGTTCCTCGACTGGTACAACTACATCGTGCAGCACAATCCGACGCCGCATGGTTTCAAAACCGGCAAAGGCGCCGCTTACGAGTCGGACCTCCGCGACAAGAAGCATGGCCGCGTCTATCGCGTCGTCTATGACAAAGCGGACGAAGACGCGAACCCCGCGATCAACCTGAAGGACGCCGACGCCGACGCCCTGGTCGCCGCGCTGAAGCATCCCAACATGCAATGGCGCCTGCACGCCCAGCGATTGTTGATCGATCGCGGCAAGCGTGACGTTGTGCCGCAATTGATTCAACTGACGCTCGATCCCGCGACCGACGCGATTGGTTTGAACGTCGCCGCGATTCACGCCTTGTGGACGCTAGAAGGACTGGGCGTGCTAGCCGATCCGCATCAGACCGCCGCCAACAACGCGGTGGTGACCGCCCTCTCGCATCGTTCGCCCGGCGTGCGCCGTAACGCCTTGGCGGTGTTGCCGCCGACCGACGCTTCGACCGCCGCGATTCTGGCCAGTGGAACGCTCGATGACGCCAACGCCCAAGTTCGCCTGGCGGCGCTGCTCGCGCTGGCCGACATGCCTTCCAACGACAAGGCAGGCGCCGCGATCGCCAAGTTGGCGACCGACGCCAAGTTGATGAACGATCGCTGGTTGCCGGACGCGTTGACCGCCGCAGCGGCTCGCCATGCTGGCGGCTTTCTACCGCAAATCGCCGCCAAGGATCAATTGCCTGGCGACAAGGCGATTCGAATTACCGGCATCGTCGCCGAACATTTGGCCCGCGGCAAACTGACGGCCGAACAGCTTGATTCGCTGCTGACCGGTTTGCAGAACGCCGACGAGTCGATCTTGAACGCCGTCATCAGCGGCCTAAACGAAGGCTGGCCGCGCAATTACAAGATTACGGCCACCAATGCCACTTCGGCCGCCGCCGGCGCTGTGGTCGAAAAGGCCCCGATCGCGGTTAAAGCGGCCCTGATTCGCTTGGCCGACAATTGGAGCGGCGTCGATCTGCAGTCGTACGCCGACAAGGTCTCTGACCAGTTGCTAAGCATCATCGAAGATGAAGACGCCAGCGAAGAGGACCGCATCGCCGCGGCTCGTCAAGCGGTCGAGTTCATGGCCGACGACATGCGTCCGGTCGATGTGATCCTCGACATGATTGGCCCCAATGCGACTCCCAAACTGAACGTCGGGCTCCTGTCGGCCCTCTCGGCCAGCACGGCCGATGCAACCGGCGAAGCTCTGGCCGAAGCGGCCTCGGCAATGACTCCGACGTCGCGTGACGCGGCCATTCGCGTCTTGCTATCGCGGGCCGCCACGACCAGCGACCTGGTCAACGCGTTGGAATCGGGCGACATCGCTTTCAGCGACCTGAAGCTCGACCAACGTCAGGCCTTGGCCGATCATCCCGACGCCAAGATTCGCGAACGAGCCCGCAAGCTATTGGCCATGGGTGGCGGTTTGCCCAATGCCGACCGCGACGCGGTGCTGCACGACCTGCTGGCGATCGCCGAAGTGAAAGGTGATTCGAAGAATGGCCAGGCGATGTTCAAGAAGCATTGCTCGAAATGCCACATGCATAGTGGCGAAGGAAGCGAAGTTGGCCCCGATCTGACCGGCATGGCGGTTCACCCCAAAGCGGAACTGCTGACCAACATCATCGATCCGAGCCGCAGCGTTGAAGGGAACTTCCGCACCTACACCGTAATGACGATCGACGGCAAGCTGCTGACCGGCATGCTGGCGGGCGAATCGCGAACCGCGATCGAAATCATCGACGCCGAAGCGAAGAAGCACCAGTTGGCCCGTGAAGACATCGAAGAGCTGGTCTCGTCGCGCAAGTCGCTGATGCCCGATGGCTTCGAGAAGCAGATGACCCGCGAGGAAATGACCGACCTGCTCGAGTTCCTGACCACGAAAGGGAAGTTTGTGCCGCTGCCGCTTGACCGCGTGGCGACGACCAGCAGCAACAAGGGCATGTTCTACAACCCCGACAATCTGACCGAGACTCTGCGTCTCGGCGACTGGTCTCCCAAGACGGTTGAAGGGGTTCCGTTCGTCTTGCTCAATCCGACCGGCGACAAGCCAAACGTCGTGATGCTACGCAGCCGCAACGCCCCCGGTTCGGCGTCGATGCCGACCTCGGTCACCTTGCCGCTGCACGCTCCGGCCAAAGCGATCCACCTGCTCAGCGGCATCAGCGGCTGGGGAGCGCCGTATGACAACACGCCGACCACGGCGATGATCGTCAAACTGCACTACGCCGACGGCCAGACCGAAGAGATCGAGCTGAAAAACGCCCGGCACTTCGCCGACTACATCCGCAAGACCGACGTCCCCGACTCGAAGTTCGCCTTCGCCTTCGACGGCGGTCAGCAAATGCGGTACATCAAGGTCGAGCCAAAACGCCCCACCGAAGAGATCGCCGAGATCGAACTGGTGAAAGGCCGCCATCAGAGCGCGCCGATCGTGATGGCGATCACGGCGGAACAGCCGGATGGAAAAGGGGAATAAGAGCCGCCGCCCTAAGCAGGAGTGTCGGGAAGCCTGTCCTTGGAAGGTAGTTGTCGGCCATGTCGAAAAACGATGACGCGAACGCATGTTCTTGCGTCATCGACATGGAATAGAAAAAGACATGGGGCAATGATGAGGGCACGGACCTCGTAGTTGCAGATTTCCGCCTCAGGGGCAATCGGGCAGCGATGCGGAAAGTACCGGAGACTTTCGATGGCCTTGGCTGCCTTTCGCCACCAACGCTTGGCATTGAGCGGCGCCTGATTAACAACGCCTATGTAATCCAGAAACTGCGTTACGCCCTCAAGGGCCTCCGAAGAGATCTCCACGCGATACTTTTTTCATTCTGGAGAGAATCCGCGCTGCCGACCAATTTCCTCCATCGCCGCGATCGCGTCCTTACCGCGTCCGGCGTCGAGTTCGGCCATGCCGCAGTCGCACATTGCCGCACTCGCCGCCAACTCATCGTCATCCAAAGACAGGATGTCACGCGCCGACTCGTGGTTTGCTAGAAATCGAACGTGCTCACCAATGAGCGATTCGACGCTTTCAAACCCCGTGTCCTTCGCCAATTGTTCCAGCTTTTGCCAATCCGCGGGCGAAATGTCAATCTGCATGGCGGTTCTCCTTTAAGGCAGTTCTAATCCTACATCGCGTGGATTGCCAAATTGTTCGCGCCTCGGGCTACGATAGCGCGGCTCTACTTCTTAATCGCTGGCGATAATACTGCACGCCCGGGATGAAAAAGCAAAGTGACGCCACCACCGCGTAGATCAAATGGGCGTACAGCGGGAACATCGCCATCGGGATCGCCGTTAGGAACAAAACGGCGGCCTGGATGTAGAACCAGCCGCTTAGGATCCCTCCCTTGATCAAGAAGAGCATTCCCGCGATCACCGCCAGAACCGGCGAAAGCACGACCGGGCCGAAGCCCATCAGCGCTTCGATCGGGAAGAGACTGACCACCCCAATCATGCCGGCGCCCCAGACGTGGGCAATCTGCCGTTCGACAAACGTGACCGGGCCCATCCGTCGTCTTAAGCCCCAAAAGATAAACGCCCACGCTCCGGCGATCACGGTCCAGATAAAGACGTAATGCCACCGCGTATTGTCGCCGATCCACTGCAAGCCGAACGTCGCCAGCGACATTGCAAACAGCACCAGGCTATGCCAGATCCAGAGCAAGCCCCAGTTCTCCAGCACCTGGGCATGATGCGTTTCGCGAAACAGCCGCGAGACGATCTGCCCAAACCGCCCGCTACGGGCTGCGATTGATTCATCGTGCAGGTAGGCGTTCAGGTCGCGCGAAAGCGCCTCAGCGCTGCCATACCGCAGGTCGATCGGCTTCTGCAGACAGCGTAGCGCAATCATCTCCAGGTCGCGGTCAACCTTGGGATAGATCTCGCGCGGCGGAGGCGGGTCTTGCTCGAGCACTTTCAGCACCACGTCGACCGGCGAGTCTCCTTGAAACGGCGGCCGACCGGTCAGCATCGCGTACAGAATCGTCCCCAAGCTATAGACGTCGCTCACCGGGCCAATGCGTCCCCGATTGCCGGCCGCTTGCTCGGGCGCCATGTACGTGGGCGTTCCCAAAATCGCCCCGGTGCGGGTCAGGTCGGTCACGTCGGAAGTCCGCTTCGCCAAACCAAAGTCGGTCACCAGCGGGCGCCCCGATTCGTCGAGCAGGATGTTCGACGGCTTCAGGTCACGGTGCAGCACGCCTTGCAGATGAGCGCAGTGGACCGCGTCGGCGACTTGCTTCAGCAGCATCGCCGCTTCGCGCGGCGGCATCGGCCCCCGGGCAATCCGGTCCGACAGCGTTTCGCCCTGCACGTACTTCATGGTGAAGTAGCAGCGGCGATCGAATTCTCCCACTTCGTAGATCGGCACGACCGACGGATGTTCGATCCGGGCAGCCGCTTCCGCCTCGCTGCGGAACCGGGCATGATCTTCGCTCGACGCCAGGCGATCACGCAGGACCATCTTTACGGCGACGATCCGGTCAAGGCTCTTTTGCTTCGCTCGGTAGACGATTCCCATGCCGCCGCGGCCGATTTCTTCTAGCAGTCGATAGTCGCCAAAGTCGGCCGGTAGCGAAAGCGGCGAGAGATTGCCGCTCGACGAACCGGCGGAACCGCTGGCCGATTGCGTGAGCTCTATATCGCTGCGGACCTTGGTCGCGACCGCATCAGCCAGCATCACGGCGCCCCATAGTTCACGCAGATCGCTGGCCAAATCGGGATGCGACGCGGTGACCTGATCCAGATCGATCAGCTTGCCCGCTTTCGCTTCGGCGGTCAGTTGGTCGATCAAAGCGGCGAGTCGCTCATCACGCTGGTCGGCATCTTCGGTCATAGTCGCTTACTCCCCGGTCGGCTCTCCCAGCAAGGCCCGCAACCGACGCAACGCTCGCAGATAACGCATACTGGCGGCGGCAGCCGATAGACCAAGGGCCGCGGCGACTTCCTGATTCGAGAGAAGTTCAAAATGCCGCATCACGACCACTTCGCGATCTTGATCGTCGAGTTGAGCGATCGCCTGCTCGAACCGCGCTTGCAGTTCGCTCATCGTGGCGGCGGCGGCCGGGGTCATCTCGTTGTCGCAGATCTGGGCGATGATATTAAGCGACGACTGGTCGACGTTGACCGGCGCCGCGATGTTTTGCTCAAGATCAACGCTCCGTTTTTTCGAACCGCGATGTCGGCGATGAGCGTCGATGATCCGGTCTTGCGCCAGGTGCCGCAGCCACAGATGAAACGGCATCACCGGATTGGCCATGTAATCGGTCAGCCGGCGATTGGCTTCGACCAATACGTCCTGGACAACGTCGCTGGCGTCGACTCGGCGGCGGATCTTGCGATCCAGGCGCATCTCGACCATCCGCCGCAGCGAGTCGCGATGCCGCTCGAGCAGCTTGTCGCGCGCGTCCGAATCGCCCTGTTTGGCGTTCTGGATCAGCTGTTCGGTCTTTTCAGCTTCAGGCCACATCCAACCGCTTCTCATTGTTACGAAAACGAAACGACCTGCTCAGCGACGATGCCTACGTCGGCTGGCGCATATGAATCAACGGAAAAGGGAACCCTGACGAATCTAGCTCGGATCGCCCTATAGGCACAAAATTTTGCGACTCGTAGAAGCGAATCGCGGCGGGGTTTTGCTCGTTGACGTCGACGGAAAGCGGCCCCTTCAAGTGACGCGCATATTCGATCAGGCGCTTGCCGCCCCCTTGTCGAAAATATTCTGGAGCCAGGAACAACGCTTCGACATTCTTCCCATCCAGGCACATAAATCCAAGGGGAAGATCGGGCTCTTCAACCAACACCCACACTTCCAACTCGACGAGTGCTTGGTTACGAACGATCGGGAGAAAGTACTGAATTTCCTCCTCGGTCAAAAACGTATGGGTTTGGCGGACGGATTTCAGCCAAATCTCGACCAGCGGATCTCGGTCCAGATTGGTCGCAGGCCGGATTTTCAACCACTTTCTCCTTCGCTGGTCCTGGAAGCTCTGGTGATTATTATCGTCAGGAACGGGGGGAAACCGCAAGAATGACCACTTTTCCGCCCAAACAAGGGGGAATTATCAACCAGAATGCGTCACTGGCTGGCGATTTCGGTCAAAATACCCGAAAATCGGCTCCGCGACGAAATCTTGTCGCACCCAGCAGTCGTCTTATAGGTGAAGGGCGAATCGTGGCGAAGCTCGGACAAGGCAACAAAACTCGGACCTGCCGGAAACAGCAGGAATCGTTGGAGGACGTGTTCGCGCGCCTTCACGGCGAGTTATTGGGCGCCTTGTACCACCTGTTGGGCAATATGGAAGATGCCCGCGACGCCCTGCAAGACTCCTTCATCAAATGCTGGCGGAACCAAGACAAACTGCCCGAAATTGAAAATGTACGCGCCTGGATTTTCCGAATTGCGATCAACACCGGTCGCGATCATCGTGAAAGCGCCTGGCGGCGCAAGCGCCAGCACTTGGCCGCCGAAGAAGAAACGGTCGTCAGCCCGCATGCGTCCGCCGAGAAGAAAGTGGAGCACGCCGAGCAGCTCGACCGAATGCGGCTTGCCGTGTTAGAGCTGCGTGACGAAGAACGGGAAGTGTTCCTGCTGCGTCAGAATGGCGACATGACGTATGACGAGATCGCCGTAGCGTTGGACATCCCGTCCGGTACGGTCAAAACAAGAATGCGAATGGCCCTGGAGAAGCTGCGTACGATTTTGGCTCCTTCCAAGGCGGACGCGTCCCCCTAAAACACCCCCACCCTGCCCCAAAGTTTCCCGTTAAGGAAGTTCGCTCCCGGCGTTTACCCTCACGATGGTTCGATGACCGATCACGACGAAAACCGACAACAACTGCTCGAGCTGATTTACGGCTTGCTCTCTGACGACGAAGCGTCGCAGTTGGCTACCCGTATCGGCAGAGATCCGGAACTTGCCCGGGCCTATGCCGAAATCAAAGAGCAGACCGACTTGTTGGCCGCCGCCGTGCGTTTTCCCGGCGCCGCAAAGCCCGACTTCGCCGCCTGGAAAAAACAGGCCAAAGAGGAAAACCGGGCCGAACGTTTGCGCTCCGCTGATGGTTTTGTCCGCACGATGCAGGCGCTGACGGCGCTCGCCGCCGCAGTGTTAATCTTGGCCAGCGCCGCCGCCGTCGTGTTGAACCAACGTGGCGACATGGCCCGCAGTAATACGCCTGCCGCTACCGAGATGGCTGCTACGGAAATGGGGGCTTTCGATGACGCGGACATGGCGATGGCGTCGCTCCGCTCGTCGGCGATCGAGCTGGAAGTGTCTGGACCGCGGGTGCTCAACAGCGAAGTCTCCAATCGCTTCGTCGTCTCGGTCAGCAACGAGGCCCGCGTCTCCGACCCGGCCGAAATCAGCTACAACTTCAAATCTCCGCAGGGGGAAACGTTCGCCGCCGGCAAACAGTTGGCCAACAACGGCCTGGCGAAGATCGAACTGCCGGCCGCTCAGGCGATGGCTGGTGCGAAGCTGCAAGTCGAAGCCCGCCAAGGTCGCCAGTGGGCCGAAGTCGAATCGCCGGAACTAGCGGCCGCCCCACCGGCGACTGTTACCTCGCTGGCGGTCGATCGTCCGCTGGTTCGCGCCGGCGATACGATCCGCTGGCGCAGCAATACGCTGACCAGCCAGACGCAACAACCGATTGACGGCCTGGTCGCGTTTGAAATTCTCGATCCGCAGCAACAGCGCGTCGCCGGCTATGTTGACCAGGGTCAGTCGCGCCAGGGGATCGCCGCCAGCGATTGGAAGTTGCCGCTCGACGCGGTTGCCGGCAACTACTCGCTGATCGCCAAAAATGCAGACGGCGTCGCCGACGTGACGCGATTTCAAGTCGATCCGCTGGCGCCGCCGGTTTGGAACGCGCGGCTCGATTTCGCCCAAGACTTCTTCACCCCAGGCCAGCCAATCGCGGCGTCGCTGCAAATGCAAACGCAAACTGGCCAGCCGCTCGCCAATCAAAAATTGCAGATGCGGCAGATCGTCGACGGCCGCTTGATCGCCGAACCGCAAGAGATTGAAACGTCGCCCACGGGGGAAGCGAACGTCGAGTTGCAGTTGGCGGCCAGCGCCGCGCCGAGCGCAACGCACCATCTCTTCTTTTCCAACGCCGATCAAAGCTGGGCCTTCGCGGCGCCGATTCCGCTGCAGCCGTATTCGATCGACGTCAACTTTTATCCCGAAGGAGGCGCGCTGGTCGCTGGATTGAGCAACCGCGTCTTCTTCCATGCCGCCGACTTCAGCGGCAAGCCGGTCGAGCTGAAAGGCGCCATCGTCAATAGTCGCGACGAAGTGGTCGCGCGAGCCGAGACCGAGTATCGCGGCCGCGGTCAGTTCGATTTCATTCCCTTGCCTGAGCAAGACTATCGCCTTTCGGCGGCGGTCGGCGAAAGTCAGGTGATGGCCGATCTGCCGGCGGCCAGCACGACCGACCTGGCCACGCTCAAAGTTTCCGACGCCGTCGTCAACTCCGACGAGCCGCTGGAAGTGGAAGTCGTCAGCCGCGACGCCGACCAGCGCTATGGCCTGGCCTATTACAACAATGGCGCCCTGGTGACGCAGCAGTTCTTCGCCGTGCCGCAAACCCTGAAACCGACGCGCGTTCGCTTGGATGTGCCGGCCGAGATCGCCGGCGCCGGCGAAGTGACCCTGTATGCCGCCGATGATCAGGGCCAGGTGAAGCCGCTTGCCGAACGGATGGTTTTCCGCCGGCCGCAACGTCAATTGGCGATTGAAGCGGACGAATTGCAAACCGAGTACGCCGCTGGCGATCGCGTCAACCTGCAAGTCGCCGCTAAGGACGAAGCTGGGCAACCGGCTGCCGCCGCCCTAGGCGTTGCGATCGTCAACGAAAATGCGTTCGCCCACACCACGCAGCAGTCGCCGACGCTGGTCGCATCGCAGTTGCTGACCAAGCGGCTGCAGCGGCCCGAAGAACTGCAAGATCCGCAAGCGTTGCTCCAAGACGACGCCGAAGCGGAGAAGCAGCTCGACTACATTCTGGCGACCGACGGTTGGCGGCAGTTTGTCAAAGCCGGCGATCAGAACCTCTACGCGCAAAACCGTCAGGCCGTTCCGCCGGCCGAGCTATCGGCGATGTCCAGCATGTTCACCGAGTCGATTGACGAATCACTAGTTGAGTCGCCAATCCTGGTGCTGAAGAACAAGATTGCAGCTTCCCCAGCAAAGCTCTCCAAGAACGCGCCGACCAAGGTCGCCGCTCAGTCAGCGTCTTCCGGCGTTAGCCTAACCCCTTGGATCTTTGCCGCCGCGATCGCCACCACCGCTGGTTTGATCGTGTTGGCCCTGCTTGGTTCGGCCGGGCCGGCTTGGTTCTGGGGTCCGGCGGTCACGTTGACTTCGGTGGCGACCGTAGCGATCGCCTGGTTGAGCCTGGCGTCGATGCAGCCTCCCCCGACCTCGATCAGCGCCCAGGTCGCGCTGAAGAACTCCGCCGAAGCTCCCATTCCAACTCCAATGGCGGATCGCGAAATGGCCGCCGAATTGGAACAGGACGAGCTGTTTCTGGATGCCGCTGGAGGTGAGAAACGTAGCGCCGTCGCTGGCGCGAACGATCGCGTCGGTGAAGCGGAAACGGAAGAGATGCGGATGGACTCGTATGCGGCGTCTCCACCGATAACTGCCCAACCGATGATGGAAGAAGCCAAGGAGGCGGAGTCTCGCCCACTTGAAAAATCTGAGCGGCGACTCAACAACATGGCGGCGCCGATGATGGCGCCGGCCGAAGCGACCCCGGCTCCTGCCAGCCCAGAACTTGCCCCCGGCCGCTCGGTCGGGCCGAAGTCGGCGGCGGCGGAAACGCCAAAGGCGGAAGCCAATCTTGCGGAAATGCCGGCGACCGCGCCGCCAGCAATTGCCAGCGATGCGCCGGAAGCCAAGACACAGGTTCGCTCAGCGCCGGCCAGCGGCAGGGCAGGCGGTTCGCCCAGTTTTAAATCGATGCCGGCCCCCTACTCGGCCAACGACGCCATCCCGCCGAGCGACTACGCCGGTAGTGCGCAGTCCCGTTTTTCGATGGCCGATAAGAAGGCGGATACGCCCACGCTTCGCCGGAATCGCCAGGCAGGCGACATCGCGTCGTCCGAAGTCGAGCAAGAGTTGCTGATGCGCAACCAGGCGATCGGGACCGCCGAGTATGGCCTCCGCAAGGCGGCGTCGCAGCAAATGGGACTATCGCAACAGGCACAGCAAGTCGAGGGCCTAACGGATGGATTCGGCGGCGATATGCAACAAGCGCCCAATCTCCCGCTTCCGGCCGCCAATGGCCCCGGCGGGCAGCCGCGGCAGCGGATGATGCTCTCGCGCGGCGCGGCGCTCCAAGATCAGGTCGAATCGGACGACGCTCAACCGAGCGCCACAGGGGCAGCCGCCCAGCAGCGTCAAGAAAAAGACTTCTACTATCGCGCCTACGCGTATGGGGATGACGAGAAGCGGGACCTCGACGGCCTGCTCGGCGCACAGCCGACGCCGGAAACGATCTTTTGGGCGCCGCTGGTACAGACCGACGACAACGGTCAGGCGACTCTCAGCTTCCAATTGCCGCCGACGCCTGGCAAGTATCGTATTACGATCGACGCCGTGGGCGATGGCCGAATCGGTTCGGTTCGCAAGAGCTTCAACAGTCGTCCCGTGTCCGAGAGTGCAACCCCGCCCCCTGCGAAGAAGGCGGGCAAGTAGGCGTTACGCTTCGGTCATGACCGGGGACGTCTGGAGCGACAGATTGGCGACGTAACCGTGCGCAGTGAACCATTCCCAAGCGTCGGCGATCGACTCACTGGCAGGTCGAACTCGATAGCCCAGCTCTTCTTCGGCTCGACGGCTGGAGTAATAGTGGTAGAAGCTGGACATCTGCAGCGCTGCCGAATTGACGCCCCCTTCTTCTCCCGCGATCTTCGTCAAGATGTCTCCGACTACGCCAGCGCCGATCGCGATCAGCGGGCCCATCCGGCAAATGGGTTTGATGTTGCCGGCCAAGTCGGCGAATCGACGCCACAGCTCCAGGTAAGTCAGGTTCTCGCCCGCCAAGACATAGTTGGCGCCGCAACGTCCTTTTTCAGCGGCCTTGATGATGCCAGCGGCGACGTCGCGGACGTCGCAAACGGCCGTTCCGCCGCGCGGGGCCATGATCGGTTTCCCCTTAATCACTTCCAGCATCATGCGACCGCTCGACGGCTTCCAATCCCACGGCCCCAGCATATAGCCTGGATTGACGATCACCGCATGGAGTCCCTGCTCGATCTGATGACGAACTTCGACTTCGGCGGCCGCCTTGGTGACGACGTAGGGAATCGGCGGATTCTGAACGGGGATGTTTTCTTCGTCAGCCGGCTGATCGTGTAGCCCGGCGCCCAAAGCGTCGACGCTCGAAACATGCACCAGCTTGGCGCCCATCTCGCGCGCGACCGTCGCGACGTTTTGCGTACCGCCGATGTTGACCTTTTCGGACGACGACTTGCCGGTCCAGCCGATGTGGACGTTCCCGGCGCAATGAATTACCAGATCGACTCCCTGCATCGCGGGGCGCAGGCTTTCTCGTTCGCAAATATCGCCATGCACGATATCGACGTCAAGTCCTTCGAGAGGGCGATCCTCGTACCCGGGTCGCACGACCACGCGCACTTTTCGCCCTTCGCCAAGAAGGAGCCGAACGATGTTATTACCAACTAGGCCCGTTGAGCCGGTAACAAGTACGGACAAGGTGAATTCTCCCGAAAGTCTCGCAGAAGATCGGAAAATAACTCCCAGTGTCGCTAGATAATAAACGGCGCTCCCCCAAAAGGCTAGATTCTCTCAATCACTTTGGCGATTGCGCCGGTTGTAACAGGCGCCGCTAGCGAGGCCGCCGCCGCGCCGATCTGTCCGGCGGCGCGCGAATCGGCCCCAGAGATCCCCGCCGCCGCGATCGCCGCCAACACCGAATCGGGCGAGAAATCAGCGGCGATCGGCGCCGTGACCAACTCGGCAGGCTGACCCGGCGCGGCGACGATCAGACCGTCGCCCGTCTGCAAGAAGTAGGTCTCGCGATGTTCGGTCGCAGCCGCCGCGATTCCCTCAAAACCGCCAACGGCCAACTGATCCGCCAATTCGCCCGGCGGCAGATAGCGCCACCATCGGGCATATCGCCCTAGCGCTGCGTCGCTCCAGACGATCAGCCGCTTCCGCGCTTCCTGCTCGGCGATGCTACGGGCGACGCGACGGATCTCCTCATCGATAATCCCCGCTTCTTCGCCCCAGCTTCGATCGACTAGAACCAGCCCATCATGCTGCCGACAGGCTGCCCGCAGTTGCATTTGCAGCGGCAGCGACAGCGATTCATTCAGCGGTCCCTCGTGCCGCATCCGCCATTGGCGGACCTCCTGTCCTTCCCGAATCTGATAGTCGACCGGCGTCGTCCACCGTTTATCGATCTGCAAATAGTCGGTTGCGAAGGTGAGCTCGGCGAAGTGATCCTTCAGATCAAACCAGACCCCGTCGTCGCCGACAACGGTCACCGCCACCCGCAGGTCAACCGTCAGGTCTTGCAGCGCCCTCAACACGAGCCCGATGCCGCCAACCGCGTCTTCCTCTTTGGCGACCAGTCCCTCGCTTGAGACCTGGAGCGACCGCCGCAGAGTCAAATCGCCAGCGACGGCGATCCGCTTCCGCCAAACCAGACTGATCACTTCTCGAAGGGCGGCGATGTCGACCAAGGCAATTTCTCGTCAAAATAGGGGTGTTATCGCAGTTTTGCCGTCTTGCGGGGAGCCGACGACGCTCGATTGATTCTACAACTTCTCTTGTGACCGGCAGAAGCCTATGGGAAACTGAAAAGGCCCGCCTTTCCTCCTACCGCAGGTACGCCGATGCCCGGCCTCCCCCTGATTTCGTTACTTGTCGCTTCCGCTGTTATCGGCGCCGAGTCTCTCGATCTCCAGCGCTCCGACCTCCGCCATCCCCAGCGTCTGGCGATGTCGAGCAACGGCGAGCGGCTACTGACCGCCAATCGCAACAGCGGTAGCGTGTCGCTGATCGACCTGGCCAAACGCGAAGTGATCGGCGAGTTCCGTATCGGGCAAAGCGCTACCGCTCTGACCTCGCTTCCCCACGATCACTACCTGCTGACCGACCCGGTCGCCCACGAAGTGATCGAAATTGCGCTGTCGGACGATCAGATCTCGATCGTTTCCCGCTGCGCCGTCCCTCCCTATCCGCAGCGCGTCGCCGCCACCGACGATGGCCAGACAATCTACGTCACATCCCTCTGGCCGAAGCAAGTGACGCTGCTGACCAAAGAAGCGGAGCAGTGGCGCGAGACGAAACGGATCACCCTGCCGTTCGCTCCGCGCGAGCTGATCTGCCTGCCCAAGCGAAACCAGTTGATCGTCGCCGACGGTTTCGGCGGCAATCTGGCGGCGCTCGATGCCGACGATCTGTCGGTTCAAGCGATCAACCAATTCCCGGCTCACAACATCCAGCGTCTGCATCTGGCCGATGATGGCGAGAGCGTGGCGCTGGCGCACCAGATGCTCAGCGAGTTGGCTTACACCAACGACAACGATATTCACTGGGGCCTGGTGATGACCAACGACATTCGTTGGCTAATGGTCGACGCCCTGACCAAACAAGACTCGAACCTGTACGAAGGGAACCGGATGCATTCGATCGGCGAGCCGGGCGTCGGCAGCGGAGATCCGACCGGCATCGCGATCGCCTCGACCGACGACTACGCCGTTTCGATGGGCGCGACCAATCAAGTCGCCATCGGCAAAGACCGCGCTTATGGCATCTGGCGGATCAAGGTGGGCGCTCGGCCGACCGACGTGATTTTCTCGGCCGACGAGAAGCTGGTCTACTCGGCCGATTCGCTTGACGACACGATCTCGATCATCGACGTAAAAAAGCGAGAACGGATCGACGTGATCAAACTGGGGCCGGTCCGTGAGCGCACGCCGGCCGAGCATGGCGAGCGGCTCTTCTATCGCGGGCTGTCGCTGGAAGGCTGGATGTCGTGTCACAGTTGCCATACCGACGGTCACGCCAACGGCCTGGCCAACGACAATCTAAGCGACGGATCGTATGGCGCCCCGAAGCGAATCCTCTCGCTGCTCGGTCAGCGCGATACCGCCCCTTATGGATGGCTGGGCGAAAAAAAGACGTTCCAAGAGCAGATCCACAAATCAGTCGTCGAAACGATGCGGGGCAAAGAAGTCAGCCAAGAGCAAGCTGATCACTTGGCCGCCTTCCTGCAAACGCTGACCGTGCCGCCGCCGATTGATGAGCTTCAAGGAACGCGCGACGACGTCCAAGTCGCCGCCGGTAAGGCGCTGTTCACCGAACTCAGCTGCGTCGAATGCCACGCTCCCCCAACCTACACCACGCCCGACGCCTATGACGTCGGCCTGCATGATCAGAAGGGGAACGAGCGGTTCAATCCGCCGTCGCTGCTGGGCGTCGGTCATCGCGGCCCGTTCTTCCACGATCGCAGCAGCGAAACCCTGGAAGACGTCGTCGGCCAGCAAAAACACCAACTGCCCCGCGAGCTGAGCGGCGCCGAGCAAGCGGCGCTCGTGGCGTTTCTCCGCAGCTTGTAACGGCCATTCCCGATGATCGCGATAGATCGTTCGTCGAGAACGCATTGCAATTCAGTCGCGAATACCGCCGCATGTTCGGCGCTCCGCAGTGGAAAGAGAGCCGGGCGGCGACGGGGGCGTAGGGAAACGGTAAAGCGGAAAGCAGAGCGAGCAAGCCGGTTCGCGCAGTTGTAGCGTTGCCCTGGCTTTGTGCCACATTCCGCTCTTCTGTGGCTAATCGCCTTTTGCTCGTGAATCTGGTAACCTGCACGACAATACTCTGCAGGAAGGACTCGCGTGATGAACGGCAATCCGATTCGCTATTTCGTCTTTGATATCGAAAGCGTCGCCGATGGGGCGCTGGTCTCGAAGATCAAATACCCGGGCGAAGGACTTTCGCCCCCCGAGGCGATTGCTCGGTTTCGGGGCGAATTGATGGCCGAAAAGGGGTCCGACTTCATCCCCTATACCTTTCAGATCCCGGTCTCGGTCGCCATCGCCAAGGTCGACGCCGAGTTCAACCTGGTCGATCAGGTGCTGCTCGACGCGCCGCAGTTTCGCCCGCCGGTGATTGCCGAGAACTTCTGGCGCGGCTGGAAAGCGTATCGCCGTCCCACCTTCGTTACCTTCAACGGCCGCTCGTTTGACGTGCCGCTGCTCGAGCTGGCCGCGTTTCGCTTTGGGATCAGCGTGCCGGAGTGGTTCCAGGTGCACGGCAAGAGCTTCGAGCAGCCCCGCAACCGCTACAACGTCGACGCCCACTTTGACCTACATGACGTGCTGACCAACTACGGCGCGACCCGCTTTACCGGCGGCTTGAACCTGGCGGCCAACTTGCTCGGCAAGCCCGGCAAGATGGGGATCGAAGGGCACATGGTTCAGGACCTGTACGACGAAGGACGCCTGGCCGAGATCAACGACTACTGCCGCTGCGACGTGCTCGACACCTACTTCGTCTTCCTGCGAACGGCGGTGCTGTTGGGGATGATTTCGCTGGAGCGGGAACAAGAGCTGATCGAGCAAACCAAGTCATGGCTTGAAGAGCGGGCGCCCGAGATGCCGGTCTTCCAAGAGTATCTCTCGGGCTGGGGCCGCTGGGAAAATCCGTGGACCGATGAAACCACAAACGCAGAGACCACAGCCGACGAGTCAGAGGAGTCGTAGCAGCCGCCATGCCCAGCTACCTCGCCTTCTTCCGCGGCATCAACGTCGGCGGCGACAACAAGCTGCCGATGAAAGAGCTGACCGCGATTCTCGAGTCGCTTGGCTGCACGAGAGTCCAAACCTACATCCAAAGCGGCAACGCGGCGTTCGACAGCAAGAGCCGCAGCCGCGCCAAACTGGCGAGCGAAATCACCGCCGCAATCGAAGCGGAAAAGGGGTTCGCTCCGCTGGTAGTGTTGCTCGAGCAAAAGCAGCTAGAAACGATCGTCGCCGCCAATCCCTTCCCTGAAGCGGAAGCCGATCACAAGACGCTCCACTTCTTCTTTCTGACCGCCAAAGCAAAACAGCCTGACCTGACGGCGCTAGAAAAGCTGAAAGCGGCGGATGAGTCGTTCTTGCTGAAAGAAGAAGTGCTCTATCTGCATGCGCCGAGCGGCATAGGTCGCTCGAAGCTGGTGGCGACGGTCGATCGTCATCTGGGCGTAGCGACGACGGCGCGGAACTGGCGGACGGTGAGCAAGATGCTGGAGCTCTGCGGAGATTAGAGCGTTTTTCTGATCGCTGTAGCGTTTCTGGCGTTGGTGAGGCAAGCTGGTCAAGGCGACCGAAGCAGGCGAATCCTCAAGGTTCGTCGATGCAGGTCAACGCCGACCAGCGCGGCCGCAACCAGCCAAAACGATACAGATGGTAGAAAACCGCTCTAAATCGATGTCGCAGCGGCGCCAGCTCTTGATCTTCGTGCTCGTCGGCCCGTTGCTGGTCCTGGGCATCTATGCGGCCTACATCGGGACAGTTGGTCAGCCGCCGCTGGCGATCCGACGCAACTCTCGGATCGCGCCACTTGGCCTCTGCCGATTCAAGACCTCGCCTTGGCGATGCGTGCGGCGGGTCTCGACGACTCGGATTTGGAAGTCTATCAGCTCGACCCGTTGCCGGACGAAACGGCCGTGATCCGGCTTCCCGATTCTGAGGCGACGCTCAAATACCTCACGGAACAGTTGGAACTGACGCCGATTGAAACCCTTTATCCAGGGACGCAACAGATGATCGCTCGGCTCCCCGACGCGTGGTGGATCGGCCACCCCTTCCTTGCCAGTCCGCGATATCTCCAGGGGAAGACGCCGATCAATATGTCGTCGCCCGCGATGAAAACGCCAAGCAGATTTTCATCTTCTACTACTTTGACTTTTAAGGCGCTTCGTGCGGCAGGTCAAACTGCCGGATCGTTTCGCCCGTCTCGGCGTCGAGCAGCGTCACGCCGTTGCAGCCGACCAAGATGCTGTTTCCATCGGGCGAGAACGCCAAACGGGCTGGATTGAGAGACGCGCGAGGGCGATTGGCGTGATAGGTAGCGAAAGCGGCATCCTCCAAGCGAAACGTCCGCTGCAGTTGGAACTCTTTGGCCTCGTAGAGAGCCAGTTCGCAGGGCGTCTGATTCCATTGGCGCTCGAACGTAAATCCGCTGGGCGTTTGCGACCGTCGCCAGGTGAGCCCGCCCGAAGGCTGCGTCAGTAGCGCCAGCCTCTTTCCATCGGGAGCAAACCGGGGCAGCACCGCCGTCTCCGCCTGAAGATTCATCTCCTCCTTTTTTTGCAACGTGCGGCCGTCCCAGACGCGGGCAATGCCGCCGGGATGCCCAGTCGCGATCCAGCGGGCGTCACGTGAGACCGCCAGCGCCGTGCAGTCGAGCAGCTCTTCGTTCACCACCGAGTCTTGCACTGACCAGGTCGTCGTTTCAAACAGTGTCAGCACGTCATTGCGAATCGCGCGGGCTCTTAACGCCAACGTTCCGTCCTTGCGCAAGATCGGCTCGAGTCGACCATGAACGGCGGCGAACGTCTTGCCATCGCTTGCAAACGCCAACGCACTGGCCGAATACGAATCGACGATCGATAACTCGTGAACCTCTCCCATCATTTCGTCCGCCGCCAGGCTATCAAACACCTGGGCGATGTCGCGTCCTTTGACGATCGCGAACTGGCCGCTCGTTGGCGAAAGGGTCGCAAGATACGACATTCTGCCGAAAGAAAGTCGCGTCTCTTCCCCGTCGCCAATGGGGATCAACCGGCTGACGTTGTCATCGACGCTGTCGCCGGGCGTATAGACGCGCGAAACCAGACAAGATCGACCATCGCTTGCGAACTGGAGGCCGACGACATCCCCATAGGCTTCGACCTGGTGAACCAATTTGCCGGTCGCCGCTTCCCACACGACGATCCGCCCCTGTTTCACGCGTTGCTTATCACGTGTTACAACGGGGCCGCCAAAACCGGCCGCGACCAACCGCCCGTCTGGCGAAAAGGCGACTGATTGGGCGTTGCCCTGCTGGTGCCGCGCCGCTGGCGCCACGACCGGCTCTTCTGCAACAGCGAAGTTGGCGGTCGCCGCCAGCAACAGACCAACCCAGCCGACACGATGTCGGCAAATTGATGGAAGTCTTGGCATCGTTATTCTCGGAAAGGCGACGCAGAATTGGTGTCCAGACGCAGCAAGCTCCTAGAGCGGTTTTCCTCCATCTGTATCGTTCTGGCTGGTTGCGGCCGCGCTGGTCGGCGTTGACCTGCATCGACGAATCTTGAGGACTCGCCTGCTTCGGTCGCCTTGACCAGCTTGCCTCACCAACGCCAGAAACGCTACAGCGATCAGAAAAACGCGCTAGTCACTACATTATCGCACGAGAAAGGCCAAGCAGAAGGTTGCGAAAGATTCGTCCGCTAACCGACAGAAACCTGCGACGCCGCCATCCGGGCTCGCTTCAGTCCGTTGCGCCACCCACTAAGGGCGCCAAGGCTGCCGCCAGCGCCGAGTCCGACTGCCTGGCAGAGGAGGTTCTCGTCCATGTAGACGCCAACCGCCGCTCCGGCCAGGATGCCGAGTCCAGCGCCGATGAAGAAACCAAGTCGTACAGAATCTTGGATCAGATTACGCGCGTAAGTCGTCGTCGTTTCGCCACTGCGGCGCATGGTACGTCTATCGAAAAAACAGGTGTTCCGGGGGGAAGAGGGGGACCTCATTCTCTGAGGCCTCCCTAATTTAGCCTAGAATGACGTTAAAGTAACGATCAATTCCACTAAATTTCTCGATTCGCCGGATCTTAACGGCTGGAAAGAGCTTTGGTAAAGCCGCTGCCGAGAACCGGATCGTTCTCGTTAACGCCGGCTTCGACCTTGCCGAGATCGTTGAAGTAATACTGACGGACCAGTTCGGGAATCTCATCCAGGCGGATGAATTCGACGCGGCCATCATCGAAGAGAATATTGACCCCGGTTACCCCATGGCCTTTGGGGGCAAGTTTGCCTTTGTCTCCAACATGCACGATGTCGGATACGACCGGGTAATCGGCCCGGCCTTGCATCTTCGGCGCGATGACGCGTCCGTTGTGCTGCGTGCCGAGGTTGTAGTTGTAGACCAGGTTGAAATTGGCCCGCAAACCAGGAATTTGTTCCGGCGCGGCTTGGGCGACCTCTTTTAGCGTCGGCAGGCGAAATTTGCTGTTCTCGTTTCGATTGGCGGCGCAGCTGAGAAACTCCGGCGATTTCAAATGCCCCTGCTCGACTAGCGGCAGGCCAAACGAGCCGGCGAAATCGGCGGGACCGTCGGTGTCGATCGCCGGGTAGGCCTGCTGTTTGTTCTGATAGGCGAAGTCATGTAGCGCCATGCCGACCTGGTGCAGATTGTTTTCGCACTGCAGTCGTGACGCCAACATCCGGCTACTCGCTAAGGCCGGGAAGAAGATGACCGCGGCGGCGACGCAAGCACCGGCCGCAACCAACATATCGGCCATCGTAAATCGGGACGAATCGCTGGTCATGGCCGAGAAGGCGCGGCTGCTGCGAGGAACCGGCTTCTCGTCAATCGGCGTCTCCGCGACCACGGCCTCGGCCGGATCATCCGCCACCGCAACCTCGGCAGGCGCATCAAGAAACGCACATGCCCGCGCGGCTAAACCGGCGGGCGGAGAGACATCGACCCAACTGTCGTCCAACAGGCGGACGTGCGAACGTAGTCGCTGTAGATCGTGTTGAATTTCGGGATCGCGCTCGGCCAGCACTTCGACGTCGCGCGCTTCGTCCTCTTCGAGGGCGTTCAGCAGATAACCTAAGAGATTGTCACGCATTTTTTTCGTCGTTGGCGTAAGTGCGGTTCCAAGCTTCGGTCAGCTTGACCACCGCGGAATGCAGTCGGCTTTTGACAGTTCCGACCGGAATCCCCAAGACGTCGGCCGCTTCGCGGTATTTCAGACCCTGGTAGTAAACCAGGATCACGACTTCTTGCAACGATTCCGGCAGTTGCTTGACCGCCTCTTGCATGTACGTCTGGCGCTCTGCATCGTCAATCTGCGCGGCTGGGGCCGGTTCGCCGCTGACGAGCAGGTCGACTAGACCTCCAATTTCGTCCGCGTCATCTCGGCCAGAGCGATCCAAGCTGATCATGCGATGCCGTTTAGAACGTCGCTGGGCATCGATCGCCTGGTTGGTGGCGATCGTGTAAAGCCAGGGGCGGAATCGGCGTCCTTCCTCGAAGGACTCGCATTTCAGGTGCACCTGTAAAAAGGTGGCCTGAAAGGCGTCTTCCGCCATTTCAGCGTCGTTCAGATAGCGCCGCAGGTAGTTGAACAACTCCCGCTCGTAGCGATTGACGAGGCATTCAAAAAGCTCACGATCCCCCGTTTCCCGGTATCCGAGAATCAAATCTTCGTCGGACATCGGTTCGAGGTAGGTAAACTCCGAAGCGCTCTGCGTCATTTCAAGTGTGGCTGTCATGATTAAATACGCGGCAAGTGGGCGACGGTTCGACTTCCATTCCAAAAAGGCCCGGATTTCATCTGCTCTTCACAGATGTCCTCCTGGATCGTCGCTCGCTTGTCGGCGGATCAGTTTGCCGGACATCCTACCATGAATGTTCTGGTCAAACGCTCGAAGGGAGCAAAATCCGCCGATTTGACAGCGTGCGACTAGCCTCCTAAACTCACGATCGAACCTAATTGCAAACACCATGCCATGGCGGCAAAAATGACGAAAAAGACTCCCACGTGGGCCGCTGCTGGCGACGTTAACGCCTTCTTTGGCTTGATGTTAGATAACATCGCCGATCTGCTTTTAACGATTGGGCTGCTAGCAACGGTTTTTGACTTTCCTACAAACTTCGCGATCTCGCACATGGCGCCGGGAACCGCGATTGGCGTGCTGGTCGGCGACTTGGCCTTCTTCGTGATGGCCCTCGCCCTGGCCCGCAGAACCGGACGCAACGACGTTACTGCTATGCCTTTAGGGCTCGATACGCCCAGCACGTTCGGCATGGTTTTCTTTGTGCTCGGCCCTGCCTTTATCCACGCTCAGCACATTTTACAACTCGGAGATACAGAGGCCGCTGTTTATACGTGGCATATCGGGATTTGCTCGATCGTTCTCAGCGGTATCTTCAAGGTGTTGTGCGCTTTCGGGTCAGGTTGGATCCGAAAATTCCTCCCCCGTGCTGGCTTGCTAGGATCGCTAGCCGCCGTCGCGCTGGTCCTGATTAGCTTCCTGCCGTTTGTCGAATCGCTTCATTATCCGGTCGTCGGCATGACCGCCCTGGCGATCATTTTGACGACGCTAGTCGCGCGAATCGGCCTGCCGAAACAAATCCCAGGCGCACTGGCCGCGTTGCTGATCGCCGGCACGATCTATTACATCATGAACGGCCTGGGCATCCTGGGCGCCGCCAAAGAAGAGATGCCGTTCAATCCGCACGAAGGACTTCTACCGACCGATTGGCTGGCCGTCTTTCGCTTTGGTTGGCTGGCGCAGATGGGCGACGCCCTCAACTATCTGCCGGTAGTGATTCCGTTTGCCCTGGGAACGGTGATCGGCGGCATCGACTGCGTTGAAAGCGCCGCAGCCGTCGGCGACGAATACGATACCGACCGTATCATTCTGGTTGAAGCGATCGCGACCCTGATCGCGGGCCTCTGCGGCGGCGTGATTCAAACGACGCCCTATATCGGTCACCCGGCTTACAAAGCGATGGGAGGTCGCTCGGCTTACGTCTTGGCGACGGCGCTGTTTGTCGGCGGGGCCGGGGTGATTGGTTACTTCGGCTATCTCTACTGGCTGGTCCCCAAGTCGACCGTCTTTCCGATCCTGGTCTTCATCGGGCTGGAGATCACCGCGCAAAGCTTTCTCGCCACCACCAAAAAACATTACGCCGCGGTCTCGCTGGCCTGCGTGCCGGCGCTGGCGGCGCTGGTCTTGGTCTTTGTTGATGACGCTCAAGGACAATACATGGGGCAAGCCGCTCAGCTGACGGCGGCGGTCGAGGCGCTACCGCCAGACACGGAAGGGCTCGACAAGTTGAAAGCGTCGGCCGAAACGATCCAGTCGATCTCGCAGGGGAACTTTTTTGGTCCGCTCGGGGTCAAGTTGCAAACGCTGCGAATGCTCTCGGGCGGGTTCATCTTAACCAGCCTGATGTGGGCGTCGGCGCTGGCGATGATCATTGATCGACGGCTGCTAACCGCAGCCGGGTTCTTTGTCGTCTGCGGCGTTTTCTCCCTCTTCGGCGTGATCCACTCGCCGCTGCCGGGCAGTCCGGTTTTCCTACCGTTCTGGTACGATGGAAGTTTGGGCCAATGGGTCTGGCATCCGATGCCCGACATGGCGGCGGGCCAAACGCCCATCTACATGCTGGCCGCCTACTTGAGTGCGGCCGCGGTGTTGGTGGCGTTTCACTATTGCCGCGCTGAAGATGGCCCGTCGACAGAAAGCTCGGACGATTGGGAGGAGACGACATGATCATTCGCATCCTGGAAGAAGAGGTGATGGACGATCCGCAGGAAGCGTCCGCCTACGACGCGATGGATCATTCAGCCGTCAACGCGAAGTTCGTGGACGACCTGTGCGCTGCGTTCTCTCTCGAACCAACCGCCGAAGATGACGTCACGCTCGACGTCTTTGACGTGGGGACCGGCACGGCGCTCATCCCGATCGCGCTTTGTCAAAAGCTGCCGACGGCCCGCGTCATTGCGATCGACATGTCGACGGCGATGCTCAACCTGGCCAAGGCTAACATCGATATCGACAGCATGCTCGACCGCATTCAACTGGCCCACGCCAACGCCGCTGAGTGTGGTTTTGAAACGGACATGTTCGACCTGGTGATCTCCAACAGCATCGTCCACCATTTAGAAGACCCACTGCCAACGCTGCAGGAAATCGTCCGCGTCTGCCGACCAGGCGGCATGATCTTCGTTCGCGATCTGCTGCGTCCCGAAAGCGAAGAGGAACTGGCAAAGCTGGTCGAAACGTACGGCGGCGCCAATGAAACGGAACGCCGACTCTTTGGCGACTCGCTACGGGCAGCGCTCACCCCGGACGAAGTGCAGGAGATGATCGCGCCGCTTGGCTTCGATCCGGCGACGGTCACGGCGACCAGCGATCGCCACTGGACCTGGGCAGCGCGGAAGAACGCGTAGGCTCCGTCAACTTCCAGGTAGGGTGGGTGGAGCAAGCGCAGAGCGGCTTGCTACCTCAGGAATGATTGTTCGCTTGCGCAACCCACCTTGATTGGCGCGACGCGAAAGGTGGGTTACGCAAGCGAACGACGCTGGTTGATTTTGCAAACCTTCTTGCGCTTGCTGCACCCACCTTACGGCTGCCGATGGCGAACGGTTTGATCTCGGCAGGCAAGGCCTGCCGCCCTACCTTGGATTACATCCGCTGCAGGATCACGCGGATGTAGAACATCGCGGCTTGGATGCCGATGTCGTCTTGCAACAGGCGAACGTTGCCACCCTGTTCCCACCACGCTTGCCGCGTCTTGTCGGCTTCGCCGAGCCGGCTGGCGGTGGCGGTTTGCAGCTTGCTTAAGATCTCATGCGGATCGACCGTCGCGCTGACCATGGCATGGACGTGATTCGAGCGGCAGTTCGCCGCGACCAGGCTCCAGCCTTGTTGCTGGCAGCATTCTTCGATCGCTTTCTCGACCAGCTCGCGCTGCGCGACGGAAAGCGAAGTCGACGCCGCGCCCCGTGACGCCATCGTCTGATCACTACGAACCTGATGGCTGAAGAACCAGGTTCCCTGCGTCGTCCAAGTGATCAGATAGGCGGAGGTCGGCGGAGCTTCCGCGGAGAAGAGTAGATCAGACATAAGCATCCGGTGGCAAGAATCAAAGTAGCGAATCTAGCTTCCCACTATATTCAGGGGCGAGCGTGATTCCAGTTTCTCACTGGCGGGGCGATTCAATTCGAGCAAAATCGGGGAAAAACCTCTTCCCTGCCGTCTGTCACACCATCCTCAGTTGGGCGGCGCTGTGTAGATATAAACAATTTGCCGCTCATTACGAACGTCACCAGCCAGTTCGGTCGCGACCCCTTTCGGCAAGGCAAACTTAACAGGCCGTTGATTTTCTCAACGGGCTGCTGGATCGCATGGATGCGATCCCAAAATAGCGACGTAAGTCGTTATTTTGCGAGCCGCGAAGAGCTATGCTCTGAGCCTGGCGAGGTTGGAAAATGCCACGATGGCATTTTTCAACAGGCAGATAAGTGCGGCCCCCCGGGCCACACTACCCTTTTCGGAATTCGACGATCGTAATCGGAATCGACCACGTTTGCTGCTGCATTTGGTCGAGCATGATCTCTTTCACTCGGTCTGCGCGATAGCCGCCTGATCCGGCGCCAATTAGGGAAACGCAATCGAACCGAAGTTTTCCGTGGTGGCGATCGTCAGCGCGCTGTCGACCGAAGTGCGAATCGAATATTCCGACGACCGCCAAAACATGTTAATGCCGGCGACATGAATGATGCCCTTGAACGGCAACTTGCCGGCCGAGGTAAGCGCCGCGTGTCCTAGCGGAATCGCGCCATGCCGTCCTACTTCACGAAATGGCGCCCGAGACGCCTTGCGGCACCAGCAACCACCACGGAATGATGTTCCGATTCCAGGCGTTCACAATCACTTCGACCGGTTGATCCAGCAGATCACCGGTGACGCACTGGACCTGGGTCATTGCTCCTCTTTACTGGAAGTCGCCCCCGAATCGGTCTGGCTGGCCGGCTTGTTCGCTTCTTTCGATGCGGCTGAACGCCGCCAGGTCCAAAAGACAAAGACTACCGCGCTGGACACGACCATGATTCCGGCGACCCCAAAGGCTTGTTGCGCATCCTGTGGGGTTACGGCATAGAAACCTTCGTACGCCCGGTAGATGCCGTAGGCCAACAGGCCAACACACACGTAATTGCGGAGATTGATGATCTCGCCAGATTCTTTGTCGGTCGTCACGTCTCGGTTGTCCTTCGATCGTCTAGCTGCTGTGGCAGCCGCAATTTCATCGCTCGCGCTGCGGGCTACGATTATTGGCGTACCTGGCCGTTGGCTTGAATCTGTTTCAGCTTGGTGGTCAGCTCTTTCACTTTGTCGCCATGGTCGGCATACAGGTTATGCTTTTGAGCGACGTCCAGTTTCAGATTGTATAGCTCGCCGGGAAGATCGTCTTGTAGATAGCCTCGCTCTTGATCGAACCAGGCCGGAACCTTGCTGTGGGCGCCTGAATTGGCGGTGATCAAAAGCCAGTCGCCATCCCGAATCGCATAGCGGCCCGCCATCGTGTTGTGGACGATGCTCTGCCGCGGGCTCTTCGCTTTTTCGGTCCAGACCTTTGACATGTCGTAGCTGTCTTCCGCCGAGTTTTCAGGAAGCGGCGAACCAACGATTGCCGCCACGCTCGCCAACACGTCGACCTGGCTGATCAACGCATCGTTGACCGTTTCGGCAGGAACATGCCCTGGCCATTTGACGACCAGCGGCACATGATGTCCCCCTTCGTACAGGTCTCGCTTGACGCCGCGAAATGGCGCCGAGCTCCAGTGGTCGTACTTCCGCACCCGCTCGTACGCATAATGCTCGGCCCCGTTATCGGCGCTGAAGATGACCAGCGTGTTCTCGCCAAAGCCGTTCTCTTCGAGCGCTTTCAAGATGCGGCCAGCGCTGTCGTCGGTTTGCACCACATAGTCGCCAAAGCCGCCGGCTTGCGACTTGCCGACAAACTCGGCGGTCGGCACGATCGGTGCGTGAGGCGAGTTGAAAGGCACATACAGAAAGAACGGCCCCTCCTTTCCTTTCTGCTCGCCAATCCAGTCAACCGTTCGCTCGGTCAGGCGCGGCACGACGGCATAAAAGTCCCAATCCTTGGTCATCGGACCGGGGCGAGCTTCCCAACTTCCTTCGGCCGTTTTCGGAGTGATCTGCAGCGGCTCGGTCGGCTGGGTGATGACGCGATCGTTTTCTAGCCAGGCGTAAGGCGGAAAGTTCGGCACGTCGTCGCCAAAGTAATCGTCGAAGCCGTGCGACAAAGGGCCGCCGCTGATCGGCTGCGACCAATCAAACGCGGCCGGCGAATAGTAAGGGCGACCGCGCTGGTCCTTTTCAGGCGCAACTTGGCGGTTGCGGATCTCTTCCCAGTTCCACCCCAGGTGCCATTTGCCGATGCAGGCGGTGCGATACCCCTTTTGCTTCAGCAACTCGGCGATGGTCAGTTCTTCCTCCAGCACCGGCGGATCGAACGATTGGACGATGCCATGAAACTTCCGCCAGTGAAAGCGCCCCGTGAGCAGCGCATAGCGACTTGGCGTGCAGATGCCGGACGAGCTGTGCGCGTCGGTAAAACGCATCCCCTCGCTCGCCAGACGATCCAGATTGGGCGTCGGGATTTTCGAGCTGGGATTGTCGGCGCCAAGATCGCCGTATCCCATGTCGTCAACATACAGAATGACGATGTTGGGCAGTTCGGCGGCGGACGCAGAGCTGACCAGCGTCAACAGCGCCGCGAGCAACTCGATACGGTTCATCAGGGGCGATCCGGCCATGAGAGGTTGAATTTGGAGGGTGAGAATCCAGTTTAGTCCCCTCGCCGCAGCCGAGCGAGTCAGGAATAGGGCGAATTGTTTGTTTGCGGCCCCCGCAACAGGTATTCTCAGGGGAAAGGCGTCCACCCTCATGCCCTAACCCCCAGGAGTCTTTCTATGCAAGAGTTGTTCCTCAGCCTGCTGAAGGAGCCGTCGCGCGAACGCTACCTGGAGCTACGCAAGGAGATCATGCAGCGGGAAAACTTTGCTCCCTATTCTGACGACCTGAGACGTGCGGAAGAGTTGCTGGGAGAAGAGAAGTTTGATGAAGCGGCGGAAGTGATCTTCCATTCGATGCCGAATCTGCTGCTTTCGCCGAGCGCCCACATGCTGGTCGGCTTTGTGTTCGAGCAACAAGGTCGCGCCGAGGACGCCGAGCTGGAACGCAACATCGCCCTGCTCTGCTGCGAGGCGATCACGCTCACCGGCGCGGGGACCGAAGCGGAGCCGTACCAGGTGATGCGCACCTCCGACGAATACGACGTACTGCGATTCTTGGGAAAAGAGTTCACCGGCCAGGGATTGGTCGAAAAGAATGGGCGCCATTACGACGCGTTGAAATGCGAAGATGGCGAGGAGCTCTGGTTCGAGATCACCGACATGTACGCGATGCTCTCCCAGAAGCTTCGCGGCGACGATCTATAGCCGCCCTACAATCGCCACAGACGATCTAACCATTTGTGGGGAATGTCGGTTTTTTGGACCTATGCTTTAACCAGACGTTGCGTTTTCCCGTAATCGCTCTGTGCGTATAGTCCAATGCGAGTCCCCGAACGCCAATCCGCTCACTCCGCCCCGCCGCGCTCTTCGGCCAAACCGCCAGAGCGTTTGGTCTGGATCGACGCCGCGCGGCTGTTGGCGATGGGAATGGTAGCCCTGCAGCACTTGATCAAGATCTGCGATCTAGAGCCCTCGCAGGTCGTATTAGGGCTGGAGCCAGGCCCGATTGGTCTGGCGATGTTCTTTTCAATCAGCGGCCTGTTGGCGGCGCAAGACCGACATGGCGATCCGGTTAGCTGGCTGACGAAACGTCTGACTCGAATCTACCTACCGTACTGGATCGCCGTCGTCGGACTCCTGCTGCTCAACTATTTCGTGCAGTACAAACCGGAGCCGCTGTCGCTGGTGCTGGCCGAATTGGCCGGTGTCGTCGTCTGGACGCAACAGGGGGACATCCTCGGCATGTACCTCTGGTTCGTATCGCTATTGCTGTTTTGTTATCTGCTGACGGCGGTCGTAAAATTCGAACGTCGCGTCCTGCCAATTATGATCGCCGTTTCGATCCTCTGGCTCTGGTGGGACGCGAGCTTCGCTTCTTTCACGCTTTCGTTTCTTACAGGCCTGACGCTGGGGCTATCGGCGGACCAACCGTCCCCCAAGATCGCCGTATCGATTGCACTGGGAGCCGCGGTCTTAGCCTTTACCGTTCACCCTGGCTTCGCCTGCGTGACGATTGCCAGTCTCACGATGTTGACGACGGCGATCCCGTTCTCGCTGCAGTCGCATACCACTGCGATCATCGCCCGGCTCTCTGGCATGACCTACCACTTTTACCTGGTGCACGTCCCGATCTACCTGGCGGTCGAACACTTCTTTCCGCATCGTTTGGCGATTGTGTTCCTGCTGGGCACCGCCGGCGCAGCGCTGGGTGCGGTGGCGTTGTACCTGCTCGAAATCTATCTCCGCAAAGGGTTCTTTTCCCTCACCGCGCGCCAGCGACAGGGAAGCCCCACCTACGCGACGGCAAGAAGCTCGGCCGGCTCGGCTACCACGTCTCGAAGGTAAGTCCTGGCAGTTGCGTCGGATCGACGCCGTCATAAAAGGCGGCGATCGCCTCTTTGCACTCGGCGACGTCGGTCGTCTTGGTCCACGATCCCTTCCGTTCCGGTACCGGCACGTCGATCACCATCGAGCCATCCTCTTCCCACATGAACTGCAGGGTGACTCCTGCGTCGTTGACGACTCCCAGGAACGAGTGCGCCGCTCCTGAGATCGCATCCCAAGCGGCCAGGACTTCATCCAGAGTCGCCGCTTGGGAAGTACTGCCGTCGATGCCTTTTTCTTTGCCTTCGTCGAAATAGAAATATTTCATTGCGATGATGCGGAGATTCCAAACGAAAATGAGGAGAGTCTTGGCAAGAAACGAACAGCGGCTGCCCAAAGAGACAGCCGCTGCTCGAGGTTGATTCTTGTTTGGCGTTTTGCGCCAACAGGAGCGGCTTCGCTTACCAGCGATCGCCGCCGCGATCTCCGCCACGTCCGCCACGGTCGCCGCCACGGCCACCGCCGCCGCCGTAACCGCCACGTCCACCGCCGCCACCGCCGCCGTAGCCGCCGCGACCACCGCCGCCGCCGCCACCGTAACCGCCGCCGCCACCGCCGCCGGTGCGTTCACGTTCGCGGGCTTCGTTGACGACCAGCTTACGGCCGTCGACGTCGAAACCATTCAAAGCTTCCGTCGCCGCGACAGCGTCGCCGTCGGACGCCATTTCCACGAAACCGAAACCGCGCGAACGGCCCGTCTCGCGATCGTTGATCACGCTCGCCGAGGCGACCTGACCATATTGACCAAACAGGTTCTCCAGCTCACTGGAACCATACGAGTAGGGGAGGTTCCCTACATACAACTTCTTACCCACAGGCGCAGACCTAATCAAACTTCTGACAAGAAACTGGTTTCGATCACAGATGGACCGATGAAACACAAAAAGTAAGGATGGCAGCCCAGGCGAACGTCTCGCGAACGGCTGCTAAGCCGGCTCTACCAGAAGGGGAGAAGAAGATTCGGTCGTGCGCCGTAGAAAATTCGGACCGGAAACCTGATCGTCGCTCGCGTCTTCGGGACTTTCGTCAGCCGGCAAGTCATTCTTGCAGTTTGATCGTATCGCCGCGAATTGACCGCCGTCAATAGAATTCGGCGGCATTTGCCCGTTCCTTACCGAAATTTGACGCAATACCGATTGACAACGGCTGCCGCCGGCGCGGTCCCAGAGCGAGCCCGGTCCACCCCTCACCCACCTTTCCCTCCCGGCAGGCCCATGCTCGAACGGTCGCCCACCCCTTCGCTGGCCATTGGCACTTCGCCTGCGAAGCGCCTCGGCCGACCGCCCGGCGGGAATCGCTTTAACCTCCTGGGCCTATTACAATTGGCTCGTACGTGCTTCACCCCGCCCTGACGAAAAGCGACCTGTATGCAAGCGAAAACGAAGATCCTCGACCTCTTTGAGTGCGGATCGATCCCCGCCGCCGAAGCGGCCCATCGCCTGCTTCTGCTGGTCGACGAGGAAAACGTCAGCGAGCTGCTAGCCGATCTCCCCCCGGCCGTCGCAGAAAAAATCATGACAATGCCGCCCGAGTACCGTCGGGTGATGCTGGGCGCCCATCTGACGATCATCGGGCCGGAAGAGTTTGAACTGCTGGGGCATCTCCCTTCCGAGAAGACGCCGACAGCCGCACAGATCGAGCTGGCCAAGATTCGCTTGGAAGACGCCGGCCTCTAACCTGCCTGTTGAAAAATGCCATCGTGGCATTTTCCAACCTCGCCAGGCTCAGAGCATAGCTCTTCGCGGCTCGCAAAATAACGACTTAAGTCGTTATTTTGGGATCGCATCCGTGCGATCACGCAGTCCGTCGAGAAAATCAACGGCCTGCTAACCTTCCTGGTCGTCCCGCCCCAGAAGAGTGATTTGCGTCCTAGCGATGCGACGACTCACCCTTTGTCGGCGTTCGCTTAACAAGCGGGCTCGACCGACCACGGTCTGCTTCTACTGGTCCCAGAGATGCGTCGCATAGAGAGGTGTCGACAGCAACCATCGCCGCGCCTCGTCAGAATCGGCGAAGTGGCGACCGGTATAACCCCGGTTGTGGGCGATATCGCCGATGTCGTCGATCCGCAGACTCGGCGCAGCGTCGACGGGCGGGTGACGCACTAGCGCCAAAATAAAGTTCCGAAAGATTGGAATCGTTCCCTCGGCGATTTTGTAGCACTCCAGTTGAGTCGGCTTAAAATCGGTAAGATCGAAGTACCACAAGACGCGCTGCTGGCCCTCCGCTTCCGCCTCGGCGGCAATCCGGCGGATCATCTCCATTGCCTGTTCGACATCTCGCCAACGACCGCTCGTTTCGACCACCAGGTGATCGCGCTCGCAGATAAACAAGAACTCGATATCGTGATCAGCGCTCAGCATCGGAGAGACCGACTCCCGCGAAGGAGTGATGCGAAAATCGGAAAATTCGAAAGTCGACATAGGCTCAACCATCATCGCTTCTAAGTTGCCCAAGGGGTTCCTTCAGCGGCGGCATGGGGCTTACCAATCGCATAACGCAAAGTAACTGCACGGCAGCGTTCTTAACCACTGTCGCGCTGACTCCTCTTCTAAACAAATCTGTCCGCGAAGCCCGCGGTTCTTGGCGACCGCCTCTAAAAAATCAAGCCGCTGTCGCACTTGGGGCGTCATCTCATAACGAGGCACGTAAACGACCGCCACGCCGCGAAACGCGTCCGCCGCCGCTTCGCCGGTTATGTGCGACTGAAGCACGCTGATCGGTCGTCCTGTCGCGTCGTCCAGCCACAATACCCGTTCGCGTTGATGTCGTTGCGCTACCTCGCGAATCTTGTTGAATCCCAAGCCGCTGTCTTGGCTCGATTTCCATCCGCCGCTGGTCGTCGCGACTAACAACTGTTCCTCAAGTTCAAACTCGAATCGAATGTCCATCGTCTTGCCTGAAACGATTGCACAATTCCGCCCTGGCATCAGCAAAGACGTTCGTAAGGAAGGGGAATGGAAACGCCGCACTTTGTTAGCGTTGCATTACCCGGCGAATCGGTTGCTGACTCAGCCAATAGCGAGCTTCCGCCCCTGTGGCGAAGATTCTGCCCTGCAGTCCGCGGTTGGTGGCGACCTGCATGGCGAAGCGAACCGACTCCTCCATTTCCTCGTCTCCTTTCAGCAGCGAAACGTAACCGAGCGTCAGCGGCTCCATGATTGCGGCTGCCCGCTGCCCTAGAAAATGTCCTTCCAGGGTCGTTGGAATACGTCCTCTTACTTCGCTTAGATATAGCACTCGATAGAGCCCCGCGCCCTCGGCTTGGGCGACGATCTTAGAAAAAGCGGCCAGCGAATCACTAGCTTTTTCCCAGCTGCCGGTGACGTTGGCGATCAGCAGGTCGTTCTCGGTTGCAAACTCAACTCGGGCTGTCATGCTTGTCCTCTCTCGGGGGTGCCTAACAAAAGAATATCATTCGTTTTTCCCGGAAGTCGAATTTTGCGGAATGCCCGCATCCCTGTGTCCGGAGACCGATTTTTTGGCGAACATCCAACCCGGCGAAATCTCCACTCAAATAGCTTGTGGCCGAAGCTGCGGAAGCCCGCAGTTTCGGCTCGACCGTTAAGCCGCCTTTCTACTCAACCCAAGTCGCCAGCCGCCATGAAAAGCAATCGCCAGAAAAAGGCGCAACTGAAGGCGAAACGGGCCCGCAAAGCGCAGCGGGCCCATTATGCCGCAATCTTGCGAGGCGAGATCCGACCGCTCAACTCCACAGCGACCTGCAAGCCCGGCAATCTCCCCTGCGACCGATCGCAGCTTGCCTACTTCAATTCGTATGGCGAACCCGATTTCGTCGCCGATGGCTATCAAGACCGCGAGTTCCGCTGCATCGATTGCGGGGCCGAAGAGACCTGGAAAGCCGCCGCGCAAAAGTGGTGGTACGAAGTGGCGAAAGGGAGCGTGTGGTCGTACGCCAATCGCTGCCGCACCTGTCGACGCCGGCGACGCGCGATCCGCGCAGAAGCGAACGATCGTTGCCTGGCGGGAATAGAACGCAAGCGGCAATCGAAGCGATTGCCGCCGTCGTCGCAGAAGCGGAAGCTACGTTGATGGATTGCGTCTGTCCTGGAAGCGTTTCGAGCGATCCCAAGAACGCGAGCCCAGTTCAAAGAGAACGGGCTCGCCGCAATCGGAAAATCAACCACCGAATCGTACTCAGTCTTCAATGATCCGGACGCTTGCGTGGGCGCTAAAACCGCGATTCTGGCTATTGTTGCTACCGCTTCCAGTTCTTTCCAAGGTCGATTTCGTATTTCGTCTGTCCCTCGACAATTTCCAATCCCTCGGGGATCGAGTGCCGAACATCCTGCTGCGAACGGCTGTTTGCGGACCGATTCTTGGGCGGATACTCGAGCACGGCCGAATACGTCCCGATTGGCATCCAACCGATATCGAACGATCCATCGGGCTGAATCGGCACACCGAATCGTTCGCCATTGGCATGGAGCATCAACTGGAGTCGCACTTTCTCGTCCGGCTCAAAGGAGACCGACTGGCCCCCAGCGACAAGCCGACCGTCAAAGTCATCGACCGTCGGCCCATCAAATTCCGAAGTCTGACAGCCGGCCAACATGACGGCGGCTATCAAGGCAACAAATTCCGTTCTCATTTTGCAATCTCGCTGGCGGGGTAAGAGGTGGGAACGCCAGCCCGGCGTCGACGAATGCCGGCGCCGGGTGATGGCTACCGTTTTATAGGGGCGAATTGACTTCGCCGCCGTTCGGGGTCAACAACGGACAAAGTAGCAAGTAGTTCGTTCCATTTTGAATACTGCTGACGCTTCCATCCGCCATGCAAAACGGCGTCGCGGGATACGGGCTGCCCCACCGGTTAAACGTATCCAGACCTCGCTTGTCGCCAACAACCTCCATCGTGAAGTGCAGCCATCCATTGGCCCCGCTGTTCACAAAAAAGTTTTGCCCAGGGTAGTAATGGACGTAGGGAGTGGAACCGCTCGAACCAACTTGGGCCGCCCATGTGAGAACAGCCGGATCGAGCGCACGCATGTTGCCCATGTCATAAGGCCCAGCGGCGGTGATGGGTTGGTCGTTCTTGGCGCGAGTCGTCCCGTTGCTCATTGTGAAGTCACCGCCGCCGCGCGAATCGTACGTTTCCGTAGCCATCGCTTTCGTCCCGACCAAGATCGTATTTGACGTCCCATCCTTGATGTCCGTCAGGCGACGACGATACGACTTCCAGGCAGATGATGGGCCCGCATTCCAGTTAGGACTAACCCCCACGCTTCCGCCAGTGTCGGTCCCATTCATCCCGCTACCGATCACCATCGCATTCGCCGCGTAGTCAGAAACCGGTCCCATGTTCGCAATGTTTTCAGCCCACTCATCGGACGCACCGGTGACGTAGACATGGTCAGCGAGTCCCCCACCGCCCCGACCTGGATCCATGTACGCATTGATCGGCGCCGTATCGGTCCAATTGTCGTAGAGCGCTGTCTGCTCGATGAATGGAAGAATCTTGTAAGCCCAGGAGCAGCCGTCCACAATTTCCGGCCGAGGAGCGGCTCCTCCCCATGGCGGACCCCAGACCCAGCAGGAATAGGACCACGTACCGTTGTCCGGCAATTTACCGAACGTGTCGTGGAAATTGTGCATCCCCAATCCGATTTGCTTCAGATTGTTGGTCGACTGCATGCGGCGAGCCGCCTGGCGGGCCTGCTGTACCGCGGGAAGCAACAATCCAATCAATACTCCAATAATCGCGATGACGACTAGCAGCTCCACCAGCGTGAAACCGCGGAAGCGTTGTTTACTCATACGGCACCATAAGCAAAAAATGACTAACAAATGCAAACAAAAGACAAACAGAAATTAACAACCAAAATACACCCTGTAAACGATTATTACGAAAACAGGAACACCATTAGTGCTGCTAAACCCCCTTTCAGGATGATCCACAAATCGCCATAGGTGGATCCGTCGGCTCTGGCGCCCACACAGGCTACTTTGCCGCAGAACGGATCATCCTCGCTGAGTCGAGTTCTCAAGGCTCGATGCGGCCCTGCTCGCTAAATAGGCTGCAATGGAGAAAAAATGCGCACCGATAGGTAATTAGTGCCCAAAGGAGCTGGTCGATCACGAGAGAAACTACGCAGGTTAATACAAGGAATTGCACAATACCGATCATGGGGGCTAAGCTTGCTCAATAGATATGCAACCACGTTGCCTGACTCGTTGACACCTTCTCCTAAGCCGTTTAGTATTCGAATGTTGTCTATATTTTCTGGTTATTTTTGCTGCGCATTTCCGAGGCACCTTTGGCACGCGTCAGTCCTTCACAGAGCGGGGTCTTCAACACCGAAGCGGACCAACGCGTCGAACGTTTTACCGAGAGCGTCAGTTTCGATCGCCGTCTCTATGCGGTGGACATTTCTGGCTCTATCGCCCACGCCCAGATGCTAGCCGACGTCGGCGTGCTGACGCCGGACGAGGCGAGCCAGATCGAAACGACCCTGCTGGCGATCAAGTCTGAGATCGACGCCGGCGACTTCGAGTTTCAGCAGTCGCTCGAAGACGTCCATATGAATATTGAGAAGCAGTTGGTCGATCGACTCGGTGATGTCGGTCGCAAGCTGCACACCGGGCGAAGCCGCAACGACCAGGTCGCCACCGACACTCGGCTCTGGGTGCGGGAAGCGATCGACCTGATCGACGAGCGGCTGAAGACGCTGCAAACCGCCTTCGTCGGGCGATGCGAAGCCGACGCAGATATCCTACTTCCCGCATACACCCATCTGCAGCGCGCTCAACCGGTTTTGGCGCCTCACTACTGGCTGGCCTACGTCGAGAAGCTGGCCCGCGACCGGGCTCGTCTGGCCGACTGCCGTCGCCGCGTGAATGTCTGCAGTCTGGGCACCGCCGCATTGGCCGGCACGACCCTCCCAATTGATCGCCAAAACGTCGCCGATCGGCTTGGTTTTGAAGATGTCGCCCGCAATAGCTTGGATGTCTCCAGCGATCGCGATTACCTGCTGGAGTTCGCCTTCTGCCTGACGCTGATTGCCGAACATCTGAGCACCTGGGCCGACGAATGGGTTCTGTGGTCGACGGTTGAGTTCAACTTCATCAAGCTGCCGCAGCAATTCTGCACCGGCTCTTCGATCATGCCGCAGAAGATCAATCCCGACGTCTGCGAACTGGTTCGTGGCAAGAGCGCCCGGGTGATCGGCAATCTGCAGTCGCTGCTGGTGCTGGTGAAGGGATTGCCGCTGGCCTACAACCGCGACCTGCAAGAAGACAAAGAGCCGCTGTTCGACTCGTTCGATACGGTCGCGGCCTGCTTGGAACTGGCGGCGCCGATTGTCGCTGGGGCCGAGCTGAAGGTCAACTCGATCCGCTCGCGGCTCGATCGTGGCTTCCTCGACGCCACGACGCTGATGGAACACCTGATCAAACTGGGAACTCCCCAGCGGACCGCCCATCATCAGATTGGCGCCCTGGTCAAACAGGCGATGGAGGCCGACTGTCGGCTGGCCGACCTGCCGCTAGAAGCGTTTCAATCGCTAAATTCGTCGCTCGACGAGAGCGTGTACGACGTGCTGGGAGTCGATAGGGCGGTCGCCGCCTTCCAAAGTTACGGCTCAACTGCTCCCGCCGAGGTCAAGAAACAGGTTGGTTATTGGAAAGAGCAATTAAGCTTGGACTAGTTCTCTAGCAAGGAAGCGCGACGATGGTATTTCCCTCCGATGGACAGCGGAACTCCCTTTAGCCCCGCCGCGTGCTCATAATGCGATCACTACTTACGATTTGTTGGGTCTTGCTGGCCGTCGGAACCGTCGCCGCCCAAGCGCCCGATCCGCCTGCCGACTCTCCGGCTGTCGCCGCGATTCGCGAATCGAATCCAACCACGCCGCTCGAGCTGGCAGAGGCGGCCGCGCTGATGGTTGACCTGGGCCGCGCCGACGTCGCGAACGAATATCTCAACAAGATCCTGACCGACAAGCCGAGCGACGAAGAACTCGTCCGCCTGCAAGCCAAGTTCGGCAGCGGCCCACTCATTCGCTTCCAGAATCTGCCGGAGCTACAACCGGTTGGTTCGGACGTCGCCAATCTCGTCTTCGCCGCGGTCGAAAAGCTAACGCGTGATCCAGCTTTCCTGCAGCAGCAAGTCGACGCCCTCGCTTCGACCGACGCCGACGCCGTTCGTCGCGCCAACATCGCTTTGCGTGGCGCCGGGGCCGCCGCGATTGAACCGCTGCTGTTGGCCTACGCCACCAGCGACAACCCGTCGGTCCGCACCGCCTCGCTGAAAATCATGCTGCAGCTGGGCGAAGACGCCGAGCCGGCGCTATGGGGCGCTTTGGACAGCGACGATCCGCAGATCAAAGCGTCGGCCCTTTCGGCGCTGGGCGCACTTCGCTCGAAACGTTCCCTTGATTTGATGGTTGGCCCCACGGTTAACCCCAGCGAGCCTGCCGAGGTTCGCGCTGCCGCCAAGCAAGCGGTGATCGATATCGTCGGCGCCGCGCCGACCACCAGCGATGTCGAAAAGTTTTTGACCAAACGGCTCGAAGGCTATCTGGCCGGCGAACCGGTCTTCTCGGGCGGTCCCCTGACGACGATGGACGTTTGGACCTGGGGCGACGCCACGCCGCATCTGACCAAAAAGACGCTCAGCACCGCGGACGCGGCGACCGTTTGGATCGCCCGCATGGCTCGCGACCTGGCGGCGATCAATCCCAACAACCCACAGAACGCTCGGCTCCGGATGCTGACCGCGCTGCAAAGCGTGATCGCGCTGGACGGCCCCAACGCCAAGATTGAAGGAACGCCAGCCGCCGCAGCGGCGCAAGAGCTGGGCCCTGATGCCGTGGAAGAGGCGTTGTCCTACGCACTGACTCACCCGCGCCTGACGATGGCGGCGATCGCCGCTTGTCGCTTGCTGGGCGAACAAGGGGACGTGAGCGTCATCGATGCTCGCAACGGACAGGAAAGCCCGCTGGCGATGGCCTTGTCGCATGGTAACTTCCGCGTGCAAGCCGCCGCGGTCGATGCAATTCTCACCCTCGATCCGCGACAGCCCTACGCCGGCTCTAGCGCTTTGATCGAAGCGCTAATCACGTTCGCTCGCACCTCCGGAGATCGCGTCGCCGTGATCGCCGATCCCGATTCGGATCGCGCTCAGGAACTGGCCGGTCTGCTGACCGAACTCGGCTACTCCGTCATTTCCCGTCGTGGACGCCGCGCGTTCTTCGACGCCATTTACTCGACGCCTGATGTCGAACTGATCTTCATCAGCGACGCGGTTGATCGTCCCGGCGCCTTTGAAATGACGCAAATCGTCCATCGCGACAAGCGGACCGCCACCACGCCGATTGGCGTCGTGCCGTGGATCGATGACCACAGCCGCTGGCAGGTTCGTTTGACCGACGACCCCTACGCGATGGCGCTGATTCGGGCACACGACCTGGCAGGACTCACTTTCCAGATCCAGCAGCTCTACGCCTCGGAAGGCCGGTTGCTGGTCGATGCGGCCGAACGTCGCGAGCGCGGCGCGGCGGCGCTGGCTGCTCTGGCGAAGCTCTCTGGGACTCCCGCCTATAAGTTTTACGATCTGATCCTGTACGAAAAAGCGCTCGCCGCGCTGGCTGCCAATTCGGTATCGATGGAAAACGCCGCGACGCTGCTGAGCAACCTGGGCACGCCGACGGCGCAGTGCGCCTTGGTCGAAACGGCCAGCGAAAATGCTCGGCCCCTGGCCGAACGCCAGATCGCAGCCCAGGCGTTCGCCGATTCGGTCAAGCGGTTCGGCTTGCGACTGACGCGTCATCAAATCTTACAGCAGTATGATCGGTACAACGAAAGCGAGGCGTACGATCGCCAAACGCAAGACGTGTTAGCGAGCATCCTGGATGCGATGGAAGCCTCCGCCAAGGGAGTGCGCCTGGACCAACCCGGCCTCGTGCAACCTGTAATGGAAGAGGTCGCAAAGTAGTCCATGTACGGCGATTGGTCAGACGCACCGCGCTCGTTAGCCACCCTCGGTTACGAGCCCCCGATTCCTGGCTTGATCGGTTCGAGCCAGGCGATGATGGAGGTCTACAACCTCACGCGTCGCGTGGCCGGCAGCAACGCATCCGTTTTGCTGTTGGGCGAAACCGGCGTCGGCAAAGAAATGATCGCCTCGGCGGTGCATCGTCTGAGCCAACGCGCGGCGGGTCCTTTCGTGAAAGTCAACTGCGGCGCTCTGAGCGAAAGCCTGCTCGAAAGTGAACTGTTCGGTCACATGCGGGGTGCGTTCACCGGCGCCGTCAGCAACCGGACCGGTCGTTTCGAAGCGGCCCACGGCGGTTCGATCTTCCTTGATGAAATCAACTCGACGTCGCTCCACCTGCAAGTCAAACTGCTGCGGGTGCTGCAAGAGCGCGAGTTTGAACGGGTCGGCGATACGCAAACGATTCGAGTCGATACCCGAGTCGTCGCCGCGTCCAACCGCGACCTGATGGACGAAGTCGAAGCGGAACGCTTCCGTGAAGACTTGTACTGGCGTCTGAACGTCGTGCCGATCCGCATTCCGCCGCTCCGCGAACGCCGCGAAGACATTCCCGAGCTGGTCGCGCACTTCCTGAACGTCTACAGCGAAACGAACGAACGACACGTCGTCCATATCCAGCGCGAAGCGATGGAAGCGCTGCAGGATCACGATTGGCCGGGCAATGTTCGCGAACTGCAAAACTATGTCGAACGTGCGGTTGTGCTGGCCGAGTCGGACGAATTGACCGTCGACCTGCTGCCGCCGGAGATCCGCAGCGGTACGAAACGCCCCCCGCTGGGAATGTCGGCCCAGGCGTTTGATCTCGATACGCTAACGCAGGAAGTGGTGCAGCAAGGCCTGAACGAAGCGGATCCCGACGCTGAGGATTTGCATAGCCGCGTGGTGAACCGAGTCGAGAAGGAATTGATCGCCCAGGTCATGCAGGCCTGCAGTGGAGTACAGACCAAAGCGGCGACCCGTTTAGGGATTAACCGGAATACGCTGCATAAGAAGCTAAAAGAATACGATCTCGACTCTTGATCGGCGATATCGAGCCAAACGCGTAGCCTACTCGTAACCTATGCTTGCGCGTTACATGAACTCCCGGCTACACGGCTTTCGATCCTCATGCGCCCGTTCGACATCGACGCCCCTTCGCTGCAATCGCTACGACCATCCCAGGCGGAGCGTTTGCTGGACGTTTGCGCCGCTCACCGTCAGTTGACGATTCTGATGGCGTCCATCTTCTGCCTGGCGATTTCCGCCGCGGATATTGCTTTGGGAAACGAGTTTCCCATCGCCGCTCTGTGTTTGCCGTTTGTGGTGGCGGTTTGCTGGGTCGCCAGTTTACAAACCGCGGTCACGCTGGCGATCGTTTGCTCGATAGCCTGGATCGTCGATGACGCGTTCTTCCTGCAATCGGCGTCGCCAGGCGTGACGATGACTGAAATCTGGCAGACCGCGGTGCACGTCTGCTTCTTCCTGGTCGTCCTTTCGGTCGTCACGCGACTGCGCGGCGCCTACGAACGGGAACGACTGTTCGCTCGAATCGACTCCTTGACCGGGCTACTGAACACCGCGGCGTTTAACGACACCGCCGAGCGCGAAGCGGCCCGCTGCCGTCGCACCAAGTCGCCGCTGACGGTGGCGTTCATCGACTGCGACAACTTCAAACATGTCAACGACACGCTTGGACACCGCGCTGGCGATCGCCTGCTGAAGACGGTCGCAAAGATCCTCTGCCAGAGCATTCGCGATATGGACGTCGTCGCGCGACTTGGCGGCGACGAGTTCGCCCTACTCTTGCCGGAAGCGACCGCAGAGCAGGCTCAGATCGTTATCGACCGCGTCCGGTCGCGACTGAGCGAAGCGATGGCGACCGAGAGTTGTCCGGTCACCTTCAGCATCGGGGTGGCCGTCTATCACAAGCCGGAGCCCGACGCCGACTCGCTGCTGCATGGCGCCGATCAGTTGATGTACGACGTCAAACGCAACGCCAAAGATGGCGTTGCGTATCATGTCGTGTAGCGCCGACTATGGCGCCTTGTCGCTTTGCAGATAGGCGAACAGATCGCGAATCTGCGTCGCCGTCATGTCGCTGAGCAACCGGTCAGGCATCAACGACTTGTCGACCGCCAGCGGGCCTTCGTCGATATCATCGCGAGGAATCACTAGCGCCGGATTCTCGGCGTTTTGCAGCGTGATCGTCTTGTCGTCCTGTTCTCGTACGAAGCCCGACAAGACTCGACCGTCGACCAGCAAGACGCGGAAGTTGGTGTACTCTTCGCGAATCGCGGCGCTGGGGTCGACGATTGACAGCAACATGTAGTCGAGATTCTTCCGCTCGTACCCGGTCAGGTCAGGACCGATCGCGGCGCCGTCGCCATGCAATTTGTGGCACGTCGCGCACGTCTTTTTGAACAGCACCGCCCCATGCGCCGGATCGCCCGATCCGGTCTTCAGGATGGTCGCCGTCTGCTCCAGCTGTTTCGCCAGTTCGTCCGGCGTCGCGCGGGTCGCTCCCCACAGCTTGCTAATTCGCGCATTCAGCTTCTCGTCGCCATGTAGCTTCAAGTTCTCGACCAGGTCGACCGCCACTGCCGAACGCGGAATCTCCTCGCGTTCAATCGCCGCAATCAATGCCGTTGCCGAAGCGGCCCGGCCCGCCGTCAGGTCGATGATCGCCCCTTGAACCGTTTCGGTTTCGTAGGGATAACGGGCCACCAGCGCCGCCGCAATCTCCGGCTCGGCGAACTGTCGCAAGCCGCCGGTCGCCGCAATGCGCATTTCCGCCGACGCGGCCGACATCGCCACCCGCAACAGGGCGTCTTTCGCTGCGGGCGAACCGACCTGTCCAAGCAGTTGCGCCAGCTTGATCCGCTGATCGAGCTTCGCCTTTTCATTTTCGACCAGGGCGATCGCCTTCGTTTCCGCTTCTTTCCGCCCCGCCCGGACTAGCAGCGCCATTTGGGCTGGCGAGTCTCCGCTGGCCGAGGCGACGATCGCTTCGCGCAGCTGGGCTGGCATCGCTTCGATCTTGCGTCCAGCGAACGCGTCATCAATCGCCGTCAGCATCTTGCCGCGCCGGGCCGGCGCCTCGGTTTGCTTCAACAGCTCGGCCAGTTCCAACAGGTGCGGCTCGGTCGGTTCCGCCGCCAAACGCTGGGCCAGCTTCGGCAACACGACGTCGCCGCCGATCTTGGTCGCTTGCAACTCCTGGGCGATTCCGCCAACGTCGAGCGACGAATCATTGGCATGCCCCTCAATCGCCCACCAGGTCAGCAGCGGAATGTGCGGATCAGCGGCCAGGTCGTCACGCCTCGCCAGACGGACAGCGGTCTCGAGTCCCACGACGCCGGGGATCCGTTTCGCCGTGCAGGCCAACTGGCTGCAAACCTCGACGTCGGTCTCCTGTTCCGCCAATTGGTAGAGTTGCTCGGCAAAGCTCTGGGCTAACTCCGGCGTCAAGAGACGGGTGCCCCAGACGCGGACATATGGGTCAGCATGGCTGAGCGCAATCTTGGCCGCCTGGTCGTTGTATTTTTTGAGACCATGAATCGCCCACAGGTACTCCAATGCAAGCTGCCCATTGAGGCTCGGCAACTTCTCGATGAGGCTCGCTGCAACCGCCGGATCGCCATGTTCGTAGATCATCCGCTGCGTCAATTGGCGGACCAACTTGTTCGGACTTTCGAGCTTCTCCATCAACTCGGCCGTCGACAACTCGCGCAGATCAAACGGCGTTTGCTGTGGGTACTCGTTGGGCTGAATCCGCCAGATTCGGCCTCGCGCTCGATCCCACGTATCGCGTGGATCAACGTGCGTCAGCCGCGTGTCGCACCAGTCGACGACATAGACGCAACCGTCAGGCCCCACCTTGATATCGACCGGGCGAAACCAGACGTCGTCAGTCTGCATCACCTTCAGCTCATCTTCGGTCTTCCAGGTCGAACCGTCAGGCGACATCTTCGAAACCGCGACGTAGTTATGTAGCGGAACCGGCGCGATCAATCGCCCCTGGTAGCGCGGCGGCAACGTATCGCTTTCGTACCGGACCAGCGTATGGCTGAAACGTTCGGCTGCGGCATGTCCCATCTGCTCGAAAAAGCCGTAGGCATACGGGTTCGTCAGTGGACCATGCTTGCCCCACGACTTCCAGTAGTAGCCTCCCTGCACGTAGTGAAAGCCGCGTGTGTTGCCGCCGTTATGCCCCGAGAAAACGCGTCCCTGGGCGTCGAACTCAACAGCGAACGTATTGCCGCCCCCTTCGGCGAAGACTTCAAACTTGTTCTTGGCCGGATGATAGCGCCAGATCCCCTGCCCTTTGAAATGGACGGAAGGGTGATCGGGATTGCGCGGCAACGTCACCGTCGCCCAACAGGTGCTTCCCTGGGCGCCATACAGCCAACCATCCGGTCCCCAGGTCAAACTGTTGGCGACCGCATGGGTGTCAGCCATACCGAAGCCAGCTAGGTGAACTTCGGGATCGCCGTCCGGCACATCGTTCTGATCCTGGTCGGGATAGAACAGCAAGTAAGGCGGGTTCATCACCCAAACGCCCCCTCGGCCGGGCAGCGCACTGGTGGCGATGTTCAGGCCGTCGACAAACGTCTTTTGTTTGTCATAGACGCCGTCGCCATCGGTATCTTCATGGATCGTAATTTTGTCGGCGCCGTGATCATGGTGCGGGGGCGCCGGCGGCACTTTGTCAAAGACCGCCCGCAGGTGCTCGTCGTATTTCACCACCTTCAGCCCTGCCGGAAACGGATACTGCAGATACTGCACCACCCACATCCGGCCGCGCTCGTCAAAATTGATGCAGACCGGCTGACGAACCTCAGGCTCGGCCAGCGCCAACTTCACCGTGACGTCGTCGGGCGTGACGAACTTCTTCTCGGCCTCGAGCGGCTCGAGCGCCGGAATCGAGAAGTCGCCTGTGGCGCCACGGCCGGCGAAGTTGCGAATATGCTCGCGAACCGCTTCGTTCTCGGCGGTCGCCAGAGAACGTTTTTTCTTCTCTAGATCGGCTGGCGTCTCCTCCGCAAGCGCGAAGGAAGCGAGCGATCCAAACAAAACGAGCAGCAGCAGATAGGGAGCAAAGGCGGGAGGTTTCGGCATGGCGGTCACAAGGCGGGAAAGGAATTCAGGTGACAGTTACGCTCCCTCGCAGTATAGAGGAGGGGGATTTAGATGTCACGAGAAATCTCCGACCCCTTTTCCAGCCGCCATGGCCCACAAGCTGCCTCGATCCGCCATTACGGCGCTAGTTCCAGGCGAAATTTCGCCCCCTGCTCGATCGCCGCCTCCAGGCACACCTTCATCGCTTCCAATTCGGCGATCACCTCTTGCGGCTCATTCAGCTGATCGGCGAAGTCTGGCTCTTCGGCGATCGCATCGATCAGCCCGACGACCATCGCCAAACCATCCTGGGCCGAATACCATTCGTCCCACGGACCGAGCGCCTCTTCGAGATCGTCTTCGTCCCCATCAAAATCTTCCGGAATCGGTCGATCGTCGCCAAACGAGCTGAACCAAGGAGACTCGATCGTCTCGGCGATGGCGTCGAGCATTTCAAACTCGTCGAACAGCAGCTTCCCCTCGGCCTCGAACTGGACGCCGGTCAGTTCGGGATTGAACGCGGGATATACTGACATGCTCATCGAACGCTCCTTTTCCTGGCAAACGCGCGCAATCCCCAGAAATCAGCCCAGCCGCGCCGGGCAATCGAAGGAGAGAAACCAAGGATCGCGCGTGCCTCTTAATATAGTGACTTGGCGGCGTTTCGGTTAGGCAGCCATTTCCAGTCAAATTCACCGGCAATTCGCTTCGCTTTCAAGGCGAAAAAGATTTAGACTAAGGTACGTCGGCTTCTTTCATGACGTTTTCCTTCGGTCAGGATTTGTTTGCCATGCACAATCGACCGACTCGGCCCATTTCTTCTGCCGGCCTTGCCCTGGGGCTGCTCCTGTTTCTGCTGATGTTCTATATCGGCTCGTTTGGCTACCTCTCTAGCTACACCAAACCAGAGCCGCCGCCCTTCAGCGCCAGTGGTTACTACTTTGCCGATCCCATGACGACCGAGGGCTCGGAACGCCATGTGCTGCTCTGTCGCGTCTATTTTCCCTTGATCGAAATCGACTACCGATTCGTCTCCGGCCGGCGCCCCGGCGAAACGCTCAACCAGATGCTAAGTTGCGTCGACGTCAACGCTGGCAAGGATTGGTTTGTCACTCCTTGACGGACGCCATGGATACGGTAACAGCAACTCGAACTGGCTATCTCCGCGTGGGCGCACTGGCGATTCTCGGGCTACTGCTGGCGATCTATGTCGGCTCGTTCTACGTCATCTCCTACATTGGCTACGACGAATCTGCCCTCGAGCTCGACGGGTACTACTTCGCCGATCCGCTCACCGAAGAAGGAGAACGCCGCCACCTACAGCTTTGTCAGTTTTACTGGCCGATGATCGAGTTTGACGCGCAGCTGGTCACAGGACGCCGTCCTGGGGCCGCGCTAATGCGATACCTATCTCGCATCGATCCGCCTCAACCGCACTAACTTATTTGCCGATCGCTGTGGACAAGCCCTACTCAGTACGTTCGTATCTTCGCGCTGGCGCCATCGTCATCGTCCTGGCGTTCATCCTGATCTACCTCGGCACGTTTCTCTACCTCTCCCGCACCGGCATGCAGACCGCCGAGGAATATGGCTGGGACTTCTACTACTTCACCGAGCCAACCTGGTCGGCCGAACGACAGCAGACCGGCGAAACGCTTTGTGCGCTTTACTGGCCACTGATTGAGCTCGACGCTCGGATGGTTTCCGGCTTGCGAGCCCGGGCGGTTCAGCCAGTGCGACTGATTGACGATCCGCAAGGGCCGCCTGCGTCTAATCCGATTCGCTTGCAACGCGCCCCAGTTTCGCCCGTCCCCAAAAATTAATGGACCGCCGGCCCTTCTCCGTCGCGAAAAAGTTGACTCGCCTCCCGGATCATGAAATACTTCGGGCCTTCTCTTTCTTTTCCGCATGGCGACAGGGCGAGGTTGCGGCGATGGCGAACGTTTTTCAGCTGAATAGTTCCCGCATTTCTTTGCGCGAATATGCGTTCGGCACGCCTTTGCTACTAATGCCGTTGGCCTGGGCGATCAAGGCGTTTGGCATTAACATCGCCAGTTCGACCGACGATCCAGCGGTCGATTCGCTCGACGAATTTGTGACCGATCGCCCGTTTCCGGCAAATATCGAGGCGAAACTCGCGCCAGAATTGCAAACGCTCGAGACGCTAGGCTTTCGGCAACAGGTTCGGCACGAGCTGATGTTGTCGACGCATAACACGACGATTTATCGCGTCACCATGCTGCACGAAACCGGCAAGTATGTCGCCCGGGTTCAATATCGCATCTGGCGGCAACCGGCGCAGACGCTCGACTTTTTGACGCGGCAGATCGAGACGCCGCTGGCCGATGGCTCGACCCTGATCACCTTTGGCGGCAAGCCCGACATGCTTGCTCCTGAAAATTTTTTCATTGAGCGCTGTGGCCCTAAAAAAACGCTAGAACAACTGTGGGACCGTCATCAGGCCCGCCTGGCCGAGAACATGCGGGCCATTCGCGAGCTCTATTCCCGCGAAGATCTGATTCACTACATCCATCAGCAGCACGAACAGTTAATCGCGTTTCATGTCGAGCGGGGCGTGTTTGATCGCCCGACCCCGCTTTACGGCGTCGGCAGTTCGTCGCCGCCAACCAATGGGGAAGACCCGGAGGAAATCCGCGAGCTAGCGCCGCTGGAAGAAAGCCCCGAGTATCGTGACGTCTTCGCGGAACTCGACAAGCTTGAGAAGAATCAGTCGAGCATCGTCTCGTCGATCCTCATGCTGGTGATCTCGTTTGGGCTGTTCGCGGCGGCGATCGGTTGGCAACAAGATTGGACGGCGCTGTTGCTCTTGGCGCCAGTGCTGTTGTTTCATGAAGCGGGACACTTTCTCGCGATGAAGCTGTTCGGCTATCGCGATACGAAGATGTTCTTCATTCCGTTCTTTGGCGCGGCGGTCAGCGGCCGCCATCTGAACGTCGCCGGGTGGAAGAAAGGAATCGTCTCGATGGCTGGTCCGGTCCCCGGTATCGTGGTCGGCGGGGCGATTGGCATCTGGGGACTCTTGCAGCCGGCCGACTGGAAGTTTCAATTGGCGTTTGCGGCCCTGTTGATCAACGGGCTGAACATGCTGCCGATCTTGCCGCTCGACGGCGGCGCCTTCTGGCAGGCGATTCTCTTTTGTCGGCATCGCTTTCTCGATGTGGCGTTTCGCGGCGCTGCGATTGGGATGCTCGCGTTGATCACCCTGGGGACAGGCTCGTACGTCTTTGGCTTTATCGCCATCGCGATGGGAATGGCGCTGCCGGTCGCCTATCGGATCGCCGCGGCGGTCGAACGGCTGCGGGGCGAAGGCTTTGCGGCGGTTTCGCCCGACGGCAAATCGATTCCTCGCGAAGAGGCGATCACGGTAATCGACGACGTGCAGGCCAATTTCCCTGAACCGCTGCATCCCAAGATCGTCGCCCAGAACGTTTACTCGATCTTCGAGTCGCTCAACGCCAAAGCGCCCGGCGCGCTGGTCACGATTGCGATGGGGATGTTCTATTTCGGTTCGCTTTTCATGTGCCTGGTGTTGACGGCGGTCATCTTTATCGGTCGCGACGCCAACCTGAGCGACTTCTTCAACATGGCGGCGGCGCAGCCCACGACCGTCTACGACGCCGACTCGCAGCGGCAGACCGAGACCGCTCCGCTGGCCGCGGACGCCAAGCCGGTCACGATTACAACTCACTTTGCCGATCAGGCGATCGCCGACGCCGAGTACGACAAGCTCTCAAAATCGGAGCATCCGCTCCGCGTGCAGCAGATTGGCCCAACGCTATTTGTCACCACCGCCGCCGGAGAGGCCGTCGACAACGTGACCGAACAACTGAAAGCGGCCGGCGGCGAGCCCTTCCCTTCTTCGACGGAAGGGGCGGTGCTGCGCGTCATGACGATCGCCGTCACCAGCAACGGCGCGGAAGAAATGCTGGAGGACGTCCGTTCATACCAGGCGTTTCCCGCTTTCCTGCAAATCATGCCCCCCTGGGATCCGGCGTGGGATGCGGCCACCGACGAGCAGCGGCGGCAATGGAAGGAGGCTCGCCAGCAGTACCAAGAGTTGCAGGTCATTCAGTTCACCGATCCCGAAACGCTCCAAATGCAAGCCGAGATGAGCGAAGTTATTCTTGAAGAAGGAACCGAAAAGCTGGAGGAGCTCCTCGAAAAGCTCGACGCCCATCAAGCCGGACAGCGGCCCAAGGTCGTCGCCGAGCGGCTTGCGAGCGTTGAAGAACCGGCGATGAGAAACCTGTTGGCAGCGCATTTTGCGCATGCCGAAGCGATGATCGAGCGGGAAGAAGATTTCTTTCCGGAGCTGATCGACGGAGAATCGCCCCGCCAGATGCAACCCGAGGAAGAACGGCTGATCGAGGCCGCCGCGATTCTGGGCCAGGTCGCCGAGCCGCAGGAGTTTGACTGGAACAACCCTCCGATGACCTACATCTATGGCGAAACGACGGGGCTGCTCCTTCTGCTCGAGGCAGATACGAGACATCCAGAAAAACTGCTCACCCAACTGGCCGACTGGTTTGAGCGACACGACTGCGCCGATACCAAATACGACGTGCTCCCCTGGAACCACTGGGATGAGTTTTGACGCTCGCTGCCGGCGAACCTTTTCCGCTCTGCCGGCATCCAAACCTGTACGTCGCACTACGTCTTAATCCATGAAGGAACGCCGATGGGTAAGGTCTACGAAACGATCGACGATCGAGTCGCTCAGTTCATCCGTAAGCAAAAGCTGTTTTTTGTCGCCACGGCCCCGCTGGCCGCAGACGGGCTGATCAACCTGTCGCCGAAGGGGCTCGACTCGTTTCGGATCTTGGATGAGAAAACGGTCGCCTATCTCGACCTAACCGGCAGCGGTATCGAGACGATCGCGCACGCCAAAGAGAATGGTCGCATCACGGTGATGTTCTGTGCGTTTGAAGGCCCGCCCAACATCTTGCGGCTCTATGGTCAGGCCGAACCGCTGGAGCCCGACCATGCCGACTTTGCGTCGCTTCGCGAGTTGTTCCCGCATACGCCCGGCACACGTTCGATTGTCCGGATTCACGTCTCGCGGATCGCCGATTCGTGCGGCTTCGCGGTGCCGAAGTACGAGTTCGTCGAAGAACGTTCGACCTTGATCGATTACAGCGTGCAAAAAGGACCGCAAGGAATGGTCGACTATCGTCGCGAGAACAACACGACTAGCCTGGATGGACTGAAGGGGCTCGACAACTTCGAGGGCGCGACGGCGGACTAGCCGTTGGCGCCGCCGGTCGGTACGTCGTCTGGTTCGTCACTCTCTTCACGCTCGTCGTCCTGCGCCTCTTCCGGCTCGCTGGTCATCCGCTGACGCGTCCGCTCGATCTGTTTCAAGATCACGTCCAGGGCGGCTTCGTCACCAAAATACTTGCGTGACGCCTTATCGATCAACTGCAAGTGCTCTTCAATCGCTTGCTTGTCTTCGTCGCGCGACACACGTGCGGCGATCGTTGACAACGCTTCCAGCAGTCGCAGCGTAGCGGCGCCGCTGGTGGCGCCGCACTGCCGGATCTGATTGAATGCGGCGCCGAGCACCTCGGGGAACTCACACGGTCGTGCAATCACACGCAGGTTTCCGTCGGCATCATTGCGGAACGCGGAAGGAATCTCGCGCAGCGCCAAGCGGCACATCGCAGCACCCAAACGATCGATGCTGTTCATCGCCGTGAAAGAGTGATGCCCGGCGAAAGGACGCGAATCGCCACCTGCACTAACTCGTGAACCGCGCAGTTCACATCCTGCCGCGGCGTGCGGTTGGCGCCGATGATCAAGGTCTCGCGAATGGAGTGCAGCACTTCCTCATCCACCTTATTGGCCGGACCGACGACGGCGAAAAGGTCGCCGTTCGTGATAAAGTCGCCGGGCCGTTTACGCAGTTCGATCGTCACATCTTGCGACTTGGCGATCGAGAGCAACGTCGACATGTCGATTCCCTGCAAGTACCCTTCCCCATTCGTGTCGACAATGGCCGTATCGCGATGAAATTTCTCCAACTCCGCTTCGACTGGCGTTGCGCCCTTGGAGTGAGCATGACCGATTTCTTCTGGATAGAGCCGCTCGATCGACGCATTCAAGTCATAGCAGTCCGTTGATTTTCTCAACGGACTGCGAGATCGCAGGGATGCGATCCCAAAATAGCGACGTAAGTCGTTATTTTGCGAGCCGCGAAGATCTACGCTCTGAGCCTGGCGAGGTTATTGGGTCAAGAACAATGGAGTTAAGTAGCTCGCCGCTTCATCCCACTTGTCGGCCGCCGCGCGAAAATCGACCTGCATCGCCCGCTTGGTCTGCGGCGTTTCGATGCTCGCCGGGGCGGCGACTTTCGCGTTCAGCGGAATCTGGGCGCTGGGGCCAGCCGCCAGGGCAGTTTCGACTTGCGGCTGCAGCAAGAAGTCGACCAACTTGCGGGCCGCCTCGGGATGGGGGCAACCACGCAAGATCGCCAGCGTATTGGGGATGAACAACGTCCCCAACTCTCCTTCCGCTTGATCGGGGTAAACGATCGCCACCGGCGCACCGCTCCGCAGCTCTCCTTTCGCGTCGTCGGTATCGGTCCAGCCAAACGCAATTTGTCCGCTGCCAACGGCGACGGCGACTTGCTTGTTACCGGGAAACATCCGACCATTCTCTTTCAGCTGCGTGAAAAACGCTTCCGCCTTGTCCGCTTCCCAGACCGAGAATAACACCGCCGCATGCGTCGCCGTTGTGCCAAACAGCGGCTTGGCGAACCCGCACTGTCCTTTCCACTTGGGGTCGACCAGATCCTGGATCGACGTCGGAAAGTCTTCCTCTTTCACCAGGTCGGTGTTGACCAGCAACACCCGAGCCCGGCTGGCGAAACCGTACCACGTTCCATCTGGCGAGCGAAACTCTTGCGGAAAGTCTTCCGCGTTGGGCGGAATGTAGGCGTCGAGCAGGCCCGCCTTCTCTAGCCGTAACGTGTTGAGGACTTCGTTGTTCCAAAAGACGTCGCACCGCGGGCGTTCTTTCTCGGCCAGCAGCGCGGCGGTCAGGCCGACCGTCTTGTTCGCTTCGGTATCGTACTTGGGGGCAATCGTAACGCCGGTCACTTCTTCAAAGTCGAAAAAGTGGGGTTCCGAGAACTCGCGATCGAGCGCCACATAGACGACCGCTTCGTCGCTAGAGCCGAAGCGGCAGCCGGTCAGCAGCAGCAAAGCGACCGCCAACCAACTTGTCCGTATTCCGCTTTCCACTTTCCGCTCTCTCTGACTCATGTCGTCTCCGTCCCGAGCGCCGCTCTCCGCATTGCCCAGACGACCAGCGATACCAGGCAACAAGTCGATAGGGCGGCGAGAATCAAATTTTGATCGGCCATTAACAGCACGGAATTGCGGCCCAATAGCATCATCACGCCGACCAACGCCAGCGCGATTGCTTGCGAGACGATCCAGAGATTGGCGTTACGCCGTTCATAGGCCGCTGGCCCTTGCAAACCTTGCCAATCAAGGATGGCGACTCGAAAGTGTCCTGCCGCGACGACCAGCAAAAAAATTGCCGCAATCCCCCAGGCAAACAGCCCGGCCGCCGTTAGATGTTGCAGGTTTTGCGGAAATTGCGGCCAATCGAACCCGCACACAAGCGCCCCCAACAGCGCTACTGCCCCCGCAACGGCGTGGGACCAAGGGCGACGGATGATCGAATCGGCGGCGGAAGACATCGAGTCGGACATTAATCCTGCGAACAAAAGGGTTTCGGTCTAGAATAGCACGTAACCCCGATAAATTCTGCCGGGCCATCCCAGCCCGCCCCTGAACCAAAATCGCCCAAGGATCCCGCGATGCGATGGCTGCTGTTTAGCATGACGCTTCTGCTAGTTGGCTGTGGATCGAGCGACCAGCCGGCCACTCCGGCAGCCCCCGCGACGCCCACTCCCCGGTCAGTTGCGAAAGAGACGCCCTCAGAGCCAGAGGAGCCGCCCGCCCCGGCAAGGCCAACCGAGCCCGTCCGCCGCGCGACGATGGAGCCGACCAAGAAGGATGACGACGGTTCGATCGCGGTCCTCAATCAGTTCATGAGCGACGACCATTCGCAAGAGCGGTTTCGTCCGGCGCCGATCGAGCCGCGGGTTGAGTTCACGATCGATCCGGCGCAGCTCGAAGCCAACGGCCTGCGGCAACTGCAGGGGAAACATCTGACCCTGATCACCGACCTGCCCTCTTCGCCCGAAGTCGACGAGCTGCCAACCGTCTTTGACGCGGCGTTCCCAATCTGGTGCGAGTACTTCAACATCGATCCGGTCAAGTTCGCCGCTTGGCGGACGAAGGGTTGCCTGATGTCGCGCGAAGAGCCGTTCGCCGCCGCCGGCCTGATCCCCAACGACTTGCCACCGTTTCTGCATGGCTATTCGCGCGGCGACGCCTTCTGGCTGCGCGAACAGCCGAGCCCCCAGTATCGCCGGCACCTGCTGATACATGAAGGAACGCACAGCTTCATGGAGCGGATGTTCGGCGGCGGCGGACCGCCCTGGTATTCCGAAGGGATCGCCGAATATTTCGGCACGCATTATTGGCGCGACGGAAAGCTGTCGGTCGGCGTGGTGCCTGCCTCGAAAGAAGAGATGCCGATGTGGGGGCGGATCAAGATCATCAAAGACGACTTCGCCGCCCAACAAGGGAAAACGCTCGACGACGTAATGCACTACGGACTGGACGCCCATCTGCAGAACTCGCCGTATGGTTGGTGCTGGGGCGCCGTCACCTACTTGGAGACCGATCCGCGTACCCATGATCAGTTCCACAAGCTGCAAGAGTATGTGCGGCTCGGCTTCGACATGAACCGCCGGTTCAAAGAAGCGCTGGCCGACCAGTGGCCCGAGATCAATGAAGGGTGGCAAATGTTCGTCGCCAACGCCGACTATGGCTACGACTTCGAGCGCAACAGCATAGTCTATGCCCCCGGCAAACCAATCGCCGGCGAGATGGCGACCGCGATCATTCAAGTCGACCAAGGCTGGCAGTCGACCGGCATCCTGCTGGAAGCAGGCAAGACATACGAGATTGTCGCCCGCGGCCGCTACTTGCTGAAGCAAGACCCCGAGTGGCCCTGCGAACCGAACGGCGTCACGCTTGAGTACTTCAACGGTCGCCCGCTGGGACAGCTGCTGTGCGGACTTCGGCCCGACGACTGGAAAGGCCCCGGCGCTTCGCCACTGACCCTGTCGGAGACGGTCGGCACGCGGCGAACATTGACCCCGCCGCTGACCGCGACGCTCTACATGAAAGTCAACGACAACCCTGGTCAGCTGGCCGACAACAGCGGCGAGATCGAAATCGCCGTCCGCGAGCAGCCGCAGTAGCAAGCGATTTGCCTTCGCCGCGAACATTCGTATCCTGCAGGCAGGGAGATCGCCATGAAACATGCATTCGCGCTGATCAGTACGCTGCTGCTCGTCTTACCGGCGGGCGCTCAGGACTTGCCTAAGGAGACCGCTCCTTCCTCGTCAGCCCTGCGACGGTTGTCGACCCGCGAGCAATATCTCTATGGTTCGCTCTACAGCGGCGCGCGGCGACGCTATCCGATCGACCAGTATCTGCTCGACCAGGGAGGTCTCGACTCGGCCGGCAAGCTGCCGACGCTCCCCTATCGCCGTAGCGCCGAAGCAACCTTTCCCAATGGCTTTCCGCTGCCGGCACAAACGCCGCGCGGCTACTCGCAGCCGAAGCTGGGCCTGGAACTTTATTATCGATCTACCCGTCCCCTGCGCCGGATGACCGCGACCGAGCGAGCCGAAACGCCCCTGTTCCGCGGACCATCGCGTCCCGGGATGATCGCCCCGCGGGCCGAGGCGAATCGGAGCGTTCCTAGCTGGCGAAGCGGCGACTAACGCAACGCTCAAGAAACGAAAAACGCCTCGACGTGCGAGGCGTTCTTCTTTGCGTCTGACAAGACTTGGCGATCGTTAGCCGCCGGCTCCGCCACCGGAATGCTTCAGGTCGAAGTTGGCCGTGTTATCTCCCGATTCCACGTCGAACCGCAGTTCCGAATCGGTGTTGTAACGCGCCTGCAGGATTTCCCGCTTTGGCTTCACCCCTTCGCCTTCGGTCGTCGCCACGGTGATGCGGACGACGTTTTCGCCGACGATGGCGCCCTTTCGGGTGTTGGTGAATTCCAACTCGTAGCGCCCGCTGGCGTCGGTCTTCCCGTGGGAAGGCCGATCGTTCTCGTGATAGAAATTGACCGTCGCATCCGCCAGCGGCTTACCATTCAAAGTGACCGTGCCGGAAACGGTACCCAGGCGAGGGCCATTTGCGCCGCCGCACCCCAAGGTCATGCCGACAGTGACGACGGCCAGCGCCAACCACTTCGACGAGGAAAAAATCGGTTTAACATTCATGAGAATCGCCAACTTGAAAAGACATTACCGGAAAAGAACGAAGCTGCGTCACGACGAGAGCGCTTTTCTGATAGCAGTAGCGTTTCTGGCGTTAGTGAGGCAAGCTGGTCAAGGCGACCGAAGCAGGCGAATCCTCAGCAGGTCAACGCCGACCAGCGCGGCCGCAACCAGCCAGAACGCTAAAGATTGAAGAAAACCGCTCTAGTAAGGCTGGATCACTTCGCCACCATCCATCGTGCCGAGCGCGGCTTGCGTACGGAGCGGAATCGTCTCCGGCAAAAATTGCACGCTGGCGTCCCCAAACAGGAACTGGGCACCGCCCGGATGCATGCTGCTCGGGTTGTAGTTGCTCGAACCATTGATCACGTAGTCGGTGTCGTTAGAGACCCGTTCCATCCGCAAGCGAACCTGGAACGCCGCAATCGAGCCCGAGATGCTGCCGCCAAAGTCGCTGTGGTAACCAATCCACAGCGATCCGCACGGCCCCCCCTGGGTGCCGCGTTCGGCGACGATAACCGTGTTGCTCAGCCCGTCGATGATGTCGCGGAATTTGGTTTCCGAGTTGTCGGTAAAGACCGCCGGGCGATCGCTACCGCCGGAACCGGTCGCCACCGGGTCGGTCGCGTTGTAGTAGGCGGAGAAAATGCCAACGTAGTTCGACTTGCCGAAGTAGATGCTGCTGGCGCCGCCCAACTTCTTGTTCAAATCTCCGCCGGGATCGGACGGGCAGATGAAGGCCGACAACGGCGTCTGGGCGAGCGGAGGACGATTGCCAACGCCTGTCGTGGTGACCGCGGTGATATCTTCCCACGGGCCATCAAACGCGCCAGCCGTTCCGAGCGCATCCCACAGGTTCCCCTGCTCAATAAACGGCAGAAGCTGGGCGCTCCAGCAAAGCTGGTTGCTGGTGACGATCCCGGGGGGAAGTCGGTTGTAAGTGTCGTGGTAGTTGTGCAGTGAGAGGCCGATCTGCTTCAGATTGTTGCTGCAAGTCATACGGCGAGCCGCTTCGCGGGCCTGCTGAACCGCCGGCAACAAGAGCGCAATCAACACGCCGATAATCGCGATCACCACCAACAATTCGACCAGCGTGAAACCGCGTCGACGATGGTGAGACCAAGCAAGAGATACGTTCATACTGACAGACTCACATGAAAAGAGATGCAGATAGCGCGACTAGAGGTCAAATTAAAACCCCTTGATTTAAACATAAAATACGCGCCGCTGATTCAGCATAGTGATTTCCTGTCCTCCATAGATACCATTTGTCTGATTATTTTTCAAACATACGTACTTTTTGTGACCCACTAATCGCATTCAAGGGTGGCTATGCAATCCAAAAGTTGTATATTTTGAGCCCCCTTGCGCCCCCTTCCAGAACGACATACGGACAAGAATTCGGGGCCGATTTTCGATCTTTTTCGCTTGACGCCGTTTCCAGAGCGTCGGCGCCGGGCCCAAAACTGCCCCAAGAGGAAAAAGCGCGTTAAGAAATTTTTCGCGCGGCGTCCGTTGCCGCGACGCGCAGAAAAAAACGCCGACCAAGCGGCCGGCGTTTACAACTTGGCGAAATGTCGCGTCGGCTAGCCGTCGATACCCGACCAGTAGCCGCCGCGCGAGTGGTCGAACATCACCTCGACGCCCGGTCGCGAGAGGTCGAATTCACCTTCGCGATAGACCTCTTTGCCGCACACCCAGGTTCGCACCGGCCAGCCATTGACTTCGCGACCTTCAAATGGCGTCCAGCGGCACTTGGTCTGCATGTTTGGGCCGCGGAGGACGACCGACTTGTTCATGTCGACCAACACCAGGTCGGCGTCGTAGCCAACTTCAATCCGCCCCTTCTCCATGATGTCCCAGACCAGGGCCGGCCCTTCGCACAACCAGTGTACGACATCCTCTAGCGTGCACTTCTCTTTGTGGACCAGGTCCAGCATCAGCGGCAAGACCGTCTCGACGCCGGGGACGCCGGACGGGCTATCGGGATAGCGCTGACACTTGTCTTCGAAGCGATGCGGCGCGTGATCGGTCGCCACGATCTGGATCTGATCATCCAACAGCGCCTGCAGCAGCGCCGCGTTGTCAGAGGCCGATTTCAGGGCCGGATTCATCTGGGCCAGCGTCCCCAGATTCATGTAGTCCGAGTCGTTCAGGAACAGGTGATGCGGGGTCACCTCGGCCGTGATCAGGTCGTCGTGATCTTCAAACTCCGGCAGCGCGAGCGCCGACGACATATGGCAAAGATGGAGCCGATGCTTGTATTCTTTGGCCAGCGCCACCGCCTTGTGAACCGACGACGCTTCCGCTTCTGGCGTACGAATTCTCGAGTGATCGACCACATTGCGGGTCATGCCGAACTCTTCGAAGTTCTTCGAGATAATGTTCTCATCTTCGGCATGGACGGCGATCGGCAGCTTCGTTTCGGCGAAGATCGCCTCCAGCATGCCAGGATCCTTCAAAAAGAGATCGCCGGTGGTGCTCCCCATGTAGATCTTGATGCCGGGGGTGCGGTTCGCCTTCTTCAGTTCGTCGATGTTGTCGATGGTGGCGCCGATGAAGAAACCATAGTTAACGACGCTTTTGACCGAAGCGAGGGTCAGCTTTTCATCCAGCATCTTCTGCGAGATCGTCGCCGGGCTGGTGTTGGGCATGTCCAGGAAGGTCGTCACGCCCCCCTTAGCGGCCGCCATGCTGCCGGTGCGAAGATCTTCTTTGTCGGTGCCGCCTGGATCTCGCATGTGCACGTGAGCGTCGATCACCCCAGGCAACAGGTGCATGCCGTAAGCGTATACCGTTTCATCCGCTTCGACCGATTCGGCGGGGTCGATCTCGGCGATGGTGGCGCCATCGATCAAGACCGACGTCTTCGAGGGACCGTCCGGCAACATCACGGTGGCGTTCTTAATCAGCGTTTTCATGCTATTTCCTCTGGGCCGTGACCGGCTGCAGGCGGGATTTTACGCTCTCAGGCGGCGACAAGCTGGTCGCAACGCCGCAAGCGGAGATAGATTCGAATCGGCCGCAATCTGCGGCTCATGCAGCCCCAATCGGGCTCGCCAAGGCCCTTCAGACAACGCCTGAAAGCCGTTTTCGCCGCCTAGAAGTCAGCGGCGTCAGTCTAGCGCAAGTCGTTAATGTACCGAGAATTCGGGTGGCGGGAAAGATCCCGCCGCGGGCGTCAAACTGATTGATCTGGGTAAAATATTTGGCCAACACCGTGAAGAATCGATCGGGATGGTGCAACACCGCCTTCCCGCGAGGGCCACTGACGCGCTGGTGGTTCGTTTCGAGCCCATTTCGCCTGTTAGCCAACGTCGACGCGGCGTTTAGAAAGCTGGGCACCCAGAGAATCGACAGGAAACCGCCGCTGGAGAAGTCATTCCCCGGTCGCACTTCCCCGAGTTTAACCACGCCGAAGCGCAAGTTTTTTTCTAAAAAATCTACGAAACCCGTGAATTTCTGGCATCCCTTCCTCCGCCGCAGCAAGTTACAATCCGCCCACCTTATCGCCCCTACCGAGATTGATCTGTCGATCTCGGGTAGGGATTCGTGCGCTGGATCGACATCCTCCCCCTTCGTCCTCCTCCGAACCCAGGCCGAAATCGAATGAGCAGCTCTGCTTTGCGCCGCCGCCGCGCCTCCACCTTATCCCGACATTCCCAATCCTCTCCGTTGCATGCCGAGCAACTCGAGACCCGCGCGATGCTGGCGGCCGACAGCGGTCTGCTGGAGGGAGAGCTGGCCAGCGGCGACTTTCTGCTGGAAGACGTCTATCCCGGCAGTGATCCGTATCAAATCTACGAAGCGATCTCATTTGGCTACGCCGAGCTCGACGGAGTCGCCTACTTTGCCGGCATCGATTCTCCCAATAGCTACAGCCTGTGGAAGACCGATGGCACGACCGCCGGCACCGAGCAGGTCGTGGCAATGCCGTCGTACTACGACATCCGCGCGCTAAAAACGGTCGGCAACCTGCTGTTCTTTGAAGCGGATCTGACCGGCACGTCGTACGAACTGTTCGTCACCGACGGCACGGCGGAAGGAACGGTTCAGCTGACCGATTTCGCGACCCTCAATAACTTCTACTCCTTTAACATGACCGCCGTCGGGGATACGGTTTTCTTTGTCGCCGATGATGGCGTCAGTGGCGTTGAGTTATGGAAAACGGACGGAACCGAACTGGGGACGATGCTGGTTGACGATCTATCGCCCGGCTCCGATTCTTCCCGGATCGTCCACCTGACCGCCTCCGGCGATCTCCTCTACTTCCAGACCTACGATCCGTTATACGTTGACGTCGAACTGTGGCGATCGGACGGAACGGCGGCCGGGACGTTTGAAATCGGCGTTGACCTGCTCGATACTTCGTTCCTGACCGACTTTGGCGGCGTCCTTTATTTCACGGCGGACGATGGCATGCATGGCGAAGAGCTGTGGAAGACCGACGGGACCGAAGCCGGGACGATGCTGGCGCTCGACCTGCTTCCTGGCGACACCTACTCGGATCTCAATGATCTGGTCAGTGTCGACGGGGCGATTTACTTTACGGACACCGACGGCGATATCTGGAAGACCGACGGAACCGCACAAGGCGTCGTGCAGCTAACCGATCAAGATTACGAGCCGGGTTACATATCGCCGCACTTCGTCTTTCAGGGAGAGCTCTACTACAGCCTCTTTACGTTCGACGGGGTCGAGCTGTGGAAAACGACCGACATCTCGACCGAACCGCAATTCGTTGGACTGCTGAACGACGACTTGTTCTCCACCTTTTACGATCCCCCCTACGCGATCATTGGCGACGCCCTCTTCTTTACCGCCGATGACCCCGACTATGGCGTTGAGCTCTGGAAATCGGATGGGACTGTCGAAGGAACGGTAGTAGTCACCGACCTCGATCCGATTCGGGGAAACAGTTATCCGTTCGCGCTGACGCTGTTCGACGACTACCTGCTGTTTGTGGCCCGCGATCCGGCGAATGGGTTCGAGCCGCGGTCGCTGTCGCTGCAGTCGCCGCCAGTCGCCGCAATCCAGCTACCCAAGTCAAGCGCCGACGGCCTTTCCATCGAACTGAGCGCCCTGGGAACCTACGATTACAAAGACGCCGTCGCCGACTTGCTGTTTGAGTGGGACCTGGATGGCGACGGGCAGTATGATGACGCGATCGGGATTCAGCCGGCGGCGCTGTTGTCGAGTCTCACGTTGCCCTCTGTCTGGGAAATCGGCCTGAAGGTGACCGATCTGGATGGAGAAACCGGCTTTGCAACCCTGTCGGTCAGTACCGAAGCGACCAATCTAGCGGTCGACGAACCGGCGATCGAAGTGAACGACGGTATGCTTGCCACCAACAGCGGCGTCTACTTCGAGGCGTATGATCGCACCGTTGCGCTGTCAGCCTCGGTCGGCACGGTCGTCGACAATGGCGATGGCACGTGGAGCTGGAGCTATCTGACCGAGTCGAACGATATCGGATCGAGCGCCGTCACCATCTACGCCGACAATGGATTCCAATCGTCCGAGACCACGTTTTTCCTGACGGTCAACTACGCCAATCCGGCCATCGCGGTCTCTCCCCAATCTCCGGAATTCGTAATCCGCGGGGAAGACGCCTTCGCGTTTGGTACGTACGAAGTCGGCGCCGCCCCGATAGCGTCGATCACCGCGTCGCGCGGCACGGTCACCGACCATGGAGACGGTACCTGGAGTTGGACCGGTTCGATCAGCGGCGACCTGTCGGACTTTATCGTCCTTCAGCTGACGATCACCGACGCCAACAACGTTTCGACCAGCATCTATCCTCCGCTGTACATCATTGATTCGGTCAACGCCTATTTGACGATTAACGACGCCGCCGCGACGACCGACAGCTTAGGCGTGGTCGACGTCTTACCGGACGACTTGGAGACGATCAACGAATGGGATCCCTTCACGGTCAACGTCTGGATCGAGCGTGATCCGAACGCCAGCTATGGACTGGATACGATCAACTACAAGCTCGACTACAACGACGCCTGGTTCCAATGGACCAGCAGCGCCGCCGGCGCCAGCTTTGGTCAGTTGGATGTGACCGACGTCGGGGGCCAGCTGGAAATTTCCGCGAGCAATTTCTACGACCCAATTGGAGGGGATGGCGACTATCTGCTGATCGGCAGTTTTCGCTTTACGCCCAATCCCGACGGCGGCCTCCCCAATGACGCCGTCGGGCAATACGCCGAGCCGGTCGACCTTGGCTTTTCGATCGCCGATATGACGGTGACCAACGACTACTTTGCGAATATCCCCGGCATGCAGTCAGGCGGCCCGACCACCCAAGTCGAAGTAATTCCGTACGACCTGGATGACGACGGCGTCATTGGCTTGGTCGACCTGGCCAATTGGATTCGCACGGTAGGAGATAACGTCGCCGCGACGCCAGAGTCGTATCCTTTCGACTTTGACCAGGACGGGGTCGTTTCGCTGATTGACCTGGCCTATTTGATTCGCAACATCGGCGCGACGCGTTCCAACGGCGTGGAGATTCAGCTTCCCCCGATATCGCCGCCAGCAGGGTCGCTGATCGAAAGTGAGTTCCCATCGCTGCAATCGCAGACCGCCGATCTGACGCCCAGCTTCTTGCTGGAAGCGGAGGCGATCGATCCGCAGCAGCAGAACGTCGACGCCGCGTTCGGCGCGTTCGACCTGCTCGACGACTGCTGGCAATTGCCAACCGATGCCGACGAGGAAGTCGAGGAAACGCTCGAAGAAGAAGGCCTCTTCTCGGCCGAGTCGTGGCGCCCGCAGCAGCTGCCCGACTGGGCCCTGGAAGCCGCTTCGATCGTCGAATGCTTTGTCGACCAGGCGATCGCGCTGCTCGAAGAATACGACGAGGAGCACCCGGCGATGGCCGAGGCCAGCGACTGGTGGAACAACCGCTTCCGACGCTTCTAAACGATTCTCGGCAAGAACCAGTCTCCATCGGGCAGTTTCAGCCCTCTTTTTTTGCGCTGCGCCGGAGGCAAACTGGGTTATTGCGCTAAATTTTGCCGGAATTCAGCAACCGCACCTGCAATCCGAGGTGCCTCCAACCCTCCCAAGCATTACAATCGGCCTACGCAAGCAAATCCACAGAGGGACATGACACCCCATCTAAGGCAGTTCCTTCCGCCGTTAATCCAACTCCTCCGCTGTAGACCGCCTTCGCAGGAATGCCGTTCACAATGAGCAAGAAGCACCAGCGCACCGATCGCGCCCACGCTCTCCGCAGCCGTCGCCCCTACACCCTTCATGCTGAACAACTAGAGGCCCGGCAATTGCTGGCCGCCGACTTGCTGCCGCAAGCCGATCTGCTGGAAGGGGAACTGACGCTAGAGGTCGCCGTCGACGACGATGCCCTCGTCTACGCCGCCGGCTCGAAGGCGACCAACAGCGGCACATTCGCAGGCGCGGTCAATCTGTCGGCCTCGATCGGTAACGTTGAAGACAACGGCGACGGCACATGGACCTGGACGCTGGACGACGTGCAAGTCAGCGATACGCAAACGGTGACGATCACCGCCGAGGATGGTGCGCTGGGGATGGAGGAGGTTTCGTTTGAGCTATCGGTAGAGAGCGTTGATTTTGAGTTGCTGTTTGATACCGAAACGGAGTTGGAGCACAACGGCATCTCTCAATTCGTCTGGGTCGGCGATGTCGGCTATTTCGTTGCCTATCCGAGCCAGTATCCGATTTCGCTGTGGCAGACCGACGGAACGCCCGGCGGCACGACGCGGATCGAAAGTACGTATGGCGGCGGGACGATAGAAAACCTGACTAGCTTCAATGGTGAGCTCTATTTCCTGCGGAGTTCGGGTTCGCTCGAATATCAGAGTTTCGAACTCTGGAAATACGATGAAACCCTCGCCCAAACCGTCCTGGTCTACGATTTCACTCCCCACGAGTCTCCTTTCTACTTCGCCGAAATGGTCGTGGCTGGAGACTTGCTCTACTTGAATGTAGGAGAAGCGACGCATGGCCAAGAATTGTGGGTTACGGATGGAACGACCGCTGGCACCCAACTGGTCGCAGATATTAATCCTGGCGTCGGAAACTCCGAAATCACCGACCTGACTCCGACCGACAACTACCTATTTTTCGTCGCCAATGACGGCGTCCATGGCGACGAAGTATGGAAAACCGACGGCACCATGGAAGGGACCGTGATGGTCACCGACATCTTCGCCGTGGACGACTTTTTTTCGCCCAATGATCTAACTGCCGTCGGCAACGACGTCTATTTCCTCGCTGAAAACTCCGTGATTTGGAAGTACGATGGCGACACCGCCGAAACGGCTAGATTGACCACCATTACGGACGATGGCGAGATAGTATTGAGCGGCCACTTTCTGCGATCTATCGATAGCCAACTTTATTTTTACGACAACGACCAGATCTGGACATCCGACGGTACGCCCGAGGGAACCAAAGCGATTACGGACATTCCTGCGTTAGGCGTTAGCACTCTTGTTGCTGGCGTGAAAGTGGATGGCGACCTCTATTTTGTGCGACGATCCTATCTCAATGGAGACGCACTTTTCAAAACGAATGAAGTCACAGGAGAGACGACCCAGCTCGCATCCTTCAAAGGTGGCACATTCGACGAGAATCCGCTATTCAAGGCGGGCGGAGCAGTCTATTTTCGCGGCTACGATCCGACATTCGGGACGCAGTTATGGCGCACCGACGGAACGAAAGAGGGAACAACGCGAATTTCCGACTTCACAGGCCAGACGTCACTCCCCTTCGACGGCGGTGACGATTCGATGCTGTTTCTTCAAGGGAATACGGCGCAATATGGCACGGAACCCTACTTCGTCACAATCGATTCGCCTCCGACGATCGTCCTGCGGCCGATCCAAATTGGCGAAGACAACCAAAGCGTAATCCTTAGCGCACTCGGCACGTACGACCTGCTCGATGCACTAAGCGAGTTGCATTTTGACTGGGACTTGGACGGCGACGGCCAATACGACGACGCCAGTGGTCTGACTGCGTCAATTTCGTTTGCCGATCTCGCGACGGCTGGGGTCGCCAATATTTCGCTTCGCGTCATCGATACGGACGGCAAGATCGCAACTCGCAAACTTGTGATCGACTCCAACGATCCGATCCTAATGGTCGATGAGATCGATGGACTGATCGTGACCGAAGGGGAAACGGCCGCCAACACTGGGCGGGTGGCCCATGTACTCGGAAGCGACGTTCAACTTTCGGCGTCGATTGGCGAGGTCGTCGACACTGGCGACGGAACCTGGAGTTGGAGCTATACGACGCTGGACGGTCCGGATGAAACGCAGACCGTCACCATCACGGCAGTCGTCGGTGGTGGGCAGTCCAGCGTCAGCTTTCCGCTGGTGGTCAACAACGAACGTCCGCTCTATATTGGCATCCACAGTCCCGGCGCCGTCTTGCAGGGGGAAACCGCATTCATGAGCGGCACTTGGAGCGATGTCGAAGCCGATACCGTAACCGTGACGTCGTCGCTCGGCGATTTCACCGTTTTGGAGGATGGAACCTGGACGTGGAGCTACGACACCACCGGTCTCAATCCAGGGAACTATCAATCCAACATTCTCGTCCGCGATGAAGTCAGTGGGTCGCAGTATTCCGTGCGTTTCAGCGTCGCTGCGCCGTTAACCGCCGACCAGCCGTACGTCACTACCCCCTCCGGCTTGATGGCGGCGAACTCGGGAACCATCGGCAATGGCGGCGAGGCGACGGTCACCCTTAACGCTTCACTAGGCGACGTCATCGACAATGGCGACGGCACCTGGTCGTGGAGCTTCGATACGCGGCGGACCAACGTCGGGTCACAGGAAGTCACGATCACTTCGACCTACGAAAATGGAGTGGAAACGTCGACGACGTTTCAGCTGGCGGTGCATAACCTTTCGTACGAGTTTTACGACCTCAGGCCCGGCCCGGCAGGATCGTATCCGTCCAGCTTTCAGCAGCTGGGCGATTACGTCTATTTCCTGGCCGAAATCAGGGGCTATCAGACTCACCTGTTTCGTACCGACGCGGTATCGGCGCCGCAGCAAATCTCCGGCGGCCTCGAAAACCCAGCCGTATACAACGTTGCGCAACTGCTGCTTGTCAACGACACGCTTTATTTCCTCGCCAACGACGCCGAAGGAATCGCCAGCATTTGGAAAACCGACGGCGCATCAGGGCAAATTGAAAAAGTCGCGGACGTTCCCTCCGAGCCGGGCGTCGCGCTGCCGAGCGGCCAGATGGCTTATGCCAACGGCTACATTTATCTTGGCGCATTTGAAGAATTGACGGGCCGCGAGCTTTGGCGGGTGAACGTCGACTCCGGGCAAGTCGAAATGGTCGCTGATATTTCGCCTGGCGAAGACGATTCTAGATTTTACCGGATGTTTAGCGTCGGCGACGTCGTCTACTTCTTCCCCGAATCGTCCCCAAACAACCTCTGGCGGACCGATGGAACGGCCGAGGGAACCTACCAGGTAGCAACTCCCTTAAGCGCCGATATACGATACTTCTCGGAATTCAACGGCGAGCGTTACTTCGTCACCGATGCAGGGGCGATCAGCACCCTCTGGCGGATTGAAGAATCTGGCCCCACGCCAATTTTCCAAGGCGCACCAGGTCTATTCAATGACTGGAGGGGGGCGATCTACGACGATGGAGACCATCTCCTATTTAGCATGAGTAGGACGTCGGATGCCGGGCCCGTCTGGCGCTGGAATGAGACGACCGAGGAAATGGAGCTGGTAGCCGAACTTGGCGAGTTAGGGTTTGACCGTATCACTGGGATCGTTGAATACGATGGCCAGCTCTACCTCCGAGATTCGGCCTTTCAAACGCCCGAAGACGGTCAGCCTAGCCGGCTCGTCTACGATCTATGGGTTACCGACGGTACGCCGGCCGGAACCGAGCGTCTGGTCGGCGAAAGCGAATTGACCGGTTTCGACGTCACGAACTTTTACGTGACCAATCAGGGTCTCCTGCTATTCGTTGACAACGACCTCTACGGACACGATCTTTGGAAGTCCGACGGAACGAAGGCAGGCACCTATCCGTTGCTACTGCCTGAGCCGCTCTACAATCTTGCCATCGGCCCTGACATCGCGCTTGGCCAGCGGCTGATCAAAACGCTCGGAACCTCGCCCGACTACGGTACCGAACTCTACTACTTCCAAGCGGGACCGGTCGTCGAGATCAGCGGTCCGGCAACAGGTCTGATCGGAGAGACCGTACAGCTCGACGCCGGCGGCACGTACGATGCGATCGATGCTCAGGAAGACCTGATCTTTGCCTGGGATATCGACGGCGACGGTCAATACGATGACGCCAGCGGCTTGATACAGGCGTTGCCGTTGACGACCCCAGGACAGAAAAGAATCGGTCTGCGCGTCACCGATCAGGAAGGGACGACGACCTATGCGACGACGACGATTTTGGTAAACGCAACGCCTACGGTTGGCGTCGATAACCAGACCGTCGTCATTGGCGAAGGGGGCGTCGCGACCAATACGGGCGTCTATGCCGATCCTCCCGCTGACGCCGTCACGCTCATCGCCTCGATTGGCGAAATCATCGACAACCTGGATGGAACCTGGAGCTGGAGCAATCCGGTTCAGGATGGCCCTAACGAGCAAACGGTTACGATCACCGCCACCGATATTCACGGCGAGACCGACTCGCTTCAGTTCCAAGTGAACATCCAAAACGTGGCGCCCACGCTGACTGTTGACAGCGCTCAGTTGGAAGTCGACGCAACGCTGTCTGTCGTCAACGCCGGCACATATGGCGACCCTGGCCAAGACCCGGTCCTCCTCACCGCTTCGCTGGGCGACATCATCGACAACGGCGACGGAACGTGGAGCTGGAGCTACGCGTCCACCCTCGCCGATGTCGGCGTCTACGATGTGACGATCACCGCCACCGATGACGATGGCGGTGAGACGCAGGTCCACTTCTCGCTTGACGTGCTGGCCCTGCCGGAAGCGGGCCTGACGCTGAACGACGACGCCGCCGCGACCGACGCCAACGGAGAAGCGACCGCGTTGCCCACCAGTCTGACGCTGATCGACGAGTGGGACCGGTTTATGGCCAACGTCTGGGTCAAGCGACCTGAGCGCCTCAGCGGCTCGTTAACCAGCGTCACGCTCGATCTCCACTTCAACAGCCAGTGGTTTCAGCTCGCCAATTTCGCTGCCAGTAGCGGCGTGGGGCAGCTTGAGGTCAACAACACCGGCGACGTGCTGCAAATCAGCGCCAGCCAGTTTGCTGAAGAGAACGCGGCGCTGGACGGCTACCTGCTGCTCGGCAGTTTCCGCTTCCATCCCACGCCCGATGGCGGCCTTCCCAATGACCTGGAAGGCGCCTACCCGCAGCCGCTCGATCCGCAACTTGCCATCACCGATCTGCTGGTCAGCAGTAGCGACGTGGAGGAACAATTCGGGCTACAAACCGTCGCGCCCGAAACCAAGCTGCAGGTCGTGCCGTTCGATCTGGACGACGATGGCGAAATTAACCTGACCGATCTGTCGCGTCTCATCCGCAGGATCGGCAGTAGCGTCGCAACGACGCCCGAGTCTTACCCCTACGATTTCAATCGGAATGGCGTCGTAGCGTTGACCGACCTGGCTCACATGATTCGCAACATCGGTCGCACGCGCGACAACGGGTTACCCGTCGCCTTTCCGCCAACCTTCGAGCAACCTTCGGCTTCTCTTTCCCTGGTGGAACCAGAGCCTGTGACCGCCGCTCTGACTTCTGAATTAGAAGGGGAGCGAATCGCATGGAGTGCACCTCCGCTGGTCGCGGTCACAACGCACGACGCCGACGCCGCTTTCGGTACCCTCGGCCTGCTGGAAGATTGCTGGGAGCTTCCCGCCAACGAAGAAGAGGTCGAGGAAACGATCGAAGAGGAGAATGCGTTCTCGGCCGACACCTGGCGCGTGCGCCAGTTGCCTGACTGGGCGCTGGAGGCCGCTTCGATCGTTGAATGTCTGGCCGACAAGGCGATCGATATCCTGGAAGAGCTGGAAGAAGAGCATCCGCGGCTTGCCCGGGCGCTTGATCGCCTAAAGAGCCGACTTGAGGATCTCTAGCAAGTCGGCTTCGCTGGGACGGCGGGGATTGGTTCGCATCAGCCGGGTGATCGTAATCGACTTGGCGGCAAAGCCGGCCAGCATTTCCGGATGCACGCCATACTCCCGCAGGCGCTCGGGGATGCCAATCGCTTTTTTCAGCCGCTCGACCTGGGTGATCGCTGCGGTTGGCGTCGCTTCGCCCCCTAGCAGCTGCGCAACCTTCGCGAACTTCTCGGGCCGCTCCGGCAGATTGAACCGCATTACGTATGGCAACAGCAGGCCGTTGCCGCCGCCATGGCTGCAGTGGACGGCGCCGCCGATTGGGTACTCCAGCGCATGGACCACCGCCACGCCGGCGTTGGAAAAGGCGAGCCCCGCCAAGGTTGCGGCCAGGGCCATGCCGGACCGCGCTTCCAGGTCATCCCCTTGCTGAACTGCCTGGACGAGATGCTTGCCGACCAGCTCGATCGCCTTTTCGGCCAATGCGTCGACCAGCAGATGCGATCCGCTATACGGCGGCGGGGCGTCTCCGTCTTGCTCAAGCAGGTCAAACGTCGTCGACGTGTAGGCTTCGACCGCGTGGGTCAGGGCATCGATGCCGCTATCGGCGGTGACTTGCGGCGGACATGTAGAGGAAAGTAGCGGATCGACGATCGCCAGCGCCGGCCGCAGGAATTGGCTGAGCGTGCTGACCTTCATCGCGTTGTCGCTATCGGTCAGTACGGCCGACTGCGAAACTTCGCTACCGGTTCCGGCAGTCGTCGGCAATGCGATCAGCGGCGTGACCGGGCCGGGCACGTTGTCCCAGCTGAAGTAATCGCTTGGTTGGCCGCCGTGTGCATGCAGGATGGCGACGATCTTGGCCAGGTCGATGTTGCTGCCGCCGCCAACGCCGCAGATGGCGTCGGGGTCAAACTTGGCGGCCGCGGCTCCGGCGGCGAGCGCGACGCCGATGTCAGGCTCGGCGCAGCTGCCGTCAAAGATCTCGACCGTGACGCCGGCGTCCTGCAGCGGCTGACGAACCTTGTCGACCAGCCCCAGCTTCACCAGCGTCTGATCGGTGACGATCAGCACGCGCCGCCAACCGCGCCGCGCGGCCAGCATTCCGACGCGGCCGCTGGCGCCGACACCAAAGGTCAGTTCGCCAGCGGAATAGAAACTCCAGAAGTCGGCCATGCCTAGTCTTCTTGTTTGGCCATCAGCTTTTCCAGGTACTTGGCGACCAGCGTCGCGTCATCCTTGGCCACCAGGTGATCGATCTGGGCCTTGGGGACCTTCAGCTTTTCGAGATGGCCGATGACCCGCTTCCAAACGGTCGCCCGCTTTTTGCCTTCGGCCAGATAGAGCTCCGTGATGTTCTCTTGCAACTTCTGGATCGCGATCGAGTCCCGGTTCTCGTAGTAGTTGCGGATGATGTTTTGTTGGTGCTTGGAGAAGTTCTGAGACATGGTTTGGTCTCTCCGAGAATCAAAGGCGAAGACGTACGAACCCAACAATCGTGGCAAACGAAAAAGGGGATGTAAAGGGTGACTAGCACTCCTCATGCTAGCGGATCTGGCTCGGCGATGGGGAGATTTTCGGCATAGGCGGCAAAGTCTCGCACTCGACGGTAGCCATCAGCCCGCAGCGAAAGCAAAATTCCGCACCACAGCGTCGCCGGTAACCCGACCAGGACCATCAAAACCAAGCTATTTGTTGGGTAAAACGTCCACCCCGCGAAACAGCCCGCAGCCAAACAGCCGTAGCCGGTCAGGATCACCGCGACAGGCGAAAACCCACGCCTGGCCGGCGCCAGGGCAACCCGGGTGAACAACTGCAGCACCCCCACGAAGACGACGCTAACGGGTACTGACTCGGTGACCTTGTGAAACGCAATCAGCCCGCCTACCGACGCCAATAAATAGAAGTAATCAAATCGGCTCATCGCCAGGGAACGCCCCGAACGCGGATCCGGCTCTTCGTTCCCGCGCCGCTCAATCCGCCAATAACGTCGACGATTCCAATAGGCCAACGTGGCCGAAACGCACGCCAAGGAAAGCAAGAAAACGCCGAGGTGCTTCGCCAGCTGTTTCGCCATCGCCGGATCCTGCAAGCCGAGACTGCGGTAGGCGAACGCGACGACGATCGCGTGCGTAAGGAATAGCAAAACAACGATCCCCAGCAAACGCTTCGGCGCCATCGCCAACAAATAGCTGCCGATTGCAATCGCGGCGCCGGTGACGGGAATGCAGGTCTGCCACACGAAGCCGAGCGAACGAAGCGACAGAGTCGCAATCAACGCCGCCATCGCCACGCCGTAGATGGCGGCGAACGCCATCGCTTTCCAGGGGACCGCCCCTGATTTCTCGGCGCTAGTCACAGTCGTCGCGCCGTCGCTAAGTTCGTCCATCGCAGGGGCCTCCGCTTTGATACCGCTACTAGTGTACGCAAACCTCGCTCAATTCACCTAACATTGGTTATGCCGATCCGGGCAATTTGTGCTACAACCAAGGGACTCGCACCGCGAAGAGGTGGGCATGAACGACGAAGCGAAATTCGCCTTATTGAGGGATCCGGCCGCACGGTTCTCGGTTCAAGATGTGGCGGCGATCCTGGCTCCTTACTCCGGCGCCATTCCGGCCGAGTTCCTCCAGACGCTGCATCGCCGCCCTGGCGTGTTGCTGCGCGACCTGTCCGAGAAAGACGCGCTCGACGCCGCCGCCGCTCTTTCGCGGGCCGACATCGCCATTCAGGTTGTCGCCGAGAAAGACCTGGTCCAGGTCCCGGCTCCGCCCCGCTATCCGCTGAAAAGCGCCATCCTGGAAGAAGACGCGTTTGTGGTCGACGTACCAAGGTGGACGGGGCGCATTCCCTGGGAGAAGTTCTTTCTGCTCGACCTTGTGCCCGAGTTCAACCGCAAGACCGGGTCAACGCAGCAAGACCCGCACGAGTCGCAGCTGTTCGCCGAGACGAACGCCGATGCGGCCGCCACCACCCGGGCGGCGCGGACGTCAATCACCATCTATCTAGAGCTCCTCTGCCGCGATCCGCTGATCCGGATGCGGATTGACCGCAACGCATTCGCGTTTCGCAAAGCCGGCATTCCGATCGTCCCCAGTCGCGAGGCGAACTTTCGCACCCTGGTCGAGACGCTCCAGCGGCGGTGCACCAGCGCCGTCGTCGGCCCCGGCATGATGCAGTTGCTCAAAGGGATGAACTCGACCAAAGAATCGAACTATGATCGAGCCCGGTTCGAGAACCTAGCTCAGTGGCTGCTGACGATCGAGGGCGTCGCCCCCTAGCTGCCTGTTGAAAAATGCCCTCGTGGCATTTTCCAACCTCGCCAGGCTCAGAGCATCGCTCTTCGCGGCTCGCAAAATAACGACTTACGTCGCTATTTTGGGATCGCATCCCTGCGATCCAGCAGCACGTTGAGAAAATCAACGGACTGCTAGTGATCCGTCGGCGAAATCGTTGGAATCGGATTGACGGGAAGGTTATCCTGGAAGACTCTCCGCACAGCCCGTGCCCGATCCTTCAGCCAAGACGAGCGACGCGATGGCCAGCGACGAAACGTACATCGTTCCCGAAATCAATCCCTTCGCCTCGCCGACGGCCGACGCAGCCGTGGTCGATGAGAGCGGCTATCGCATTCAGGGGAACAAGCTCGAAGTGCGGACTCCGGTCAAACTGCCGCCGATCTGCATCCATTGCGGCGACGACGCTCATCCCGGCCGCAGCTTCGCCCGGACAATCTACTACACGCCGCCTTGGATTTTCCTGCTGCTGCTGGCAGGCCCCATCTTTGTGGTGATTGGGTCGATGCTGGTCCGCAAGCCGGTCAAGATCGACTACGCCCTCTGCCCGGGCTGCAATGGCCGCCGCAAGCAAAAGATCGCCTTCGTGTCGCTCGTCTGGCTGGCGCTGCTTGGCTGCCTTGTCGGAGCGATCGCTTGGGAAAGCGCGGTGCTGGGGGGCGTTTGCTTTCTGTTGTTTCTGACCGGGATCGTTGGTCTGATTCTGTGCGGCGAGCACTTTAAAGCGACCCGTCATACCGATGGCGTCTTTCAGCTGTCGGGCGCCAAAGCGTCATTCTTAGAGCACCCCATCGTCCATCGCAATTCGTTGGATTACGTCGATGCGCTCTAGCGCATGCTGGCGCCAAAAGCTGGTTGATGATCAACCAATTCGGGGAGTTCGACCGCCAAGTCCGCGTCGCGGTTGCGGGAAACCCGCACACCAGCTTCACGGGTCTCCGCAATTCCCCGCTTTTGGAGGCCTTCCGGGGGCAAGACATTCTAGGTTTCGTATAGCCACGCTCGATACATCGTGTAACGTTGCGGGCAACCCGAACTTCCGCCTGGCGGCAAAACGACCTTGGACAGACGCGTACTCCTTGTTGAGGATAATCCACTCGACCAAAACTTGGCAACGACGGTGTTACGCAAATGCGGATACAGCGTCGACTACGTCGGGGATGGCCTGGAAGCGATTGGGCGGGTCGCTGCCGGGAACGAATACGACCTGATCCTGATCGACTACGAGCTACCGACGATCAACGGTTTTGAGACGACCGAGCGGCTGCGATCGCTGGGTTACTGGAAGCCGATCATCGCGGTCAGCGCCGGGTCGGAGGCGGAACTGATCGGCCCCTGGCGAGAAGCGGGCTGCAGCGACTTTTTAGGAAAGCCCTACCTACCAAGACAACTTCGCGAGATCGTCAAGCAGGCGCTGTTGCGGCGCCCGAACCGACGGCCGTCAAAAACGGCCTACGAACTCGCACTCCAAAGCACTTAATCGTCCTTGGGGCAGACTTGGACGATTAAAGTTACGCAGGCGACTGGGGCGTCGCCTGCGTTTTTTTATTTCTTGGTGGCGCCCGCGTCAGGGAAAGGTCCGCCACCGCGACACCGGCCAATAGCGGGCCAGGACGCGGCCAATAACGTCGCTGGTGGTCGCTCGCCGTTGGTACATCCGCGAATCGGCGGCCGAACTGCTGAAGTCTCCGAGCAAGACCAGTTCGTCCGCACCCAAGTCCCACGCATCCCGAAAGGAGTCGCGAATATAGGGGCGATCGCTCATCTCGTTGGCGGTACGATAATAGACGTCGCGAAGAACCTCGATCTCGTCGATTCGCCATCCAGCGCTCGCTTGCCAAGTCACTTGACGCTTAAAATGGTCCAGCTCCCAGTCGGCCGGGATCTCTTCGACCAGGGGCAGATCCAACAAAACCGTTTCCTCGCAGAACCCATACAATCGCCCATCGCGCATCACCAGGCTGAGGCGATCCCCAGGCTCGACCGCGGGCCCTGCTGACGTTTCGGAACCGGTCTTCTCTTCGTCCGACATGGTAGACGTCACCTCCAGCTTCCCCTCGTTGGTCAGCCGCCAAACGACGTTTCGCCCATAGTAGTCGACCGCGACTTCCAGCGGCTCGCCACCAATCTCCTCGACCGAAAAATCAATTCGCAAATCGGCGACCGAGCGAGGAATCGTCGCCAATACGCTTTCCGAAAATGCGGACGGCATGTACGACCAACGATCCCCAACGACGCCGCGCATGGTCAAGGTCGAATCGTCATCGTTAATCGTCCAGCCCTTCTCTTTCCACACGCCCCCTTCGCTGGCCGACGTCTGCAGCCAACTATCCATTTCTTCCGCGGGAAGATCACGATCGACCAAGTAAACCGGAAACCACAGCTCGTCATGCTGCGTATCGGGTTTCGCCAGCAACGCGTCGTTGACCCAAACTTCGCCCGCTCGGATCGAGACCTGCTCGCCGGGAAGTCCAATCAGGCGAAACACGTAATTGCCCGACGGATCGTTCGGATTGCGATGCACCACCAGATCCCAGCGCCTCGGCGGCAAGCCCCACTTTCCGACCAGCATCCGATCGGCCGCAACGTGCGGCAATTCCATCTGGCCGGGGGCGAGCACGGCCGCGTTGCCTTCGCAGGGACATAGTACGACCACTTCGCCGCCGCCGCCAACGACCTGCTGAACGTCACGCTCGGCAATCGCGGTTTCGGAGCCGTCGTCACAGTCCAACACGTAGCGGCCAGGATACAACGTTGGCGCCATCGAGCTGGATGAAACGACAAATGCCTCCGCCAAATACGTGCGCATCGAATAGGCGGTCGTGAACGCCGGCAGAATCCCAATCGAGATGCCGATCAGCATCGCCGCGATCGCCCAGCCCATTTCGGTCGCCAAACGCCAGCGGATATAGTTGGCGACGATGATCGGTACCGTCAGCCACACCAACACGACCATCTTGACCGACACGCCGCCGGGCGAGTTGGCCTCGATCAGGTTTAGCGCCAGGCGAGCTGCAAACGACAAGACCAACGCCCCGAAGGCGACTTCGAGCGCAATCAACCACGAGCCTTTCTCAAGACGCAGCAAGGCGAACGCGGCCCGATACGAAAACACCTGGATGACGATCGTCGCCAGCAAGAGTGCGGCGACGAAAAGCAGCACGGTCAACACGAAGGCAGGCCTCAAGAATACGAGGGGACGACAATCCGGGAACCAGACAGCGAAATGCTATCAGGTTCCTGCCGCGATTGCATCCAAATTCCCTCGGCCTTTACTGCCTGTTGAAAAATGCCCTCGTGGCATTTTCCAACCTCGCCAGGCTCAGAGCATAGCTCTTCGCGGCTCGCAAAATAACGACTTACGTCGCTATTTTGGGATCGCATCCATGCGATCACGCAGTCCGTCGAGAAAATCAACGGACTGTTAACCGTCGACGTCTTTCAAGCCGAGACGCGACAGCCAATTCCCCTTGGCTTGCTTCTCGTCTCCCTTGGCGGTGGTTGGGGGCTTCAACTTGCTTAGCTTTTCCCGTTCCGCCTCGAGACGCGATAGCTTCTCTTCCAGCTCGGCTCGTTCGCGGGCAATCTTGGCCCGCTCGACCGAGATGTCGACTTCCGCTTTGCGCAGTTTGTCTTTCCACTGCGATTGCAGGTTCTTCAGATTGTCGCGTTCTTGTTTGACCAATTCGTCTTGGTCGAGCATCTCGGCGATCGCATGGGCGCCCATCGCCAAACCGCCGCCGCCCGACTGCTGCGCCTCTTCCAACTTCGCACGCAACTCGGACAGCTCTTCCTCTTTGACGCGGATCGCTTTGTCGGTGCTGGAGATCGCTTCTTCGATCTTCATCTTCTCGCGACGTTCGTCTTCGTCCAGATCGTCGTCGTAGTCCGCTTCCAGCTGGGCCAACATGCGGCGTTTGGTCGCTTCCCAATCCATGCCGTCGTCGTTGGCGGCCGTCGTTGCGCCGCCGGAGCCCGCCTTCTTCAGCTTCTCTTCCAGCTCCGAATTCTTGGCTTTCGCTTCCTTCAAGTCGTCCAGCGTCATTTGCAGACGACGTTGCAGACCATCGACCAATTCGGGATCGGCGCCGCCACCGCCCCCTTCCTGCAACTGCTGCTGCAGGTCGCTGATCTTTTCGAGCAGGTCGTCGCGTTCTTGCCGCAAGTCGCTCAGCTGGCCATCGCTCGCTTCGCCACCGCCTTCCGTCTGCAGCTGTTCGATTTGCTGCGACAGCTCGGTCGACTTTTCCTGTTCCGCTTCTAATTGGCGACGGAGCGAACCAACCTGTTCGCGGATCTGTTCCGAGTCGCCGCGGGCCTGGAAGAGCGCCACTTGCGATGCGTCGAGCTGGCTCTTGAGGTCTTCCTGAATTTCGGTCAGCTGACGCTGCAGGTCTTCGTTTTCGATCCGCAGCTTGTCGGCTTCATCGTTCAGCCCTGTTCGCTCGCTGTCCCGATTGTCCAATTGCTGACGCAGTTCGTCCCGTTCCGCCTCGATGGCGTGCAAGGTTTCCGCCAGTTGATCGTGGGCGAAAGTGTCGGACTGGGCGGCGGTCAGCTGCTCACTCAAAGCGGCCAGCTCGGCCTCTTTGGCCGCCAGCGTCTCTTGAGCTTGCTGCTGAGCCGTCGTCGCTGCGGCTTCTCGATCCCGCAGCGCGGCGAGTTGCGCGGCCAAGTCGCCTGCTTCCGCCGTTTTGTCGGCCAGCGACTTTTCGGCGGTCGCCAGTTTAGCGGAAAGATCGCCCGCCTGTTGCGCTTCAGCGGTCGACGCCGCACGTAAGGTTTCCAGCTCGGCTTTCAGCGACTCGGCATCGGCTTCCAATTGCGTGACGCGACTTTGCATCTCTTCCGCCTGACGGCGGTAATCGTCGCGCTGCGAGTTGGCGGCGGTCACCTCGGTGTTGAGGTTCGCCAGTTCGGCCTGCATCTGTTCGAGCAGACCCGCCAACTCGGTTTGTTTCGTCTCGGCTTGAGTCGCGGCGCCGCGAGCAATTTCCAGCTCGGACCGCAGCGAATTGCAGTCGGCCGTCAAACGATCACGCTGGGCCACATGAGCGTCGCGATCGCTACGGAGCCCGTCCGCCTCTTGATTGACGCGGGCCACTTCCTGCTCGACCTGCTGCAGCTTCGTCTGAAGGCCTTCGGAGCGGCTTTCGGCGTCGGCGCGAATGCGGCCGATTTCATGTTCGGACTGGTTCAGCTTGGCTTGCAGGTCATCGGCCCGGGCGTTGGCCTCGGCCAGCGACTTCTGCAGTTCGCCCGACTCGCCGCATTGCTCGGAAAATTGTTGCTGCCGCTGCTCCAGCGCTTGCTCGCGTTCGGTCAGTTGCGTCGCCAGTTCGCTCAGCTGCTGTTGGCGATTCTGCTGCTCTTGTTCGCGACGTCGGCATTCGGCCTGCCAATCGGCTTGCTCTTTCTGGAATGCCGCCACCGAGGCGGAGAGGGCCGCAGAGTCGCTTTGCAGCTGTTGGGCCGATTGCGAAACCTCGCCCTGTTCGTTGGCGAGCGTCTGTTCTTTCAGCTGCAATCCATCGGTGACCGACTTCAATTGCTGAAGAATTCGGCTCTCGATCTGCTCCAGAGACTGGCGACGTTCGGACAAGACCGATCTCGCACGTTCATGCTGGCGACCAATGGCAGTCGCCAGGTCTTCCAGGGGAGAGCTACGTACTTGGGGATTTCCGTCTTCCATGATTCCACGACAGGACTGGGGTGACTCGGCGCTTCGGCCCAGGAAGCGACCGCCTCGAGTCTCAATGCGCAAATTCGTCTACGCTTCTATAGGTTAGGTCGTCATTCGCCGGCGTGCGGTTTCGAGACTGATGATTTCCGGCAACAACGGCCTTCCGCAGGCGCAGCAAAACGGCGTCGCGCAAGGGCGACGCCGTCACAATCGCTACAGGCGGACTTTCCGGTCAGCCGCTGCAGATGGATTAGCCATCGTAGCTTTCGGGCAGACTGCGGACGCCGATCGACAGCATCACCCAGTACCAGCCGCTGAAGATCAACTCGATCCCCAGGAACAAGCCAATGATGAAAACCGAGTTATCGGGCCAGCCTTTGTTGATCATCAAGCCCAAAATCACGCTGACGGCGCCAGAAAGCAACTGCCAGCCCCAGGCCGGAAAGCGAACCGACAAGGCCGCCACAATCCGGAACAGGCCGCCAACGATCAAAAAGGCGGCGATCAACAGCACGATCGCCTGCATCGCCTCGATCGGGGCGTCGATCATCAGCATACCGGTCACGACGTAAAAGATACCGAGCAGCATCGAGAGCAGCATCCCGCTCCAACGACCCGCCCAGAACGCACTGGCGATCTGCACGGCGCCGCCAACCACCAACAGCAAGCCAAAGAAGACGACCACCGCCAGCGAAGTGATGAAGCTGGCGCCCAAAGCGAACAGCCCCAGAACGATCAGACCGACGCCCAGCAGCAGAAACCACCACCATTCTTTGCGTAGCTCGTGCAGTTCGTGGCGAATTTCAGGCGGCAGATTTGGTACTTCGGACATGTGACGCGTACTCCCGGTAACAAATGAGGGGAAATTGTTTGACTGTCTCCTATAACCGTCACTTAGAATCTAGCCGCCGATTTGGCGCTTGGCGAAAAGTGCGTGTGAATTGCACGAAAAAAAAATCCTCGGCAGAGGCCGAGGATCTTCGGGTATTGACGATTGTACGAGCTGCGAAGAGCGATGCTCTGAGCCCGGCGAGGTTGGAAAATGCCACGATGGCATTTTTCAACAGGCAGTTAGCCGGCGATCGAAGCCTTCGCCGCTTCGACCACTTTCTCGGCCGTAATCCCGAAGTACGGGAACAGCTCGTTGGCCGGGGCGCTGGCGCCAAAGCTCTTCATGCCGACAAACTTGCCGCGGAAACCGAGGTAACGATCCCACGACTGGGCGACGCCCGCTTCGACCGCCACGCGAGCGGCGACGTCGCACGGCAGGACGCTCTTCTTGTAGTCGTCATCCTGCAACTCAAACAATTCGACGCACGGCATGCTCACCAGGCGGGCCTTCACGCCGTCGGCGGTCAGCGTTTCGTACGCTTCGACGGCCAGCGACAGTTCGCTGCCGGTCGCCATCAAAATCACTTCCGGCGTACCGCTGCAATCGGCCAGCACATAACCGCCGCGAGCCGCGCCAGTCGCACAGGCGTACTTTTCGCGATCGAGCGTCGGCAGGTTTTGACGGGTCAGAACCATGATCGACGGGCGATCGGTCAGCTCCATCGCCGCCTTGTACGACTGCGAAACTTCGTTCGCATCGCCCGGGCGGAAGATGGCGACGTTCGGGATCGCTCGCAGGGCGGCGAGGTGTTCGACCGGTTGGTGGGTCGGGCCATCTTCGCCGACGCCGATCGAGTCGTGCGTGAAGATGTACATGACCGGCAATTCCATGATCGCCGACAGACGCAGCGCCGGACGCAGGTAATCGCTGAAGACGAAAAAGGTCGACACGAACGGACGATAGCCCGACAGGCACAAGCCGTTGGCGATCGAGGCCATCGAATGTTCGCGAATGCCGAAGTGCATGTTGCGGCCGCTATGGTCGTCAGCCAGGAAGAAGCCGGCGCCCGGGAACTTCAAACCGGTTTTGGTCGACGGCTCAAGGTCGGCCGAACCGCCCAGCATGCTCGGCACGCTCTTGGCGATCGCGTTCAGGACCTTGCCGCCGGAAGCCCGCGAGGCGACGCCCTTGGCGTCGGTCTCGAACACCGGCAGCTCGGCGTCCCACTCGGTCGGCAGTTCGCCCGACATGATCTGCTTCCACTCGTTCGCTTCGGCCGGGAACGCCTTTTCGTAGGCGGCGAACTTCGCTTCCCAATCGGTGCGAGCCGACTCGCCGCGAGCGCCCATTGTTGCGGTGAAGTGATCGGTCGTTTCGGTCGGCACGACAAACTTGTCGTAGGTCCAGCCGTAAACTTCCTTGGTGGCGGCGATTTCGGCTTCGCCCAGCGGAGCGCCGTGAGCGCCGTGGGTGTTGGCCATCGTCGGCGCGCCCCAGGCGATGATGCTGCGGACGATGATCAAGGTCGGCTTGTCGGTGGTCGCCTTGAACGAATCGAAGGCGGCGTTGAGCAAACCCAGGTTGTTGGCGTCGTCCACTTTGACGACGTGCCAGCCCAGACCTTCAAACTTTTTGCCGACATCTTCGCTGAACGCCAGGTCGGTATCTCCTTCGATCGTGATGTGGTTGTCATCGTAGATCCAGCAGAGGTTCGACAGTTTCAGGTGACCGGCGACCGACGCGGCTTCGGTCGAGACCCCTTCCATCAGGTCGCCGTCGCTGCACAAGGCGTAGACGTCGTAACCAAAGACGTCATGACCTTCGCGGTTGTAGCGGGTTTTCTCAAACTCGGCGGCCATCGCCATGCCGACGCTGGTGGCGACGCCCTGGCCCAGCGGACCGGTGGTCGTCTCGATGCCGGTGACTTCGTAGCTTTCGGGGTGTCCGGCGCAAGGGCTGTGCAGCTGGCGGAAGTTCTTGATGTCATCGATCTTGACCGACAGTTCGTCGCTGCCGTCCGCCTTCTTCACGCCGGCCAGGTGCAGCAGCGAGTAGATCAGCATCGAAGCGTGACCGCACGACAAGACGAAGCGATCGCGACCCGCCCAACGAGGATAGTTGGGATCGTAACTAAGATGGTTCGACCACAACGTGTAGGCGACCGGCGCCAGGGCCATCGGCGTACCGGGGTGACCGCTATTGGCTGCTTGGACGGCGTCCATCGACAAAGTGCGGATGGCGTTGATCGTAAGCTGTTCGATGCTGGTCGTTGATACGGACATTCGGCTTCAATTCTCGCGTAACGGTAAAATAAGAAGCGACCGCCGGCAATCAATTGCGGCCGCAGCGGCGAGAGGAGCGCACAATCGCGCAGCTCTATCGCAAACCGGCCATTGTACCGAGCTTGAAAGCAAAGCGTCAACGACGCCGAACCCGCCAAAAGAAGGCTTTCTTTGGACCTTAATGGTCACGAAAACGGCTGATTATCGCCGCTTAAGGCCCACAAATGTTCAAATGCTCAGTTTGGCCAGATTTTCTTTACCACCAGGAACTACTGCTTTAGAATGCCTCATTCCGGTGCATCAACAGCGACGCATTTGATGGGGCGACCATGGCCAGCGACGGAAATACTTCGGGTGAGAATCCGAACTTCACCACGATCGGCGACATCGTCAATTTCTTGATCGGGCCGACCGACGAGTCGAAGAAGTACAGTCTCTTGCTCGAGTGGCCCCCAGACGCGTTTGCCGTTTCGATGCGACTGCTGCAAAACTCGGGCGCCTATCTCTTGGCGGCGCATGATTGGCCGTTTGAACAACCGGCAATAGCGCAAGGCTCGGGAGGAAGAGGAGCGAAGCAAAACGTTCAATGGGAGAAATGGGTCCGCGAAATCGCCATTGATTGGCTCAAGACGTATCAGAAAGACCCTGACAACGGAATCCTTGGTTCGTTCAACATTCGCAAGAATCGGAAACAACTGTCGCCGTTGAAGCAGATGACGGACGAATTGTACCTCTTCAATACCTGGCGACTGTCACGGCTTTACCGGCCGTTGCTAGAGTCCTTGAGCGGCTCCGATGACGAATATGGAATCATCGAATCGTACTTTCCCAGCATCAAGAGTGAAGAAAGCGGCAACGCTTCGTTCGTTCGCGATACTTTCTTGATGGTCCGCGAGTTCTTTAAACCGGAGAAAAATCTGAAGCTGTTGCGCGACGAGACCGTCGCCTTTCAACAGACGGCTGGAAACGACGAACGCGCGCTTCATGGTGATGATTTTGAAACGGCGAAGAAGGCGATGATTCGCTTCTCCTCCGCCCTCTCGAAACATGCCCGAGCGACCGACATCGGCGCAGGTTGGAAGAATCTGTTTAAGAATCTTAGGAACCCCAAGGTCGACTCTCACTTCCTCTGCATTAAGACCCTTCGCCTCTTTGAATGGGCGGTCGGATTTTACCTGACGCGAATCTTGCTGACCTTGGCTGCGATCGCCGACGAAGCGTGCCAAGACCTGGGGCTGAATATACCGGAAGCTCAAAAAAACAACGGGGAAGCTGGCGACCAATCGCGGCTCAATTTTTATTGGGATGTCGAAGAGTGGCTCTTCGCTCGTTCCCAAGAGGAACTCCCCTCCACGTTGTGCAAAAACATTCGCTCGAAACGAGGCATGGTCGTTCCCAAATTTAACACGCCCAAGTCAGGCATGACCATTCGTTCTCTCTCGCACAACTTGGCGTTGTTGCGCCCCGGCGAAGTTCACCCGTTGCTGACCTGCGACACCGCTCGCTCGCAGATGGCCGGCGAAACCGACTTCAATCTATCGCTATTGCTGGTCCCTTGGCCCGACCGCGTGCTACCTGTCAATTTCGAGCCTGTCCCCGAAGACGCTCAATTCCCAACTTCCTTTCGTCGGCCGAATCTGCGTCATTTTGAGTATCGTCCCCAGATTTTCACCGTCGATCATTTTCATCGCCTGACGAGAATGATGGCGGCCTGTCGCGAGCAGTGTGGGTCGATCGATGGAATCGTTTTTCCGGAGATGGCGATCGACGTGTCGCAAGACTATGAGCTGATGCACGAAATCATCGCGCCCCACAGCGACGACCGACCTCGGTTCGTGATCCGCGGATTGGTGAACGGAACCTCGGGAGGCTTCAGTGAAAATCTTGCTCGACTGACGTTGATCAAAGACTATCAGTTTGTCTGGGCTATGGATGAGGTCGATCAGCACAAGCATCACCGTTGGGTCTTGAGCCGTAGCCAGGTCGCCCAGTATGGCTTAGGACGCATGCTCGACATGAACCATGAATGGGAAGAGAACACGTTGATCCCGCGCCGCCGGATCAACTTCATTCGCTTGGCGCAAGGGATCACGATCGCCGTACTCATTTGCGAAGACCTGGCACAGTCCGACCCGATCGGCGACGTGATCCGCGCGGTCGGGCCCCACCTCTTGATCTGCCTGCTTGCCGACGGGCCGCAAATCGCCAGTCGTTGGGCGGCCCGCTATGCCCTTGGCTTTGCCGACGACCCCGGCTGCTCGGTCCTGACCTTCACCAGTCTGGGAATGGCCAACCTAAGCCAACCGATCAATGGCGAAAAACGACGTGACCGTGCGATCGCCCTCTGGAGATCGCCTAAAGATGGAACTCGCGAAGTCGAGCTTCCGGTTGACGCCTCGGGAACGCTGCTGAGCCTGAGCATCTTGAACGACCCGGGCCAGTATGATGCGTTTGGGCGAAGTCGTCGTGAGTCGACGATCTTCAATTCCGGCGGCAAGACGCTCGCGCTATCCGGAATTCATCACGTCCGCATTTAAGATACGCTCCCGTTTTCCCAGAAGCTAACAGTCCGTTGATTTTCTCGACGGACTGCGTGATCGCACGGATGCGATCCCAAAATAACGACGTAAGTCGTTATTTTGCGAGCCGCGAAGAGCTATGCTCTGAGCCTGGCGAGGTTGAAAAATGCCACGAGGGCATTTTTCAACAGGCAGCTAAGAGCAGGCGTTCTTCAAACTTTGCAGAATCTGCAACGCGACCTTGTTATTGCTCAATTCTCTGGCGTATTGCTCGTACTTGGCGGCGCGGCGAGAGTTTGGCATCCGCGAGTAGAGCGAGAGCAGCGACGCCGTCTTGCGATCTAACTTGGTGATCTTCTTGCCGGCATCTCGTCGTGGCAAAACTTCAACTGGCATTGCGATTGGCGCTTTCAAAAATCAAAGAAACGCCCCGCAGAATCTGGAGCGATGTCACTCAATCATAGCACTACAAAACGGCAAATATACCGTTAGTCGGGCTCCCCCGTAAAGAAAGAAAACCACTTTATCTAACATCGACACCTGGACCGCTGGTAGGTTATCTTTTTCACGAGGAATCTTCAACTTACGAAGACTCTGCCGATTTCCATACAGGCCTCGGCAATCTCACAGATGGGCGAAAAAGACGCCGCTACCAGAATATTTGGCCCTACCGATGAACGTAGAAAAGCGTACCACGAACCTTGAAGAAGTCATCACCCACCTGGAAGAAACGGTCCGCCTACTCAACCAGGTTGTGACCGAGCAAAGTAGACAATTGGAGGCGTTAACCAAGTTCTGCCAGCGCTTCTCTACCGAACTACGCGACGTTCGCGAGCAAATGGCGGAGAAACGCAATCCGGACGAAGAGCGGCCGCCCCACTATTAATCGAGCGTCGGCTTGCTGCTGCTAGAAGGTCTCGACCAGGGCCCCGCCGTCGCTCGCCAACACGATGTAGAACGTCGAGCCCTTCCCTTTGCCGGGCGAATCGAGCCAGATGCGGCCGCCTTGCAGCTCGACGATCCGCTGGACTAGCGCCAGGCCGACGCCGGTTCCTTCCGACCGCGGGTCGAGCTTTTCAAACAGCCCAAACACCCGCTGATGAAACTTCGGCTCGATGCCGATTCCATTGTCCTGCACATAGATTGTCGGCGGACGATTCTTGCCGGTGATCGCGCCAACTTCAATCCGCGGGCTCGCGGGGCTCCGATATTTGACCGCGTTCTCCAACAGGTTCTGGAAGACCTGCTGCCAGCGAACCCGATCGCCGCCGATGATCGGCAGCGGGTCTTTAACCACCACTTCGATGCCGGCGCTTTCAATGCGCGACTGCAGCAGCGTCAGCGACTCTTCGACTAGTTCGTGCAGCGGGATCGCTTCGTGCGGGTTACAAACTCGGCCCAGCCGCGATAGCTCTAGCAGGTTGTCCAGCAGCGCGTCCATCTTGCGAACCGCCGTCATGATCTCGCCGCAGTCGGCGTCGACGGCGTCCGCGTCGTCCCGCTGCAGGTCTTCTTGCAGCAAGCCGACAAAACCGCTGAGCGTGACCAGCGGACTGCGAAGCTCGTGCGAGATGGTGTAGGTGAAACGTTCGAGTTCGTCGTTCTTGAGCTCCAACTGACGGATCAGGCGCTCGCGTTCTTGTTCCGCCGCTTTCGCCTCAGAGACGTCGCTGAGCACGCCGATCATTCGCGATGGCGTTCCTTGCGGCGTACGAAAGATTGTGCCGGACGATCGAAACCAACGGTAAACGCCGTCCTGGGCCAACAGCCGCCACTCGTGCGAATACTTGCTATCGCCATGGGCCAGAAAGTCCTTCAGCCAGACGCCATGGTAGGCCAGATCGTCTGGATGCATCAGCCGATGGATCGCGTCGCGGGTCGATTCAAAAGCGTCGTTTTCATAACCCAAGATTTCGTACAAGCGATCGGATAACGACAGCTTGTCGGCGACGATGTCCCAATCCCACACCACGTCGCTCGATAGGTTGACCAGCATCTGCATTTGGCGTTCGTTTTCCTCTAGCTCCGACTCGGTCGATTGTCGCTCCAGCTCTTTCCCCGCACCGGAAGCGAACAGCTGCAGCAGAGACGCAACCATCTCTTCTTCACACATCGGCTTGTCGTCGAGCAGCGCGATTAGACCGATGACGTTTCCGTGCGAGTCGGTCAGCGGGGCCCCAGCGTAGCTCTCGAAGTCCAGCTCCTGCAGCAGCGCCACATTCGGAAACCGCGTTTGTACGTGTTGCGGAAAAATCGCCAGGCGATTCTGGACGATCTGCGCGCATGGCGTTTCCTGCAGATCGTAAATCCGAAAGTCGTCCAGTTCCACTTCGTCCCGCTGCCAGCGAGCGGCGACCTGCACCTTGGTCGGCTCATGCTTCAGTACGCGACCGACCAGCGCCAACTTGCAATCAAATCCGGCCCCCAGCGAAGCGACCAGCGATTGCAAATAGGGAACTCCTGACTGATCGCCAAGCCGAGCGATCGTCGTGCGCAGAATCGAATCCGAACGGCGTAAACGCCGAAACTCTTCGGACTGGTCCATCAAACCCATTCACCCTCATGCTGCAAAACCAAGCTTGCTAAAGTCTATCTGCCGCATTGAGTTGCACGAAGCGGGGAAAGCCGAAAATTGGGGCGACTTGCTGGCATCCACACCCGTGAGCGCAAGCGCGGAGCGAACTCCCCAACATGACGGTCGACTGGCGATCTACCGCTAGTCTTCGTCGCTGAGAAACAGGTCCTTCAGGTCAGCAATCGCTTCGCCAAAGTAGCTACTGATAGCGCCAGACCAATCAGACCACAACTGATCGGTATCGATCAATTCGTTCATGATCTCGATCTCGATTTCGGTCTCGAACAGCTGATCGTCGACCTCGATCTCGAGCATCGTCTCTTTGTCGCCGTCGCCATCCCCGTCGGAATAAGAAACGCTTCCCTGCAGCAGGGTGAAGTCGAAACCAATCGGGAAGACGATCTCGGCCTGCAAGATCGCCTGCAGAGCCAAGATCATCGCCGGATCGGGCGCGAGCATGTTGCCGCCGACATCGATCGGCACGAACTTCAGCGGCGGATCCTCAGGCGGATCTTTTTCGCCGTCGCCAGGATCGGTTCCGCCTGGTCCGCCGGTTCCCCCACCGCCCGAGCCGTCGTCCGGCTCTGGAATCCAGGCTTCCGGATAGTTGCTGGGAAACTCGATGTCTTCGTTTCGCCAACTACGGCCAATGCTGCGAACCATAAAGTTGAGATCGACCAGCGATACCGAATAGTCCTTGTTGAAGTCGGCGTACCAATCGAGCTGGCCGTTGGGGGCGCTGGCATCTTTGCCCAGCGAGCGAATCATCAGCTGCAAGTCGACCAGCGAAACCGCCTGATCGTCGTCCAGGTCATAGATGACCGGCACCAGGCCAAAATCAGGCTTCACCGCGGGGCGAACGTCCAGCAGCTGTCCATCCAGCGTCGTGGCGTCGCTACGAACCATGTCCAGCTCAAGCGAATGCGGTCCGACGGTTCCGGTCGCCAAGTCCAACCGCACGTTGTCGCGCAGCTCGCTGGCGCCAAACTCGATGCGGGCAAACAGGACCAAGTCGTCGGCGGCTTCGTCGCCTGCGCCTGGGTCGCCAGCGCCGGCGGTTCCAGTATCCTGCGGCGGCGGCAAAGCGATGTGCGCCGCGATGTTGCGCAACTCGCCCAAGTCATCGTCAACGGCGTAGTTGCCATCGGCAAAGGCGGGACCAAACGTCACATGACGCGGGCTCGTAATCTCGGTCTCGTAGTTCAAGTCGACCGAGAGATCGTTGATTTGTTCGCCAGCTTCGACCCAAACTTCGACGTAGTACCGATCCCACTCGTGCGTGTGCAGCATGCTCTCGGGCAGTTGCTCTACGGCGCCAAGCGCCGCATCGTCAAACTGGGTCGGATCGGTGACGACCGAGAAGTGCAGCAGAACCGGCGGCGGGTCAGCAAGCGGAGGATCGCCGGCTGGCGGATCGACAACGTCTTCCCCTTCCAGCAGAAAGCCGCCAGATCGCGGGGGCAAAGCTGTATCAGCGTCGCGAGCCAAGAAAGTTGGGCCCCATTGGTCGGCGCCAATCTCCATTTCCGAAGAAAAATCGGCGGCGAGCATCGCCCGGGTTTCGAGCGACTCAATCGATGCCTCACGACGTACGTAGAGACGTCGCAGACGCAGAGTATTTCCGCGGTGAATTCGCCGCATGGCGATGACTGCTTGCCCGATGTGAGGAGGTTTGCCTGAGACGTCGGTGTTCCGTCCGATCGCCGAGGTGTGAGTCAACCTGGGGAGGTTTCAGGGAGGTCTGTGGCCCGCGCTTGCCCTCATCCTGTGACCTATGTACTCCGTTATAAGTACAACGTGGGGGGAATTAAACGGTCCGGCGCCATAATTCTTGAAATTCTTACAACCCGCCCTTTTCTACCGGTTAAGGGAGATGAGGATCAAAACTGGGACAAATAGCCCGTTTATGATCCATTTTCGTCCAGAAATCAACAAACCGCGTTTCTGCATAAACACCGCAACCGCCACGGTTTGCCAGGCGAAGAATGGTGCCCGCAATCAAGATTTTGCCCACCTGAAGGCGACAATGACACCCCTTCTGCCAGAATTGCCATGTGAGTAGCGGAGGATTAACGTTTTTCCTTCGCAACCGCCCTACGGCGAAAACAATCGACGGTGTGATCGTTAACGATTCCGGTCGCCTGCATCCAGGCATACACGATCACCGGCCCGCAGAACTTGAAGCCCTGCTGCTTGAGCGTTTTGGAGATCGACTCGGACAATGGCGTCTTCGCCGGGACGACGCCGCTGGTGTTGCGAGTTGGCTTTCCGCCGGCCAGGTTCCAGACGAACGTCGAGAAGTCGTCCCCCGCCTCTTGCATCGCCAAATAAACTCGCGCGCCCTGAATGGTCGCTTCGATCTTGGCCCGTGACCGGACGATCTCGGCGTTTTTCAGCAGGCGATTGACGTCTCGCTTGCCGAATCGAGCCACTTTTTCTGGATCGAAGTCGGCAAACGCTGCGCGAAATGCATCTCGTTTGCGCAAGATCGTCAGCCACGACAGCCCCGCCTGAAAGCCGTCGAGCGACAGTTTTTCCCACAGGGCGCGACTGTCGTACTCGGGCACGCCCCACTCTTGGTCGTGATACTCGGCCAGCAGTGGATGGCTGTCGGCCCATGAACATCGTTTTGGCACAGAATCGATCCTCTGTTGGCGTTGTTCCGCTTTGCGTCAGCGGATGCGCGTGACTTGGCAGTCCGTTGATCTTCTCGACGGACTGCGTGATCGCACGGATGCGATCGCACCTTTCGATGATCGTTCGGGCGAGCCGTTACGTCGACCAGAACAGAGCGAGAATCAACTTCGGGCGCTTCGCAGCAATTCTAGCGAAATTACCCTGCTCCTCCCGCTTGTACCCAACTCTTTCCTGGGGTTAAATTGGAGGGATTTTACTCCCAAACCGCCGCCCCTAGAGGGTGGAGCAAACTTTCCCACTTTGTCTTTTTCAACAGAACTGGGACGCCGTGCCGCGACGCGACGACATCAAAAAGATCTTGCTTATTGGTTCCGGTCCGATTGTTATCGGCCAGGCCTGCGAATTCGACTACTCCGGCACGCAAGCCTGTAAGGCGCTGCGGGAGGAAGGTTATGAGGTGGTGTTGGTGAACTCCAACCCGGCCACCATCATGACCGATCCGGACATGGCCGACCGCACCTATATTGAACCGCTGTCGTGGCCTGTTGTCGAAAAGATCATCGCCAAAGAGCGTCCCGACGCCCTGTTGCCGACGCTGGGCGGTCAGACCGCGCTGAACCTGGCGATGGATCTCGACAAGCATGGCGTGCTCGAAAAATATGGCGTCGAGATGATCGGCGCCAAAGCCTCGGTCATCGCTAAGGCCGAAGAGCGCGAGCAGTTTAAAGCGGCGATGGAAAAGATCGGGCTCGAAGTCTGCCGCGGCGGTACGGTCCATACGATTCAAGAAGCGCGCGCCGTTCTCGATCAGATCGGTCTGCCGGCGGTAATTCGCCCCGGCTTCACGATGGGAGGATCGGGCTCGGCGATCGCCTACAACCGCGAAGAGTTCGACTCGCTGGTTCGTAACGGCCTCGATCAATCGCCCGTCAGCGAAGTGCTGGTCGAAGAGTCGGTGATCGGTTGGAAAGAGTACGAGATGGAAGTGATGCGCGACGTTGCCGACAACGTCGTGATCATCTGTACGATCGAGAACTTCGATCCGGTCGGCGTCCACACCGGCGACTCAATCACCGTCGCCCCGGCCCAAACGCTCAGCGATAAAGAATACCAGCGGATGCGCGACGCCTCGCTGGCGGTCATCCGCGAGATCGGCGTCGAAACCGGGGGCTCGAACATCCAATTCGCGATCGATCCGAAATCGGACCGGATGATCGTCATCGAGATGAACCCCCGCGTCAGCCGCAGCTCGGCCCTGGCGTCGAAGGCGACCGGTTTCCCGATCGCCAAGATCGCCGCCAAGCTGGCGGTCGGCTACTATCTGCACGAACTGCCGAACGACATCACCCGCGAGACGCTCGCCTGCTTCGAGCCGACGATCGACTACGTCGTCACCAAGATTCCGCGGTTCGCCTTTGAGAAGTTCCCCGAAGCGGACGCCACGCTGACCACGCAAATGAAGAGCGTCGGCGAAACGATGGCGATCGGCCGAACCTTCAAAGAGTCGTTCCAGAAAGCTCTCCGCGGGCTCGAGGTCGGCCGCTTTGGCTTCGGCTGCGACGGCAAAGATCTGTGGGGAACCGAAGAGCAACCGTCCGACGACGAGATCCGGGCCAAGCTCAGCACCCCCAACGCCGATCGCCCTTGGTACCTGCGGTACGCGATCAAGTCGGGGATGACGCTGGAGAAAATCTTCCAGCTGACCTTCATCGATCCGTGGTTCATCGATCAGATGCAACAACTGGTCGAGCTGGAGGACGAACTGGCCGCGATTGGCTCGCTGGCCGCGATCGACGCCACCAAGATGAAGCAGGCCAAGCAGTACGGCTTCTCCGATCGCCAACTCGCCACGCTGCTGGGCAGCAGCGAACTCGAAGTTCGCAAGCAACGCAAACAGCTCGGCGTCGTCGCCACCTACAAATCGGTCGATACCTGCGCCGCCGAGTTTGAAGCCTACACGCCGTACTTCTATTCGACCTACGAAGACGAAGACGAAACGCCGACCAAGGATCCTGCGAAGAAGCGGGTTATGATCCTCGGCGGTGGTCCCAACCGGATCGGCCAGGGAATCGAGTTTGACTACTGCTGCTGCCATGCCAGTTTCGCCCTTCGCGAACTGGGGATCGAATCGATCATGGTCAACAGCAACCCCGAAACGGTCAGTACCGACTACGACACCAGCGACCTCCTCTTCTTCGAGCCGCTGACGACCGAAGACGTGCTGAACATCTGCGACAAGGTGCAGCCTGACGGCGTGATCGTGCAGTTTGGCGGACAAACGCCGCTGAATCTGGCCCGCGCTTTGGCGACCGCCGGCGTGCCGATCATCGGCACCAGCGTCGACACGATCGAAGCGGCCGAAGATCGCGAGAAGTTCCAGCAGCTGCTCAACCAACTGGGCCTCAAGCAGCCCGCCAACGCGATTGCCCGCAACATGACCCAGGCTCGCGCCGAGTCGGCCAAGGTCGGCTATCCGGCGCTGGTTCGTCCCAGCTTTGTGCTCGGCGGTCGGGCGATGGAAATTTGCTACGACGACAAACAGTTCGAGCGTTACGTCGCCGAGGCGTTCCTGGTCGCTCAAGGTCAGCCGGTGCTGATCGACCGCTTCCTGGAAGACGCGACCGAAGTCGACGTCGACTGCATCTGCGACGGCGAGAACGTCGTCGTCGCCGGCGTGATGGAGCATATCGAAGAGGCGGGCGTCCACTCGGGCGACTCGGCCTGTGCGATTCCTCCCTACAGCTTGCCTGGCCCGGTCGTCAAAGAGATTCGCGAAGCGACCATCGCGATGGCCCGCCAGCTGAAGGTGGTCGGCCTGATGAACGTGCAGTTCGCCGTCAAGCAAGAAGACGGCAAGATGAACGTCTACGTGCTCGAGGTGAATCCTCGCGCCAGCCGCACCGTACCGTTCGTCGCCAAAGCGACCGGGATGCCGGTCGCCAAGATCGCCGCCCAGGTGATGACCGGCATCAAGCTGTCGGAGTTGGGCGTCACCGAAGAGCCGATCCCGGCCCACGTTTCGATCAAAGAGTCGGTCTTCCCATTCCGCAAGTTCAGCGGCGTCGACATTGTGCTTGGCCCCGAAATGCGTTCGACCGGCGAAGTGATGGGGATCAGCGAACGGTTCTCGATCGCCTTCGCCAAGAGTCAACTCGCCGCCGGCGTGTTGCTGCCACAACCGGAAGAAGGCAAGATCTTCCTCAGCGTTTCGCCCCGTCACAAAGAGCACATCGTTGAGATCGCCCAGCGGCTCGATTCGCTCGGCTTCGATCTGGTCTGCACCGAGGGAACCGCCAAGCGGTTGCGGGAAGAAGGCCTGGAGGTCCAGCAGATCAAGAAGCTGGCCGAAGGCCACCCGAACCTGATCGACCTGCTGATCGACGGCGCGGTCTCGCTGGTGATGAACACCCCCAGCGGCAAAGGCGCCCGCACCGACGAAGGCCGCATCCGCGCCGCCGCGGTCCAACACGGCATCCCCTGCATCACCACGATCCAGGCCGCCGAAGCCGCCGCCAAAGCGATGGAAGCGCTCCGCAACGGAGAGATGAACGTCCTGTCGCTGCAGGATCGCTTCCGCAAAATGCGCGGCGAGTAGGCGATTACGATCAAAACCTTAAAAATACGGCCCTGCTAGTTTCGACTAGGAGGGCCCTTTTCGTTCTTGAACCGCAGATGGTCGCAGATTTACGCAGATTGAAAGATTTAGGTCAGGCGTTAAAAGGATCGCTAACCGCATTCATGGCCACGCAAGGCCGTGGCCATGGCACCCTTTCCCCATGTTTCAACCTCCGTTCAAACCTCTAGTACACCCCTGCCGATACTTCGCCCGGCGAACCTTCTTTTCCTTTCCGCTTCTTTTCGAAACGGTCCCGCTGGATCGCTCGTCTCGTAGATAGCCGAGCCGACTTTGACCAGTTGCTGGCATTTTTTTGCACGATTGGGGACAAGATAGGGATGGCCGCAGCGAACTACCTGCGAACCGATCGAGTTCGCTTACCGCGCAATCGATCGAGATGGGCGACGCCGTATCTGCTAAAGGGTTCCAGGCGTCGCTGTTTCACTCTGACGATCAGAGGGTAGACCGATGAGGGCAAGATCGCTCATTCATTCGCTGTTGCTGCAGGGGCTGATCGTACTACTGGTGATCGCTGGCGTCAGCTGGTATTGCTGGCAATCATCCGAGAAAGTGCCGGTCTCGCCGCAGACGACTTACTTGATCGAGCCCTTATTGCCCAACGGTCACGTTAATTACGCCCTTGCGGTGCTCGAGCGGCGCAAAGGAGACGCGACGCCGCAGAACAACGCCGCCATTCCGTTTCTACAGGCAACTTGGCCCTGCAACATGCCAGCCGAGCAATGGAGCACCATCTGCCGCGAGATGGAGTTTGACGTGCCGACGTCGCCTGGCTTGCAGATGCCGTACGAACCCGATCAGGCGCCGCCGTTTCGAGAATGGCTGGCCGAGCAAGACGAGGCGCGTCAGGCGGACGACGATTCCTTCCCGACGCGGATTCGCAACTTGCTGCTGGCGGCTGGCGACGCTCCCTGGACCGACGACCAGTTTCCCCCGCTCGCCGCCTGGGTCGAAGCGGAGACGCCCCATCTCGATCATGTGCAACAGATCGAGGGGAAGACGAGCTTCTATTACCCCATGATCCTGCTGGTCGACTATCCGCGAGAAGAGCTGACGTCGATCCGGACGCCCGCCAATCAGGCGCTGCGCACGCTGTCCGAAGCGCTCTCGATTCGGGCGATGTACCGCTTAGGAAAGCACGAGCCGAAAGCGGCGTGGCGCGACGTTCGTTTGATCTACGCGCTCAGCCTCTTGCGTCCGCAGCTGCCGTCGTTGATCGAACTGAACGCCTGCTATTCAATCCGCGAACGGGCGATCGCCGTGACCCATACGCTGATCGCCAGCGGTCAGTGCGACGGCCCACTGCTGGCCGAGATCGAACGGCACGTCACCGCAACGGCCCCATTTGATCTGGTCCCGACCGCCGTCAAAGAGTACGAACGCCTGGTGACGCTCGATGCGTCGATCCGCGGCGCCACCGAACTGGGCGGCAACGCGGTCGATTTTCCGACGCTTGACGCGGCGATGATGGCGACCCGACTGAACGAAAACTTTGACCGGATCACCGAGATCCTGGAAGATCCACAGCGCATGAAGCGCCGCCCGGCGCTCAAACAGCTCGAAGCCGAGTTCTCCGCCGCCACGGCGCCGCGGACGCTGGTTGGCAATCTAGTGGGGGCGGTCCAACTATCGGCCGCCGGCAAACGGGCGGCCGACAGCACCACCTTCGTCTTTCTACCGTCAGTCATGCAAGTTGGCATCGTCGAGTCGCGCACCAATACCAGCCTGCATCTGTTGCGAGTCGCCATCCAGCTCGAACAATACCGCGATCAAACCGGCGACTACCCGCCGCAGCTTTGCCCCGCGATCGAGTCGCAACTGGCCCGCGATCCGCAAACGCAAGACGCCCTTCAATACCGGCTGTATCCTCAGGGCTATCTCCTCTACAGCCTGTTTGAAAACCGCACCGACGAGCTAAAGCGACATCTGACGGGCGACGCCCCCGCCTTCGACCCGCCGTCAGAACGGCTGCCCAACCAAGACGTCTACCTGGCGACCCCAGGGCCCAGCTTCAAGTCGCAGCTCGAGAAAGAACTGCGAGCAATGGGGCCCCGCCTGGAAGAGCAAACCGCAGGTGTTCGCCGATGAGAAATGGAAGGTCAGGCCTCGGCCTGACGATGCCCTGCGCGACGATGTCGTCAATCGACACTGCCCTCCCACGTCAGGCCAAGGCCTACCGGAACGCCCATCCTCGATTCTTGCCTCTTCCCATCTGCGAAAATCTGCGCTCATCTGCGGTTCAAAACTCTGCCTACTTTTTAAACCGCAGATAAGCGCAGATAAGAATTGTGCGTAGCTGGCTTGGGGATGGTAGAATCTCAGGCGTTCCCGATTCTCTCTGCTCACGCTCCTCGCGAACCTGGTATGAAAAAGAAGACGCTCACCTATGCGATTATCGGCGGCATTGTATTGCTGTCTCTGGCGATTCTGATTTGGATCGTCGCCGGGCCTTCGGGGCCGATTGTCGTCTCGAAGCAGACGACCCATCTGACCGAGCCGCTCAGCAAGAATGGCCTGGTTGACTACCATCAGGCGATCCTGGAGATGCAGGGGAACGGCGTCACGCCCGAGCAGAACGCGGCGATTCCTTATCTGCAGGCAACCTGGCCAGCCGGAATCGCCCCCGAGGATCAGCCATTGGTCTGCGACGCCCTGCAGATGCCGATGCCGGAGGCGCCTGGGTTGCCTGCCTATACCGGCGAAGCCAACAAGAGCACGATTCTCGCCTGGCTCAACCAAAACTTCGCCGGCGAAGTTGCCGCTGGCGACCTTGATCCCCTGACGGACGCGGATGCCTTGGACGTCCTGATCGCCGCTTTGGCTCCCTGGACGCGTCAGCAACTTCCACCGCTGGCTGCTTGGCTCGACGAGCAGGCAGTACATCTCGATAAACTGCACGAGATGAATGATCGCCCTCGGTTCTTTCTCCCTTCGCCAACGCTGCTGCGAACGAAGAAAAGCTATCTGTTCGCCTGCGATTTGCCTACGGTCATGACACAGCGTGATACGCAGCGGGTGCTGCTGGCCCGGGCTAACTTGCGGATCGGCGAAAACCAACCAGAGCACGCATGGGAAGATATCAAGACCGTTTTCACTCTCAGCGATCGCCATTCGCGCCCGGGCATGTTGGTCGAACTGCTACACGGCATTGCCCTGCGAGGCGTCGCCAATAGCGCACTCCAAGCGCTACTGAATAGCGGCCAGTGCGACGCCCAGTTGCTAACGGAGATCGACAAGCATCTCGCCGCCCTGGGGCCGATGAACGAAATGGCGACGGCGATCGACACGACCGAGCGATTCATGGGGCTGGATGCGGCGATCGTCATCAGCACCGACCCGGTCGCCGCCCAGGAGTTCTTTGAAGGGGAAAACCCGATCGGGGCGCTGGCGAATGTCCCCTTTGATCGCAACATCATGCTTGTTCGTTTAAACGAGTGGTACGATCAAATGACCGAGGCGCTGGCGATCGAGGACCTGACCGAGCGCGAAGCGGCGATCGGCCAGGTGACCGTTGAGATCCAGGAGATCGGAGAAGAGTTCAAGTCGCCTGGCAATATTGCGGCCGCTCTCTTCAGTCAACGGGCGCGGGGAGAAGCGATCGCTCGGTTGATGGGCGCCCTTCTCTTGCCGGCGGTCATGCAAGTCGGCGCGGCCGAGGAGCGAGTCAACATCCAATTGCAACTGCTGCGGGTCGCGGTGAAGCTGGAAAAATGGAAGCTGGAACAGGGGGACTATCCCGATTCGCTCGACCAGCTTGGCGATCAGATCGACCCCCAATTGCTGATCGATCCTTATGCGCCCGGGCCGCTGCGATATGACCGCCGTGAGCCGGGCTACTTGCTCTACAGCTTGTTCAGCAATCGGATCGATGACGAGGGAAGCTCTCCGTGGGGAGACGTCATCGACGGCGAATGGGTCGACGAGGAAGGGGTGAGCATCTTTCCGGACGGCGACATGGTCTTGCGCTTCCCCCTGCTCAAACGACCGCCGCTGCTGACGGAGCTTGAAGAAGAAGTGCATCGCAACAAGGCTTGGCGCGACGATCCCGAGTTTCAGGAAATGCTGGAAGAGCAAGATCCGCCGCTTGAGGACGAATAGCCAAGTAGGTCAGGCCTCGGCCTGACGATGCCCCGCGAGACGATTTCGCATGGGTGCCGTTGCCACGTCTTCGTGGCGACGGCACCCGCAAGTCTATCAATACGCCCATTTGGCGTGGCGCAAATTTCGTGTCGAACATCATCAGGCCAAGGCCTGACCTACCAGAATCACCCTGAAAGTCTGTATGAAAAAGAAGCTTCTCATTGGCATTGGCGTGGTCACGCTGTTGACCTTGATGTCGCTGGCCTGGCTCATCTTCGCCCCGGCTGGTCCGATCGTGGTCGGTCGCGATTCGACTTACCTGACCGAGCCGATCGACGCCAATGGAATGGTCGATTACGAGCAGGCGATTGTTGACCTGCAAGGCGAAGGGGTCACCCCGGAAGAGAACGCCGCGATCCCGCTGCTGACGGCAATCTGGCCAGCCGGGCTGGAACCGGAACAGCAGCAGTTGGTCTGTGAGGCGATTGGCATGCCACTGCCGGAGAGCGCTGGGATGGGAGCGTTGTTTGACGAAGAAGTCCAACAGTTGGTTGCGAACGAGCTGAATACGATCGGCCAATCGCATCCCGATTACGTCGACTTGGATGCGGACGATACCAAAGTCACTACGATCCTGCTGAAGACGACGCAAGTACCTTGGTTGCGGGGGCAACTGCCTGCGTTGGCCAAGTGGATCGAAGCGCAGCAACCGCATCTCGCCGAGCTACGCGCGATCCAGGAGAGGCCGAAGTTCTTCCTGCCATCGCCCGACTTGCTCGACGACGAGCGCGAAGGATTGCTGGCGGCTGACAATCCTGTGCTCTCGAACCTGCGTGATCCGGCTGACGTCTTGAAAGTGCGGGCCATGTTGGCGATTGGGGAACGCCGTCCGGCCGATGCGTGGGAAGCGATCAAAACGCTGTTCGCCCTCTCACGCTGTCGCAACCAACCTGACAACACGAGAGTCACGCTCTACTCCTATTCGACTCGCGCCCAAGCCTATGTCGCTTTGACGACGCTACTGGCCAGCGGCGATTGCAACGCGCAGCTGCTGGACGAAATGGAGTCGTTCTTGGCGAAGCTTAAGCCGCTCCACGAACTGCCGGCTTCAATCTGCGTGGTGGATCGGCTGACGACGCTCGACTCAGCCGTCCATATGCTGCATGACGTTGACGGCAAGGCGCCGACGATCGATGGCTATGGCCTAATCGAAGGGGCTCCTTTCGATCAAAACGTGATGTTGATTCGATTGAACGCCTGGTACGACCAACTCGCCGCAGCGCTTGAAGTCGAAGGGCCGTTTGCTTGCCGTGAGGCGGTTCGGCGATTTAATGATCAACTCGAAGCGGAGGTCGAAATTTCCAATTCGGCAGGTGAACTGGGCAGCGCGCTGTTCAGCCGCCAGGTTCGTGGAGAACTCGTGGCGAAGTTACTCGGCGGTCTGATGATTCCCGCCGCTGGGCAAGCGGTTTGGATTGAGCAAGAGAAAAACGCCCAGCTGCAATTGCTTCGCGTTGCGGTTGCGATTCAGCGTTACCAGGTCGAGCACGGCAACTACCCCGCCGACTTGGCGGCGCTGGCCGACAAGATCAACCCCGCGTTGCTGATCGATCCCCACACTGGAAAGCCGATGCAATATCAGCGGCGGCCACCCGGCTTTTTACTTTACGCTATTGGTCCCGATGGGACGGATGACGGTGGGAACTCGAGCGAAGGCAAGATCGTCCATGGCGACTGGGCGCTCGACAATCCCAACGAATCCTCCATCCAAGGAGACCTGGTGATTCGTTTGCCACTGCCAGAACAATCAATCACCGACTTCTTCCCCTGGAACCTGCCGCCGGAAGAGGAGTTTGATTGGGAAGACCAAGATTCGGACGTCGCCAACGAATAACCCCCAATCGTTGGCCCCCCGTCGCCGCGCTGTTAGAATCGCGCTCATCTTCTCGCTTCGTCCTCTCCTCCCTACCGCGTGCGCTATGAAAAAGTCGACTCTCTACTTTTGGATTTTTGGCGGCGTGTCGCTGCTGGTTGTGTTGCTGTTGATCTGGATCGTCGCGGGTCCGTCGGGGCCGATCCTCGTCTCGAAGCAGACGACCTACCTGACGAGCCCGCTGCGGTCGGATGGGCTGGTCGACTATTCGCAGGCGATTATCGACATGCAGGGACAAGACGTCTCGCCCGAGGAAAACGCGGCGATCCCGTTTCTGGAAGCGACCTGGCCATGCGACATTCCGCCCGAGCAACAGGCGCTTGTTTGCGACGCCCTGCAGATGCCGTTGCCGCCGGTCGATGGGATGCTGTCGATGTACAACGACCAACTTAGCGCCCAGGTCGGCCGGCAACTGGGCCAACTGGCGCCGCAACCAGGTACCGCGCCTGCCGAGCCGCTCGACACGTCGGAAGTGTTCGAAATTATGGCTCAAGTGACGCAGGTTCCCTGGACGCGAGGTCAAGTCCCCGACCTGGCCGATTGGTTCGAGGCGCAGCAGCCTCACTTCGACAAGCTGCAGGAGATGAACGAGCGGCCGAAGTACTATCTCCCTTCTCCCACGCTGCTGGCCAATAAGAACGAGTTCCTGTTCGCCGCGCTACTGCCGACGGTGCAGCATCAGCGCGACGTCGCCCGGGCGTTGATGGCCCGGGCGATGTTGGCGATCGGCGAGCAGCGTCCCCAGGACGCCTGGCAAGATATCAAGACTTGTTTGCGGCTTAGCGGGTGTTGCTCGAAGCCGAGCTTTCTGATCGAGGCGCTGGTCTGCGACGCCATCCGCGGCATCGCCCTCAATGCGCTGGCGCAACTCTTGGCGAGCGGCCAGTGCGACGCGGCGCTGTTGGCCGAGATCGAAGCGTACCTGGCCGCGCTGCCGCCGTTTGACGAGATGGCGCCGTCGATCAACACGTTGGAACGGCTGGGCGGCCTCGACGCGGCCCTCGCCTTCTGCACGAAAAAAGCAGGCGCCAACGAGATGCTGGGAGGGAGCGGCGCGGCGGTTGGCGCCTTTTCGTACGCCCCGTTCGATCGCAATGCGATGTTGATGCGACTGAACGTTTGGTACGACCGAATCGCAGCGACGACCGAGATCGATGATCTCGAGCAGCGCGAAGCGGCGCTCGAACAGTTAGAGCTCGACCTTTCGGCCGAAGTGGAAGGCGCCACCAGCCCGGGCAACATCGCCGGCGCTATCTTCAATCAACGGGCCCGGGGCGAAATGGTCGCGCAAGTGCTGGCTGGACTGATCCTGCCGACCGTCACCCAGGCAGTCTACGCCGAAGAGCGACTGAATCTGCAGCTGCAACTAGCGCGGGTGGCCGTAGCGCTGGAGCGATACAAGCTCGAGAACGGCGACTATCCGGAAGCGCTCGCGGCGCTGGAAAAGCGCATCGATCTGGCGCTACTGAAAGATCCGTACGCTCCGGCGCAGCTGCGCTACGCGAAGCGTCCGCCTGGCTTCTTGCTCTACAGCGTCGGCCGCGATCGGATCGACGACGGCGGCGCATCGCAAGACGGGGAGATCGTCGGCGGCGAGTGGATCGCTGCAGCGACTCCGCTCAGGCCACAAAACTGGGATATGGTGATTCGATTTCCGCTGCCAAAAAAATCGATCGAAGATTTTCTTCCCTGGAACCTCGATCAAGTGGGTGACTCGCTACCGACCGACCCGGTCGAGGAGGAACCAGCGGAAGAATCGAAAGAGTCGGGCGAAACCGAGACGCCGCCGCTAGCAGAACCGGCCCCGGCCGAGACGACCGATCAATAAGCGAACATAACAACCCGTCAACAAAAAAAGGCCGCCGCCGTTTCCGAAGAAACGACAGCGGCCCGACGCGGAGTTCGGCGGTTACGGCGCCGAGCGCCAGTTAGTACTGCGAAGCGAGACAACGACCGTTACTTTCGGCCTTCAGCTGACGCAAGCGAGCGAAACTTCGAGCTGCGATTGGGGCGGATCGACGTGAACCGATTGCTCTTCCGATTCGTCTTTGAAGGCGCCCTCTTGCTGATTGGCGACTTCTTCCGGCTTCACTTCTTCGGTCGAAACCTGCTTTTCTTCCGCCGACTCTTCCTTGGTCGCTTCTTCGGTTTGCGGCTTCTCTTCGGCGGCCGCCATCTCCTCGGTCTTCGCCGCTTCTTCAGTCTTCGCAGTTTCGCTTTCGGTCGGCGTCGCTTCCGACTTGTCCGCTTCGTTTTCGGCCGTCTTTTCGGGGGCGCTCGGAGCCTCGTCCATCGATTCGCGATGAACTTCATGCTTTTCCAGGCTCGGCCTTTCATCGGCGGCGGTTTCTTCGTTGCCGGTCGATTCGTGTTAAGAGTTGTAGTCCCCTTGGTCGCTAACCTGCCCGACCGGTTGAGCACAACCCAGCGGCGCGAAAGCGAGCGGAAGCAACGCGAGAGAAAGTCGAGAAACGTTCATGGTTCGAACTCCTTGAAATCGATATGCGTAAGTCGGTTTGTTGTTTTGCAGCAGCACATCCGTGGTGAACTTCTTAAGCAATGTCCGTGCCGAAAACAAAATTCCTGGCCGCTTCTCGACTCCTATCGAACCTGGTTGATATCCAATCAGGCCCCACTGCAGCGGGCGAAAAAAATGCTGAAATCCGCAATCGCCCAATTCGGGGATTTGCGCGAACGGATTTGCGGTATATTGTTAGAAATCCTCTTCTCTTGTCTCGCACTCGCCGAAGGAAAGCCTTCTTTTGACTCGCCATCTGATCGAAATCCGCGAGATGCGACCCGCATCAACGCAGATCGCCCGCCTGGTTAAGAGCCTCAAGATCATTCACGGCAAGAAGCAATCGCGCTGGCCCCAGCTGTGGAATTGGTTCCGCGCAAGTGCGACCCCGGCGCCGAAACCGCCGCGGCGGTTCGGCGAGATCGATCTCGTCTTTGCGTCTCAAGCGCTACAGACGCAGGCCGCACAGATGAGCCGCTCCGAGTAAGCGACTTTCGCGCTCCAGGTCGCATCCGACAAGCGAACCGCCAGCAACCAGGCCAGCGAGACAGATCATCCGACTTCGCACAGGCGGCTCCTTTCGCATCGAGGTCAGGCACGCAGACTCTCCGCAGCATGCCAGCGACCAACAGCTATTCGCTCGGCGGAAGACAAGCTTGGCGAAAATCGGGCGTGGCTTTGCCGATGCGGTTGTCGGCCCAGCCAATGGTTAGCCCCGTAGGAAGCATCAGGCCGAGATAGGCGCCCAACCGGCGGACGGCGATCCTCGTTGGAGCCCGGACCTGCACGAGAAAAGAGTGCGTTGTAGCGCAGCCTACCCAACTCTGCGCTTGCCAGCGAAAGGTGGGTTACTTAAGCGAATCGAATCGACCGAGTCGGGCCGGGCTCACTGGCGCTTGTTCCACCCACCTTACGTCAGGCTCCAACGACAAGCGCAGTCCGCCGCTTCAATTCCATCCTCGGCCTGATGCCTCCTGCCGACTTTGTCGGCCCTGATAGCGAGAGCTATCAGGGCTAACCGTGCCGCTATCAAGAAACAAAAAAACGCCAGGCTCCTCGCCTGGCGCTGGCGTCCGATTGGGGAAGCGCTGTCGCAACGTCACCGCCGCGGCCGCGCCGCCCCAAAGTTGTTCGCTAGTTGCCGAACGGGTTATCCATCGCTCCGCCCGAGTCATCGCCGCCGAACGGGTTGCTGCCGCCAAACGGATTCGACCCACCGCCGCCACCGAACGGGTTGCTGCTGTCGCTGGATCCGCCGGACGCGTCATTGCCGCCCGAGCCGCCGCCAAACGGGTTGCCGCCGCCGAACGGATTTGAGCCGCCGCCACCGCCGAATGGATTTCCGCCGCCGCCAAACGGATTGCCATCGGCCGGCTTGGTCGTCTCTTCCATCGGCTCTTCCGGCTTCTCGGTTTCCTCTTCGGCCGGGACTTCTTCTTCGTCGCCGGTCTTCAGCGGAATGTGAACCTGCGGGAATTCTTTGCCCGTTTCCTGCAAGACGTAGAGGACGCCCGACAAGGTGCCAAGGATGAGTCGATCTGATTCGAGATTGGTGTAGAAGTAGTCGAAGTCGCGAACGCTCAGCTGTCCCATCAGGGCGCCGCTCGCCTTTTCGAGCTTCAAGATCCGCTGGCTCTTGTCGAGCACATAGACATACTCGCCGCTGACCGCCAAAAACTGGCTGACGCCGGGGACGTACCACATTTCTTTGCCGGTGTAAGCCTCGACGGCGTGCATGCCGCCGCGCTGCAGCACGACATACGCGATGTCGTCGATCGCCGGGACCGACGCGACGATCGGTTCGCCATACGAACGCCGCCATTCGATGCGGCCGTCGCGCTGATAGATGCAATAGACGTAACCGCTGGTCGTGGCGAAGAAGTTCAGGCTCGGCGCCAGGTGCGTCGTCGAGGCGATCACTTCGCCGGTCGCTTCGATCCGGTAACGGAACTTGTCGTCAAACGAGTTGCCGGCGTAGACGAAACCGCGATTGGTCGGCCACATCACGGTCGCTTCGGTAATGGTCGGGTTGGCGAAGATCTGTCCGTACGATTGAAAACGGCCGACCGGCTTGGTGGCGTCTTGCAGATCAAAGATTTCGATAATGCCATTCATCAGCGGAGCGTAGATGTGCCCATCGCCAACGACAGCCCCGGCGGTCGGCGGACCGCTCAGATTCCGCTTCCAGAACAGCTCGCCATTTTCGCGATGCAGCACGTAAAGCGTCAAACCATTGACCGTCGCCACATACTTGGCGTCGGCCGACGCCTTTTGCGACGGATAGAACGCTTGGCCCGGCAACTGCGACCACAGCTTACGTCCCGTTTGACCATCCAGCGCGGTCAACACGCCCGAGCTGCTTTGCGCCAGCAGCAAGACTTCCGGCACTTGGTGTTCGACCAGCTCCGGCTTTTCCTTCGATTGATCCAAGCGAGCGACGAACTGGTCCGCCTTCGCTTTCGCTCCTTCGACTCCCAGCGGCTTCCCAAACGGACTGAGATCGCGCGATGAGAACATCGTCGAGCGCCCTTGGTGCTTCACCTCGAAGACGGTCTGCATGTCGTCTGGGCTGATCGCCTGAGCCAGCGAGCTGAGCTTGGCGCCCTTGGCGCCGATCGGCAACTGCGTCGACCAGGTCTTCTGCAACCCAAGTTGCTGCAGCTGCGCGTCTTGCAGCACAGCGCGACCTTGGGCCAGCGCCAGTGACGAAACCGACAGCAGGAGAAGGACAGAGGCGAAACAGTGGAAAAAACGGAGCGTCATCGAAATCCTCAGAAGTGAGTCGAGACCATCAGAGCGAGGGTTGGATAAGCAATCTCTATCATAGTCAACGCCGGAAGGCGAAGCGCGGATAAAGTGAGAAATCTAGGAGAGTTAAGACACGGAAAAGGGGGCAACTTTCCACCTCGTCCTGTGGAGTGGGAGGGGCCGCAACACCGCGCAAGCCCCTGATATATCTATGGTTACGACCTAAAAACCAGTTCCTGGGTCATCTCTGTCGCCTAGACCATCCGGCTGGGTCTTCCTAGGATGAAGGGTTTGCGGCGGTTCCTGCCGCACAAATGCCAGTCGGACGTCCTCCTCCAGCCCGTCTGGGCATGCATCAAAATGCCCTTGTTCGCCGGTCCAGATCGAAACGGAACCCCATGCCCTCGTTGAGCCAATTCTCGACTCAAATCGAAAAAACGCTGGGCTATTTGAACTTCTCTTCTGGAGCGTATGACCCGAAGTTCGCCGCCGCGCTGGCCGAATTATTCGCCGCCGTCGCCCCGGGAGAACCCCGCTCGCGCCCCACTTGGGCCCGCCTGGGAGACGCGCTGCAAGCCGAGCTGAACCGGCTGGCCGGCACTTCTCCCGCCTTTGCCGACACCGAACAAGCGGCCGGCGTGCTCAACTGCCTGTTTGGGCATGTCCTGCCCGGCTACCTCGAGTTCCACCGCGATCTCCTGTTCCACCAGGTCGACGAAGCGATCCTGCTCCCCTTCTTCGTCGTCCGGGCCGCCGAGGCGACCTTGCAGCAAGCCGGACCATGGGACGAAGTCGAGCGAGTCCGCGCCGGCGCCATCAATCAGCTGAACGACTATATCGGCCATCGCCCGATCGCCGCGCTGCAGTCGCGGCGGATGCGTCCCTACGATCATGAGTACTGCCGTCCGGTGCCGATCTTTCTGGCCGGAGCCGGCGTTTCGAGCGGGCGATACTATCGAGTGACGACCAAGGCGCTCGAACTGATCCAGGCGACCAGCCCCGACATTCTGCAAGACGCCTGCTTTGATCCCGACAAGCTCGAAGAGCTCGCCTTCGACCCGCGGGCCTACGATTTCGATCACCCGGTCAACAAGCGGCCCAACTACCAGTTTGGCCAGTGGGATCCCGATCACATCGACAACAGCGGCTTCTACCGCCGGTTCGTCGTGCAGCAAGTGACCCTCGACGCGCTGATGCGGCGGGTCGAAGAAGGCCAGGAAGCCCCGATCGAAGAGCTGGAAGTCGAAGCGGCCGCCGTTCTCGCAGGCGTCATCCTGATGGGCGCCGGCATCTCGGGAACCGGGCCTGACTCGTACGCTTCCGACGTGACGCTGGCCAAGCTGTTGCCGCAAATCGCCGGCTACCGCGATCGCTTTTACGCCGAACTGGTCAACAAGATCCCCGGCGAACATGGCGAGCGGCTGCAACAAGAGGCGATCGTCCGTCGCCAACCGTTTGGCGCCGCCCGGCAACATCTTAACGGCGTCCTCAGCCAACGCCGGGCTCGCCAACTGGCGCACGTTCACCTGGCGCAGCTGTTCGCCCGGATGGGTTATCCCGAAGAAGCAGGCCGCCAGGTGGACGTGGTGCCAACCGCTTCGGCCCGGATGAGCTGCCGGATCGTCTGCTTTGTGACCCTGTCCAACCAGGCGGTCGACCGACGCGAACTGGCGCCGGCGATTGAATATATCGACAAGATCATCGATCGGCTCCATCGCGGCATCGCCTGCGGGGCACTGGTCGATCCGTGGAACATCCTCGGCTTTGAGGCGCAGTTCAGCCTGTTCCCATCGATCGAAAACAGCGTCCGCGACCACCGCGTCGACGACCTGCTGCAGATGATCGAGATCATCATGAACTTGATGTCGCGGATCTGGAGCGAAGCGGCGGCGATTAACGACGCCGATGCGGCCGCCCAGATCGAGAAGCGATTCTCGACGTTCAGCGAGTGGTGGGGCAAGTTCGCCGCCCATGAAGTCTCGGCGGTCGAAGCGATCAACGCCGCCGAAGCGTTTGACGCCGCTCAGCACGTCGCTTCCGCTTTGCGACTGTGGCATCAAGGTGGCGCTGCGACCGGCGACGTCGGCTTTTGGGCGCCGCACGCCGAGATGTTCGACTCGCCCAAGGCGTACGCCCTGGTGATCGAGGCGCTGCTGGAGCGGAGCGATTTTGTCGCGTCGCTGTCGCTGCTGATTCATTGGCTCGAGCGGGCCGATCATGTGCCGCTGCAACTGGGCGAAGCGTCGTTCTTTCCGCTCGCCCGCGAGTGGATGCGGCGAATGCGGGGCGCCGAGACCTCGGCCGAGAAGCGGTGGACGCTCGCTTGCCGGATGCTCGACTTCCTGGAAGCGAACGCCGCCGACTATTGGGGTCCGCCGTCGTGGCTCTCCGGCGGCAAGCAGAGTGGCGCCAGTGACGATCTGGCCGCCTTGTTCGCCGATCCGCATGGCGACGACGAAGACCTGTATGGCGCCGCCTACGAAGAAGTCACCTACGTCGACAGCACCGACGACGGCGTCGAGGGGGACGTCCAAGGAGGAGACTCCTCGGCCGAAGAGACCAAGGAAGAGCTGCACGCCGAATCGCGCCGCGTCAATCTGCGGCTGCTGTTTCTGGAATGCATCGCCCGGCTGTGGCGTTTGACGGCGATGGAAGCGGCCACGCAACCGCCCAGCGAACAAGTGGGCGAGCGGCTGATCGAAATGCGCGAGCGGGCCGTTTCGAACCTCGACGGTCTGTTGCGACTGCTGGCGACGGTTCACAAGTACCAGCTCCCTCGCCCGGCCGGCGATCACCAATCGATGGTCGACTTTGACCGGCAGCGAGCGATCAAAGAGTTTGTGCTGGAGCGGACGATCATCACCGCCGCAGCCGCCGCCTCTTCTGCCCGATTGCTGGAAGCGGCCGCCGTTCGCAGCATGGAAGGAACCACGCAACAGGAGCTGACCTTCAGCCAACAACTGCCGCCGGAGCTGGCCGACGAACATCGCCAAGGAGTGCTGGTGCTAACGTCGCTGTTGGCCAATCGCGTCGGCGAAACAGGCGACCCGTGGTACGAGTTTATCGAAGCGCTCACCTCCAAGCCGCTCCTCTACATTCCGATCGGCAAAGGTGGCGCCCCGGGGCAGATCGTTGCGGCCCGCGTTCGCCAAGGCGCCATTCGCGAGCTGCTCGCCTGGCTGCCGCGGCTGGGTCTGTTTGAGCGTTCGCGGCAACTGCTGGAAACGGCCCGGGCGATGGAACGCGACAACCCGGTCGGCCCGAGCGCCGTGACCGAGTTCGATTCGCTGTTCGAGGCGGCCTACACGGCGCTGGTCAGCGCGTTGTCCGACTCGTCCAAAGAATGGAAGGCAGGCTCCAAGAGTAAGCGAAAAACCCGCACCGTCGAGACCGAACTGGTCGAGTGCCTGGAGCAGATCACCCAGCACATGCTGATCGTCTGGCTGCACCATAGCCGGACGCTGCGACTGTCGGCGGTCGAGAAGTTCCAGGACGAGCCCCGCTGGACGCAGATGAAATCGTTCATCGAAACCTACGGCGGCGACCTGTTTACGCAGTACTTCTTCAACCGCGGCAACATTCGGTCGATCCTGCACCAAGGGGTCCAAGTTTGGGTCGAGCGGATCAAGAACGAACTGCCGGAAGAAGAATGGCCCGCCTTTGTGACCGCCCTGACCGACCAGCGTGATCTGCGCAACGCGATCGACTGCATCACGATGACGCTGGAAGCGGTGCTGGAAAACTATCCCGAGTACCGCGACTACAACAGCACCACCACGCAAAGCGACCGGGGCGAACTGCTGTACATGTTCCTCGATTTTCTCCGTCTGCAGACGATGTACGAGCGGATCGAGTGGAACCTGAAGCCGGTCGTGCTGGCCCATGAAATCCTAGTGCGTCGCGGCCATGCTGAAGCGGCCCAGTTGTGGCGGCGGGCCTTGGCCGAACGGATTGGCGACGAAGCGAACAAGTTTGTCGGTCACTTGGGCGAACTGCAGCAGAAGTACTCGATGCGGATGCCGACGATCGCCGACCGCATTCACCAACGCTTCTTACAGCCGCTGGCGGTCGATCGCGTTTGCTCGCTGGTCGAACAGGCGATGGAAGAGGCGAGCGGCGAAACGCACACCGCCTTTGAACTGCTCCGCAAAGAAGCGGACGTGCTGGTCGAAGAGCCGAGCGGCGTCGGCCTGGACGTGCCCGCCTGGCTGGTCGCCCTGGAAGCGGAAGTGGTGAAGATCGAACGGCGACGTCATTTTGGCGGCGACGACGAAGAGCAGAAAGCGAACTTCATCCCGCAAAAGACGCTCGACATCGAACACCTGCATAGCCAGATCGACCCCTGGCAAACGTCGCTGACCGACGCCAGCGACGATGACGAGTACGACGACGAAGAAGAGTAGTCGCAAGAAAAAGACGAAGCCGAGCAAGGGCCTACTCGGCTTCGCGGAACCCATGACGGGTCAGGACAGATTTGCTACTCGACGGGTCTACTCGACTGGTCTACTCGACTGGTCTACTCGACTGGGCGAGTCGACTTCTTTACTCTGCGTCCACAGCGGCGATTTGCGCTTCGATCACCGCTGGGGCATCCATGATGCCGTCGCCGTTGGTGTCGAGCGCGAACCGCTGCGGCGAGTCGGCTTCGACTTCGGCGCCCCGTTCGCCACCACGTTCACCACGCTCACCGCCACGCTGACGACCTTCGCCGTCACGCGGGCCGCGAGGGCCGGCTTCGCCACGATCGCCGTCACGACGACCACGCGGGCTCGCTTCACCCCGATCACCGCCACGTTGGCCACGCTCACCACGCGGACCAGCTTCGCCGCGCTGACCATCCATCGGACCGCGAGGACCACGAGCGATCGGACCGCGACCTTCAAAGCCTCCCCGTCCCTCGAATCTGCGTCCTTCCATGCCGCGACCTTCAAAGCTGCGGCCTTCGAAGCCACGCGACGGGAAACCGCCCCGCATCATCGGACCGCGAGGACCGGCGAAGCTGGGACGTCCTTCGCCTGCCTTCTTGGCTTCTTCCTTCTTCGGCGCGTCCTTCTTCGCTCCCGGCTTCTTGTCCGACTTCAGGGCGTTTTCGAGCCGGGCCACCTTTCGCTTCAGCGAGGCGTTTTCGGCCATCAACCGGCGGATCGCCACGGCCGGCTCTTTGATCCCTTCCGGCATCCCCGGGCCGCTGCGCTTCATCTCGGGCTTCTTGGCGAAGTCTGGCTTTTTCATCTCGGGCTTGCCATGGCCAGGACCGAAGCTGCGATCAGCAAAGCCGCGTCCTTCAAAGCCGCGGTGCATCGACATGCCCCGAGCAGGACCAAAACCATGACGCGAAGGCCCCGGCATCGAGCGGCCGTGCATCGAGAAGTCAGGCTTCTTCATCTCGGGCTTGCCGAATCCTCGACCATCGAAGCCGCGATGCGACCGGCCGTGCATCGAGCGGCCAAACTTCGAAAAGTCGGGCTTCGGGCCAAACCGGCGGTGCATTCCCATCTCGCCGTGACCTGGCCCACGGTGTTCGCCGCGACCTTTGTCGCCGTGACCTTTCGCGGCGCGGTCCTTATCGCCATGCCCCTTGTCGCCGCGGTCTTTATCACCATGGCGCGGGCCGCGATGTTCCGATTTGCCTTTGCCTTTGGCGCCATGCTCGCCGCGTGAGCCCGGCTTGCCATGGCCGCGACGTTCCGGCTGGGCGTCGCTCTGTTTCTTTTGGTCGCCGCGGGGGCCGGGCTTGAAGGCGACTTGGTAGTCTTCGGCCACCAATTCTTCCGCCGTCAACGGAGCGACCGGGGCCTCGGCGGCCAGCGCCAGCGACGAGAAACCAAGCGTGCCGAACAAACAGGCGCCGGCGGCAATCGCAGGACGCGACAACGGGGCGATTCGCACAAACCAATCCATAACTAACTCTACTCCAATGATAAGTTTCGAACCGCGCAACCAGGTTCAAAAAACAGTAAGCGGGTCCTTGGTAAGCGATGTAGCGGGGCGAAGAAGAATCGTTCGCTTCCCTGCTCTTCCGTTTCCAAAGACGTTCGCCTTGTGTTTGATCTAACCAAACCGGCGGCGGAAAGTTTCGCGCTCCGTTCGCGCTATTGCGCGCTTTTTCGCTTTTGCAGAGCTAGCTAGGTCGCTTAACTCGCCAATCATCCGCGCACGAAAAAAGCCGAGGCAATCTGCACTCGGCTGGTTGGATTTGGCTAAGCGATCGAAGGCTACTCGATGTACGGACTTGGCGCCGCCGCCGCCTCACCATCACGCGGGCCTTCCGGTCGTGGACGGTCACCATCACGCATACCTTCCGGTCGTGGGCGGTCACCATCACGCATACCTTCCGGACGTGGGCGGTCACCGTAACGCATGCCTTCCGGACGTGGGCGGTCACCGTAACGCATGCCTTCCGGTCGTGGGCGGTCGCCGTCACGCATGTCTTCCGGTCGTGGGCGGTCGCCGTCACGCATGTCTTCCGGTCGTGGGCGGTCGCTGTCACGGGGAGGGACCCCTTCCAACTTGTTGATGCGGTGCTGCATCCGCAGCATGTGCATCTCTTCGCGTAGCATGTGCATCTCTCTCCGCAGCATGTGCATCTCTTCCCGCAGCAAGCCGATCATTTCCTGATGAGAATGAGGCGCCATTTCACCTTCGCGACGGGGCGGAGGGCCGAAATCTCCCTCACGTCGCGGCGGAGGACCAAACTCTCCTTCGCGCCGCGGGGGGGGACCGAAGAAGCCAGGCTCGCCTTCACGTCGCGGCGGACGGACGAAATTGCGTTCGCCCCGCGGCGGAGCGCCATAGCCGAACTCCCCTTCATCCAAGAACTCCCGCTCTTCGTGGGGACGATCATCGTCGGCCAACACGCGCGGCGAAGAAAGCATCGCCACCGCAACCCACAGACCGACCGGCACGACCACCAACGCAATTCCAACCGGCAGCAAGCGGGCCGACTCGGGGCCTGGGGCGATGCCCAGGGCGTGCCGCACGCGGTTCAACAAGTTCATCGTACGATCTCCAAGAAAAGGGGTGGCCAGCACGGCGGCGGCGGGTTCCAGTTGCCGACGGGCGACAAGCTCTAGCGATTGGGCGTACTGCACGCGCCGGCCGGTCGCCAGAATCGCCATTTCGTCGCAGCAAAATTCGCGCTCGACGCGCACCTGCCGCGAGATGCACCAGACCGCCGGATGATAGAAGAACAACGCTTCGATCACCCGCTGCGCCGCATTGATCCATAAGTCGCCGCGACGAATGTGGGCTAGCTCATGCGCGATCACCGCTTCCAGCACGTCGGGCGAAAGCTCGGTCAGCCAGGCGGTCGGCAACAACACCATCGGCTGCAAAATGCCGAGGGTCATCGCTTCGCCAATGCGCGAACTGACGCCGATCGCCGGCGTCGTCAAAAAGCCAATTCGGCGACTGATCTGATCGGCGATCGTTTGAATCGAACTTTCGAGCCGGGCCCCTTCGGTCCGCAGCCACACGGTCGCCGCATAGGCGAAGATCAGTCGCCCGCCAAACAGCAGCACGCCGACCAACCAGGCCGACAGCAAGATCGGCTGAAAGCGATAGACCAGGTTCACCCCCAACGACGTATCGGCCGGGGTCATGGCGGCGGTTTCTGCGTTCGATTCTTCGGTAAGGCCCGCCGTCAGCAGCCCAGTCTCGTCAACGACTTCTTCTCCCGAAATCTCCGCCGCCGCGATCAGCGACGTTGCGTCAATGACGACCGGCGGTTGTTGCGGCGTCAGACAGGCGGTCACAATCGGACAGGCCGCCAACGCAAACAACGCGACGACACCGGCCAGATAGCGGGTCTCGGGGCGGGCCGAATAGCGCATCGCGCCAACCCACAACAGCCAGATCAGCGCCCCTTGCCACACAAAGTGGATCAGCGCCATCGTCAGCTGAAAGAAAATCGGGTCGGAGAGGGGCTCCCAAATCATCAACCATCTCCTGGCGGCTGGTCGGTATCCTCATACTGGGCGAGCGTGCGGCGGATGGCGTCTAACTCTTCGCTGGAGGGTTTCGACTCTTCCAGCAAATGGGCGACCAGGCTGCTCGCCGAACCGCCAAACGCACGACCGAGCACGTCGTGTAAAATTCCACCTAGTGTTTTATCACGAGTCCGCTTCGCTTCGTAGATAAAAGCGCGCCCTTCCGGCTTTCGCTCCAGCAGCCCCTTGTCGGCCATCACGTTCATCAAACTCATGACCGACGTGTAAGCCCGGGGCCGAGTCTGGTTTAATTCGTTCATGACGTCCCGGACGGTCGAGGGCCCTCGTTCCCACAGAACCTTCAGAACCTCCAGTTCGCCCGCCGTCGGAGTCGTCTGTTTTGGTCTTGGCATATCGCGCTTGCCCTTATTTATCCTCAATGACCCGCTTATTCTACGGTAAAAACAGTAGTCCTCGATGAAGAAACCCGTAGAAAATAAAATCTTTCCGATCTAACCCGGCGATAATGGTTGAGTTTCGTACAAACTAGTAGATCGTACGATAGGCTCTAACTGCCTGTTGAAAAATGCCATCGTGGCATTTTCCAACCTCGCCAGGCTCAGAGCGTAGCTCTTCGCGGCTCGCAAAATAACGACTCACGTCGCTATTTTGGGATCGCATCCGTGCGATCACGCAGTCCGTCGAGAAAGTCAACGGACTGCTAGATGCAGTCGCAAGTTTCAAAAAACGCAAAAGGAAGCCGCATGCGGACCTGTTCTCTGCTGATCGCCCTAAATCTTTTCTGCACAAGCGCTTGCAACTCGGCATCGGCCGAAATTCTCCAAGTCGGCTCCTGGAATATCGAGTGGCTCGGCAAACCGGAGATGCGCAAGCAGGATCCCCAGAAACCAGCCGACCTGGCGGCGGAGATCAACTCCTCTGGGGTAGACATTCTAGCCCTGCAGGAGATCTCCGACACCGATCCTGCGCATGATCGCGTCGGCAATCAGACGCTCGATCAGGTCGTCGCCATCCTCAACAAGAAGCAGGGAAACGACTGGAAATACGAACTCTTCCCCAAACGCGATCCGTACGCCGAGGATCAGCTGACCGGCGTCGCCTGGAATGAGGCCCGCGTTCACCGCGTCGGCGGGGCAATGCGGATCGAGCCGGTCGATCTGCTGGGAGACAACTATTACACCTGGGACCGTCAGCCGCACGCGGTCAAGTTTTCGGCCGGCGAAGGAAAGACCGACTTCGTACTCGTCCCGCTCCATATGAAATCGAACTACGGCGGCGCCTCCCGCGAGATGGCCAAGCATCGCGCCGCCGAAGCAAGCGCCTTGGTGGTCGAACTTCCCAAGATCAAAGCCGCCTTTGGGGATGACGACATCGTGCTGATCGGCGACAGCAACATGCTCTCGGCCCAAGAGCCTGGCGCCAAGAAGTTCGCCCAGGCCGGCTTCCGCGATCTCAACGCCGCCGACCAAAACACCCACGTCAACAACGCGCCGTTCGATCGGATCTTCGTCCCCAAAGATCAACAAGAATTCGCCAACTCCCGCCAGGCAGTCCTCGTCGCCAACAACCGCCGCGAGTTCGAGCAGAAACTTTCCGACCATTACCTCGTCTCGACGCAGATCGTGATCGGCGCCGATGACGACGAAGGTGGAGCCCCGGCGGCGATGTCGGTCGCCCCCACAAGGCCGCGCCCCAGTCCGCAACAGCCCAGCGACCTGCAAATCTTGGCGGTGCTGCCCGATCCGTATTCTAAGGATGACGGCAACGAGGCGGTCGTGTTGGCCAGCAGTTCGACCCGACCGCTCAAGCTCGACGGTTGGCGGCTGACCGACGACGACGGCGGCAACATCAAGCTCACCGGCGAGATCCCCCCCTGCTCCGCCATCACAATCCACCACCCCGGCGAAGCCTGGCTCAGCAACCGCGGCGACGAACTACGCCTGGTCGATCCCGACGGCAACGTCATCGACGAAGTTCGCTACACCCAAGATGACGTCGAGCCCGGCAAGTTTATTACGAATTTGAAACGGAAATAAACGCCCCGAAGAAAAGCGGAAAGCCGAGACCCGAAAACGGCCAACACCACCTCCCGCGTAGGGTCCGCTGAGCGAACCAACTTCCCACCGGGCGCCACTGGCCTTCAGCAAGTGCTCTTTATGATCGAAGTGACGCGGTTGAAGTACGGAGCTGGATATCGATTCACGGAAGACACTGGCTGAAGGCCAGTGGCACCCAGCCTACCCAGGGCCTACGAAGCGTCAAAAAAGGCTTGCAAACCTGCCTGGCATTTCGTACACTACACCCCTTAAAGTTGCGGGTGCCTGATCAATCGCCCGCCGAGCCAAAATTCTTCGCGCCCTGCATGGCGGCAAGGCGAATTTTCCGAAGCACGCAGGTCGCTGATGGCCCTCCCTGCGCGCTGAGCGAACCAACTTCCCACCGGGCGCCAGTGCTCTTCAGATCGAAGTGACGCGGTCGAAGTATGGAGCTGGATACGGATTCACGGAAGACACTGGCGGAAGGCCAGTGGCATTCAGATTTTGTTTTCACAAACCAAGGGAAATCTCATGCGCCGAGCCCGAATTCAGAAGTTTCAAACCCGGATGCGTCAGTTGCGGAAAGAGCTGCGAGCGAAGGAAACTGCCGAACAACTCGCCGCCGACCGAACGAAAATCATCGAGCGGCTCGACGCGCTGACCAGTGACGATTCCGCTTCCAAAGATATTGACTTCTTCCGCATCGACGTTGGCGGCGGTGATGAGGCGAAAGAGACGCATCGCACGCTCTCGACTGCCGAAATGCTCGCCGAGCGAAAGCCGCAGGCGTGGCTCTTCCCGAATTTGCTCACCAAGAACGAACCGGCGGTGATCGTTGGCCCGAGCAAGACATTAAAGTCGTCGCTGGCGGTCGATCTCTGCGCGGCGCTCGCGACCGGCGGCAAGTTTTTGGGAGAGTTCGCCGCTGAAAAAGTGTTCCGCGTCGGCTTTGTTGGCGCCGACAACAAGCAATCGCAGCTCGCCGACTTGGCGGTCCGGTGGAGCGCTGCCCGGGAGGAAAACCCAACGCTCGACAACCTGCAGTGGTTCATGGCGGTCGAGGAGCCGGCAGCTCCGGAGAACCTCGAGAGCTTGCAGAAGTGGATCGAGAAGTTTGAACTAGAAGTCGTCGTGATCGATCCACTGAAGCTCGGTTCCACCAACAAACGCAAGCAGGCCGAAGCGATTCGAACGCTGGTGAAAACCATTTCGAAAGCTGGCGCCACGCCGATTCTCTGCGTGCAAACTCGCAAAGAAATGAAGCCAAGCAAACTCGACGCCTCGATCTTGGCCGGCAGTCTCGACTTCGCCCAGCAGTGGTTATTGGTGAACCGTCGCGAAGCGTTTGAGTCGGGTAGCGGAAAGCACAAACTCTGGCTGTCGATCGGCGGCTACGCTGGGCAAGGTGGCGAGTGGGGCGTTGATATCGACGAGGGTAAACTGACCGATGAAGGAGGCCGGCGCTGGAACGTCACTCTTCGGGAAGCGACCGAGATCGAAGCCGCCGCGAAGCAGGCGAAAGAAGACGTGAAGTTCGAAAAGCTCGAGTCCCAACTCCGCCGCGTCCTAATCGATGCTGGCGAAAGCGGCCTCTGCAAATACAACATCCGCAGCAACAGCGGCATGAGCGGCAGCAAGTTCGGCCCGACCTGGGACCGGATGATGACGGCCGGGAAGATCGTCGAGATGCCGAAAGACCCCCATTCGACGCTCAAGCGATATACGTTGCCGCCGGAGAACGAAAAAAATGAAACGGAGCGATCCAGTCGTAGGGTCCGCTGTGCGGACCACGAACCTGCTCAACAAGCATGAGCAACGGGCGCCAAATGACCGAGCCAGCAGGCTCTTGGTCCGCACAGCGGACCCTACGGGGATGGGGGCTCGAAAAAAACGTGCACTGCGGTCCAGTCCGATCGACGTCGGCCAGCAAAAAAATGCAAACCATCGGTCCAGTCCATCGCAGGATACAAACCAATAAACGGCGCCGCTATTAGATCGCCCCGATGGGCTGATGAAGATGCGGGCTGTGTTTGGCAATTCGAAAATTTTGGAACGTGGCGGTCCGGTTGGGGTTGTTTGCCAAATGGGCGACTCGGCAGGTTCTTGGTCCGCACAGCGGACCCTACGCGGATGGGGGATCAAAAAAACGTGCGCTGCGGTCCGATCGACATCGGCCAGCAAAAAAATGCAAACCATCGGTCCAGTCCATCGCAGGATACGAACCGACAAACGGCGCCGCTATTAGATCGCCCCGATGGGGCTGATGAAGATGCGGGCTGTTTGGCAGTTCGGAAATTTTGGAACGTGGCGGTCCGGTTGGGGTTGTTTGCCAAACGGGCGTTGGGGCAGGTTCTTGGTCCGCACAGCGGACCCTACGGGGATGGGGGATCAAAAAAACGTGCGGGCTGTGGTCCGGTTTGTTGGCTTGCGGGCGGATTCCCTCAGCTTGCGCACTCGGGCTACTATTTAGGCGAACGCTCCTCCTTTGTAGCTTTCGTTGACGATCGGGCAGTCGGGGAGCGACTTCAGGAAGACTTTTCCGTAGCTCTTGGTTTTGACCCGCGGATCGAGGATCACGACGATGCCGGAGTCTTCTTGGGTGCGGATCAGGCGGCCGAAACCTTGGCGGAGTTTGATCACCGCTTCGGGCAGTTGGTACTGGCCGAACGGTTGGCCTCCTTGCTCTTTGATCCGCTCGAGCCGAGCTTGTAAGAGCGGTTGGTCAGGCACGCTAAAAGGAAGCTTAGTGATGATCACGTTTTGCAGGGCGTCACCGGGGACGTCGACTCCTTGCCAGAAGCTGTCGGTGCCGAAGAGAACCGCCTTTTCGGACTGCTTGAACTTTTCGACCATCACGCTGCGCGGCATGCCGTCCGACTGGCTGAACAGTTCGATTCCTTCTTGCGACAGCCAGCGGGTGAGCGAACTGGCGGCCCAGCGGAGCATTTCGTAGCTGGTAAATAGGACAAACGCCCGACCTTGCGTCCGGGCGACATACCGCCGGATCATTTCGACGACCGCCTTGTCGTAGTTCTTGCGGTCGCTGGGGTCGGGCATTTCGTTGACCAAAATCAGCTTCGCTTGTTCGGAGTAGTCGAACGGAGAGCCGAGCGAGAACGTTTCGCTTTTCGTCAAACCAACCCGCGACTTGAAGAAGTCGAACGAGTTTCCGCCGCCGACCGCCAACGTGGCGCTGGTCATGATGACGCTGTCGACCGCTTGAAACAGTTCGCTTCGCAGCGCCGGGCCAACGTCGACCGGGGCGGCCGACAACTTGACGCGACGATAGGGGCCGCGCTGTTGGCTGCTTTCGACCCAGTAGACGGCGTCTTCGATTTTTTGGGTGCGCCAGCTTTCGATCCCATCCGCCAACAAGTAGAGCCGATCGCTCATCGAGGTGAGGTCTTGCCGTTGACTATCGTCGTTCATATCTTCGCCGGCGTTTTTGACCTGGGCGGCCAACTTGGCCAGCGCCGGCGTCAACACGTTGGGGACCAGCTCGGCGTCGCGGACGCGGCCGCTCGACTGCGGGTTCTCTGCGAGCCAAGCGTCGATCTCGGTGAAGAACTGCTGTGCCCGGAATTGGCAATGGACGACCTGCTGCATCGCTTCGGTCAGTCCATGGTGCATCAACAGCCCTTTGTTGGTGCGGTCGTTGAACAGCTTGTTGAGGGTGTAGTCGATCTGGGCCGAGGTGATCGAAAGCCCGAGGTGATCGCCGGCGACCGACTCGATGGTGTGGGCTTCGTCAAAGATCACCGCGTCGTACTTCGGCAACAGATTGACGCCGCTGCGGCGGAGCGCCAGGTCGCTGAAGAAGAGGGCGTGATTGACGATGATGATCTGGGCGTTTTGAACGCGGCGGCGAGCCTTGTAGTAAAAGCAGTCGTTGTAGCTGGGACAGTTGCGGCCCAGGCAATTGCCGCTGTCGCTATGGACTTCGTCCCAAACCGAACCGAGCGGGCGAAACTCCAGATCGCTCAGCGAGCCGTCGCTGGTCTCCTTCGACCAGGTGCGGATGTGGTCGAGCTGATGCTCTTCTTCATCTTTGGCGAACAGCGTTTTGGTCCGACTGAGGGCCGCGCCCATGCGGCGTTTGCTGAGATAGTTGCCGCGCCCCTTGGCCAGCACCGCGGTGAACTCGAGCGGGATCACGCTGTTGAGCAGCGGCAGGTCTTTTTGGATCAGCTGCTCTTGCAGGGCGATGGTGTGGGTCGAGACGATGATCCGCCGGGGGCGATCTTCCTCTTCGTCCCGCGGCTCTTGGCCGACCGCCAAGATCGCAGGGACCAGATAGGCGAAGCTTTTGCCGACGCCGGTGCCGGCCTCGACGATCAAATGCCGCTTGTTTTCGATCGCCGCGGCGACCGCATCGGCCATGTCGAGCTGCTGCTGGCGAAGTTCGTAGCGAGGTAAACGCCGAGCGATACTGCCGTCGGGACCCAAAATGTCGTTTACCGAGTAGCTGCCCATCCCTGCCTTGCTTGTTTGGTTCCTTGCCGTCGCAAATGACCATTCATCTTAACAGGGTCAACGAATTGGGGAAATTGGAAGACAACGGATAGACGATCGCTGTTGACCTAAATAGACTAGTACCCCGATGATACCCCTCTACGGTATTAGCATCAGAGAAAGAGGCGCTCAACTGGGTGAATCGTCAATAGTTTGGGGGAGTCCGGAATGCCGATCGTATTCACGTGCGGTAGCTGTGCGGCCAAATTCAAAGTCGATGAAAAGATGGCGGGCAAGAAGGTCCGTTGTCCAAAGTGCAAGACGATTGGGCAGATCCCCAGTCCGCAAATCGAAGCGGATCTGTTGCCTGATCCCGAGCCGGAACCGCAGATCGACTACCAGGTCAAAGCGAAGGATGACGACGACTTTTGGAGCCAAACGGCTGGAACGGCTCTGCCGTCCAGTCCCAATCCATTTCAGTCCCCTGCAGCGACCGGGGGCTCGGGTGGAAAGAAAAAACGAAGCGTAACGCCCGCTTCGCAGCGCGTCTTGATCCCAGGCATGGTCTTGTTGACGCTGGTGGTCTTGCGCGTGGTGGCGGAGATCGGGCTTGTCATCTTGCTGATCAGTGCCGGCAAGTTCAACGTAGTCGGCGGCGGCATCGGCGGACTGCTCGGGTTGGCCTGCATTTATTACACGTTCACAGGTTTGCTCAGTTTCGTGCGGCTGGACGACAGCGGCTCCGCGCAGACAGGGCTGGTGTTGTCGATGCTGCCGTGCGGAACTTCGGTCCTTTGCGTTCTCGCTATTCCCTTTGCGATTTGGGGATTGATTCAGATGAACGACCCGCAGATCAAGTCGAGTTTTCATAGCTAACCCGTTTTTCGTCGGACTGGTTTTTGGCCCAAGACCCGGCCAGGCGCAACGAAGAAACCATTGCCCCGTGGGCGACTTGTCATTTGGCGAGCGCCCGCTGGCTAACTAACTTCGACCGGTTGCGGTTGGGACAGTCGCGAATGCCGATCGAATTCGCTTGCAGCCAATGCTCTACGAAATTTCGTGTGCCTGACCCGTTGGCAGGCAAGATGGTGCGCTGCCCGAAGTGCCAATCGGCCGAGCGGGTGCCGCAGCCAGCGGCAAAACCAGCGCCAGAGCCGGAACTGCGACTGCGAGAAACCAACAACGGGCCCTGGCGCGAAGAGCCCCTTCCGGCAGTCGCCGCGGCGGCGGTTCCGCCGCCCGAGAGCTTGTCGCTGGTCGAGGTGCGGCACCGGATCTCGACGCCGGGGACGGCCCTGTTTTTTGTGGCGATCCTGGCGATGACGGTGAACACGGTGTCGGTGGTCGTGTGGACGTTGCAGCTAATGTTCGCGCCGCCGGCCAACCTGACGGCGGTAGGAGCGGCGTTTTCGATGCTGTTCGGTGGGCTGACGGTCGGTGTAACCGCGGTGATGATGAAAGGGTTAATTCACTTTCGGACCCTCCACAACCGGGTCTGGGCGTGGATCGGCCTGGTGCTGGCAATGACGCCGTGCGGCGCGTCGCTGTTTTGCGTGCTCGGCATTCCGTTCGCCATTTGGGGGATCGTACTGTTGGCGGACCGTCGGATTTCGTCCCACTTCCGCCGTTAGTCGCCGCGGCAAGATTACAGTGGAGTTTACCGGCGGCGCGACTTAGACTTGGCTAACTCCTCTTCCTGTTCGCTTTTGGTGGAATGCCGTTTCGATGCCGATCGAGTTCCTTTGTACTGAGTGCCCCAAGAAACTGCGCGTGCCGGACGACTCGGCCGGCAAGAAGGTAAAATGCCCCGGCTGCGGCCATGTGCAGCGGATCCCGACGCCTGAAGTGGCGCCAGAAGAGCCGCCGTTGCCGCCGCCAGAGCCGGTTACGACCCGGCCGTTGGCTGCGGAAGAGCCGAATCCATTTGCCGAGAACACGGCCAACCCTTACCAATCGCCCAGTGCGTCCGCTTCGACGTCCTCCGACTATCGGGCGCCGACCGGCGGCGGAATGACCGAGCAAACGGCCAAGGTGCTGCTGACGGTGCCGGTGGCGATCATCTTGGTCGCCCAGGCGGTCAACCTATTGTTGTCAGTCCTTTTGACGGGGTTCGCCATTTTCATGCTGGTCAGCCCTCCTAATCCCGCGGATGCGGCCGATCAGGCGGTGGTGTGGATCAGTTTGGCCTCGGCGTGCGGAATTGGTTCAATCTTGAGCATCGCGGCGATCGGATTTTTGATCACCGTGCTGTTTCGCAAGTCGTACACGATGGCGTGGGTCGGCGTGCTGCTGGGGATGATTCCGTGCGGCGCGATCAGCAACTGCCCAACGTTGCTGCTGGCGATTCTCGGCTTTACCGCTGGCATTTGGGCGATTGTGCTGCTGTGCCTGCCGGAAGGAAAAGCGCAATTCCGGTGAGCTGATCGCCGCAATCAACGGACCTCGCCGCAGCGCTAGCACTTTGGCTAGCGGCGGCTTACATTAGTCACATCGCGGCGATTGAGGGCCGCGCCGAACGCTCTTGACCATCTTTGAAGTTACGCCGATGCCGATTGAATTCGCTTGCCAGGTTTGCAAACAACAGATTCGCGTCCCCGACGGGAATGAAGGAAAACGGACGAAGTGCCCCCATTGCTCGGCCGTGCAGCCGATCCCCGGCGGACCGCCGCCGGCGGGCAACGTCTTCTCCGACTCCCCTTCCGGATCGTCATATGGAGGCGCGGCGCAAGACTCTGGCAATCCGTACTCGCAGGCGTCCCCTTCGCAGCCGCAAGGCGAAGCGAATCCGTATGCGTCTCCATACACCGCGTCGGACGCCGGCCGGCCCGGCCCCGGCGGGTTTGAGGCCGCCAAAGGAAAGTTGGCGGTGCCGGCGATCGTCTGCATGTCGCTGCTGGGGATAATGTTGGTGTTGATGGTGCTGGGCCTGGTGATGAACGTCGTCATGCTGGCGGCTGGCCCCAATCAGCGCGATCCGGCCGAGATAATCGGCAATCTGATCGGCAGCGGCATTGTGCTGATCTTCAACGCGTTCACGTTGTTTGCGCTGTACAACGCCAGTCAGCTGCGGACGTACGCGTTGGCGTGGGCGGGCTTCATTTTGGCGCTGCTCCCCTGCTCTTCGGGACTTTGCTGCATCTTTGTGATGCCGTTTGCGATCTGGGGGATGGTGGTGTTGTCGGACGCGGAAGTGCAGCGGCAGTTCCAAGGGTAATGAAGCGGCTAGCGCATGAAAAAACCTGGTTGGATTTCTCCAACCAGGCTTTTCAGTTCTTAGCTAGTGCTCACTGAGCCGAAGCTTAGCGAACGTTGCTGGCCAGACGACGGCGAGCCGGGACAAACGTCATGCTGTCGGCCGGAACCGGAGCCGGCGGCATCGGAGCGGCCGAATCGTCAGCCGGGATCGGCGACATCGGGGCGCTGGTGCTGCCGCAGCTGCTGCATCCGCCACAGCTGGTGCATCCGCCGCAGCTGGCGTCACAACCGCAGGACGAGCCACAGCAGCTCTTCTTGCAGCAGAACAGACGCTTGATGGCGTCGCGGATCGGGGTGCACGAGCAGCACTTCGGGGCGCAACCGCCGCACGAGGTGTCGCAACCGCAACCCATATCGCAGCCGCCGTCGCAACCGCAGGCTTCCGGAGCACAGCAGGTGGCTTCCGGGGCACAGCAGGTCGGTTCGACCGAGCAGCAGCTATCGCAACCGCCACAGCAGCTCTTCTTCTTGTGGCAGAAGAGGCCGTCCAGCAGACCGCACTTCTTCTTGCCGCAGCACGAACCGCAGCTGCTTCCGCAACCGCTATCGCAACCGCAAGCTTCCGGAGCACAGCAGGTGGCTTCCGGGGCACAGCAGGAAGGTTCGCAGCAAGCGGCTTCCGGAGCACAGCAGGTCGGTTCGACCGAGCAGCAACCGGTGTCGCAACCGCACGACGAGCCACAGCTCTTCTTGCAGCAGAACAGGTTCTTCAGAGCGTCACGCAGCGGCGAGCAGCACTTTTTCGAGCAGCAGCTGACCGGTTCGCAGCAGGACGGTTCCGGAGCACAGCAGGTCGGCTCAGGGGCACAGCACGTGGCCGGCGCCGGAGCACAGCAAGTCGGTTGAGGAGCACAGCAGCGCGGGGCCGGAGTGCAACATTTTGGCGTTTGGCAGCACGAGGTCGAGCAGCCACAGCCACCGCCGAGCATCTGGTTCAGCAGACCGGCGGCAAACGATTGGCTACACATCAGCGCAACCAACATCGTTCCCACAACAAGATTCAGTTTCATCGAGCAACGTCTCCTAATGCGTTAGTACTGTGGGCCCGCTCGCAGTCCGTCACTTGGCCGGCGCTCGCGTGAACAGTCACGGTGTGCGACTCCCACGCCGCGAGTGTTCGCTTACAACATCACATCAACAGGCGGGACCGTTGAAACGACGGGTAAGTGTGGGAGCGTCAGTCGGACCTTGTTCAGGAAGCTTGCTAAGCTCCTACAGTCCACACAAAATATTGACCGCTAACTTCGGTCGAGTCTTCCCGTGACTCGATCTCTCCATGCCGAGAGTTAACGTGCCCTCTTTCTCCGCGAGAGGGACTTCAGCACGGCGATCGAATTTCGGTCGCCAGATCACGGTATCGGCCTGCGAATCAATGCCGCTTTACCGATCGAAGTCAATTTCCGCAACTTGGTTTACCTATCCTGTAGCGCAAGATTTAACGCCTCCAGAGACCTGGAAAACCTTAACGATTATCGGGCCAGCCGCAGGGCGGCAAAGCAAACGCAGGCCGCAAACTCACCGCAGCTTCACGCCTGCGCCTCCCGCGATTGGGGCCTTTGTACGAACTGGAAGCGGCGGCGCCGGTTAGCTAAAATAATCAGCGGAAATCTTCCGTGATTCATTCATGTTCGCCGCTCGCCGGTCATTCGGAGTAGTTTATGTCCGCCAGTTCCACCTCAGGCTACGAAGTCGTCCACCTGGCGGCGCTTCCCGGAGTCCCTTGCCCGTGCGGAACCGCCCGCCGCGGACTGGCCGAGGTGGCCGACTATCCCGGCACGATTCACCTGACCGAGATCTCGACCGACGCCAAGCTGCACTACCACAAGCGCCTGACCGAGACGTATTACATCCTCGAGTGTGCCGAAGACGCGCAAATGCAGCTGGATGACGCCCGGATTGACCTGAAGCCCGGCATGCTGGTGATGATTCGCCCCGGCACGCGGCACAGGGCGATCGGGCAGATGAAGATCCTGAACATCGTCTATCCGAAGTTTGACCCCAGCGACGAGTGGTTTGACGACTAGCTGCCTGTTGAAAAATGCCCTCGTGGCATTTTCCAACCTCGCCAGGCTCAAAGCATAGCTCTTCGCGGCTCGCAAAATAACGACTTACGTCGCTATTTTGGGATCGCATCCCTGCGATCCAGCAGCCCGTTGAGAAAATCAACGGATTGCTAGCTGCTGGTTTTACGATTGGCGGCTCGGTTGCGGCAAAACTTCCCAAGTTTTTTGGCGGCCAATGTGGGGCTTTCCCCCTCCGACGTTGTGAAACAAATCACGCTGACGCCAATTTTCTCTGCCAAAATCCCCACTTCGTCGGCGTAAGTCTATTGAATTCTTGGTTTTGCCGTTTGCGGCGGCCTTCAGCTATCAGTTGCCCGGCGACCTCAGACGGCGTATCCTAAACAGAGCGATCCCTACCGCTTGCCCAGCCCGAACAGCAGAACTCTGCAGGTATTCACCCATGACGAAGACTTCCAGTCTCTCTCTCCTACTAGTAATTGCGGCCCTCGCGATCTTCGGCTGCACCCCGCCCGCCACTACGACTCCCACGCCTAGTAATACGTCTGGCGAACATGATCATGACCATGATCACGCCGACCACGATCATGAGCACGAGGGAGAAGAGCACGCCGAAGAGGCGATGCAGCCGGAAGCGGAGAAGCCCGCCGCCGAAGCGTCCTCTGCTAGCGAGATGAAATCGGAAGCAGCGGTCGCCGCGAAGCCGGAACCGATTTCCGAGAGCATTGGCGCCTCGGGCGCTGCTCCGGCGAAGGAAGATGGGGCAGAAATGAAAGCGGCGCCAGCAGCGGAAGCTTCCGCCGCCGCCCCGGTTGAAGAAGCGGAAGCGACCGCGCATGTCGCCACCGACGCCAAGCCGGCCGGCGAAGCCGATCCGCAAGATTGGACGTATGTCCGCGGCCCGCAGTTCAACGGTCACTCGCAAGCGACCGGCCTGCTTGACGACTTCGATGCCGAAGGGGGCGAAGGAAGCAACGTCAAATGGTTCGCCGAAGAGTTCGGCTCCCGCAGCACGCCGATCGTGATGAATGGCAAGCTTTACACGCTGTGCCCCGCCGAACAAGGGACCAAGCGTGAAGGAGAACGGGTCGTTTGCCTCGACGCCCAAACTGGCGAGTTCCTCTGGGAGAATCGCTTCAACGTTTACCTGTCGGACGTGCCGGTCGAACGAGTCGGCTGGTCGGCCGTCGTCGGCGATCCGACCAACGGCAAGATCTACGCCCTGGGGGTCTGCGGTCACTTCCAGTGCATCGACGCCGAAACCGGCAAGACCGAATGGGTTCATAAGCTGCACGAAGAGTATGGTCTGCTGTCGACCTATGGCGGCCGCACCAATTTCCCGATCGTCTTTGAAGATCTGGTCATCATCAGCGCCGTCGTGATCGGCTGGGGCGACATGGCCAAGCCGGCCCATCGCTTCATGGCGTTCGACAAGAACACCGGCGAAATGATCTGGTTCGAAGGAACCCGTCTGCTGCCGGATGACACCACTTACAGCGCCCCGGTCATCGCCACGCTTAACGGTCAAAAGGCGATGGTCTTCGGCTCGGGCGACGGCGCCTTCTGGGCGCTGCAGCCCCGTACGGGTAAAGAGATCTGGCACTACAACATGTCGATGCGCGGCATCAACGCTTCGCCAACCGTCGACGGCGACGTCGTCTATGTCGGTCATAGCGAAGAGAACCTGGGCGACATCTCGTCGTTCATGGGGAACGTCGCCGCGATCAAAGGCGACATGACCGGCGACATCACCGGCAAAGGCCTGATCTGGCAACAGCCCGAAATCATGATGGGCAAAAGCACTCTGCTGAAGGTCAACGATTACGTCTACGCCTTCAACGACGCCGGCAAGGTCTTTGGCTTTGACGCCAAGACCGGCGAACCGGTTGGTCGCCGCGTGGCGATCGGCCGGGCCATGCGGTCCAACCCGCTCTACGCCGACGGCAAGATCTACGCGTTTGAAACCAACGGCAACTGGGCGATCCTCGAGCCGCAAGAAGACGGCTCGCTGGAGATTCTCAACAAGGGCCGATTCCGCGATGGCGAAGTCAACGGCTCGCCGATCTGCGCTCAAGGCCTGATCTACGTGCCGACCTCGGCCGGCATCTACTGCCTGGAAGATCCGACCAAAGAAAAAGGTTTCAAAGGCCTGCCTCCGGTGACCCCGGAAGCTCCTGTCAGCGACAATCCCGAGATCGCTCAGCTGCAAGTGACTCCGTGTGAGCTGCTGCTGAAGCCTGGCCAATCGCAGCAGTTCGACGTCGTCGCCTACAACAAGCTGGGCGAAAAGCTCGACGCTGACCTCAGCGGCGTCAAGTTTGAACTGACCGGCCCCGGCAAGATCGACGCCAACGGACTGTACACTGCCGAAACGAGCGACGCCCACACCGCAACGACCGTTACGGCCAAATTGGACGAAGTGAGCAGCGAAGCCCGGATTCGCACGATTCCGAACCTTCCCTGGAGCTTCAACTTCGACGATATCGCCTTGGATCCGGCCACCGGCGCCGGCCAACCGCCGATCACTTGGGTCGGCGCCCGCTATCGTCACGTCATTCGCGAGATCGACGGCAGTCAGGCGATGGTCAAGATCACGACCATTCCGAAGGGTACCCGCAGCCAATCGTGGATGAGCAGCCCCGAGCTGCACGACTACACGATTCAGGCCGACGTCAAAGCGGCCAAGACCGAGGATGGCCAACTGCCTGACATCGGCTTGATCGCCCAAGGTTATCAGTTCGTGCTCAACGGCAACGACAAGACGATGCAGGTTCGCAGCTGGGTGACCCAGATGCGGATGGCCAAGTCGCTTCCGTTTGAGATGGAAGCGGACGACTGGTACGTGATGAAGCTGCAGGTTTCCAACGAAGGCGATATCGCCGTCGTTCGGGGCAAGGTCTGGAAGAAGGACGAAGCCGAACCGTCCGACTGGACCATCGTCGGCGAGGACACCATCCCCAACCGCGACGGCAGCCCTGGCTTCTTCGGCAAGGCGACCAACGCCGAGTTGTACATCGACAACGTGACGGTCACGCCCAACGACAACTAGTCGCCGCGCGGCCTGACGTTCTTTCCCCCCTTAGATTATAAGCCTACCCATAGAGTTTTCGGAGCTGTTATGCAAAACAAGCCCTTCCTGTCACTGCTGGCCGTCATCGGCGCCTGGATCCTGGGCGCAATCGTCGCGACGCTCTTGCCGGAAAAGAAGGTGGACGCCGAACCGGTCCCCGGCATCGCTCAGCCCATGTCTTCCGAGAAATCGGAACCGACCAAGGACTGGCCGATGTGGGGCGGCAACTCGCTGCGCAACAACGTCCCGGTTGCGACCAACATTCCGACCGATTGGAACATCGGCCGCTTTGATCGTAAGACCGGCCAGTGGGATTCGTCCAAAGCCGAGAACATCAAGTGGGTCGCCAAGCTCGGCAGCCAATCGTACGGCAACCCGGTCGTCGCCTCGGGCAAAGTGTTTGTCGGCACCAACAACAGCAGCGGCCTGCTCTCGCGTTACCCGTCCGACGTCGATCTGGGCGTCCTCGTTTGCTACGACGAAGAGACAGGCGACTTCCTCTGGCAACACTCGAGCGAAAAGCTGTCGACCGGCCGCGTCCATGACTGGCCGCTGCAAGGGATCTGCTGCGCTCCGTATGTCGAGGGGAACCGTCTGTGGTTCGTCACTAGCCGCGGCGAAGTTCGCTGCCTGGACGTCGAAGGTTTCTACGACGGCGAAAACGACGGTCCCTACACCGAAGAGAAGCTGACCGACAAGAACGAAGCGGACGTCATCTGGGTCTATAACATGATGGACAAGCTGGGCGTCTCGCAGCACAACATGTGCTCGTGCTCGATCACGGCGCTCGGCGATATTCTGTTCGTCAACACGTCCAACGGCGTCGACGAATCGCACATCGTCTTGCCCTCGCCCGACGCTCCCAGCTTCATCGCGATGGACAAGAACACCGGCGAAGTCCTCTGGACCGACGGTTCGCCGGGCGAAAACATCCTGCACGGCCAATGGTCGAGCCCGACGGTCGCCGAACTGGGCGGCGTGCCGCAAGTGCTGTTCGCCGGCGGCGACGGCTGGGTCTACTCTTTCAAGGCTGACCGCGGCAAGGACGGCAAGCCGGAACTGCTGTGGAAGTTTGACGGTAACCCGAAAGAATCGAAGTGGGTCATCGGCGGTCGCGGCACTCGCAACAACATTATCGCTACCCCAGTCGTCTACGACGGCAAGGTCTACGTGGCGGTTGGCCAAGACCCAGAACATGGCGAAGGCGAAGGCCACCTTTGGTGCATCGACCCGACCAAGCGCGGCGACGTCAGCCCGCAGTTGGCGATGAAGGTCGAAGGGAGCACTCGCGTGCCGCTGCCGCATCGCCGCATCCAGGCGGTCAATCCGGAAGATGGCGAAGCGGCGGTCGACAACCCCAACAGCGCCGTCCTCTGGCACTACGCCGGCGAAGACTTCGACGGCGACGGTCGCATCAGCTTTGAAGAGACGATGCACCGCAGCATCGGCACGGTCGCGATCAAAGACGACATCCTCTACATCTCGGACTTCAGCGGTCTGTTCCATTGCCTGGACGCCCAAACCGGCAAGCGGCACTGGACCTACGACATGCTGGCCGCCGCGTGGGGCTCGCCGTTAATCGTCAATGATCACGTTTACATCGGCGACGAAGATGGCGACGTCTGCGTCTTCAAGCTGTCGGCCGATCCGGACGACGCCGAGCCGATCAACGAGATCACCATGGGCAACTCGGTCTACTCGACCCCGATCGTCGCCAATGGCGTGCTGTACATCGCCAACAAGACGCACCTGTTCGCGATCGCGGCGGAAGACGAGTAAACCGCGACTTGGCGGGTAACCGCCGACCGCAATGCGACATCCAAACAAGCGAGAAGGACGACTGCTCCTTCTCGCTTGTTTCTTTCTTCCGCCAATTTCCGCCGCTGTAGCGCGGCTGCCAAGCCATGACCAAAAAAGTTCTCGACGTGGGCAACTGCGGCCCCGACTATAGCTCGATCAAATCGTTCATCGAACGCACCTTTGACGCCAAGGTGCTGCAAGCCGATGGGCCGGAAGATACGCTCGAAATCCTCCGTCGCGACCAGATCGACCTGGTGCTGGTCAATCGTAAGCTCGATCGCGACTACACCGACGGACTCGAAGTGATCAAACAGATCAAGGCCGACGACGCCCTGGCCAGCGTCCCGACGATGTTGATCACCAACTACGAAGAGCATCAGCAGCTGGCCAAATCGGAGGGGGCCGTCCAAGGCTTTGGCAAGCTCTCGCTGCAAAAACCGGAAACCAAGGATCTGCTGCAGCCCTATTTGGGTTAACGCAGACCCCTTAAGTTCAATAGCGGCGTCGCCGCGCAAAGCCTAGAATGAACGACAAGGTTGGCCCTGTAAGGCGCACTGCGCGGTCGTCGGACGGGGCCGGCCTTCCTTGTTCGCTTGCGCCGTGCGGCCGCAATTCCCAACCCAACCCTTCTCCAACCAGGAAACAAGACATGTCTCGAACCCTATGGATGTTGCTGTTGTCCGCCGCCGCGCTGATCGGCTGCGAAGCCAAGAGCGCCAATGTCGACGCGCCGGAAGAAGAAACCGCCGTGGCTGAAACGGTAGAGATCTCGATGCCCGAAAAGGGCTCGTCCGCTCCGCCCGCCGCTACCCCGATGGAAACCGCAACCGAGACTCCCGCCGCCGCGCCGACTGGTTCGCTCGACGGAGAGGTCAAGCTGACCCCGGAAAACACGCTGATCCAGTTCGTCGGCACCCACAGCGGCGACAAGCCTGATCCGCGGACCGGCAAGTTCGGCGAGTTCTCCGGCGTCGCCACGCTCGCCGAACAGAACCCGCGTGAGATCAGCGTCGAAATCAAGACCGCGTCGCTAACGACCGACATCGAGAAGCTGACCGATCACCTGAAGAGCGTCGACTTCTTCAACGTCCGCGAGTTTCCGACCGCCACGTTCAAGTCGACTGGCATCGAAGCGACCGAGCCAGGCATGTTCAAGGTCACCGGCGACCTGACGCTGCTGGGCGAAACCAAGTCGATCACTTTCCCCGCCAAAGTCGCCGGCGGCGAAATGACCGCCGAGTTCATGATCGACCGCACCGAGTTCGGTATGACCTACGGTGACGGCAAAGTCGAAAAGGAAGTGGCGATGACGATCTCGGTGAAGGCGAAGTAAGCCCGTGCCGATTACGCCTCAAGAAGCGCTGTACGGATTGGCGACGCCGCTATTAGTCGCCGCCGTCTGCTATTGGATCGCCAGCCGGTTTCTCTCGGAGAAAATCCGAGAGCGCTGGCCGGCGAGCCTGGCGCTGGTCGTCGGTTTCGCCGCTGGCTCTGCGCTGATGAATCTGGCGCCATGGCAGCCGACCCAGCATTGGCACTGGATGCCCTATGCATTAGCGCTGGCCGCGCTCGTCGGATCTATTTCGGCCGCCGAGGGAGTTTCGCTGCTAGAGCGGGCGCTGCTGTACGGAGCGACTGCCTGGGTGATCGCCTGGTTTGTCGCACCCACGTACGACGATCTGGAACCATCCCGCATGAGCCTTTTGATCGGTTGGCCGATCTACGTGATGCTGATCGCCCTGGCGATTGACCTGTTGGCTCGTCGGCTGACGGGACCGCTGCTTCCGGCGGTCGTCGCCGCGTCGATTGCCGCCGGCGTCCTGATCGTCTTCCTCTCCGGCACCGCCACACTGATGCAGATCGAAGCGATCGGCATGGCGGCGGCGGTGGGCATCGCCCTGGTAGCGACCTTCTTCAAAGACAAACCAACCTTCGCCGGCGCCGCGCTTCCGGCGACGGTGCTGTCGGCGGGCTACTTGCTGGTCGCCAAGTCGCAATCATTCAGCGACGTGCCGCTGCTCGCTTATGCTCTGCCCCCGCTCGCGCCGCTGGCGCTCTGGCTGTCACAGGCAAAGCCAATTGCCGATCGGCCCGGTTTCGTCGGCGTGCTGCTGCGGATCTTGGTTCCCGCGATTGTCTGCGGCGTGGCGGTTGGACTGGCGATCTGGGCCGAATGGGACTCGCTGAGCGAACTGTAACGGCCTGACAAAATCGTCGGTCATGGCGCCGCGGCGTGCTACAATTCGGCAGTATCGCTTCGCTATTTTCGCTGGATATGCCGATGTTTCGCATTGTATTGACGATTCTCGTCCTGCTCGGCTCCGCGCACGTCGCCCAAGCGGGCCGCGTCACGCTGGAGGTCGCGACCGAAAAAGGGGTCGCCGTCACGTCGACGCATAAATGGGTTCAAGCGCTGCAGTCGGCCGGCTTCGATGACGTTCGTCTCCGCGCTGGCGTCAGCGGCGATGCGACCGCGGTCAACGACAAAGGCGCCGGCAACTACCACGTCGTGGCGCTGCTCACGCCCCGCGAAGTGCTGATCACCCCCGGCGGACAATTTCGCATCAACGACGTCGCCGGGATGCGGGCCTGGCTCGCCAAAGTGCGGGCCGGCGGCAAGCAAGAGCTGCAGCGCCACGAGAGCGTCTTCGGCCTGACGTCAAAAGAGTTCATCGCCCTGTTCGACAAGCTGGCCCCGCCAGTCGGCGCCAAAACGAAAGGGACGACCGCGTTTGAAACGATGCAGCGGATCAATCAGCGGATCAACATCGAGTTCCGCGCCGCGCCCAGCGTCGTCGCCCGCATGCGACAAGGCGAAGTGCTTGACGAATTGGAACTGGTCAGCTGCGGAACCGCCGTCGCGGCGATGGTTCGTCCGTTGGGCTTGGCGATGGTTCCGCGCCGCAAGGCCGGCGGCCAGGTCGAATTGCATATCGTCGACGCCCGCGACGCCAAAAAGCCATGGCCAGTCGGTTGGGCGCCAGACGGCAATCCCGGCCAAGTCGCGCCGACGATGTTCCAATACCTGGAAGTCGAGATCGCCGACATCCCGGTGCAGGAAGCGACCGAAGCGATCGCCGCCCGGGTGAAACTGCCGCTCTTGTGGGATCACAACGGCATCACCGCCAAACGAATTGATATCGCAACCGAAAACGTCAAATTCCCCGCGCGGCGGACCTTCTACAAGAAGTTGCTCGACACAATTCTCTTTCAGGCGAAGCTGACGCTAGAGATCAAGGTCGACGAAGCGGGACATGCCATGATCTGGGTCACGCCGCTCGGGAAGTAGCCGTTCGCGTTTCGTGTTACGATACAGGCGTCCGACGAACGCCTTTCACGAAACGTCCCCCGCATGACCAGTTCCACCTCGCTTACCGTCGATCAAATCTGCCGCTTCCTTGATCAGTTCGCCCCGACCGCCTTGGCGGAATCTTGGGACAACGTCGGCCTTTTGGTCGGCGATCGCGCGGCGCCGGTCAGTCATTTGATGACCTGCCTGACGATTACGCCGGAAGTGGTGGACGAGGCGCTCTCTCAAGGCGCCCAGATGATTGTCGCTCATCATCCCCTTCCTTTTCGCGCGGTCAAGCGAATTACGGCCGACGATACGGTGGGGCGAATGCTGCTTCGCCTGATCACCGCCGGCGTGGCGATCTATAGCCCGCACACGGCGTTCGACTCGGCCGCCGCCGGCATCAATCAGCAGCTGGCCGCCGGGCTTGGCTTTGCCGAGATCACGCCGCTCAAGCCGGCCGACAATCCGGCGATGGCCCCGCTGGGCGCTGGGCGCTACGGCAAGCTGGCCGCTCCGCTGACGCTGGCTCAGTTTGCCGGCGTGGTCCGCGAGTTCCTGCAGATCGACTACGTTCAGGCTGTCGGCGATCCCCAGCAATCGGTCGCCCAACCAGCGGTCGCCTGCGGCGCCGCCGGCGAGTTTCTCGGCACGGCGATCAGGCTCGGCTGCGATTGTCTGCTGCTGGGCGAAACCAACTTCCACACCTCGCTCGAAGCGAAAGCGCAAGGCGTCGCCCTAGTGCTGGTCGGCCATTACGCCAGCGAACGCTTCGCCCTGGAAACCCTGGCCGACCAACTGACGACCGACTTCCCCGATCTGAAATGCTGGGCCAGCGAGCGGGAGACTGATCCGATTACGCTGCTTAAGTAAGCGACTCGAAGCGGATACCTAGAGAAGTCTGCAACGATTTCCCCAACTTCTTCGGGGGTTTTCTGCTTTCTTGGCCCTCGTTTGCAACCCTGGCGGGCCTGCGGCATCGAAAGGGGAAAGATCCGCTCAGCGGGCGGTATCTTCCGGTTGGATAACATGTTACGGATTGCCGCCGCTGCCCCCAAAGCGTTGCTTATCCATGGCTTGCAGCGTAGCATGGGTTGTTTGATTTTCGGTCCCTGCTGTTGATGGAAGCAACGATGAAGTCGCCTCGTGCTCTGACCGCGCTGCCGGTGTTTAACGAACGTGGAACCGTCCACTCGGTTCTGGACGAAGTTGCCCGGTACAGCAGCGATATTCTGGTGGTCGACGACGGTTCGTCCGACGGAACCGCCGAGCTGTTGGCCGAGCGTAGCGATATTCAGGTCGTCACCCACGCCAAGAACCGAGGATACGGCGCGGCGCTGAAGACGGCGTTCGACTACGCGGCGGCCGAGAACTACGACATCATCGTCACCATCGACTGCGATGGGCAGCACGAGCCGCAACGGATTCCGCGATTTGTCGCCGCTTGCCAAAATGTCGACATCGTTTCGGGAAGCCGCTATCTGAAACAATACGAAGGGGACAGCGAACCGCCGGCCGAGCGTCGCTGGATCAACCAGTTGCTGACCGCCGAAATCAATCAGCGGCTCGGCTATCAGCTGACCGACGCCTTTTGCGGCTTCAAAGCGTATCGCGTCGACGCCATCAGCCAACTGCCGGTGACTGAGTTTGGCTACGCCATGCCGCTGGAGCTGTGGGTCGAAGCGGCTCGCGCTGGGCTCAGCGTGATTGAGTTGCCGGTGCCGCTGGTTTACCTGGACGAAAAGCGTTCGTTCGGCGGCGCGCTCGACGATGGTACGACGCGGTTGAACTATTATCACTTGGTGCTCGACCGGACGATGGCTCGCGGCGAATGCGGCGTGGGAGACGCGGCGATTTCGCTGGGGGGCTAACCTTCTACGAATCCTCCAACCCGCACGAAGAATGACGCCTGCCGAACTCGAGTATCGCCCGCTTCGCGCCCCGCGGACCAGCGGCTCGGCCTTGATCGATCCGACCGCCGCCGAAGCGATCGCACTGCTCACGTCCATCCGAACGGACGCCGCAGCAATCGACGTCTGCGGCCTCTCGCTCGCCGAGCTGTCGCAACAAGCGCGACGCGAACTGATCGCGCTCGCCAGCGGTTACACGTTCGCCTATCGTCCGAAGTTCGACCTGCCGGACAGCGACGCCCCGATCGTCATGGCGGGGCATCAGCCGGGCCTGTTTCACCCCGGCGTCTGGTTCAAGAACTTCCTGCTGCACTCGGTCAGCCAGGGCGCCGAAGCGACGCCGATCAACCTGATCGTCGACAACGACATTGTCGCCAGCCCGGCGATCGCATTGCCCGAGGTCGACGCCGACGGCGCCTGGAGCCAGCGCCGTATTCCGTTTGACGATGCGTCGCCGCCGATCGCCTGGGAAGAGCGGACGATTCTTAACCGCGATACGTTCGCCCAGTTTGGCGCCGCAGCCGCCGCGGCGATTCGCCCCTTGGTCGATCAGCCCCTGATCGAAACGCTGTGGCCCCAGGTGTTGGCGGCGGCCGAGTCGACCGACAACATCGGCCGCTGTTTCGCCCAGGCCCGGCATCAGTTAGAGGCCGATTGGGGCCTGCAAACGCTGGAAGTTCCGCTGAGCCAGGTTTACAGCACCGAGTCGTTCCTACGGTTCGCCCTACGGTTGTGGCAGGATGCGCCCTCCTTTCGCGCGGTTTATAACGGTGCGATCGACGAGTACCGCCAGCTGCACAAGATTCGGAGCGCCAATCACCCGGCGCCCCATCTTGAGCAAGCGGGCGACTTGGTCGAAACGCCCCTTTGGATCTGGACGAAGGCAAACCCGCAGCGGCGCGGTCTGTTCGTCGCGGCGACTTCGTCAGGCTTGCGTTTGACCGATCGGGGCGATGTCGATTTAAAAATTCCGACCGATGTCGACGGGGCGATTTCGGCCCTGACTGCGCTACAGTCCAAGGTGACATTGCGGCCGCGCGCATTGCTGACCACCATGTATGCCCGGCTGGCGCTTTCCGATCTGTTCATTCATGGGATCGGCGGGGCCAAATACGATCAGGTAACAGACCTGATTGTGGCTCGGTTCTTTGGCGTGAACCCACCGCCAATCGTCGCGGCGACGGCGACCGTTCACCTGCCGATTGCTCGCACGCGAACCGACGCAGACGACGTGGCGCAGATCGCGCGCACAATGCGCGATTTGCGGTTCAATCCTGACCGTCATCTGGGCGCTGGCCAGCAGCCGGCCGAAATTGCCCAGCTTGTCGCAGAAAAACAACGGTGGTTGGCCGAGGACGGGTCGCCGCAATTGGCCGAGCGACACCGCGCGCTAGAGGGGATCAACAGCGCGCTGCAGCCGGCCGTCGAACAGCAGCGCGCGGCGCTTGCGAAAGAGCTTTCGCAAAGCAAACGCGCGGTGCGCAACGACACGATCGCGTTCTCTCGCGAGTATCCCTTTTGCCTCTTCCCCGAAAAAAGTTTGCGAACTTTGCTACTGGACCTGAGCGCCGCCGCCCCTTAAGTTAATGGAAAGCGTGAGCTGAACAAAGGGAATTGTCCGTTGCTTGAAGGGAGTCCGGCCCATGTGCGCGGTTCATACCTCGCCTCTTACGAAGTCGATCCAAACTCTTGGTGGTCGCTCCGCTCGTACGTCGACGCTTGTCATCAGCCGCGCGACGCAAGGAGACTCCTTTCCGATCTTCGAGATGATGCAGCGCGCCTTGCTGCGTCCTAGCGAAAACGAATTCCATATCGAACAAGAGCGGCCTGGTTACGACCCCGGCCAACGCATCGTCTGCAAAGCGGATGGGCAGATCGTCGGGCACGTCCGGGTGATCCGCCGTAAGACCCGCTTCGCCGACCGGATCGCCACGACGCTGCATGTCGACGAACTAGCGACCGCGCCCGAGTTTCGCGGCCGCGGAATCGCCACCCAGCTATTGGCCGAAGTTGACGCAGAACTACAGCGATGCGGCGCCGAATGCGCCGTCTACCGGGCCGACTCGGCTGAATTCCTGGCGCGACGCGGCTGGACGGCGCTGTCGCCGCAGACCCGCAGCCATGGCGACCCCGCACAGGTTTTGGCCAGCATGCAGCGGCCCCGGCCGACTCGCAATTGGGAAGACGAGCCAAGCGAACCGACGCGGCTTTCAATTCGCCTTTATCGCCAAGTAGAATTCGCTGGACTGACGTCGCTGTACGAGCGCCGCTTTGCCGATCTGCTGGGCGCGTCGGTCCGGACGCGTGAGCAGTGGCGGTGGCTGCTCGATCGTCGCGGCTTTCAACAACTCTACGTGGCGATCGACGGCGGCAACAAGCTGGCGCTCGACGACGACTCGCGGATCGTCGGTTATGCGATGACCGGGGGCGGGCAAATCCTGGAAACGGTCGCCGCTCCGGGCCGCGAAGACGTTTCGGCCGAACTGCTGCGGCGGATCTGCGGCGACGCCATGGAACGGGATCAACGAATCATTTACTATCACGCCCCGGCCGCTGACCCGCTGCACCGCGCCGTTCGCAGCGCCGCGCCGCCGCAGCGTCCTCTCTCCAATACCACTGTGATGGTTCGTTGGCGTCATCCGCTGCAAACGCTGGCCGAGCATGCCGAGCGATTCCGGGCCAACCTGGCCAAAGTCGGCTATCCGCTGCCGTGCGATCTTGGTCTGCATGTCGAAGGGGAAAAGCACTCGCTCCACTTCACCGAGCGGAGCGGTTCGCTGAGCGACGGCAAGCTGGGCCGCAGCTTCATTCGCCTGACGCAAAACAACTTGGTTCGTTTTCTGTGCGGCGATCTGAATGTGCCGCAAGCGCTGGAGCGCGGTGATCTGTTCGCGTCGACCAAGATGGCGACCGACGCCGCCAGCGCGGCTCTGAAGATGCTGCCACTGTGGTTCCCGCCGCTAGAAGACGCCTCGGCCATTTAGGTGGCGCCAGGCCAAGATTTAATTCCTATTGCTCTTCCAGATTCCGTTTCAGTCGTTCGAGGCTGATCTCGACCTGGTCGCCGATCATCTCTTTGGCGAAGACCAGAAACAGGTTCGTCGGGTAGTTCATCGTCGTGATGTAGGTCGAGGTGACCTGCGTTTGGTCGTCGTAGATATCGTCGGTCTGCATGTAGGCCGAGTCGGTCATCTGGTATGGCTTGCTGTAGCTAATCAAGAAGTCGACTCGTGAGGTCGGCTTGATGCCGGTGATCTCCTGCTCGCCGGCGCCGATGTTGGCGTCGTCGCTCTTCCAGGCAATCACGGCGCCCTGCTCGCCATCTTCTCCTGTGATCATCACCTCCCGCTCGCCGGGGAGCGTTCCCCAGAGGCTGAACCTCTCTTGGTTGCGCAGCAGCTTGATGTAGTCGAAAACCTCCGACTTGGGACGATCAATCACAATCTGCCGCGTCACCGTAATCTCGCGGGCCGTGAAGAGCGCAACAAAGAACGGGATGGCGATCAACACCAACAAGGCGATCAGGCTGCGAATGGCGAGTTTCATCAGGCGGCTCGTTTCTAGTCGGCGATTCTCTTCTGGATTGCGCGAAAATCCAAGCGGCTTATCAGCTTTTTTCCCCTCCGCGATTGTGAGATGATAGTAGCTTGCTGCCGTATCGTCAGCGGCAATCTCCCTTGTTTCTCCTCTCCAGAGCCCACAACCTATGCGAGCCGTCGATCTTCTTCGCAACAGCATCGAACTGACCGAAACCTTGACGATGCCGATTTTCGAGGATCTCCGCGAGACTCCCCTCGCTGCAGCGTCCCCCGGCGGCAATCATGCTCTCTGGATTTTCGGACACCTCACCTTTTGCGAAGGGCTGGTCGCACGGCAGTACCTGCTCGACGTTCCGAATGAGCTTGACGCTTGGGCTCCGATCTTTGGCCCCGGCAGCCAACCGCAGGAAGATCCCGACTACTACCCCAGCTGGGACGAAGTCGCTACCAACTTCCGCCCGGCCCGGGATCGGACGTTGGCCTGGCTCGGCACGCAACAGGACGACGATCTCGATTCCCCTTGCCTATCACCGCCCGAGGGCCAGTCAGACATCTTCAAGAATCGGGCGGTTGGCCTGTCGATCTTGGTCAGCCATTGGTGGAATCATCGCGGGCAGCTCTGCGACATTCGCAAAGCGCTCGGCCGCAAACCGATCTTTCGTTAGACGCCGCCGGCGCAAAAAGGGGAATCCATGCCGTATGACGAACAACTCGCGTCGCGCGTTCGCGGACTCTTGCAGCGCCGCCGCGGCATCACCGAAAAGAAGATGTTCGGCGGGATCGCGTTCTTGCATCACGGCAACATGGTCGTCGGCGTCTCGCGCGATCGCCTAATGGTCCGCGTTGGACTCGACGCCTATGAAGAGGCGCTTCAGGAGGAGAACGTCCGCGAGTTCGACTTCACCGGGCGCCCGATGCGGGGCTGGGTCGTGGTCGAAGAGCCAGGGCTCGTCCATTTCGAAGCCGTCAAAGATTGGACCGACCGGGCCTTTAAGTTTGTGCAGACGCTGCCGAAGACGTGACTAGCGCCCGGCGACTGGTTAGCCGCGAAAGCTGTGCTTTCGGGGCCGACGAAGTTGGCAGGAAGCATCAGCCCGCGGCGTGCGATACAACGGCGGTCGTCCTAGCTTATGCGAGATCGAAGCCTTCGCGATTCTTCCGACCTCAAATAGATGCTTCCTGCGGCTGCGCCGCCGCGAAAGCGGAGCTTTCGCGGCTAACCTGGAAATCGATTACCCCAAGATCATCAGCACTTTGCGAAGCGCCGTCACGAACGTCTCCACCTCTTCCCGCGTGTTGTAGACGTAGAAGCTTGCCCGGGCGCTCGACGCAATGCCGAACTTGGCATGCAGCGGCATGGCGCAGTGATGGCCTGCCCGGATCGCCACGCCGGCGGTGTCGATCATCATGCCGATATCGCTGGGACTGACGCCGTCGACGGTAAAGCTGACGATGCCTGCCTTCTGCTGCGGATCAGGGCCGAGGATCTTCAAACCAGGAATGTCGGCCATCAGCTGATGCGCATGCTCGGCCAGCATTTGTTCGTGCGCCAGGATGTTGCTTAGGCCGATTTGCTCTAGATACTCGATCGCCGCTTTAAAAGCGATCGCACCGGTGATTGGCGGCGTGCCGGCTTCAAACTTCGCCGGCAGCAGCGCTGGGGTAAAGCTATCGATCGTGACGGTATCAATCATGCTGCCGCCGCCCAGGAATGGGGGCATCGCTTCCAGCAACGCTTGTTTGCCGTACAAGATGCCGACGCCCGAGGGGCCGACCATCTTGTGTGCGCTGAGGGCGACGAAGTCCGCGTCCCACTCCGTCACGTCGATTGGCTTATGCGGTGCGGCCTGAGCGGCGTCGACCAAGGTGAGTGCCCCAACCCCATGCGCCTGGCGAACGATCTCTTCGACCGGATTGATCGTCCCCAGCACGTTGGACGCGGCCGAGAAGGCGACGATCTTGGTTCGTTCGCTCAGTAGGTTCGGCAGTTGGTCGAGGTCGAGCAGTCCATCGGGCGTGACCGGCAGCGCCTTGATCTTGGCGCCGGTCCGCTGCGCGATTTGTTGCCACGGAACGAGATTGGAGTGATGCTCCATCTCGGTCAGCAGGATCTCATCGCCGGCCGACAGGTTGGCCCCGCCCCAAGCATGGGCGACGGTGTTGATCGATGAGGTCGTCCCATAGGTGAAGATCACCTCCTTGGTCGACCGAGCCCCCAGGAACCGCCGAGCCGCTTCCCGCGATTCTTCGTACAGCGACGTCGCCTCGTTGCTCAGTTGGTGGCCGCCTCGGTGGACGTTGGCGTAATAACGCTCGTCGACCTCCCGCAGCGCGTCGAGCACCTGACGCGGTTTCTGTGACGAGGCGGCGTTATCGAGATAAACCAGCGGTTTTTCATGCACTTGTTGGTGCAGGATCGGAAAATCAGCCCGGATAGCGTCGATGTCAAGCTTCTCGGTTTGCTGGGAGGCAACCGTCATGGCGTTCCTAACTTGTTACTATTGGCTCACTTCGAGCCAGATTCCCCCTATTTTGACAGAGGGCTCGCTTTTTCGCATCACTTTATGATTTTAAGAGCCGAAAGGGAAATAGACAACTCGGCGCCTGGAGCTGAAGAAGGGTCGACGCGGCCGAAACGTAGAGTGGGTGGAGCAAGCGCGGAAATCGATCCAATCAGCGGACGCCTGAATCGCTTGCGCAACCCACCTTCAGGCAGCGCGATCCAAGGTGGGTTGCGCAAGCGAATGATCTTTTTTGAGGATGGCATGGCTAGATTCTCTCCGCTTGCTGCAGCCACCCTACGGCAGAACGACGCCGGCCCTGCGCCGCTTACGTCGCTAGCTGCCTGTTGGAAAATGCCCTTGTGGCATTTTCCAACCTCGCCAGGCTCAGAGCGTAGCTCTTCGCGGCTCGCATCCATGCGATCACGCAGTCCGTCGAGAAAATCAACGGACTGCTAGGGCTATGGCGGCGGCTTCGTTGTCGGCGGTCTCGAAGGGCGCCTTGGCGTGGGGCGAGTCGGAGATCAATCGGCAAAGCGACAACATCGCGCTGAGGTTCTCGCAGAGATTGTAGAAGATGATCCGCACTTCGTGGTCGGCGACGGCTCGGCGGAGGCCGAGGAAGGAGAGGAGACCGACGCTACTCATGAACGTAACGTTCTCGAAGTTAATCAGCACGACGCGGCAGCCGTCCGACGCGGCGATCATTTCGTTCCGCAGATCGTAGCAATCTTCCGGCGTGCGCAGCTCCACCGGCAAGAGCTTGACCTTTACGACGTCCCCTTCGCGAGAGGACAACATCAATGTGCTTTCGTTCACGTGGATATCCCTTATGGCGCTTTGCCGATGCAATACAAATTCTTGCGGCCGCGGATGTAGATGCAGCCATCGGAAATCGCCGGCGATGCGATCGTCTCGTCGTCCAACTTGTTTTCGGCCAACTTCTGGAACTCGCGATCGGCCGCTAACACGCTGCACAGCCCTTCGGTATTCAAGAAGTAGACCCGTCCATTGACCGCCACGGGAGACGCCTTGAACTTGCCTCCCAACCGTTCCTTCCATACTACCTCGCCGGTCGCCGTTTCGCGACAGACCGCGATGCCGTCATCGGTGACCGTAAACAGCAAATCATCGACCACCACCGGGCACGGCGTGTCCGGCGTCGACTGCTTTTCTTCCCAGACGATCGCTGATTCCGGAACCTGACCGGTGGTGACCTGTTTCAGGTCGACCGCCAGCAGCGGACCGCGCATCCCCCGGGTGCAATAGATCCGCTTATCGTCGGCGGTCGGGCCGGTGACGGTGCGGCCTCCTTCCAGTCCCGGGAGATACCAGATCTGCTTACCGGTCTGGGCATCGTAGGCGTCTAGCTGATTGCCCCCCATAACGATCAGTTCGGTCTGGCCGTTCCGCTGACGAACCAAGGGCGTGGTGTAGGCGTCGGCCTGCTCGGCCGGAGCGCCGGTCATCCGTTCCGTTTTCCAGACCAAATCGCCGGTCATCAGATCGTGGGCGACCAGGTAGCTTTCGACCGGCTTCTGGTCTTTCAGGTCGGACAGTGAGTCTTGCATGCAGACCGAAATCACCTTTCCATCGACGATCAGCGGGCTGTTGGCGTGTCCCCACCAGACCGTGTAGGCGCCATATTCTTCTTGGAGATTTCGCTCCCAGCGGCGATTCCCCTCAAAATCGTAAACCGCCAAAACGCCATTTCCGAAGTGGACGGCGATCGATTTGTGATGAACTGTTGGCGATGGAGAGGCGAGATTGTGCAGGTTATGAAATTTTTGACGCAAACGCTTCGGTGATGTGCGCGGTACGTCGCCAGTTCCCACTTTTATCTTGCGAAGCGGACTTCCGTAGTTTTTGTCAAACAGCTGTAAAAAAAGGGCCCCATTCTCATCCTGGCAAGTAATAATTAATCCAGCATCTTGGATGACCGGCGTAGAACCGCCCCAACCAGGAAGCTCCGCTTTCCAGCGAATGTTTTCCGATTCGCTCCAGGTTAGCGGAACGTCAGTCTCCTGGCTGACGCCATCACCGCGACCGCCGCGCCAAGCGCGCCAGTCGTCGCCAACGGCAAAATCGGTCATGACTGCGACGATCAGCAGTATGGCCAACCCGATTGGACGATACAACATCTGGGGCGTCTCCAACAAATACGGTAGGCAACGTTATGGCAGGGCTCACGTTATTAACTTATCACCTGCAAGCGGCGAAATCGAGCAAATCCGAGCTCTCTGAGGTAGAATCAGGCGAGACCGATTGTTCCTCCGGCAACGGATGTTCTATGCTTGTAAATGGTCCGAATGGGCTTGTAAGAGGTCCGCTTGGCCGCTCACAAGTACCGTCGGAAAGTGAAACCGTACCGCAAACCGGCGACAAACAAGATGAGCGAACTGGATCAATATCCGGAACTGACTGAATATCTCCGCGGCCGCGGCCATAGCGACGAAGAAATCGCGCTGATTCTGGCCGAACTCCATCAAATCGACGAAGGGGTCATGATCGACTCGGTTATGGACTCGATTGATCTGGGCGATTTCGATATCGAAGAAATCATCAAAGCGGCCCTGGGCGAAAAATAACCTTCGCCCCCTTCTGGCGAACCTTTTCTCCGACCCTTTCCTCTCCTCCCGTACGCCGCAATCCACCAACGGGACTGACTCGATGCTCGATCTAAATTCTTTGCGCCAGCGCTGCGCCGCCGGCGAGACGTTTGACTACCTGATGTTCTGGGGACATCAGCCCTCCAAAGACGGCTCGATCTACAAGAGTTGCTTCAGCCAATGGTATGAGGTCCCCTTCACGATCGATGGCCAACTTTACCCGACGGCTGAGCACTGGATGATGGCGGCCAAGGCCCGCCTGTTTGACGACGCCGAAATGGCGCTGAAGATCATCTACTCGGACACGCCCAGACAGGCGAAGGCCTTGGGTCGCAAGGTACGTAACTTTGACGACAAAGTCTGGACCGCCGAGGCGCGGCGGCTGGTCACCGAGGGGAACCTGGCCAAGTTCAGCCAGAACCAACCGCTGAAAGAGTTCCTGCTGGCGACTGGCGATCAGGTGCTGGTCGAAGCGAGCCCGTACGATCGGATCTGGGGCATCGGCCTGAAGGGGACCGATCCGAAAGCGGCTCACCCCCAGACCTGGGAGGGGCAAAATTTGCTGGGGTTTGTGTTGATGGATGTGCGGGAAGCGCTGCAGGGCTAGGATCGTTGGCGATTCGCTGGTGCGATGGAGTTGTCCCGCACATTCCCTCGGCTCGCGCCTCGGGCTACGATAGATCTACCCTTTCGCCCGCTAGATCTTGATGGAGCCCCACCGATCATGATTCGCGTCTCGCTACTGTGCCTATTCGTTTGCTGCGCCGTTTCGTCGGTCGCGGCGGCTGACGACCGACCCAACATCGTCCTCTTTCTGGCCGATGACCTGGGGATCGAATGCGTTGAGTCGTACGGCGGGATCTCCTACAAGACGCCCAACATCGATCGTCTGGCGAAGAGCGGGATGCGGTTTACGCATTGTTTTGCCGATCCGTATTGCTCCCCTTCTCGCGCCCAATTGCTGACCGGGCGGTATCCACTGCACAACGGGATTCCTCGCGTCATCTACCTGCCCGATCGGCATCGGGAGTTTCTCGATCCGGCCAAAGAAACCTCGCTCGCAAAGCTGCTGCAAGCCTCTGGTTACGCGACCGCGATGGCCGGTAAGTGGCAGCTCTCTTTTTTGGAAGAGCGCGACACGATCGCCGCCCATGGCTTTGACGAGTACCAGGCCTGGCAGATCTTCAACGGCGGCCAGAAGACCTCGCGTTACGCCAACCCCACGATGCGGCAAAACGGCAAGGTCGTTTCGACGCCCGGCGGCTATGGCCCCGATGAGAACCTGGCGTTCGTCACCGACTTTATTGAGCGTCATCAGGACGAGCCCTTCTTCGTCTACTATGCCTGTTTGCTGCCGCATTGGCCGTGGGAACCGACGCCCGACAGCGAAGACGCGCTGAGCGCCGGAAAGGGAGATGGCGACCCGAAATACATGACCGACATGGTCAGCTATCTCGACAAACAGGTGGGCCAAGTCGAGCAGACGCTCGACCGACTTGGTCTGCGCGACGATACGATCCTGATCTTCGTCGCCGACAATGGAACCGATCAGCGGCTGTTTACCAATTGGACCGACGGCATGGTCCAGCGCCGCATCCCCGGGGGCAAGTCGCACATGACCGACACCGGTACTCGCGTCCCGCTGATCGTCAGTTGGCCCGGTCACGTGAAACCAGACCGCGTCAACAACAACCTGGTCGACTTGTCCGATCTGCTGCCAACGCTGGTCGAACTGACCGGCGCCCAGCAATCCCCCAACCCGATCAACGGCGTCAGCTTTGCGGCGCAGTTACGGGGCGAGAGTGGGACGCCCAGATCGTGGATTCACGTCCAGAAGGAACAGCAGCGGCATGTCCGCAATGATCTGTTCATCCTGAACAACCAGGGGAAGCTGCGACCGATTGTTGAGTACGGCCTAAAGCCTGCCGCCGCGATCTCGCCCGATTCAAGCCCGGCAGCGAAAGCGTCGCACGCACAACTGAAGTCGGCGCTGAAAGAGGCGGCGACTTTTAGCAAGACGCCGTAGCGCCCGCCCTACTTCTTCTTTTTGCCGCCGCCAACCGGCGCTGCGCTAATATCGATCGCTTCGCCGACATTCATCGCCGGCAGGACGAAGATCTTGCCGTCCCCCATCCGGCCGCTACGGGCGACCTGGACGATGCGGCGGACCGTCTCTTCCGCGCGGTAGTCGTCCAGCCAGATCGTGATCTCGACTTTGGGCAGAAAGGTCTGGCCATATTCGCTATCGCTGTATTCGTCGAGGTAGCTCTTCTGTCGGCCGAAGCCTTTTACTTCGCGGACGTTGAGCGCTTCAATCGGCGCGCGGCTCAACTCTTCCAAGACCTTTTCGGCCAGATAAGGCTTGACGATAGCGATGACTTGTTTCACGCGTTGACTCGGCGACGTTAGCTAAAGAGGTTTTCGCCGAAGAGATTCAACTCGGGCCCCGTCTCCACTTCCATGTCTCCCAACACCTTGGTCTGACAGGCAAGCCGCATCGTCTCTTCGTTGCCCACATAGGCGAGACAGGCGATTGGATCGGGAATCGGCAACAACGGCCCTACCGGAACCGTAAACTTTACTATCTCCATCATGCGCATCGGGCTGGCGTTTTCAATCCCCTTGGTGATCAAGAGGCGACAAGTTCCGCATTGCCCCAAACCGTGGCAATTGAGAACCTTGTTGACCCCGGCGCCGATCCCGTTGAGCCCTTGATGGACGTTGACGCCTGCAGAAATCGCCGCCTGACGAAGATTCGCCCCTTGGGGGACCTCCACCTGGGCGTTCTCTTTGAGGAACTTGACGATGGGCATAAGCGACCGCGACCGATGGTAGGTGAAAAGATTGCGGCTTCCGAGGCTCTCAAAGATAACATCGACCGCCCAGATCGTTAAGTGGAAGTTGCCGGCGTTTTTCTCCCCCCAGAGATTCTCCTACGCAACCAAAATTTGCAGTTCGGTCCGGTACTTTTCTGGGTCGCCCCGAAAGAGCCAGCCTGGTCCTTTGAGGAAGCTTTCCCGAGTCGGTAGCAGATAGCCAGGATGCCGCGTGCGCACGTAGCGCAGCAGTCGGACATACGAACCGGTCAAAGTTTCATACGGCCCGCAGTGGGTCAGCGAGACGAGTCGCCCCCCTTCCAACTCATGAACTTCGATCCCTTTTCTGGACGCCGCCGGGCGGATCGGGAAACAGGCTTCAAAATCGGCGTCATGCTCTTTGTATTCTTTGTCGTAGTGGAGCATCATCGCCGGGCCACACAACTGACGCCCATACTGCCATCCGATTTTGCCAAACGCCTTGCCGCAGTCGGTGTACCTGCCGCGCATCCGCAGACCGGCCACCAGCAGGCGGTCGACCTTGCGTTCGCTGATGTCGTCATCGCTTAGGGCACACAGCGCCTCAATCGCCGCCTCGTGGGTGGCGATCGCTTTGATTCGCTTCGCGGGGAGCGCACGCTCTTGCTGCGTCAGCAGACGGCCGATATCGACCTTGCCTTCGTTTTGATCCAGCAGCGTTTTGATCCGCTCGAGCGGGATCTCGATCTTGCCCAGGTGATAAATCGCCCGGGCGATTGGCAGCTGAGCATCATCATAGGCGGCCAGCTCTTCGTCCTCGTTAGGCGCAGCCGGCGGCAGAACCTGCTGCTCGTTCAGCAGACGCAGCATCTCGATCGATAGCCCGCTGACGCGGGAGAACTCGCTAGTCGTAAACATGGCGTCCGGTCTCGCCTTGGGTAGGGCAGGCCGTGCCTGCCAGAAGTTTGGCGGTGCGTCTTCTCGGGAGACGACGCAACCGCATTTCGGCAGGCACGGCCTGCCCTAGGCCTCTACGACTAGCTTACCTTATTCTGGAATCGGCAGGCTGTTGGGGGCGACGCGATCGACGCCGCCGCCAAGGTTTTGGATCGTCACGGTACCGCTTATCGTGTCCTGGCCCGTGACGTCTGCTGCGACCAGCGGATTGGGAACTGTTTGGCCGCCGAAGACCTCAAAGTTAACTTGGTGTGAGAAGGGACCACCCCCGACTAGGACATTGTCCGAAAGCGTATTATTACGCATCCGAATATTGAACGTAGCGTCGTTCGACATCAACTCGGCAGCGTAATTGCCAAAGCTGCCGGACGTCGTGTTGTCCTGGAAATTGAGATTCAAGTCGCCGTCGACGCCGATGACTCGATAGCCGTCGTTAAAGCCTGCGGCGAGCGAATGGGAGACCGAGTTTCCAGTCATGACGACATTGTTCGTGCTGGGGTTCGCTGTCGATTCAAATTCGATGCCGGAACCAAAGGCAGTCGCCGTCAGGAAGTCGCTGATCGTGTTGTTGGTGATGTAGGTATTGGCCGCGGTGGCGATCGAACCGATCTGCTCGAATGGGCGAATCTGGCGGAGTCGGAACTTCAGATGCGAGATTCTCAGCGAATTCTGGAAATTCAGACGTCGCTTGATTTCGAGTACCTCCGTCACTGGGCGGCACAGTTGGGTGTGACGAAGCGTCTGGAAGAAGTCATCGCAGCGGCTGGCGGCTAAAGCGGCCAAAAAAAATTCCTCGCATCTCGCAGGGCAATTCGCGACAATCGGCGGTTGTCTCTCCTTCTCGCGGGAATCGAGATGCCCCGTATTTTGCCAACAGCTTTCTTGCTCGTCGCGCTACTGATTGCAGTCACGTTGATCGCGTTTTGCTTTCCCAGCCAAACGCTGAATCATGGCTTAGGCAGCGTGTGGGTGGTGATGATGCTGGCTGCCGGCTGCGCGGCGATCGGTGGTGTTGGTCCGGGACGCCAGAAGTATGTCGGATTTCTGATCGCTTCGGGCTTCATGGGATATTGGGAACTGGGAGGGGCTAGTCCCAAATCCTATACCGCGCCCATTCTGGCCGCGGCCGAGCAGATTATCCCGCCGAACGAACTCTACAAACACCAAAACGCTGCAAACGAGCCATCTCGCTTCTATCCCGATGGCTTTAGCGGAGCAAGCTATACCGCCGGTTGTATCGCGGGAGGCTCCATCTATACGACAGGTCTAGTTTATTCCCGACGCCGGGCCGAACTGACGCCGCTCGCCAAATCGATTCGCCTGCTCAGCCTCTTTTGGTTTGGGTTACTGGCCGCCCTGCTCTGCCACTACATCGCGTCGCGGACCACGCCGGAAAACGAAGCAGGAGTCGGATAGCTATGCCGCAATTCTCAATTCGCACGCTCGCCATCTTCACCGCCATTGTCTGCGGCAGCCTGGCGGCGATTCGCTTTCCCACTCCAGAGTTGGTAATGGCGCTGGAGCTGATCTGCCCGGCGCTGTTGATCATTGCGGCTTGCCTGGCGGTCGGCTGTCGCGGGGCGTTTCGATCGCTGTTCGTCGGCTTTCTAATTGCGATGGTTGGCGCGTTCTATTGGGACGATCCCAGACGAGGTTCCGTCCGCACGATTCCGACGTTTTCCAAACCGGCGGCCGAGCACCTGGAACGATATCTGCTGAGCGGCTATGTGCCCGCCTACGATGGACTGACCACCTTTTCGCTGAATGCAGAGGACTCCAACCGCGTCATGTACATCCGCAAGGATAAGAACGGAAACGTGACTCAAGAGGGAGTTTTGCCGTTGTGGAAGGTCGAGAATTTCGGGGTCAAAAAGTCGGCGTTGCCGGTGCAGCCCGATCGAGAAAGCTACTTCGATCTCTTCCGCTTGCTGGCGATCACTTGGATCGGATTGATCGGTGCGGCGATCGCCTTCTATGCCGACAAAGCGAGTCAGCGCCGCCGCAAACCGAAACCGCCGCGCAAAAAAACAGACCCGCCGGAAGAGGCGGGCCTGGAATAATTCTCGCTAGAGCGGCGATGCGTTACGCCTTCGACTCGGCGGGACGCTGACGACTGGGCGCTTCGGACGAGCCTCCTTGGCCGCCCACCACCGTTTCGTAACGGCCGAAGATCATGCGGCCGGCGCTGGTCTGCAGCACGCTGGTCACCAAGATCTGGACGTTCTGGCCGATGTGATCGCGGCCCCCTTCGACAACGATCATCGTGCCGTCGTCCAGGTAGCCGACCCCTTGGCTGTCTTCTTCGCCCCGTTTGACGATCCGCACAACCAATTGTTCGCCCGGCAGGAAGACCGGCTTCAGGGCGTTGGCGACGTCATTCAGGTTGATCACGTCGACGTTGTGCAGGCGAGCCACTTTGTTCAGGTTGTAATCGCCGGTGACGATTTTGCCTTCCATGTTCTTGGCCAACAGCACCAGCTTCATGTCGACCGGCTGACCGTCCATCTCCGGCGTTTCGCGATCATGAATCTTGAGGTCGACCGCGGTGTGGTTGCGGAGACGATTCAAGATGTCGAGCCCGCGACGTCCGCGGCTGCGTTTCAGCTTGTCGCCGCTGTCGGCGATCGCCTGCAATTCGGCCAGCACAAAGCGGGGCATGATCAGTTGGTTATCAAAGAGTTGCGTTTCGACGACGTCGGCGATGCGACCGTCAATCACAACGCTGGTATCCAGGATGTACGGCTTAAGCCCCTTCACGTCTTTCGAGAATTCGACGTAAGGGATGATGAAGCGGAAGTCATCCTTGGTTTGCAGCACCAGACTGATACACGCGTAACAAAGGACCATCCCGATCACCAACTGCACCGCGCGCTGTGGACCGCCGGTGGCGCCCAATTCGTCGGCCGGGAAAAAGGGTTGGATCGCCAGCCCCAGGATGTACGTCAAGAACAGACCGACCAGCAACCCGAAGTAAACGCCGCTGATGGTGTCGTACCGCTTCCGTTTAAACGCGACGTCCATCCCGATGACGACGATCGCCACCAACATCACACCGGTGAACGTCCAGAACGGTTGGGAGCGAGCCGTGCTGGCGAAATCATTGACCGTAATGATCGAGACGCCGACGCCGGCGGCGACCAACAGAAAAATACATCGCAGAATGAGGAGAGCCATAATGCCCGTCGCCTATCGCCGCGCAGCAGAAGCGCATGAACCGTGCGGCAAACTAAGTGTAAGAGGTGTGTCTGTTCCGTTCCAACCCGGTATCTTAGCTGATAAGCTGCCTCTTAGTCACCCCCCAGGGGCGTCAGCTTTGACCGAATCGTTTCCTAAATTCGTTTGTACAATAAGTATCTGTCATCGTCGCGAGGTAGTACCCGGCCGCGCGCTCTCGGCCCCACTGATCCAAGCGTCCCGCGATCTTCGCCGGCAGCCACTCGGGATGTTGTAAATACCCGCGATACATGGTCGTCAGTTGGTGCTGCACCCGCTCTCGAAACTCGACGATTGCGGGATGCCGATAGACTTCGGAATAGAGAAATTTCTCCAACTCCCTCTTCTCGGCCAGCAGTTCGTCGCTCATCGTGATCAGGGTCGGCCGCGACTGGATCTCGGTCGCACTCTGCGGCGGGTCGGCGGCTAACTGAGCGCCGATGTTCTCAATTACGTTACGTACCTGCAGATCGATCAGTTCGTGCACGATCATTTTCCGCAGCACGCCCCCTTCGACCCGACCGTACCGCTGACAAGCGTTCTCGTAACAGCGCCGCACCAGCGGCAGCTCGAGCACCTGCTCCATTCGGACCAATCCGACCTTCACGGCGTCGTCGACATCATGCGCATCGTACGTCACGCTGTCGGCCGCGTCGACGATTTGGGCTTCGAGCAGCGGAGATTTTGGGGCCCCGCCGCTTTTGTCGATTCGGGTTCGCTGGCTGTCGAGCACTTCCTGGGTCAGGTTCAAACCGTCATAAGCAGGCGACCGCGTCTCTAACTGATCGACCAAAACCAGGCCAAACCGGTTGTGCGAAAAGCCCCCCACGCTCGCCATGCACTCATCCAAGACGTCTTCGCCCGAATGTCCGTAGGGCGGATGTCCGATGTCGTGCAGATGCGCCAGCGCCTCGACCAGGTCTTCATTGAGCCGGAACACGCGGCCCATCGTCCGCGCCACCGAAGCGACCTCAATGGTGTGGGTCAGCCGGGTCCGGTGATAGTCGCTGACGCCGGAGAAAACCTGCGTCTTATCGCTCAGTCGTCGGTAAGCGCTGCTGTGGACGACCCGATCGCGATCACGCTGAAACGGACTGCGGTAGGTCTGATCGGGCTCGAGCACCTCGCGACCGCGCGTATTGGCGCTAAACATCGCATACGGTGCGAGCAAGATCGATTCGCGCTCGTGATAGTTCGGTCCGCTGTAGATCGACAACGGGTCATCCTGGATCAAAGCGGTCCCCGCCGATGACGGGTCGGTGTTCTTGTGGATCACTTCAGTGATTCTAACTGCTAGCAGTTTCAATAGTTAGCCAAATGCGCGCAAAGTCTACGCCACAGCTATCGGCTAGGCAAGTCGAAGCGTCGCCCAACTTGGGGGCGGCGACCACTTACTCCACAACGTTCCTTACTTTTCCCTTGACGTATTGCATGCAGCCGATCCGTCGCTCAAAACCAAAGGAAACTTATCGGCGTTACATCCAGATATGAAGTGGTCGTTTTCTCCTTTAAACTCGCTTATCCCCCTTTTGCCCTTGCCTTCTCGTCATATTTACTAGAAAATTTGCAAGTTATCCCTTACTCGTCTTATCTCTTCTCTTCTTTTTGGTAACGTCCGATGTTTCCTCGAATTCGCAGAGCGTTCACGCTCGTCGAACTGCTCGTCGTAATTGCCATTATCGGGGTGCTGATCGCCCTCCTCTTGCCGGCGGTGCAGCAAGCCCGCGAAGCGGCCCGGCGGATGGATTGCTCGAACCATCTCAAGCAGATTGGCCTGGCGCTGCACAACCACCACGACACCTACGGCCACTTCCCGCCCGGGGTGAGAAACACCAACAGTCCGAATTATTCGAGTTCGAACTGGTGCAGTTCGACCGGGGCCAACGCCGACGCACGCGAACCGTGGACCGTCGCGATCTTGCCCTTCCTCGAGCAACAAAACCGCTATGATTTGTTCGATCTCGATGGCGCGTTCACCGCGTCGTCCAACGTCCCCGGCGTGACCGCCAACAACACCCAGTTCCGACTGGCCAACTCGGCTTACCAATGTCCGTCCGATCCCGGCAGCCGCGACGACTGGCCGACGACCAGCTATTACGGCGTGCAGGGAGGCGGCCCGGCAGCTGACGAAAGTTGTTCGACGCAGTCAGGCAATCGCGTCTTCTATCGCAACGGCGTGTTGTACTTCAACTCCAAGACCAACTTCCGCGACATGCTCGACGGTTCGTCCAACACCTTCATGGTGGGCGAAACGAAGTACTGCCTGACCCCGACGGGTCGGTCCGATGGAATCCACACCGGCTGGGCGACCGGCTCGAAGACCGACCCCTACGGTTCGCCTTATGTGCTGGCCGCCGCCCGCGATCAGATCAACTCGAACCCGAACGTCGGCTTGAAGCATGACACGCTGAACATCATGACGAAACTGTTCGGCAGTTATCACCCCGGCGGCTGTTTCTTTCTGCTTGGCGACGGCTCGGTTCACTTCGTCGCCGAGACGATCGACCTGGCGACCTATCGCGCGCTGGGCAAAGTGGACGACGGATTGCCGGTTGGCGGCTTTGGTTCGTAAGCGGGTCACTCGTCAGGAGACCGCCCAATCGCGACATCGCTCATCCCACCGACCGACGTTGCCCCACACATCACGGTTTCTCAATTCCAGAACCTCGATTCATAGGTGTTGGCCATGCACCAGCGAACTCGTTGTGGATTTACTCTAGTGGAACTTCTGGTCGTGATCGCGATCATCGGCGTATTGATCGCGTTGCTCCTTCCTGCGGTGCAGCAAGCCCGCGAAGCGGCCCGGCGAATGGACTGCTCGAACCGGCAGAAACAACTCGGCCTGGCGCTGCACAACCACCACGACACGTACGATCATTTTCCTGCTGGCGTTAAGAACACCCGCAACCCCGACTACAGCAGCAGCAACTGGTGCACCACCGGCGTCCGGGACGATACCCGCGAGCCTTGGACCGTTGCGATCCTTCCCTTCCTAGAGCAAGGGAACCGCTACGAACTGTTCGACATCGACGCGGCGTTCACGTCGACGGAAAACGTCCCCGGCGTCACGGCCAATCACACGCAGTTCCAAATCGCCAACTCCACGTTCCAATGCCCATCCGACCCCGGCAGCCGTGACGATTGGCCGATCAGTTGCTACTACGGCGTTCAAGGCGGGGGCGCCCAATCGGAGGAAAGCTGTTCGACGCAGTCGGGCAACCGCGTCTTCTATCGCAACGGCATCTTGTACTTCAACTCGAAGACCAAGTTCCGCGATATGCTCGACGGTTCGTCCAATACGTTCATGGTGGGAGAAACCAAGTATTGCCTGACTCCGCAATCGCGGCCCGACGGCATCTACAGCAGCTGGGCTTCCGGCGCCAAGATCGACGCATGGGGCGTTCCGCTGGTCTTGGCCGCTGCGCGTGATCAGATTAATTCCAACCCGCAGGTCGGATTGAAGTATGACACGCTCAACATCATGACCAAGCTCTTCGGCAGTTATCATCCCGGCGGCTGCTTTTTCCTGTTGGGAGACGGCTCGATCCAGTTTGTCCCGGAAACGATCGACCTCAGCGTCTATCGTTCGCTGGGAAAGGTTGACGACGGTTTACCGACCGGCGGCTTTCCCTTGTAAGCCTCGCGATTTGTTCGAATCCTTCTTTTGCAGAGCCATCCTGTGAACGTTATCCTCTTTCGCAGCGCCGCTTGCTCGGCGCTGTTGGCCGCTTTGGTCGCGGTCGGTTGCGGCCCCTCCACGTCAACGATTCATATCCATGGCGCCGTCACGTACGATGGGCAGCCAGTGCCGACCGGTACGATCTACTTTGAACCTGATACTAAGGCCGGCAACAGCGGTCCCGGCAGCCTGGCGATTATTCGCCAAGGGAAATACGACACCAGGGAAGCGCTGGGCGTGGTCGGCGGCCCGCACGTGGTTCGCATCGAAGGGTACGATGGCGTCGCCCATGGCGACAACTTGGATGGCAAACCGCTGTTCGCCGCCTATCAAACGACCGAAGAACTGCCGACCAAGAGCAGCGAAGTCGACTTTGACGTGCCGAAGAAATAGAGACTTCGACCAACGACAAGAAGGCGCACGCCCTTCTCTCTTTTTAACAGTGGGCCGCGCCGAAAAAGACGCCGATCGCCCGCAGGATTACTCTGCGAACGATCGACGTCTTACCTGGTGGAAAATTGCGGCGTTTGCGTGCTCTCGAACTCTAATCCAAGCGGCATTCGTCGGCGGTCAGCACCGCCAACAACCGCGTTACTCTCTCTGGCATCGGCGATGAGAATCTCGCTTGCCAGTTGGGCATGCCCATCTCGCCGGTGGGCGGCTCGGTCGGCGCCAACAGGCAGAGATCCTGGTTCGATACCTGGCAATACATCGTGCACTCCTGTCCGTCATTCAGACCAAAGGTGATGTAATACGAATAGTACCCGCTGTGGCTTTCGATCTCTTCGTCCGTTGTTGGCAACGAACAGCCAGTTGGGGTCGAACCGGCCAGGCATCGCTCCAAGTACTGAAGGGCCTGGGGATCGCAACATTCGACGTTTCGGTGTTGGCCGAACGCCTTGAAGTGCGAGAGTCGAACGTCAGCGTCTCCTTTTAGCAAACGAGCGACGTGGTTGGAAGAAACTTCTTCCCGATCAAACAGAAAGCAAATGGCAAATAGAATGGAAATAATAGCAATCGAGCGGAAGAGATGACTACTCGTGAAGCGGAAATTCATGGGCACCTCCGTTACAAGGAAGCTTTCACGATCACGCCTCTTTCCAGCCTGTTCCTAACCAAGGAATATCATCGTCGAAACGAAGCCTTAAACGCAAGATTAATCGAGCCGCATGATGCTGAATATGTCGAATGTTATAAACATGCAGTTCACCGCGTGAAAAGGTCTTTGGCACAAAGCCGCATGGCGCTGAAAGAACCTCCACCGATTTAGCCGCAACGACGTCGCTAGCCTTGCTGCGACAATGGTCGATATAGCGGCGCAAGAAATCGCGATAGCTGGTGACTACAATCCAGCAAATGCCGCTACTGACGGTTACGGCGAGGGCGCCGATCACGATCGTCGCTGGAGTCGCTCGCATGAAATGCTCGCCGGTCGTCTCGGCGGGGTCATCCGCCAACAAGGGTTCAAACGCTAGTCCAAACAGATCGGTCGCCACCGTCGCCATCACGATTGCTGCCGCAACGCGAATCCACACGTTCAGAACGAACGCTGGCGCCACAAATGCCGAGCCGCCGACAAACAATAGACAAGCCGCAGCGCCGTTCGCCTTGCCGATCGCAAACGCCACCGCAAACCAAGCGACGATAATACCAAGCGTGCGAAGAAGAAATTGCATGGAGGTCGAAACCGATCGAGATTGGTGATGGCGAACAAGTCCTTCAGAACGACATCATCAAGTCGTCTGGTTCCTTTCCGCCAGCTCTCTTCTCTTTTGCCGGACGAACACCATATCACGATAAACCAGAACGGCCAGCCAGCGAACTCCGCAGCTGAACGCGACGGCGATCAAGCCGACAATCGCAGCCCGCGGCAGTAACTCCAGCGCCGTCTCGACCAGCGTTGCCGTACTATGTTGGTCGAAGGTCCAGAATATGATCGCCAGCATCGCATCGACCGCGAAGGTGGTCATCAAGAACGAGACGCTGATTCGCAGATAGACGTTCGCGATAAATATCGGCAGGAAGAAGCCAGAGAAGTTGAGAAACATCAGAAACGATTCGACGCCGCCAGCCTTGCCAAGCGCAAGCAAAACGGCGAACCACAGAACGACCAGTCCAAGCGTGCTTAGGCGAAACTGCATGGCGACTAAAGTCTCTTTGACCGCCTGGTGAATCGGCGACGCCCATTTCTCGGACATCTCAGTCGTCATGCTACTTGAGCCCTGGCGGCAAAGCGAGTGAAATCGCAACTACTCCGTTTTCTCCGACGCGGCATGGTCTTCGACCAAATCGATCAGGGCATGCGCCGGGACGAACTTCGCCAATTTGCCCCCGCTGCTGTCGATCAGGTTGCCGCTATGGGCGCCGATCAACCGCCACCGGTCTTCCTCGATAGACGCGAAGACAGGCGAACCGCTTGAGCCATCCGCCAGCGCCGGCACGCAGACGACGATCCGCTGGCCTTCCTGTTTGAACGGATCATTGATCTCGCCGCTGGCGAGCTTCGCTTCCATGACGATGGGAGATAAATCGGGACCTTGGACTCCAAGCCCCATCGGAAAGCCAACCACCTCTAGGGTCGTTCGCGCCGGGGGCAAATCACGCCGGCAATTTTCCAGGGGAACGGCGACCGCGGCGGCCAACAACTTGTGCGAGACCGGCAACACCGTCACGTCGTAGCTGGGCTTGGTCAGCCAGGGGTTTTCGCTGGAAAGCCCCAGGTCGGCCAGCTTCACGTTGACGCTGCTATCGCCAATCGAGAAAGAGACGATGGAATCCGCCGAGCTTTCTTCCGAGACGTGCCGCGCGGTCGCCAGATAGACTTGCTCGCCTCGACGAACGAGAAACCCGCTCGACGCCTTGCCAATCTTCTTCCCCTCTTTATCAACGATCGAACGAATGAAGAACGGACTCTCCCAGCGATCAGGGCGATCTTCGGCGGCCAGTACCGGGGCGTTGTAGCATAGATAAACCAGTACCGCCAAAACCGCAATCAGACGAACCAGCATCAACGCATCCTTTCGTAGCGAATAACTTGACGACTACTCTTCTTCGTCGGCTGGCGGCTCTTCTCCTTCCGCCGGCTGTTCGGTCGGAAAGTTCTGATCGACGACCGCTTGGGCGAACGCTTCGGCCGAGAGAATCTGGTTGGACTGGGCGGCGACCGCCTGGTTGTGATTCCACATGTTGCGCAGTTCTTCGTCGATCGTTTCGGGAAACTGCATCACCTGGGCGACCACTTCCTTCCAGGTGCCGTCAATGTTGTAGGTCTCCTTCAGCGCCGGGACCATTTCCTGCAGCTTCTGCTCGTAGGCTTCCGGCAATTCGTCGATCGCCGACAAGATGTAACACTCGATTAGTCGTACGAACGGTTTCCCTTCGTAACGCGACATGGCTCTGCTCTTTCTGCTGAATGGAATAACAAAGCGACGTCGCTTCACGCGGGAAAGGGACGTCGCAGAGGCCATCCTAACGCGCATGCCGCGTTGGAATCACCACCGAAAAGGTTGAAATCAGCCGAGACCGACGGATCATCCATCATTGCGTTGGTCCAGTCGCTGGGCCGCGTCCAGGAAGGTTGGGCGAAATCGATTTCGTCCGCCACCGCCGTTTGTTCCATAAACGCCATGATCCGCGGCGCCCAACCCCACTCGCGCCGCGGCTGCGTCGGCGCGACATTGTCGATCCGCTCGTTGCTGGGGGGCAACCGCAGGTAGATGTCGTGATAGTTGTGCATCGCGATGCCGAGCTGTTTCATCTGGTTGGTGCACTGCATCCGCCGCGCCGCCTCGCGAGCTTGTTGAACGGCCGGCAATAATAGTGCGATCAAGACGCCAATATTGGCGATCACCACCGGCCGCGGATAGTAAAGCGCCGCCCCTTGCCAGCTCGCAGGCGGTTTGCTGGCGGCGCGGAAGGCGGGATCGGCCAGCTTCGCCTGTTCATCGACCAATTCCACTTGCTCGGGACGTCCGGACAGATCAATCAGCATCTCGGGGCGAAGCTCGATCGGCGGCGCGGCGACGACCAGCGACACGAGCAGCAAACTTCCGCAAAACGAGATCAGACGAGCAAGCGAATTCAGCACGGCGACCAGCTCCGGCACGATAGGGAAAAGAGAGCGAACCTGATCTCGGCGATCTGGCTCTTGCTAAGGACAAGTCTTCTCCCCCTTAGGCCAAGATTTCGTCGATCGTTTCAGCCATTTCGGCGGCTTTCCCTATTTTAATCGGGGCGGCCTCTCGGCCGTTGACGACCGCCTATCGCGGCTTTAAACTGGGACGTTTCGACGACTATGGTGGGTATAGCTCAGTTGGTTAGAGCACTGGATTGTGATTCCAGGGGTCGTGGGTTCGAGTCCCTCTATCCACCCTTTTTCGTTTTCTCTGATTCTCTAAACGTTTGCCTCACAACATCTTAGGCAAACCCGCCCGCGCCCCTTCTGGTCACCGCGAACCGAATTTATCTCTATGCGTCTACCTGAAAACTGCGCCCCCAATGCGCTCTGGCCGCCGATACAGGAGAACCCCATGCCGACCGCAGCCGACGTTACTTCCGCCGTTTCCGCCGAATTAATCGATTGTCTGGTTGGCTGCGTCGACCGAATCGAACATTGCGTCGATCAGCTTTCTGACGCCCAGCTGTGGCGACGCCCTGGCCCCGGGATGAACTCGATCGGCACGATTCTGATTCACTTGGAAGGCAACCTTCGCCAGCACATTATCTCGGGCGTCGGCGGAGCGGCTGACGTGCGCGATCGCCCGGCCGAGTTCGCCGAGCGCGATCCGGTTCCTGCCGCGCACCTACTGGAACAGCTAAACGCGACCCTGAAAGAGGCGTACGCCGTTGTTGAGCAAACGGAAGCGGCGGCGATGCTTGAGCGGCGCCGCGTGCAGGGTCGCGATGTTCGCGGTTGGCAAGCGGTGATCCATAGCGTCTCGCATTTCTATGGCCACACCCAAGAGATTATCTGTCTGACGCGCCAGATGCTGGGCGAGCAGTACCAGTTCCATTGGACTCCGCAGACGGCGGAAGAAGGGAAACCAACGTAGCGCATAAGACGAAGTTCGCCTTGACCCGCTTGGCGGCGGTTGGTAATTACACCGCACGAATTCCCCAATTAACTGTTTATCGTCCTTTGGCGACCGTTTGCTTGAGAGAATCGTGCGCGAAATTTTCAAAAACACGATCTTCGTCGGCGCTCTTGTACTAGCGGCCCCGGCGGCATTGCTAGCACAGCGTATCCAGGCCCCGACGCCGATCAATACGGTTGCGCCTTCTCCGTATGGAGTTCAACCTCCAGCGACGTTGACCGGCGGCATCCAGCCGTTTGATCCGTACGCCACGGGAACGCAATTCAGTTCGTATCCGACAACGACCTACGCGGCGCCTTACAATGCGCCAACATACGGCGCCCCCAGCTATCCTCCGCCCGGCAGCTATCCACCGCCGCCGACGACGCCGCCGGCTGGATTTAACGCCGGACCTCCCTCCTACTTCCCGAATCAAACGGCGCCCGCCAATGGCGCCCAGCAACCGATTTATCAACCGACGACCGAATTCCCCTCGATTCCGTACGAGCGGTTCCTCGAGAACGTCGGCTTCCGCCACACGTGGCTGCCGAAGTTGACCAACGACAATACGGCGCTGCAGATTCACGACTTTGACGTTTCGGCGACGGCCCAGTTCCCCAACTTCCTCGGCTGCAACGCGCCGCTGTTGGTGACGCCTGCCTTTGTGCTGCACTTGTGGGATGGTCCGCAGAATGTGGTTCAGAACCTGCCAGGTAACGCCTACAGCGCCTACTTGGACTTTGCCTGGAATCCAGAACTGACTCCGCGTTTGTACGCCGAGCTTGGTTTTCGCGCTGGCGTTTACTCCGACTTCAAAACATTCAACAGCAACAGCGTTCGTTTGCAAGGCTTGGGCGTCGCCGCCGTGAAACTAACGCCGACTACGACGCTGAAGGCTGGCGTCGTTTATCTCGATCGTTTGGACATCAAACTCCTGCCGGTCCTCGGCGTCACTTGGCAGCCCGACGCCCGCAGCAAGTTTGACCTGGTCTTTCCATACCCTCGGATCTCGAAGTACTGGACGACGTTCGGCGACAAAGAGGTTTGGTGGTATGTCGGCGGCGAATATGGCGGCGGCAGTTGGACGATCCAACGCGACACCGGCATGGGCTTTGTCGACGATCAGGTCGACATCAACGACTACCGCGTCTTCTTCGGGCTAGAAGCGACTCATCCGAATCGCCTGCGGGCCTACGTCGAACTCGGCTTCGTCTGGGAGCGGCAACTGGTGTATCGCAGCGCTATTCCCACGCTGAACGTCGACAACACGCTGATGCTGCGAACCGGTTTTAACTTCTAAGCGTTCTCCGTCAGAAATATTTTTGGTGCATTGGTCCTCGCTACGATTCTGGCTGGCGATCGTTCCGCTCTGCCTTGGGGCCGAGACGACGCTGGCGCAGTACGCCGACTGGAGCGGCGATAGCCGGTCGGCGACCGAGAGTAACAATCCGTACGAACCAATCCAGCCGCTTCCCCCGACCGACGTCTTCCCGCAGAAGTCGCCGCTCTATGAGCCGCTTGATCCGACTTCCGCCGTCCGGCAAGCCAACGCGGTGATCCCGCCGGAGCTGGACGAGATGCCGTACGACGTGCAGATGGAAGGGGGACTGACGCTTAACGAGGACGAGATCTTCCGTACGCGTCCCGTCTTGGCGACCAGCAAGCCCGGCGTGCTGCAGTCGGTCACCACCGATAGCACCTGGATCGCCGGCAGCGGCGACAACATCGGCATGACCGACGTGCTGGGGACGATCACGCTCGGCTTTCCGGCGCCGACGATCGAATCGCCGGTGATTGTGACGCCGGGGTTTGGGATGCACTTTCTGGTTGGCCCTGCGTCGATCGACGCCCCGCCGACGCTGTACGACGCCTTTGTGACGACGCGCTACCTGCGTCCGGTCAACGAACGCTGGGGCTTAATCCTGTCAGGCACCGCCGGTTACTACAGCGATTTCAAACAGCAAAACAGCGACGCGTTTCGCCCCAGCGCCATGGCGATCGCCACCTACAACTGGAACAAGCAATGGCAACTGCTAGGAGGCGTCGTCTGGCTGAACCGCGACGACTTTGACGTCTTGCCGATCCTTGGCCTGGTCTGGACCGGCGAGAATCGCAAACTTGAGCTAACCTTTCCCCGTCCCCGCTACAGCCAACTATGGGACTATGGCCCTGGCTATGAAGACTGGTGGTACATCACCGGCGAACTGGGCGGCGGCACCTGGAGCGTCCAGCGAGCCGATGGCTCGAACGACTTGTTGACGATTTCCGACTATCGCGCGATCGTCGGCTTTGAACGTCGCCGTGATGGGGGCGGCAAATCGTTCATCGAATTCGGCTACGTCTTCGGCCGCAAGTTCGAATACAAAAACGAGCCGTTCACGCTCGATATGAATGACACCGTTATGATCCGCAGCGGCTGGTGGTTTTAGAAGAACAGCGGAGAGCCGAAAGCGGCTGCGGTCGCAAACAGGACCCTGAACAGTGGCGATCCTCTTTCATCGACGGTCACTTGCACTTCGACCTGATTCGAATCCTAAGGTCTAGCAAAGCGATCGCCCTGCTGAACTGAGCGGAAGACGCGGTGCGTCGTCGCGTCTCCTTCTTTGGCAAGTCGAACCAAGACATGGAGCGGAACGGCGGCTTGGTCGCGGGCCATCTGGTCGTCGCCGAAAACCCGGCCAAGTGGACGTCGAAGTATGGCAGTCTGGCGACAACCGTGTACGGTCTTGGAACGGCCGACGGTCTGAACGAAAAAGGGTTGGCCGGCCACATGTTGTATTTGCGCAAGACCAACTTTGGTACCCGAGATGCGACCAAGCCGGGGATTCAGGCCGGACTGTGGCTGCAGTATCTGCCCGACAATGCGGCCAGCGTCCAAGAGTGCCTAGAGCGTGCAGATCGTGATGGTCGAAGCGCACGACCGCGAGGCGACCGTTCACTTGGCGATCGAAGACGCCAGCGGCGATTCGGCGATTTTGGAATTTGTCGAAGGCAAGTTGGTCGTCCATCATCGTCGCGAGTATCAGGTCATGACCAACGATCCGACCTATGACGAGCAGCTCGCTCTGCTGGAGAAGCAAGACTTTTCCAAGCCTAGCAGCGAAATGCCCTTGCCAGGCAATGTGAATGCAACCGACCGCTATCAGCGGGCCGCCTACTACCGGGCGATGTCGCCGAAACCCAAGGACCAGCGCCAGGCGATCGCCGGCATCTTGGCGATCGCGCGAAACGTCTCGGTACCGTTTGGCGCGCCCTATCGCGGCTTTGGCATCTACAACACCGAATACCGGACCGCGATCAATTTGTCAGGCGATGTCTCGACGAATTTCCAGCCCATGGAGAAGGCGTCGTTTTAAGGTGGCGTTTCGTCATTTGCATCTCGGCCGCACTTCCGTCGCTGGCGCTGCGGAATACGATCGCTCGGCGCATAAAAAACTGGGCGACCTCTTTCGAGGCGCCCAGCCTTAACCTGGTTATCGGGTACGTGCGGAGTTGGCGCCCGATTAGTAGCGGAAGATGCAGTCGACCGTGATGCGGTTTTGCAGCACGTCGCGACGTTCGGTCAGCGGCGTTTCCCAAGCGAAACCGAGTTCCATGTGGGACGACGGCTTGTACTTTACGCCCAGGGCGCCGGTCACGATGTCGTTGCCGGCGACGCCGACCGTACCAAGGTTGAACAGGTCGCCACCTTCGATCGGAGCGCCGGTGAACGCTTTGCCCGAACTCATGTAGTGGTACCAGTTCATCTCGCCCAAGACATACCATTTGGTGCCGGCGATGCGATGATCAACATGGTTCGACCAGAACCAGATCGAGCTTTCCGCCGACTTATCAGCCGGCAGCAAAAAGCCGCTGGTCGACAGGAAGTGGTTGTTGCAGCCGAACTGCGTACCGCCGGTCAGGAAGATGTCGAAGACGCCGTCTCCGCTTCCTTGCAGCGTGCGGGTGCTGCCGACCGGCATTTCGTAGGTCAAGCCGGCGCTGAGGATGCGTTGGTTGAACGGATCTTTGTAGAGGTTGTACTTCAAACCAGCGGCGACGTCGGCCCAACCATCGTCGATCAGCGGGCTGGTCGACGTGGCGAAACCATCTTTGGTCGCGATGATCGACAGGTTCTCGGTCAGCGCCGCACGCAGCTGCACGGCGATCAGATTGACGTGACCACCGAAAGCGGCGGACGGAATCTGATGATGCAGGTAGATGAAGCGAACTTCGGTCAGCGTTCGCGGATCTTCAAAGTAAACCGGATTGGTGATCGGGCTGATGAAGTCGTCGTAGCAATGATCGCTGGGAACCAGGAACTTGGTCAACCAGCAATCGTGGCCGCAGCATGAGTTGCAGCCGCAGCAGCTGCCGCAACCGCCAGACATGCCGCACGACTGACCGCAATCGCCCAGGTCACCGCAGCAGTCGCCAATCGCACTGCCGCATTCGCAGCCGACCAGGTCGGCGCTGTCGCCGCAGCCGCCTAGCGATGCGTATTGATACGAGACCAACGAGGCGTCGACCGTCGGCGACTGATCGCCGATCAAAACATACTCCGCTGCGCCTGCGCTGCCCGCCATAAGCATGGCGGCCCCCAGTAACCCGGCGGTGCAAAGCAAGAGTCTCATAGTACAGCTCCCAATCCACTTAAAGCATATGGCGAACGTCGGGTTGCCTGTTATCGGCAGGGGCGATTGCTTGGTGACCGACAACCCACAGAAATTGAATTTGAAATTCCAATTCCAACATCGACATGGGACCCAAAATCACTTCGCAAAATGCCTCGCGAACGTTACTCCTTACCGCACCGTACTGACCGGAAGGCGAGCTTCGCGCAAGTTGAAAGCCTCCGCTAAAGTTTGCCGTTAAAACGAGTCCTGTCTGCGGTTTGCCGCGTTTCAGATCAAATTAATTCTTATTTAGTAACATCAGGTTTTCCCTGGCAAGGAGGGCCCCAATCGCCACCTCCCGGCGATCGGGTTACAATTTCTACCGGATAGATTCGGAAGCAAACGACGACCGCTCTCAGCGAGGCGACCCGCATGACGAAAGTGAAAGTTCTGGCGTTTGCCGGAAGTGCGCGACGCGATTCCCATAACAAGCAAGTGATCTCGATCGCCGCCGCAGGCGCTACCGCGGCTGGGGGCGATGTGACGCTGATCGACCTGGCTGACTATCCGCTGCCGATCTTCAACGAAGATCTGGAGGCGGACGGCCGGCCTGAAAACGTCAAGAAGCTGAAGCAGCTGTTCCTGGAACATGACGCACTGCTCCTCTCTTGCCCGGAGTACAACAGCTCGATCACGCCGCTGCTGAAGAACACGATCGACTGGGTTTCGCGTCCCGACCCCGGCGAGCCGCGGTTGGCCGCCTATCGGGGAAAGGTCGCGGCGATCATGAGCGCCTCGCCGGGCGCGCTGGGAGGACTTCGCGGCCTGGTGCATGTTCGCTCGATCCTGAGCAACATCGGCGTCGTCGTCTTGCCCGAACAGATCGCCGTTCCGGACGCCGCCAACGCCTTCTCGGCCGACGGTTCGCTGAAAGACCTGGAGCGGCACGCGGCGATTCACTCCCTTGGCGAGACGCTGGTGCATCTGGCGTCCAAGCTGCAGAGTTAGCCGCCGCCGCTGGCCAACTCGCTCAACCAACACCCTCTCTCACCAGAAAATTGCACGACCATGGCTGACCACCAACAACAGTACGACGCGCTTTGCCAGGAGATCAGCGAAGCGGCGAAGCTTGACGGCATTCAGCAGCTGCTGGAATGGGACGAGCGGACCATCATGCCTGCCAAGGCGGGCACGCATCGCGCCGAGCAAGTTTCTTTACTTGCCGGACTGATTCACGAGCGCCGCACGTCCGCCAAGGTCGGCGAGTTGTTAGCGTCGCTGCGCGACAGTCCCTTGGCCGAAGATCCGCACAGCGATATGGGCACAACAATCCGCGTTCTCTCGCGGGAGTACGAGCGCGACTCGAAACTGCCGCAAGCGCTGGTCGTCGAGCTGAGCAAAGCGAAGGTGCTCGCCCAACAGGTCTGGGTCCAGGCTCGCAGCGGCAACAACTTTCCGCTCTTTCGCCCGCAGCTGGACAACATGTTGAAGCTGATGCGGGAAACGGCCGATGCGATCGGCTACGCCGAGTCGCGCTACGACGCGCTGCTTGACTACTATGAGCCGGAAGCGAAGACGTCGGAAGTCGCCGCCGCCCTGACCGCATTGAAAGACGACCTGGCGCCGCTGGTCGCCGAGATCGCCCAAAGCGGTCGCCATCCCAAGATGGACATCCTGAAGCGCGACTATCCGATCGCGCTGCAGGAAGAGTTCGGCAAGCGCGTCGCCAAAGAGATCGGCTTCGACTTTGAGGCGGGCCGGCTTGACGTGACGCATCATCCGTTCTGCTGCGGCGTTGGTCCGCACGACTGCCGCATCACGACTCGCTACGATCAAAACTTCTTTCCCTCCGCGTTTTACAGCACGCTACATGAAGTCGGACATGGTCTCTACGATCAAGGACTTCGCTCCGATCAATTCGGTTTGCCTCCCGGGTTAGCCGTTTCGCTTGGGCTGCACGAATCGCAGTCGCGGATGTGGGAGAATATGGTCGGCCGCAGCTATCCGTTCTGGCGGCATTACTATCCGGAACTGAAGAAACTGTTCCCGTCGCTCGGCGATACGCCGATGGGCGACTTCCACTTTGCGGTCAACGACGTCCGCCCGTCGCTGATTCGCGTCGAAGCGGATGAAGCGACCTACAATCTGCATATCATCATTCGCTTTGAGCTAGAACAGGCGCTGCTCTCTGGCGACTTGCCGGTCGCCGACTTGCCGGGCGCCTGGAACGAAAAGTACCAACAGCTGCTGGGACTCTCTTCGGATGACGATGCCGATGGATGTCTGCAAGACGTTCACTGGAGCGCCGGCTTGATCGGCTACTTCCCGACCTACTCGCTGGGGAACATGTACTCGGCGCAGCTGTTTGATCAGGCGGCGATCGACCTGGGAGACCTGGCCGAAATGTTCCGCCACGGCGTGTTCATGCCGCTGCTCGACTGGCTCCGCGAGAAGGTTCACCAGCCTGGCAGTTGTTACCCGGCTCCGCAGTTGATGCAAAACATCTGCGGCGAATCGCTCGACCATCGCCCGCTGCTGAAGTACCTGCGAACCAAGTACGCCCCGCTCTACGGGATTGAACACTAAGAGTGGTTAGCCGCAGGAAGCGTCAATCCCAGGAGAGAGGCACAAGGGCGACGTACCCAAATCAATCGGCTAGGATGCCGCCGGAATTCTACCAGTCGCGGACCGATGCTTCCTGCCGACTTTGTCGGCCCCGATAGCCAGAAGCTATCGCGGCTAACCGTTTGGGGTTAGGAATCGCGCTAGGCAAATCAATTCGCCCAATTACCCTGGAAAGGAACTCCCCTACTCCCTTCCCTGGTAACTGCGGTGATCGAGCCCGACGTAGAATGGCGGCGCTGGGTCCAGGTTGCGGCTTTTGCGACGACCTGGATGCTGTGGATAACGCCGCATCGCGCGACTTCGCAAAATGCGACGTCGCAGCCGATCGCCCAGCGTATCGATGAGGCGGAGATTACTCGGCCGCAAACATCTTGGCGACCATCTCGGTCGTCACCGGCGAGATCACGCCTCGCTCGGTAATGATCCCCTGGATCAGCTCGGCCGGCGTGACGTCGAACGCCGGGTTGTAGACGCCGATCCCTTCGGGGGCCGTTTGCTTGCCGAAGCCGTGCGTGATTTCTTCGGAGGCCCGCTCTTCGATCGGGATCTCGTCGCCGGAATCGATCGCCATATCAAACGTGCTGATCGGCGCGGCGATATAGAACGGGATGCCATGCGCCTTGGCCAAGACCGCCAACGAGTAGGTGCCGATCTTGTTGGCCGAGTCGCCGTTGGCCGCAATCCGGTCAGCGCCGGTCACGATCGCATCGACGCGACCTTCGCGCATCACCTGGGCCGCCATCGAATCGCAGATCAATGTCGCGCGAATCTTGCGCTGCGCCAGTTCCCACGCCGTAAGTCGGGCGCCTTGCAGCAGCGGCCGGGTTTCGTCGACGAAGACATGCAGATCCTTGCCGTCATCCTGCAGCGTGAAGAAGACGGCCAGCGCGGTGCCATACTCGGCAGTCGCTAAACCGCCGGCGTTGCAATGCGTCAGAAAGTTGGCGGCGCCCTTCAGTTCGTCGGCGCCGTGCCGACCGATCGCCCGACAGGTGTCGCGGTCCTCGGCATGAATCGTCTTCGCTTCGGCGACCAGCGCCGTGCGAATCTCGGCGATCGACTGGCCGGCGTCGCGCAACTGATGCGCAACCCGCTTCATCCGATCGAGCGCCCAAAACAAGTTGACCGCCGTCGGCCGACTGCCGGCCAGGTAGTCGGTCACTTCGTCGAGACGTTTCCAGAATGCCGCGGCGTCCTCGTCGCCCACGGTCTGCAGCCCGACCACAACGCCGTAGGCGGCGGCAATGCCGATCGCCGGGGCGCCGCGGACGCGGAGCTTTTTGATCGCTTCCCAGACTGTCTCCACGTCGGAGCAGCGGATGACGGTCAATTCGACCGGCAACCGCGTTTGATCGAGCAACTCCAGCGTGCCATCGGTCTGGCCGACGAAGCGAATGGGTTCTATGTCGGCCGTCAGTTCGGACTGCATGATGATCTCGCGGGGTTACTTGCCGAGCGACTCTTGGAACTTGGCGTCCTTGGCCGTGATCTTGTCGACCAGCTTGGTCTTGAATTCGGCGAACTTGGCGGCCAGATCGGGATCAGACAACGACAAGATCTGCACCGCGAACAGACCGGCGTTCCGCGGACCGCCCATGCCGACCGCCATGCTGGCGACCGGAACGTCGCCCGGCATCTGCACGGTCGACAGCAGCGAGTCGAGCCCGCCCAATTCGGCCGTCGGAACCGGCAGGCCAATCACCGGCAAGGTGGTGTGAGCGGCGACGACGCCGGCCAGGTGAGCCGCGCCGCCGGCAGCGGCGATCACCACCTTCAAACCGCGGCTGGCCGCAGTCGTGGCCCATTCGCCGACGATATGCGGCGTACGATGAGCGCTCATCACGTGAGCTTCGTAACCGATTCCGAATTCTTCCAGCGCTTTGGCAACGCCATTGATTTTCGGCCAATCGCTATCGCTACCCATCACGATGCCGACTTGGACCGCGGGTTTCTCGCTCATCGAATACTCACTTCTCGAGGAGTGTTAGTTATGGTCAAACTTGGGACTGTAAGACATGCCGAACGTTTTCGCAACCGGCTCATGCGTCACTTCCCCCCGACAGATGCTCATCGCCGAGGCGAGCGGGGCCGACCGCTGGGCCGCCTCTTCGGCGCCTTGATTGGCGATTTCCAGGGCCCACCGCAGCGTGACATTGCACAGGGCGAAGGTGCTGGTTCGTCCCACCGCGCCCGGCATGTTGGCGACGCAGTAGTGGACGACATCGTCGATGATGTAGGTCGGATCGCTATGGGTGGTCGGCTTGGTCGTCTCGACGCAGCCCCCCTGATCGACCGCAACGTCGATGATCACGCTGCCCGGCTTCATGATCTTCAGGTCGTCCCGCGTCACCAGGCTCGGAGCCTTGGCGCCGGGAATCAGCACCGCGCCGATGACCAGGTCGGCCAGGCGAAGTTGCTCGCGAATGGTGTGGCGATCGCTGTACAGGCAGTTGACGTTGGCCGGCATCGTGTCGTCCAGATAACGGAGCCGCTCCATGTTGATGTCGAGGATGTTGACGTCGGCCTGGAAACCCGCCGCGATTTTCGCGGCGTTGGCGCCGACGATGCCGCCGCCCAAGATAGCGATGTGGGCCGGTTTGACGCCCGGCACGCCGCCCAGCAAAATGCCGCGTCCCATTTGCGGGCGTTCCAGATACTTCGCGCCTTCCTGCACGCTCATGCGGCCGGCGACTTCGCTCATCGGCGTCAGCAGCGGAAGACGACCGGCGCTGTCGCGAAGCGTTTCGTAGGCGACGCAGATCGAGCCGCTGTTGAGCATCGCTTCGGTCAGTTCGAGACTGGCGGCGAAGTGGAAATAGGTGAAGATCGTCTGGCCGGCGCGGATCAGCGGAAATTCTTTCGGCTGCGGCTCTTTGACCTTCATGATCATGTCGGCTTCGCCAAAGATCGATTCGGCGTCGTCGACCATCACGGCGCCATTGGCGACATAGTCTTCGTCGGGGATGCCGGAACCATCCCCTGCTCCCGATTGAACCAAGACGCGATGCCCAGCGCGGGTCAGCTCTTCGACGCCAACCGGCAAGATGGCGACGCGGTATTCATCTCTTTTAACTTCGCGAGGGATTCCAACAATCACCGACACTCTCCTGAAGCGCTGCTATATGGTCGTCTAATGAATGAGGGGCATCCGTCCATTTTGCCGGCAAGCGCGCTTCCCCGATAGCAGCCTGAAGGCAATAAGCTGGGTAATTTGCGGCTGTTTCTTGACATTTATCCGAAAATCGAAAGATTGAAAATTTCGCTTGAACTCTTCTAGCACCAGATGTTTCGAAAGCCGCGAGTTTTTGCAAATGGCCGGAATTAGGGTTACAACCACCATCTGGTCTGATGTTCCCCTCTTCTCGCTGAGCCCGCCATGTCCGCCCCCGTTTGCCTGCTGCTTAGCCTGGTCGCCGCACCGGCTGATGAGTCGACCTTGAAATTGCTGCAGCAATTTCGGGGAGAGTTCGTCGCGATCACGCCCGCTGATAGCGCCAAGCAGTCGTACGCGATCTGCTAAGTACGAAACGACGCAAGAGTTGTACGAAGCGGTGATGGGCGCCAATCCGTCGCGCTGGAAAGGCCCTCGCAATTCGGTGGAGATGACGTCGCTGACGGATGCCGAGACTTTTTGCAAAAAGGTCACCCAGTTGCTGCGCGACGCCAAGCTAATCGACGCCGACCAGGAGATTCGTCTACCAACCGACGCCGAGTGGGAACACTGCTGCCGCGCTGGCACAACGACGAAATACCACTTCGGCGACGACGTGAAAAAGCTGGACGATTACGCTTGGTACACCGGCAACGCCGCCGGCAATGACCCGCCGGTCGGAGCGAAAAAGCCGAACCCGTGGGGCCTGTATGACATGCATGGCTACATCGACGAATGGACCAAACGCGACCCTGACCAACGTCAACAGGCGCATGTTCGTGGCGGCAGTTGGAAGTCGACCGCCGACCAGTGCCGCTCTGACGCGGTGCAAACGATTCCGGTGACGACCCAAGACGATGCGGTTGGCTTTCGCTGTGTGCTGGCGACCAAAGTGAAGTAAGAAAACCCACACCTCCTCACCGATCAATCTTCCCCAGCAAGACCCTCGCTCATGTCGCTCCCTTCATTCATCACCCGCCGGATTTTTTTGCATAGCGCCGCCGTACTGACGAGCGCCGCTGCTTTCGGAACGTCCGCTTTCGCCGAGAACCTCGCCACACCTCCCTTCGAAAAGATCACCTGCGAAGGCCGCTACCCGGGCCATCCGCAAGGAATCTGCATCGATGACGCGGGGCATATTTACTGGCCTTTCACCAACCAATTGGTGAAAACGAACTTCGCTGGCAAGATCATCAAGAGCATCTCGGTCGTCAGCCATCACGGCGATCTTTGTTTTCACGCTGGCAAGATCTATGTGGCGGTCAACCTGAAGCAGTTCAACCAGCCTGCGGGCAAAGCCGACTCGTGGGTCTATGTCTATGACGCGGAGACGCTTAAAGAGCTGGATCGCGTCGAGGTCCAAGAGGTGGTGCATGGCGCTGGCGGGATGTCGGTTCGCGATGGCCGCTTCTACGTGATTGGCGGGCTGCCGCCAGGCGTCGAAGAGAATTATGTCTACGAGTACGACGCCGATCTGAAGTTCGTGAAGCGGCACGTGATCGACAGCAAGTACTCCTTGATGGGAATTCAAACAGCCAACTTCCATGACGGCTGCTGGTGGTTCGGCTGCTATGGAAAACCGGCCGAACTGATCAAGACCGACGTCGATTTCAACATGCTAGGGCGTTGGCCCTACGACTGTTCGCTGGGGGTCGTCGGCGTTGCAACGGGCAAGTTTCTGATCGGGCGAAATACCCGCGATAAACAAGGACACGAAGGCTACGTCGTGCCGGCAGTTGCGGACCAGGAGAAGGGACTTCGGGACATCGACTAATACTCTGCCGCCGGCTTCACCGACGTGAAGTAGTCCAAGATCTGCCCCATCTTCAAGATCATGCCGATCGCCAGGGCCAACAGTCCCGCGGCCGGCATCGCGCCGGTCAAGAACATCGCCACTCCGCCGACGATCGCCAGGTTGGCTAGATAACTGGTCCGGGCCAACAGACCAAACGTGACGGTCAGCACTTGTAGCCCCAAATAGGCGACCGACATCAACAGGCTCCAGCGAATCGCCAGGCCGAGCGTGCCATGTTCGCTCTCGTGGAGATAGTCGACGCGACTGGCCGCGACGTCGTCCCAATGGTCGATCGTCTCGCCACGCAGGTTTTGGGCGAACTCGCGTGACCCCAAAACCAGAGACTGCGTCTCGGCGAAGGCGACTTGCGCGGCGGCGGCCGGCGTAACCTGATAGTCGGCGGTCGCTTCGGTCCACGAGGTTTGACGCAGATCGCTGGCGATCGGTACGACAAAGCCCAACGCGGTTAGGCCTACGACGACGGAAAGGTGTTTGACGAACAAGATCGCCTCCCATTTCTTTATGGCTGAAGGCGTCTTGCCGCGATGCACGGTGAAAATCGTTTCCCCGCGGGTTTTGGTTTCTTCTCCCAGAAAAGGCAATTGCTGCGCCAGAGCAGGAGAATCGCTAGAAGGCCGTTTTTTGCGGCAATCTAAGCGGAGATTGCCGGTTGTGCGGAAAAGCGGACAGCGCAGAGGAACAATTTGTTGTCAAATTTGCAGCGGCCGGTCTCAATTTGAGACGCTGGCGCCCCCGACTTAGGACATGCCGACAACTATCAACCGAGCAATCGCCAAAGTGATTGATAGCCCCACAAACCCCACCATCAGGCCCATTAAGGTGAAACCTGATCGCGGCGGCACGTCTTGCTCGACCAGACTTTGCTGCCACTGTTGATCGAGCACAACGATGCGATAGAGCATCGCGAAAATCACGCTCACGACAATCATGAACGGAATCGAATAGGGCAAGCCCAGGCACATCAGCAGCATGATCAACCCGTAGAACAGCGGAAGGATCACCAGCGGCCCGCGGGAGCCAGGCATTCGTATCCGCCGAAAGACGCTGCGATAGAGGACGAAGACAATGCTCACCGGAACCAGCAGCAAGGCCAAAGGGAGGAACATGTCTACGTTCCACCCGTATTGGAACTGGTAAAATCGGACTGCCATTCCCAGCAGGAAGCCAGCGGCGACGCACATCAGGATCTGAAACGCGATGGTCCAGCTGACCAACTCGGTCGACGGGCGGACTTCGTCTTGTTCTTCTACCATTGCCAGGTGCAAGTCCAAGCGGCCGAAACGGAAATAATCGCCAGCGAAAGAACCGCCAGTCCCGCGTCGAGCCGGCGAAATTGGGCCCGCGGCGGCGTCTCTTGCTGATCTAAGGCCTTGTACCAGCAGGTGTTTAGATGCCCGACTCGCAGCATAACGGCCAAGATCACCAATAACATTCCTGTCGCCGCCTCGGAATAGAACGTGGCGGCCAGCATCCCAAAGAACGCCCCGGTCGCGGCAATCGCGAGGGCGATCGACATCGCCAACGCGGCCATTTTCATGCGGCAGCAGACGCTCATGTAAAAGAGGGCTGCCGGGGCCAGGACCGGAGCCGACAAGATCACGATGGCAAGCGTCGTCTCGACCCACTGCTGCTGATCCCCGTCAGCAGCGAGCGCCGCCTCGTGAATGGCGACTCCCACGATCAGGCCAATCAGCCCCATCGCCAGGATGATCGCCAACACCAACCAGAAGACCAATTCCCGGACTCCCGGCAAGCGGTTTTGATCCTGTCCGCGGTGCTCAAACTCAGTCATATTTCGCACGGAAAGGAGACCCGCCGGAGGAGCGAAAAAGTCGCGTCGCAACTCATTGTAGCACAGTAGGTTGCGACAGAGCAAAACCTGCGTTCCCTGCTAGTTGACCCCATAAAATTCTGGTAAAATCGGCCCTACAAATTCCATCTAGGCGGCCAACCATCGGCTGCCGTGCTTCGCGCCGCTTTCAAAGCCTTTCTCGCTTTAGCGCCGCCCTGAAGTTTCCACGGAAAGGATCGTCGCTTGTCTACTGACGGAACCACGCCAGAGAACCCGGAAGACGGGATTCCAACCGACCTGACGCACCTGGTCGAGATGTCGATCGAGGATGAGCTGAGGGAAAGTTACCTGACCTACGCGATGAGCGTCATCGTCAGCCGTGCGCTGCCGGACGTCCGCGACGGTCTGAAACCTTCGCAGCGACGCATTCTGGTCGCGATGAATGACTTAAATCTGACCCCCGGCGCCGGGCGGGTCAAATGCGCCAAGATCTCTGGCGACACCAGCGGTAACTACCACCCGCACGGTGAAAGCGTGATTTACCCGACGCTGGTCCGCATGGCCCAGGAATGGAACACGCGGTACCTGCTGGTCGATAAGCAGGGGAACTTCGGCTCGATCGCCGGCTTGCCTCCGGCGGCTATGCGATATACCGAAGCCCGCATGTCAGGCTACGCTCAGATGCTGCTGGAAGACCTGCGGCTCGACACGGTCGATTACATCCCGACCTACGACGAACGGAACACCGAGCCGACCGTGTTGCCGAGCAAGTTCCCCAACTTGCTGGTCAACGGCTCGCAAGGAATCGCAGTCGGCATGGCGACGTCGATTCCGCCGCACAACCTGGGCGAAGTCTGCCAGGCCGTCGTTCGCGTGATCGAAGAGCCGAGCACGCCGATCGAAGAGTTGCTGCAAATCATCCCGGGCCCCGACTTCCCGACCGGCGGCATCATCTGCGGCCGCAGCGGCGTACGTCGCGGTTACCTGACCGGGCGCAGCACGATCCTGGTCCGCTCGCGCACGACCATAGACAACGTCAAGGGTCGCAACCGGATCGTCATTCATGACATTCCGTATCAGCAAACGCGCGACCGCGTCGAAGAACGGATCGCCGCCGCCGCCAACGAAGGCAAGATCGTCGGCATCAGCGGCGTGCGGAACGAAAGTGATCTGAAAGAGCCGGTTCGCTTGGTGATCGAGCTGAAGCGCGACGCCGATCCCGACGTGGTGCTGAACCAGCTTTATCAGTTCACGCCGATCCAGGACACGTTCTCGATCATCATGCTGGCGCTGGTCGACGGCAAGCCGCGCACGTTGACGATTCGCGACTTGATCGACGAGTTCATCCGCCATCGCGTCAACGTGATCCGCCGCCGGACGCAGTTCCTGCTGGCCAAGGCTCGCCAGCGAAAGCACACCGTCGAAGGTTTGCTGCTGGCCCTGGCCGACATCGACGAGATCATCCGCATCATCCGCTCTTCGAGCACCCAGGCCGAAGCGAAAACGCGGCTGATGGGGATCGAGTCGCCTGCTTCGATGCTGGCTCGCGCCCTCGGCGAAGAAGGCTTCGAGCTCTTCCAACAGGAACGGGGCGTCGCCGACGTCTACACGCTGACCGGCGTTCAAGCCGACGCGATCTTGCGGATGACGCTGGGCCAGTTAGTCAATCTGGAACAAGAGCGGCTGTCGAAAGAACATGCCGGTTTGCTGGAAGAGATTCGCGAGTACCTTCGTATCTTGTCGGACGAGGGGAACATTCGCGAAATCATCCGCGATCAAATGCTCGAAATCGGAGCGAAGTTCGGCGACAAGCGTCGTACCGAAATCTCGCACGAAGAGCTCGGCATTATCGACATGGAGGACTTGATTGAAGAAGAGACGATGGTCGTCTCGATCAGTCACAGCGGCTACATCAAGCGAACGCCGGTCACGACCTACAAGGCTCAGCGACGCGGCGGCAAGGGAATCAAAGGCGCCAAGAGCGAAGACGCCGATCCGATTCAGCACTTGTTTGTCGCCAGCACCCACGCCTACCTTCTCTTCTTCACCACGAAGGGGAAAGTCTACTGGCAAAAGGTGTACGACCTACCGCAGCTGTCGCGCGAAAGCCGCGGTCGCGCGATCGTCAACTTGCTGCAGCTGGAAGAAGGGGAACGGATCGCCGACTGCCGTGCGATTCGCGACTTCAACGTCGAAGATCACTACCTGGTAATGGCGACCCGCAAAGGCCTGGTCAAAAAGACGAAGCTCGAAGCCTATAGCCGTCCGATGAAGCGCGGCATCATCGCGATCAAGCTGCGAGAAGATGACGAGCTGGTCGACGTCGTCGTGGCCGAAGCGGGCGACGAGTTGATCTTGTCGACCGCCAAGGGGATGGCGATTCGCTTTTGCGAAGCAGACGCCCGACCGATGGGTCGTAACTCCAGCGGCGTCAAAGGGATCAACCTGTCGAAAGACGACGAGTTGGTCGGGATGGTCGTCGCCGACCCTGACGCCCAGCTGCTGACCGTCTGCGAACATGGTTACGGCAAGCGAACCTACTTTGGCCCGAACCAGGCGACCACCGAAGAAGCGCCAGCCGGCGACGATGACGCCACGCCCGAAGATGATTCTTCCAGCGACGAAGACGAATTGTCGTCGAGCGCCAAGTACCGCACGCAGCGCCGTGGCGGCAAGGGCCTTCGCGACATCAAGGCGTCGGCCCGCAACGGCAACGTCGTCTCGATCGTTCGCGTCGATGACGACGACGAAGTGTTGATGATGACCGCCCGCGGCAAGATCCAGCGGATCTCAGCGGCCGAAATCAGCATCGTCGGCCGCAATACCCAAGGGGTGCGGATCATGTCGCTCGACAAGGATGACGCGTTGGCTGCGGTCGTTCGCGTGCCGAAAGACGACAGCGTTGACGACGAAGCGAGCGAAGAAGAAGCCGCCACGCCGCCGACCGGTGAAGCGACTCCGCCGCCGGCGGCCGAGGCCGAGCCGGACGCGACGCCAGGCGACGCGGCTCCGGAAGGCGAATCCTCGGAAACGGACGAGGAATAATGACGACCGCCAAACGGGCTCTCATCACCGGCATTACTGGCCAGGACGGCGCTTACCTGACCGAGCTATTGCTCGCTAAGGGTTACGAAGTCCATGGGATGGTCCGTCGAAGTAGCGGCGAACGATTTGAGCGCATCGAAAAGTACTTGGATCAGATCACGCTGCATGAGGGTGATCTGATCGATCAGATGTCGTTGGTGCGACTGCTGGAAAAGATCGAGCCAGCCGAGGTCTACAACCTGGCGGCGCAAAGCTTTGTGCCGACCAGTTTCTCGCAACCGATTTTGACCGGCGATGTCACCGGACTGGGGGCGACGCGAATGCTGGAAGCGATCCGGATGGTCGATCAGAAGATCCGGTTCTATCAAGCTTCCAGTAGCGAGATGTTCGGCAAAGTGCCGACCGAACCGCAAGACGAGTCGACCCCCTTCTGGCCCCGCAGTCCGTATGGCGTCGCCAAGGTGTACGCCCACTGGATCACGGTCAACTACCGCGAAAGCTACAATCTGTATGCCGTCAGCGGCATCTTGTTCAATCACGAATCGCCCCTGCGGGGCACGGCCTTTGTGACCCGCAAGATCACCAACGCGGTCGCGCGGATCAAACATGGTCTGCTCGATAAGCTGCGTCTGGGCAATCTCGACGCCGAGCGCGATTGGGGCTTTGCCGGAGACTATGTCGAAGCGATGCACTTGATGCTGCAGCAGGAAGAACCGCGCGACTACGTGATTGCAACCGGCGAAAAGCATACGGTTCGCGAGTTCGTTCAGTTGGCGTTCGACCGCGTCGGACTGCCGTGGGAAGAGTGCGTCGAGCTTGATCCCAACTTCCTGCGTCCCGCTGAGGTCAACACGTTATGCGGCGACGCGTCGAAAGCGCGTAACGAGCTCGGTTGGAAGCCGAAGGTAGATTTTCCACAACTTGTAAACATGATGGTCGACGCCGATCTGCATCGCGTCGGCCGCATGAAGGACGGACTATTGCCGTGAGAGCGCTCATCACTGGCGCCGCCGGATTCGGAGGATACCATCTGGTCGAACATTCGCTCGCCGCCGGCGACCAAGTGATGGGTATCGTCCGCGGTTCGACCAATTCGCTGATGGGCAGCGCCGCGATCGCCCACTGGGACATTCGCGAACCGATCGGCGGCGAAGCGGAAGACGCCGTCCGCCAGTTCGAACCGGACGTGATCTATCATCTCGCCGCGATTAGTCAAGCCAGTTTGTGCGGGGCAGATTTTCCGAACGATGAGGCGGTTCACACCAACGTCGATGGAACGCGTCGAATCCTGGACCTGGCCGCATCGCTATCATCGAAACCAAAAATCGTCATCGTCAGCAGCTCTTACATCTATGGCACGGTTGATCAAGAAAACCCGGTCGTCGACGAATCGACCATTCCCTTGCCAAATCGCGGTTACGGTCGATCTAAGCTGGCCGCCGAACAAGCGGCCCTGACGCAGACCGACGTCCCGGTCGTCATCGCCCGAGCGTTCAATCACACCGGCCCTGGTCAAACCCCCAACTACATCGTGCCGGAATGGTGCAAGCGAGTCGCCTCCTCGTTTGAAGCGATTGAGGTGGGATCGCTAAGCGTCAGCTTTGATCTGAGCGACGTGCGAGATATTGTTCGCGGCTATCGCTTGCTCGCCGAGAAAGGCGCCGATCGCCAGATCTATAACGTAGGCAGCGGCGTCTCGGTTAAGACAGGCGAACTAATGGAAATGATCTGCAGTTTGTCGCGGCGGCGCCCAGAGATTCAAGAGCGCTATCCGCAGACCCGATCAGAACCGATCGCCGACATCACGGCCATTACCAAGCTCGGCTACGCGCCGCAATATTCGCTGCAGCGTACCGTCGCCGACGTTTTGGCCGAATGGGCCTAACCGCCTTGAAGGCGGGTTGGGCTAACTCAACGCGAGCTTACCCGCTTTTCCGCTCTGCGGTATAATCCATGCTTTCCTTCGCTTCTTTCCTCTTCGCGTGTAGATTCGGAACGTCATGAAAATCGCCATGGTAGGGACCGGCTATGTCGGTCTGGTGACGGGTACTTGTTTTGCGGACAGCGGAAATCAGGTTACCTGCGTCGATATCAACGCCGCCAAAGTCGCCGCGCTCCAAGAGGGTAAAATCCCGATTTTCGAGCCAGGCCTGGAAGAGCTGGTCGTGCGCAACTCCGAAGCGGGGCGGTTGCTCTTCACCACCGATCTGGCCGCAGCGGTCAAAGACGCCGAGTTGGTTTACCTGGGCGTCGGCACGCCGCAAGGCGACGATGGCGCCGCCGACCTGTCGGCCTTATGGGCGGTTGTCGATGGCCTGGCGCCGCACCTGCAGCCCGACGCCGCCGTCGTGATCAAAAGCACCGTGCCGGTCGGTACCAACGCCCAGGCCTACGCGCGGCTGAAAGAACTGACCGGTCGCGAGTGCCATGTCGCCAGCAATCCCGAATTCCTGAAAGAAGGGGCGGCGATCGACGACTTCATGAAACCGGACCGCGTTGTCGTGGGCGTTCGGGATGAGAAGGTCGGCGAGAAGTTGCGGCGTCTCTACGCTCCCTTCTTGCGAACCGAAAAGCCGTTTCTGGTCATGTCGCCCGAAAGCGCCGAGCTGACCAAGTACGTCGCCAACGCGATGCTCGCCACCAAGATCAGCTTCATCAATACGATGGCCAACCTGACTGAAAAGCTCGGCGGCGATATCAACGACGTTCGCCGCGGCATCGGTCATGACAGCCGCATCGGGTTCTCGTTCCTCTTCCCCGGCGTCGGTTACGGCGGCAGCTGTTTCCCCAAAGACGTTCGCGCGCTGGAAGCGATGTTCGCTCGCGCCGGTATCGACCCGGTCATGTTGCAAGCGGTCGATAAGATCAACGAAGAGCAAAAGAGCACGCTGCTCGAAAAGATCAATGACTACTACAGCGACGATCTCGCCGGCAAGACGTTCGCGATCTGGGGCCTGGCGTTCAAACCGCGGACCGACGACATTCGCGAAGCGCCGGCGCTGGTCTTGATCGAGAAGCTACTCGCCGCCGGCGCCAAGGTCCGGGTGCACGACCCGGAAGCGACCGAAAACGTTGCGGCGATTTACGGCGACAAACTGATCTATTGCGATCTGCCGCTCGAAACGCTGGAAGGCGCCGACGCCCTGGCGATCAACACCGAATGGGCCGAGTTCCGTCAGCCCGACATGAACGAAGTGAAGCGTCTCTTGAGTGCGCCGGTCATCTTCGACGGGCGCAACCTGTACGACTGTGCAACGATGAAAGACCTCGGCTTTACGTACTACTCGATTGGTCGCCAGACGGTTCGTCCGTAGCCTGCCGCAAGTGACGGCGAAAGAACCAAGTTAGGAGAAGCGGCGCGGCGGCGCTAATGCCCGCCGCGACCAAGATCCACTCGTGCTGCGCCGCCAGTTCTCCCAGGGCGGCGTACGCCAGGGCGATACCCAAATTGGCAAGTAGCGTCGGCGGCAAGAACTTTCGCCACGTCAGCCGACTCGCTCCCAACAGCAACACCATCGCTTCGGCCAAAATCGGCAGCGCCCGCGTCAATGCGATCCCCCAAGGTCCGATCCGATCGGCCACCTTGCGCATCGCCAGCAGGTCCTCCGCTTTCGAGTACCGCCGCACGATCGGATCGCCAAACTTCCGCGCCAGCGCGAACGCGATCACGGCGCCGGCCGTCATTCCGGCCCAACAGACGAGCGTTCCGCCCACGGTCCCCAGCTGCGAACCCGCCAAGGTGCTGACGACGCTGGAGGGAACCGGCAGAAAGATATCGGCCGCCAACAGCGAAAAGACGATTCCCGCCGTCAGTAGCGGCGATGGCGGCTGCTCGCTCCACTGGACGATCACCGCTTCGGCTTCCGCTTCCCAAAACAATAGCGGGACGACCGGCGCCAGAAGCAGGACGCCGATCAAGAACAGCCATTTTATAAAGGTACGCACGTCGCCGGTCGCTTGCGCAAGTCAAGGATGAAACCATCCATTCTAATCGAATCGACCTGTCGAGCGACCGCCGCTTTCTACCTACGCGGCGCCGGCCAGTTTTGGTTGTTCGGCATTGGCGACCGCCAGGCCAAGCACTTCGCGAGCCAAGTTCGCGTAGTCTTCGGCGCCGTTGGAATCGCCGTCGTACTCGAAGATCGCCTGTCCAAAGCTCGGCGCTTCGGCAAGACGGATGTTGCGGCGGATCCGCGTGCGGAACACTTTCGCATCCGCCCACGCGGTATTCGCTCCGGCGCCATTGCCAAAGAATTGATCAACGTCGCCGGCCACTTCGCCCGCCAATCGCGTGCTCTTTTCAAACAGGCAGAGGACGACGCCGGTCAGACGCAGATTATTGTTGATGCGGCGAGCGACGATGTCGACCGTTCGCAGCAGCTTGCTCAAACCATGCAGCGCCAAAAAGTGCGGCTGCAGCGGCAGGAAGACTTCGGTCACCGCGGCCAACGCGTTGAGCGTCAATACGCCCAGGCTCGGCGGACAGTCGACAATCAGGTAGTCGAACTCCATGTCGTCCGCTTCCAGCTTGTCGCACAGGATCACCTCACGACCCACTTCGCCGGCCAGTTCCATTTCGGCGGCGGCCAGGTCGAGATGGGCCGGAATCACCCATAGGTTCTCGGCGACTTGCTTGCGGACGTCGGCCAAGGACGCATCCCCAACCAAAACTTCATATACCGATTCGTGTCCACTGGCGACGCCCAATCCCAGATGCAACGAGGCGTGAGCCTGCGGATCGAGATCGATCACGCAAACGCGCATTCCAGCACGAGCCAAACCAGCGGCGAGATTGACGGCGGTCGTCGTTTTACCAACGCCACCCTTTTGATTGAGTACTGCGATCGATCGCATGGTCGAAACCTCCTTGTTTTGGCCTGCGCGTTCCTTGGGCGGGCGATTATAGACAGCAGCGGGGTTTGATCGCCAGATGAATTCTGCGCCGAATGTTGTCGGGTTTTTGCAGTCTCTTTTGTTTGCCCCATCCAGCGCGTATTATCAAAGTTCTCGCTTTGCTCGCCGATCGGCGTCAGGGCGGGGATCCGCCGCCAAGTCGCGGCGTCAGCCTTGTTCGCCCCACACGCTAGGAGTTTTCCCAGTGCGCGTCATCATCGAATCGACCCCTGAAGCCGCCAGCCGCCGAGCCGCCCAGATGGTGGCCCGCCTGGTTCGCCAAAAACCGGTCTGCACCTTGGGGCTAGCAACCGGCGGCACCCCGCTGAAGCTGTACGGCGAACTAATCCGAATGCATCAAGAGGAAGGGCTCGACTTCTCCCGCGTTACCACCTTCAACCTCGACGAGTACGTCGGACTTCCCCCCTCGCATGAGCAAAGCTATCGCTATTTCATGCAGAAGAACCTGTTCGACCACATCAACGTCGATGTCCGCAACACCAACGTCCCCGACGGCCGGGCGCTCGATTTCGAGAAGTATGGCGAACGATACGAACAGCTGATCGAAGACGCCGGCGGAATCGAACTGCAAGTCCTGGGCATCGGCACCGATGGTCACATCGCCTTCAACGAACCAGGCTCGTCGCTCGGCAGCCGAACCCGTTTGAAAACGCTGGCGCCAGAGACGGTCCGCGACAACGCCCGGTTCTTCGGCAGCGAGAAAGCGGTCCCCAAACTGGCGATCACGATGGGTGTCGGTACGATTCTCGAATCGCGCCGCTGTCTGCTGCTCGCCTTTGGCGAAAACAAGGCCGAAGCGATCGCCGCCACGGTCGAAGGTCCGGTCACCGCCCAGGTCACCGCCAGCGCGTTGCAACTGCACCGCGAGGTGGTCGTCGTCTTGGACGAAGCGGCCGCGTCGAAACTGGCCCGGCGTGAATACTACGAAGAAGTGGAAAACGCCCACCGCATGCTCGAGACCGGCAAGCTCCCTTGGATCGAAGAAGCGTAACGATCACTCCGCGAGATTGACCGGACGCTCGTCGCGGAAGAGCCGTAGCAGTTCGATCTGGTCTTCGTCCAGTTTTCCCTCGGCGTTGATCAATAACTCTGCGCGGCGAATCGACTCCGGTTTCGCCGCCTCGTTCCATTGTCGCAGCAAAGCGGCGGCCCGTTCTTGCAGGGCCGCTTCGCTGGCCAATGAGTCATACGCAAAGTCGGCGTAGCCAGGCAGCTGCTCCACCGTTCGTCCCGCGACAAAGCGAACCGCGGCGTAAGGATCATCCAGCAGCTGCGCCACAAAGGGCGCCATCCAGGCCGTGCCGCTCGCCTCTTGCGCCGTTGGCCAACGGTAGTGCCACGCCAACAGCGCCCGCTGTCCGGCGTCTCCGCGGATCATCCACAAGATTGACGCAGCGACCTGCTGTTCATCTTCCGGTAGTTGCGGCGGCTCTTGGTTGAACCAGGTCTCGAGATGTTCGGCCGACCAGCCGAGGCTCTTGTCCAAGTGGCAAAGATTGCACGCGTTCGGCCGCGTAGAGTTCCAGTCGATTGACTGGCTCATCGGCGTCACCCGCGGGCTATCGATCCAATGACTGCGCGACGCCTTCAGCAAACCAAACGCCGTATGCGGCATGTGACAGTTGACGCATTGGCTGCCGCTGGAGTTGGCGGCATGATGCGTATGTGCAGGGACATCGTCGGCGATCTTGGCGTGACACTGCGTGCAAGTCTGATTGGTCAGCGCCTCGGGCCCGAGTTGATCATTGGCCCACTCGGCGGCTGGCCGATGATCATCAGCCGTCTGATGCATTTGGTGACACGTGACGCAGGAGATTTCTCCTTGTTGGTAACACTTCGACTCCCGCAGTCCGGTGTATTCGCGTCCTGACACCCGTACCATGCCATCAGCCCAAAACTGTTCGACCGAGCCATCGGTCAGCAGCTTCTTCGCCTCCGACAGATCGTCGCCGGGGCGAAAACTGCAACCAGCGGCGTCGAGCTGATGGGCCTGATCGTCGCCGAAGGTGGTGTGTACGCTGTGGCATTGCCCGCACACTTCCGAAGAGCGGCGGTGGGTCAAGTTGGCAGGATTGACGATGCCCACCGCTCCGTTACCCGCTTTGGCGGCGACGACATGCGCTTCGCCCGGACCGTGACACGCCTCGCAAGAGATCGCCAGATCAGCCACTTCGGCCGGTCGCGATAGATCAAACTTGTGCGAACGAGGATGGGTCGTATGGCACTGCACGCAGCGATGATCCCAAGTTGGGCGTTTCGCGACGGCGTCTTTCGGCGGAGTCACAAAGATTGCGTCGACTGGCATCCATTTCGCCGCCCGAACTTGATACGCCCAGGGAAACATCCGTAGCGAACCGCCGTCGCTGGGGAACCAATAGACTTGCTCGTTATGCGAACCGGTCGTCATCACGATCGGGCGTTCGATCCGCGGCTCGGCGGCCGTATCGCCGTACAGGTTCGGCATCTCAACCCAGTACTGCTCCTCCCGCTCGCTAACACAGTACTCTTGGCCATACAGGCTCATCGTCCGTCCATCAAACGGCGCCAGCACCGACTGCGGATCGGCCAACTGCGTCATGCGGCGATGGTGCGAAGCGTCCCAGGATTGGCACTGCGACGCGTGACACTCCAGGCACGACTTCGACCCGACGTACCCGTCGGCCGCCACTGGCTGCGGCAGATCGACCTTCACCGCGTGGCGGGTCACTTTCGGTCCGTCCGCCGCGCTCCAGGCGCACGCTAGCAAGACCGCCCCCAGGACCAGGGCGAAGATCAGCAGCGCGGATCGAAATGGAGTGGAAGAAGAAGCGTGCATCGCAGGCTTTGCTAGCAAAAACGGGCGGTTTCCTTATTGTAAGTCGCTTCTCTAGCGATTGTCGGCCGAATTCTCGGAATATGCTTCACGTTCCCTACGACCGGATTCCGAAAAAGGACGACGGGTTGTGCGCAGAAGGCTCGCAAAAACCAGAAAGGGGGAAGCACATGCTCGTCATCGTTAGTGATCTTCATTTGACCGATGGAACGACGGCTCGCACGCTCGATGCGGATGCGTTTCGGATGTTCGTCGAACGGATGCAGGATATGGCGGTCCGCGCTTCGTGGCGATCGGACGATCGTTATCGCCCCCTGGATGGTATCGATATCGTGCTGTTGGGGGACGTACTCGATCTGGTCAACAGCGCCGCTTGGTTATCAGGGCTGGTTCGGCCCTGGTCGGGCGAAAGTGCGACGGCCGCGCAAACGTCCTCGATCGTCGCCGACATTCTCGATCACAATCAGGACTCCATCGCACTGCTCGAGTCGCTCGCCAATCGCGGCGCGATTCGCATTCCGATGGCGACCAACGACGGCAAGCCTGCCTTCGACGTGCCGCTGCAGCCGGTGCCGGTCCGTCTGTATTACATGATTGGCGACGCCGATTGGCTTCTCTATCGCGATGGCGACGCGATGAACGCAGTCCGCCGCAAGATCTGTCAGGCGATGGGCCTGGCCAACGTGCCCGACGCTCCGTTCCCGCACGACCCCAGCGAGTCTCCGCAGTTGGCCCGCACTTTGGCCAAGCACCGGGTCTACGCGCGGCATGGCGACATCTTTGATCCGCTCAGTTTTCGCGGCCGACGCGACGAGAGCAGCCTGGCCGACGCGCTGGTGATCGAAGGAGCGATGCGATTCGTCCAATCGGCCGCCGAAAAGTTTGGCGGCGACCTGCCGCTCGATCTGATCCTAGCGCTCGAGGAACTGACCGACGTCCGTCCGCTCGAGATCATGCCGACGATGCTGGTCAACGCGATTCAGCGCAGCTGCGGGGCCAAGCGCTCGTTGCAATACGAACTGCGCACCTTGTGGGATCAGCAGATCGAAGAGATCCTCGACGCCTCTTGGTTCCGATCGCAGCGGTGGAGCGATTCGATCGACGTCGATCAATTGGCTGGTCGGTTCTTGCTACATCGTAAGGACGACGCGCCGCACGCAGATTCGTTGCTCGCCAATGCGTTGACTGAGTCCGAATTTCGCAACCGTCGCGCCAAGTACGTCGTCTATGGTCACACCCATCGGGCAATGGCGACTCCGCTGGAAGCGAGCTACGCCGACGGCTTCGTCCTGAATCAAATCTACTTCAACAGCGGATCGTGGCGTCGCACGTATGACGCGACGACGCTTGCCCAACCTGGCGGGCAGCTGGTCGCCAGCGACTCGATCAATCTTCTCGCCTTCTATCAAGGAGACGAGCGGCATGGTCGTCCTTACGAAACCTGGTCAAGCATGCTTGGTTCCGCCTCTTCGACGATCCGCCAGATTCGGGTCGATGGCGCTGAAACGGCTTCGCCCGTAGGCATGATCGCTTCCTCGAAATCGGGTAAGATCGACCGGCCCCACTTCTTTCAGTCAGGCAGCCCCGCTTCTCGATTCGCGCACTAGTCGCGAGCACGGCGAAAAATGTTTGCCGATCGCTTCGGCAATCCGCAGATTGTATTCGCTGGGGCAACGACTACCAGAAGAGTAGATTATGAATAGTTACCATATTCCTGGTTCGTCCCCTCCTTAACGGCGAGTTTCCAATCATGGAAGCGATCATCATCTACACAACCGCTGCGAGCATGGAAGAAGCGGAGCACATTGCCGATGCGTTGGTTAGCGGACGGCTGGCGGCCTGCGTGCAAATCATGCCGGGCGTTCGCAGCGTTTACAATTGGCGCGGGAAGATCTCTCAATCGGAAGAAGTCCTGTGCGTCATCAAGACCGAGGCGAAACGGTTCAAAGAAATCGCCCAGACGGTCGAACAAATTCACTCGTACGACGTGCCCGAACTGGTCGCAGTACCGATCGTGCATGGCTCGATTAACTACCTCAGTTGGCTCAACGACCAAGTCGGAACCGAATCGTGAGCGACAGCTCCCCCATCTCACTCCATCCCGATCCCACCGCCGGTTTGTTCCCCGTCAGTTTCGAACAGGTCGAAGCGATCTGGTCCGACTGGCCGCGGATGTTTTTTGAACCAGACGGGTCGTTCGTCTGGGTTGCCGAAGACCAAAGTTGGCAACTCGACGGCGTCGTCTACGATCGAGATGACCGCGTGCTGCGCGTCGATCTGACCGGCGACTACCGCGCCGCGCCGCTAGAGCAACTCGTCCGTACCCTCGGCTGGCCCGACGCACAATTACGCGTCGAACAGGTGCAAGCGGGCAAGTTCGTCGAACTGGCCGACTTCTTGGGCGAACTCAACGCCTAGAGCGTTTTTCTGATAGCTGTAGCGTTTCTGGCGTTGGTGAGGCAAGCTGGTCAAGGCGACCGAAGCAGGCGAATCCTCAAGGATTCGTCGATGCAGGTCAACGCCGACCAGCGCGGCCGCAACCAGCCAGAACGCTAAAGATTGAAGAAAACCGCTCTAGCTGCCTGTTGGAAAATCAACGGACTGCTAACTCTTCCGCTGCAGCTTCTCCCCAGTTCTTTCGAAAGCGAGCTGCGGTAAGACGCTTCAATAAACCGCCGGCACAATCGCTACCGTCGGCAAACCCCTGCCGCCAAGAATGCTACGTTTCCTGGTGAAGCGTCCCCTTCTACTTCCTTGGCGTTTTCACGGTAGGCGGTTGATCCATGAATCCGGTCTCCACTCTCTCGAGCGCGTATCTGACCGTCGGCAACTCGGTCAATCAAAATTTCAACTCGATGCTCAACTCGATCGCGCGTCTGTCGACCGGACAGCGGATCAACCGGGCGGCCGACGATCCCGCCGGACTACTCGCCGCGGAGGCCGTAAAATCGCAGATCACCACCCGCGAAGCGCTACTGCGCTCGAGCCGGCAAACGAGCGCGCTGATCGACGTCGCCGATGGCGCCCTGTCGGAAGCTTCGCGGCTGACCAACACCATCCGCGGCAACCTGATCACCGCCGCTAGCAGCACCACCAGCGATGCCGAGCGGGCGGCGCTGCAGCTTGAAATCGACGGCGCCATCGACGCCTTCAATCGCCTGGGAGACGTCACCTACAACGGCCGCCCCGTATTCAGTGGCGAGAAGCTTAACGTCAACTACAGCCCAGACCTTAACACGTCGTCCGAACTCTACCTGCCGACGCTCGACGCCGAGACCTATGGTGGCGAAGACGGAGTGCTGGCCGATCTGCGAACCGGCGGGCAGTACGACCTGGAAAGCGGCGACCTGGCGTCGGCCTTGAAGGCGCTCGACGGCGTGCAGTCGCAACTGATCTACAACCGGGCCGAGTACGCCGCCTTCGACAAGTACTCGCAAGACTCGATCTACCAGTCGCTCGAAGATCAGCAGATTGAACTGCAGTCGATCTACAGCGAACTGATGGACGCCAATTTCGTTAGCGAAACCGCTGAGCTTACCCGCAGCGCCATTCTGGCCCAAAGTTCGCTGACCGCCTACAAGTCGCTGGTCGCCGTCGCCAAGACGCAGGAAAGCATGCTCGACGCCCTGTTCGATCTCAATCGACGCTAGCGTCGGACGAATGTCGGCAAAGAGGAACCAATTCTTGAATTGATCTTTGCCCAATGTTCCGATTTTGATAGGTAAGCAGTTCTCGCTCGAAAAGCGGGCCCCGCAGAAATCGAGACATTCCCTATCCCGGCATGGACGCCATGAAGAATCTCTACCTCCGCTTTACCGCTATTGGCGGCGTCGCCTCTTTGGGCGTCGCTGCGATCGTACAATCGGTTTTGTCGACGGCTCACACCGCTGCTGAGCCTGTAGTCGACGCCGCAGGAGAGAATGTAGCGGCCCTGGTCGAGTCTTCGACCGCCGCCGCCGCTGATCAGGCGGGTCGCTACGTCCCGTCGATCGTCCGCGCCAACAACGAAAATGACGACCCCAGCGGCGATTCGACGCCGACTCCACCGCCGCCGGCTTCGCACCGCTTCTCGATCGGCGACAGCGCTCCTACTCCGGCCACTTCGACGCCCAAACCGTCGACCGGCTCCAGCCGCTTTCTCGGTGATACCGGCGCCGCCGCCCCGACGCAGCCTGCCCCGGTCACCATCGGCGATACGCCGAAACCGCCGGTCAGCCGTTTTAGCCTAGGCGACAGCTCGCCGACGCCCAAGCCGTCGACCGGTTCGCGTTTCCAACTTGGCGATTCAACGCCAACCCCAGCAGCTGCGCCTGCAGCGACTTCGACGCCGGCGCCTTCTCGATTCGCGACGACTCCGCCGTCGACCACACCGCCTACGACGACACCCCCGACAACGACGCCTCCGGCCAGCGGAACTCCGGCCACTACGCCAATGTCGGCCGCGCTGTCGCGAGATCCCGAAACCCCGGCCGCCGCTGCCGCGATCGAATCGAACCCGGCGCCGAGCGTCGCCTCGAATCCGCGTTACGCCGCTCCGCCGATTGGCGGCGCCGCCGAATCGGCCGCACCGGCCGCTTCGACGCCTAGCAGCCGTTTCCAGTACAGCAGCTCCGGTAGCGGCAGCCCGGCGACCGTCAGTTCGACGCCGCCTGCCGCTGGCTCGATGCCGCGCGAAACCTCCCCGGCGACCGATCGCTACCCAGCTCCGGCTTCGATCGGCGGCGTCGCCCCGGCCACGCCTGACCGCTATCCGACGCCTCGCGCGATGCCCAGCTACGGCAGCCTGGGGGACAGCGGCAGCAGCCGACTCGGCGGTCCTGTCCCAGAAACCGGCATCGGCAAGCCTGGCGACGCCAAGCACGAAGGCCTCCAGCAACCGTCGATCACGATCGAAAAACAAGCTCCCGTCGAAATCCAAGTCGGCAAAGCGGCTACCTTCGCCGTGGTCATCAAGAACGTCGGCCAGGCAACCGCCCATGACGTGGTGATTCGCGATTCGGTTCCGGCCGGCACGGCGCTGGTCAGCACTACCCCGGTCGCCGAGTCGAACGCCAGCGGCGAACTGCTGTGGAAGATCGGCCAGATCGCCCCCGGCGAAGAAAAACGTTTAACGATGGAACTAATGCCCCAGGCCGAGGGTGACGTCGGCAGCGTGGCGACTGTTTCGTTCGCCGCCCATGCGACTGTCCGCTCGCGAGTCACCAAGCCCGAGCTGACCATCGAACAAACCGCGGCGCCGACCGTCTTGATCGGCGACAACTTGCTGCTGGCGATCACCGTCAGTAACCCCGGCACCGGTCCGGCGACCGGCGTGGTGCTGGAAGAAGTGGTCCCGGCCAACTTCACTCACCCGGCCGGCAGCGAACTCGAATTTGAAATCGGCACCCTCAAGCCGGGCGAGACCCGCAGTCTTGAGCTGGTCCTGAATGCCTCCAAAGCGGGCCAAACGCAAAACGTGCTCGGCATCCGCGGCGACGGCAATCTGCAAACGCAGACCGAACTGAACGTCGAAGTGATCGCCCCGGAACTTGAAGTTTCGATGGTTGGTCCGAAGCTCCGCTATCTTGATCGCCCAGCCAAGTACCAGGTTTCGATCAGCAACCCCGGCACCGCTCCGGCGCAAGACATCGACCTGATCACCTACTTGCCGAAGGGGATGAAGTTTGTCGACGCCAATAACGCCGGCCAGTATGACGCCAACCAACATGCGATCTACTGGAACCTGCAAGAGTTGCCCCCGTCGCAAAGCGGCACGGTCGAACTGACCGCGCTGCCGGTCGAACCAGGCGACCAGAAGATCCGGGTCGAAGGCTCAGCTCGCATGGGCCTGGCCGCACAGAACGAAACGCTGGTTCAGGTCGAAGGCATCGCCGCCCTCTTCTTTGAAGTGGCCGACCAGGCCGATCCGATCGAACTGGGCAAAGACACCACCTACGACGTCCGCGTCGTCAACCAAGGCTCCAAGACCGCCACCAACGTCCGCGTCGCCGCGATCTTGCCGCCAGGCATGCAAGGGGTCGAAGCAGCCGGCGCCGCCAAGGGTTTGGTTAGCGGCAACGAGATCGTCTTCGAGCCGCTCGCTCGCCTACTGCCGAAGGGAGAAGAAACCTTCCGCATCAAGGTGAAGGGGGTTCAAGCCGGCGACCAACGGATCAAGGTCCAAGTCTCCAGCGACGAGATCCCGCAACCGATCACCAAAGAAGAAAGCACCCGGGTTTATTCCGACCGGTAACTTTCGCCAAGAGTTCGACCATCACCACGCCGTAGGAAGCGATTGCTTTCTGCGGCGTTTTTTTATTCTGGCTCCAAACTCTCGCAGAGCCAGTCTCGTGAACCTCGCCCCAAAAACCGCCTCTACCCGATCATCTCCTGTATCTCGGTCGTCGAACTCGTGGCTAGAATATCCACATGACCACCACCCCTTCACCCTGGATCACGCGAGTCGCCGGGCGCCCGGATCGGGCGGCTTGTGCGAAGATCTTTTACGCTTCGCGGCGGTCGGCGTTTCATTGGATGCCGAACGATAAGATCCGCTTTGACGACTTTGACAAAGCGACCGCCGGCGAGCCGATTTGGGTGGCCGAGCGTAGTCGGCGGATCGTGGGGTTCGTCTCGTGGTGGCCGCCCGAGAACTTCATCCACAATCTGTTTGTGGCGCCGGATTACCAACGGATGGGCGTTGGCAAGGCCTTGCTCAACGCCTGTTTGGGTCAAATCGGCCGACCAGCGCAGCTGAAGTGCTCAACCTCGAACAAGAACGCCCTCGCCTTCTATCAGGAACTTGGCTGGCGCTGCGACGAGCAATCGACCAGCCCAGACGGTCCCTATTGGTTGATGACGCTCGATGGCGAGACGGCGGAAGCTACGCCGTAACGATTGGCGGATAGCCGCCGGGCGGTTGTCGCCTATCGGCGGAAACGACTAAGGTTTCACTTCGTTCTTTTGCGTTTCGGCCGCATCTTCCTCGTCGTCGCTCCCCGGCTTTTTCCGCTTTGGAAGCTTGTTGGCCAACGATTCAAACAGCTCCGGCAGTTGATCGGGCGTGACCGAATCTTTTTCTTTGACGTAGGTCACCCGGGCAAAGCCGGCTCGCATGACCGGCAGGTCGCGGTCGGCGGTGAAGGTTAGTTCGTCGGCGGTCGGTTCGCGGCATTCGACCGTTTTCAGTTCCCACAGCAGGGCGAAAGCGACGGTCGGCGGCTTGGTAAATCGCCCCTGCCAGTTCCGTACTCCCAACGGCTCTTCTCCGGCGATCAGCGGATGGATGACGACCACCTTCTTGGGGAACGTGCCGACGCCTTCTACCACTTCGGTTTCCAGCACATGCATCCACCAGGTCCGCCAGGGAGAGCCTTCCGATTTGCGATACGAGTAGCCGACCACTTTGGGAAAGGCATAGTCTCCGGCGGCAAACTGTAGCGTCAGGCTACGGTCTTCGGTGATGACGCGAAACTGATCGGTCTTCCCTTCATTGAGCTGCGTTACGTAAAAGTCGACGTCTGGTTTACGCAGGTTGGCGCCAACTTCGCAGTCGCGTTCCAGTACAAACCGGGCCAGCAATTCGGCCAGCCGCGTATTCCAATCTCCTTCGACCATATGATGCAGCGAAAGGGGATCCATCCGGGGATGAAAGTCGGCATTGGGCGCTGACGTGATCACCGCGTTCTTTTTGATGTGCAGCTGAAAGCCAGGGTAACGGATCAGCGCCTCGGTATAGATCAACGGACCATAGACGGCATGGTTGGTGATTTCCCACTTTGATTCCCCTTCCTGCCGAAAATCGTAAACCTCGATCGGTCCCTTCTTCGCCCAGACGCCATGCCCGACGCCGCTGACATGATCGAAGGTGAGATTCTTAAACTCTCCCTCATACAACGCCTTGCCAATCTTCACATCGAACTGGCAATAAAAATTGTCGAACGCGGCAATGTTGGCGGTGGTGGCTGCGGTCAAATCATCGAGCGTTGCCTGCGACTCTTCCGCCGCAGCAACCAACAACAGAGAGCACCACACGCCGCAAGCGTAGAATACAACCCGCATCATCGCATCGGTCTCCTGGCCGGGAAGATTCCGTGAAAGGACATAGGAGAGGAACCGCCATCATACCGAGCGGCGGGCAGCATGTCAGCGTAAAAAGAAGCGATTGGTTTGCGCAAAAGCATCCGCATTCGACGCACCGCCGACTATGCCGACGGAAGCTCCTCGCCCGCTTCTTCCGCCGTCTCCGGCAACATCAACACCGCCCCAACAAAGAAACAAATCGCGCCTTGCAGCGTAAACGCGGTAGCGATTGTTTCGGCTGCTAGCGTGATTCCGCTGGTCGGCACAAAGGCGTAAACGGCCGAGATCATGAAGCCGATGCAGCCGAGCAAATTGATCGTGACGATCCACCACGAGAGATTGTCAGGCCGCCAGGCGAAGTAGGCGTGGCAAAACTCGATGAAGGCGAGATAGCCAGAGAAGAGAAACAAGATCGAACCGACGACGTTGGGAACCCACACCAGGTACTCTTGCCAAAACCAGCTGAGCCCTGGCCACATCGAGTCAAACGTGTTGAAGTTGAAGAGAATGGTGCCGATAAACTGCGACAGACAGCTCAGCCAGCCTGGGTCATGCGGCCGCCAGGCGAATAGCTTCGTCCGCAGCGGTTTCCCCTGGCCAAACTCTCCGGCGTTGGCCGCCTGAAACAGTTGCAGATAGGCGGCGGTCGTAAACGGAATCGACCCAGCGAAGTAGATCGCGCCAATCTGCAAAACGCCGATGCTAAGCGAACCGGCCAGCGCCGGCCACAGACTCAACACGCAGCCAACCGCAAACAGACTCGCCCCGATCGCAAAGATGACGCCGATCCACCAGTTCAACTTGCCCGGCAGCCACAGCCCACGAAGCAGCAAGCTGGGCAATCGTCGCACATGCAACGTCTCAGGCGGCGCCAAGCGCTTGCGATGATGCCGCGCATGCCATTGACGATAAACTTCGCCCAGGCGTCGCCAAACGCGATGCGTGACAAACGGCCAGGCGCCGGCTTCTTCGAGTTGTTCGACCGGTGTGACGTCGTCGTTCATCCGAAATCTTTGAAGACATGCTTATACCGCGTCTTCGCGGTATAAGCATGTCTTCAATGCGTTACTTCAAGGCAAAGACATGCTCATCCAGCGAAGACGCTGCAAGAGCATGGCGCCAGATTTTTCTTAGTGATGAAACCCGCCCGCTTCTTCTTCACTCAGCGGCGCACTGACCGGGTGCCCTTCAAAGTACTCGATCGACCGCTTCATATCTACCAGCAGCAGCGCACCTAGATCGCGGCTTACCCCGTGACGTACCAAGATCCGCTGGATCACCTGATCGGTTTGATCGGCCGGCAGCGAGTAAGCCGGAACTTGCCAACCGCGAGCGCAGAGACGATCGGCCAAGTCGTACAGACTGAAACCTGGCTTGAGGCCGGGCTTCAACTTCCAGCAAAGCGCCGGAATGCCGCTGCGGCGATCGCCGTCGTAGATGACGTCGAACAGGCCAAACTTTTCGATCTCTTCAGCTAGGTACGACGCCGTGTCGTAACAGGCCGAGTGAATCTTGCGATAGCCGTCGCGGCCGAGTCGCAGGAAGTTGTAATACTGGCAAACGACCTGACCGCCGGGGCGCGAGAAGTTGAGCGCCAGGTCGCGCATGTTGCCGCCGAGGTAATTGACCCAAAAGATCAAGTCTTCCGGAAGGTCGCTTTGCTCGCGCCAAATGACCCAGCCAACGCCCAGCGGCGCCAGGCCGAACTTATGCCCCGACGCGTTGATCGATTTCACCCGCGGTAGACGGAAATCCCACACCAGCTCCGGTGCACAGAACGGCGCGAGGAAACCGCCGCTCGCGCCGTCAACATGGATCGGAATGTCGAGCCCGGTCTTCTTCTCGAAAGCTTCGAGCGCCTCCGAGATCTCAAAGATCGGCTCGTACTGGCAAGTGAACGTCACGCCCAGCGTCGGCACCACGCCGATCGTGTTCTCATCGCAGCGTTTGATCACTTCCTCCGGCGTCAGCAGCAAGCGGCCTTCTTCCATCGGCACTTCCCGCAGTTCGATATCCCAATACCGGGCGAACTTGTGCCAGCAGACCTGGACCGGGCCGGTGATCATGTTCGGTTTGTCATAGCTTTTTCCGGCCGCGATTCGCTTCGCTTTCCAGCGATTCTTCATCGCCATCCCGCCCAGCATCGCCGCTTCGCTCGAACCGGTGGTCGAACAGCCGATCGTGTTCGCTTCGGACGGCGAGTTCCATAAGTCGGCGAGCATATGAACGCAGCGGGCCTCGATCTCGGCGGTCTGCGGATACTCGTCCTTGTCGATCATGTTCTTGTCGAGACACTCGTCCATCAGCTGGTGGACTTCCGGCTCGAGCCAGGTTTGGCAGAACGTGGCGAGATTCTGCCGCGAATTGCCGTCGAGCATCAGCTCGTCATGGACGACCGAATAGGCGTGGCGGGGGTTTTGTTCGATGTGCGGAAACTTGTATTTCGGCATGCTGACCGCGAGATCGGTCGAAGCGTAAACGTCGTCATCCAACTCTTCGCGGCGATCGTCTTTCTCGTGCAAACCCATCGGTGGAGCCTCCTGGTAGTCGTAAGCCAAGCGCGACGAAAAGCCGCCAGAATATGCCCCCAGAAGAGTGAGGGCGGTCAGCGGTTAGGCTACCAAATTCGGCAGGATGACGCAGCGCGGATTGGGTTAGCGCTACGCTTCCCGCGAATTCTCTTCATCCCAATCAATCATGAGCGGCTCGATCAGGCGGCGTTTTCCGTCAGGGTCGATCACCAACACCCACATTTTACCGTGGACCTGCGCCATCGTTCCTTCCGGCGAATTGGCCGTTTTCGAAAGCGCGTTGTTGATCGTTTCGTCCGTGACGGGAAACTCCTTCAGGAATTCTTCATATCGGCGGCCGTGAAAATGGCTCGCCGCTCCTGGGAACCTTCCAGATACTTCCGCGAGATTTGCTCAAGCGTTTGCAGCGTCGCTTCGTTTCGATCGGGAGAATTGACGTTCATGGTATCTGCGTTGGGGCAACTAGTCGCGGGATTCCCAACTTGTCTGAAACGATAGACATCCGAAATAGAGTTCGCCTTGTTCTTTCGCTGGTTCATCGGACGAGAAGACGAAGCACCATTCGTCCGTCTCCGATTGCGCATCGTTGCTGAATATGCCGTTGTACGTATCGTCGAAGGCAACTGTCTCGTCTGGCGGAATCACGATCAATATTGATTGCTTCGCGAACGATGGCCAACGCTCTGGATCAACGGTGCGGTAGGCGCCGACCGAATCTCGAAGATATCCAGCCTTCGCTGGAAACTGCACCACGATCGACCGACTCGAAAGCAGGTTGCGAATTCCATAAGTCACCTTCCCGGTGAGATGACGACCGCTACCGTCGCTCAAGAGCAATTCTCCTTCTGGTTCACCATAGACTGCATCGCCCACAAGGGGCAAACCAATCAACAAGGAAGGCTTTGGCGGAGAATACCAATTAGCGAGCGAAGATGACTGGCAAACGAGAAAGGTGGTCCCGGCGGAAGCAAAACCAACAATCAAGCAAGCGAGCGGCCACCGAGCGAATCGCGTCCGCCTCTTTGTTTTCGCACTAGTGTCAACATAGCCAGGCAAGTTATTCACCCTCGTTTCAATCGGTAGAAGCCTACAGAACGAAGCGTCCACGTAGAACCCGAATCACTCTGATCAACCTTGATACCACAGTTCCTGGTCGGCTCCAAATGGAAACAGGCCCATGGCCCGTACGTCGCGCATTTCTGCACTGCGAGCGAAATAGGATTCGCAAATCTTCGCCGCTTTCTCGTTCCCCCATTCAGCCAGGATCGCGGTCAAATCATGCTGAGCGCTGCGCCCAAGTCGGCTACCGCAGTCCTCGACAACCGACAAGTGGCGGAGCGCGTCTCGCCAATCTCCCCCAGACAGACCGGCAAGCAATGGCAATAGACCGATCCGAAACGGTTCTACCTCGGCAAGACGAACCGCGGTGATCGCTCGACGAACTCCAAAAGTCGCCAAGTCCCACCAGCACTTTGGAGACGCCCCGTCCGCCAGTTGAGAAATGATTGCGGCTCGAGAAAGCTTGCACTGCAACAGCGCTCGCAAAAACTGGACTTCATCCTCGGTCGTCAGATTGGTGGAGATAAAGCTCGTAAACGTATAGACGGCCGGAACGTTTTCCAAAAACGTTGTTCGGGCGTCTTCCAGCTTGGCGATTTCCTGTTCCTGCTCGTCCGACATCACGCTACGACTTCTCCTGATCCCACCCCCGCCACAACCAGCGCAGCGACTCCGGCAGGATCACCCCACCATGCACGCCGCTATGACCGCCGGTTCCGCCGACGAATTTGTAGTCATACTTCTGATACGCGAGCGCCTTTTCCATTTGCAAATTCGAGAGCCACCAGTTGCCATGTTGGTTGTCGAGATCGTTTTCGCCAAGAGAGAAAAGGTGTCAGGACTCTTTGTTTTGGAGAGTCCTTCGCTTTCTTCGGCCTGCCGTCGGGGCGGAGGGTGGTTTCTAGGTTCAGGCGGCGGGCGGTTGATTGGGGCCAAGCGGTGTCGCCGAAGGGGAGGAATAAAGAGTCCTGACACCTTTTCTCCTTCGTACACGAACGCCGAGCTCCCCCACGAGAATCGGTTTGCGATACTTGGTCACCCAGACAAAGTGGAACTTGATGTCAAAACGACTATGCGAACTGGTGCGGTATCTTTCCATTCCCCGATTTTAGCCGGAAACGGAAGAACCTAAAGGTTTCGCCTGAAGGCGAGGGTTTTAGACCCATCGCTTGGAAAATAAAGAGCCATTAATGCGTTCGCTAGCATGGATTAGCGCAAAAAGAATACCAAAGTCGGCAATTTATCGATTTCTTTCGCGTGATATCACGCAAAATTAGCAGGCCCAGCGAAACGCGCTTGATTTCACGGGGTTACTGGTATCATTAGTAAGTGAACTAGATGGTACGCGGCGACAGATCTTGAGCACGAGGCTTGCAACTTTCGGTCGACCAGTCCAGGACAAACGTCCTAGTTTGCGATCCCTTTTCTTTCCAGTCGGCGCTGCAGGCGGGCAAGCGCGGCGGAAACTCCCTTCAGCTTAGCTCTAAGACTCGATGACCCCACCGAAACGCAGTTTCATCGCGCCCGGATCGCTGACGATCACGGTTGCCGATCTGATCGTCGCGACGTCGCTGATCTGTGTCGGCCTCGGTTTCTCCACGACGTTTTTGAAGTACGCCGGGTTTGACTTCGACGGCAATATGGACGATGCGAACGTCGCCTACGCCACGTTCGCGTCGGTCAATATCGCCATCGGCGTGCTCAGCGCGATGATCGCGTGGCGTTGGTTTACCCGCCGCAAGCGTCTCGACCTGCGGCATGCCTGGTCGCCAGGCAACTACCTGATGCTGCTGGCGATGCTGTACATACCGTTCTACTTCGTTCGCGAGTTCATCTGGCTCTCGTGGGCCAGTCCCCAATTTCTGAAGCCGCTGCTTGATCCGGCGGCCGCCGTGCTGAGCGTCGTGATCTGGTCGTCCGGCATGATCACCACCGCGATGATTCCGAAGATGCGGTGGAAGCTGGTTACGTTTACCTTCGCCCTGCCGCAGTTGGCGATCGCGTCGATGGACATCATCTCGCCGACCGACATGATGACCGGTTCTGAGTTCTGGGCGAGCCGCTGCGTCATCGTCCTGGCCGCGGCCGCCGCCGCCCAAACCGTGATGGCTGCGACGGTCGATCTGGCCCTGCGTGAAAAACGGGACCTGGGGCACTACCTGGGGATGAGCCTCTTTTTGGCCCTCTGCTTCAACCTGACGGTCGAGTGGGGCTGGTACTGGTTGTACTAGAAGGTCTGTTCAAGGCACTTGGCGCCATGCTTATACCGCGTCCTACCCGGTAATTTGCACCAGATTTTCTGGGGTGTTCCGCCGCAGCTGACCGCAGGCGGCGTTGATCTTGTCCCCTTTCTTCTGACGGAATTTGACCGTCAGGCCAGCGTTTTCCAGAATCGCGCGAAACTCGTGTTGCGCTTCTTTGCTGGGCGTGCGGTAGGGCAATCCGGCGACCGGATTGTAGGGGATGATATTGAGCAGCGCCGGGCGCCCCTTCAGCAGTCGGGCCAGGCGATAAGCATGCTCCGGTTGATCGTTCAGTTCGGCCAGCAGGACGTACTCAAACGTCAGCCGCCGTCCCGAGACGTCGAAGTAGTGATCGGCCGCGTCCAAGATCGCCTGAATGCCGACCTTCTTGTTGGTCGGCACGATCTTGTTCCGCAGCTCGTCATCGGGGGCATGTAGCGACACCGCTAGATGATAGCGACTATCGCGATCGGCCAGACGCCGAATCGCCGGCGGCAAGCCAACGGTCGAGATCGTGATGCGGCGGTGACTGATCCCCAGCCCATCTTCCGCCGAGGCGAAGTCGAGCGCCGGCAACAGGCGATCGACATTGGCCAGTGGTTCGCCCATCCCCATCACCACGATGTGGCTCAGCCGCTCGCCGACCGGCAGCAGTCGCTGCAGCCGCAGCATTTGCTCGATGATCTCACCGACGGTCAGGTTCCGCTCGACCCCATCCAGTCCACTGGCGCAAAAGACGCAGCCCATCGCGCAACCGACCTGCGAACTGATGCAGATCGTGCGGCGATCGCCATCGCGAAGCAGCACGCATTCGATCCGGCCCCCGTCATGCAGCTGCAACAGCAGTTTCTCGGTCCCATCGGCGGCCGTGGTATGCCGGGCGACCTTGGTGGTCCACAGCTGGGCTTTCTCGGCCAGCTGTCCGCGTAAGGCCTTAGGCAGATTGGCCATATCGTCGAACGACTCGGCCCGATTATCTACGATCCAGCTACGGATTTGCTGGGCCCGGAATTTAGGGAGTCCCCACTCGGCGACGAGCGCCTGAAGCGAAGTTAGATCAAGGGTTTGCAGCAAATGGGGCGTCATGCGCGGCCCTTCTGGGGCGTCTCGAACGGTGGCGTCGCGTAACGCCATGCTGTATAATGGTCCGATTACGCATTGGGAGATTCCCCCAGTCGAGATTCGCTACGGGGACCTTTTCTTGACATCAATTCTCCCTCGCTGCTGATCGCAGTCAACAACGGACGAAAAAGACCAGGCCTATGGCTCGCAAAGTTGTCAACCGCAAAGAGTTACGTGCACAAGCCGATGCGGCGGAAGTCGCCGAAGGAGCCGAACCGGCGCCGAAGAAGAAGGCCAAACGAAAATCGAGGGCGAAAAAGACGACCGAAGTCCGCATGAAGCTTTTCTGGGGCGTCTTTAACCAGTCGATGAAGCGGATCGCCCTGTACGAATACGACCAGAAGGAAGAAGCCGAGAAAAAGGCTCAGGACCTCAGCAAGTCGGGCAAGCCCCCGCACTTCGTCCAGAAGGTCAAAGAAACGATCGAAGAAGTGATCGAATAAGTCGCGCCCGCGATGAGCTGCCTGTTGAAACGTGCCATCGTGGCATTTTTCAACCTCGCTAGGCTCAGAGCGTAGCTCGCAAAATAACGACTTACGTCGCTATTTTGAGATCGCATCCCTGCGATCACGCAGTCCGTCGAGAAAATCAACGAACTGCTAAGGTTCGTGCGACGCGAGGCATTCCTGTTGCTTCTCAGGAGGTTTGTCATGAATATCGCACGTCTTACGCTCACCGCAGGCTGCTTGTTTCTATTGGCGGGCTGTTCGGCCGATCAGCCGACCCCGCCACAAGCCGCTCCGGCGTCCGGCTCTCCAACCGCGGCGACCCCCAAGCCGGCCGAGCCCGGTTTGCCGCTGACGCTCGCCCCGGCCGGACTGCAAGTTCCGCCGCTGGACCAAGGCCGCTATCAGACGACCTTGCCCGAAGGCTGGCGATTTCTGCCTCGGCGAAGCGAATATCTGCTGGGCGCCTACCAGAACGATCCCTCCGGCATTCCGCGGATCTTGGTGCATGCCACCGACAGCTCAATGGCCGACCTGGTCGATGAGCCGACCGCCCAGGTTCTGTACAAGCAACTGGCCGAGGAAATCGGGGAGCGAACCTTCGTCTATCCACCCCCCCAGGTGATCGAAATCGGATCAAGCTACTGGGTCCAGTATTGCCGCCCGGCCAAGTTCCAAAGCGAAGCGGCCCGTCAACTGGTTGTGGAAACGGTCCACAGCGGCCGCCGCTACAAGCTCGAACTGCTGATCGAAAAGGCCGATCTGGCCGCTCAGGCCAGCGCCTTGTACCGCATGGCGAATGACTCGAAGTTTAACTCCGACAAGGTGGAGACGCCGGCAGAAACGCCGTCGGAGGAAGAGGAATCTTAGTCGGCATTCAACCTCGTCAGGATGGATCTCCCCAAATGAGCGAATACCAGTACGTTGCCTTCCGCGCGACAGACGCGCCGGTCAGCGCCAAGAATATGGAATTCATGGAGGATCAGTCGTCTCGCGCTGATATCACTCCTTGGTCTTTCGAGAACGAATACCACTTCGGCGACTTTCATGGCGACGCCGACGAGATGTTGCGGCGCGGATACGACATCCATCTCCACTACGCCAACTTTGGCATTCGCCGAATTGCCATTCGATTTAGGCGTACGCCTCCCATTCTCCAGCGAGCGAAGAACTATCTCGATGGCGAGGGCGTACGTTTCGCCAAAGACAAAAAGGGGACCGGCGGAATCCTCTGCATCGAACCGCAATACGAGCCCGGCTGGCTCGAAGACTACTTCGGCGACTTGGGCGAGCTGATCGATCGATTACGCCCGCTTCGCGACGAAATTTTGACAGGGGACTTGCGCCCCTTTTATTTAGCCGCGTTGGCCGCCCGAATGGACATGGAACATGATCCGAGTGAAGAAACGGAACCTCCGGTTCCCGCCGGGATGGGAAAGCTGACCGACGCCCAGCGGGCTTTGGCCGATTTCTACGACATCGGCGATTACGTCATTGACGCGGCGGCGCAACTCAGTTCGCCTTTGCCGAAGATGGCCGACTCGGCCGCTGGTTACGAACGCTGGTTGACCGACCAAACGACATCCCAAAAGGAAACCTGGCTGCACCAGGTGATGTGCGGCCAAGGGGCTGACGTCCGGGGCGAGATGCTGCAGCGGTATCAAGCGTCGACCGACATGGTCGTTTGGCCCACCGCCGAGTCGTCGCGGACGATCGCGGAACTACGCGAGGAGGCGGAAAAGCTATACGAAGCGTACCAGAAAAAGGAGGTGCAGAAGCGCGAAGCGAGTCTCCTCAAACGCCGCGCCGAAATGGCCGCCGATCCGAAACCGACGCTTGAGTTGATCGATCAACTCGTTGCGGAACGTTCCAGCAAATCTTATGGCAAGGCTGCCGAGCTGTTGTCCGAGTTACGTACGGCGCTGGCTTCGTCCCGTCAGTCGAGTCTCGCCCAAAATCACGCCCTTAAACTAGTAAAAGCGAATCCGACCTTGAACATCTTGAAAGCGGAGCTGAAACGCCGTGACTTCATGACCAAGTAGCAAATTCCCGATTTCGCAAATCTTCCGAAATTCTTCAAATGCCGCTCGCGCAAAATACTACGAGACTGCGCGAGACTGGAGACTTTGTTCCATCTCCATCTTCGCAGATACATTGTGCTATGGGCCGATTCATCGGGTTTGCGATTCTCGCGATCGTCGTGCTGGTGACCTTGGCGATCATGTTTCGGATGGAATCCGTACTCGATGGCGTGCTGCAGCCGGCAGTGGAGGATATCGAGTCGTACGTGCCGACGGTGACGCCGAAGAAGTCCGTCTCCGCACCTCCTCCTCCTGCCGAACCGACGCCGCGCCGCATCGTCGACGGTACGCCGCTGATCGCCGCCGAGCGGAAAGCGACCGTTCGCAGTCGCAAGTTCTCGGCGATCGAAGTAAACACGCCGAAAGTCGGCGGCGTCTTCTATCAACGGTTCGACTACGAGCCGCTGATCAACTACGAGGTGGTTCCCGACGTCGTGACGGCCGACTCGAAAGAAACGCCTGGCGTCTTCGTAAGATTCGAGATCTCCTACAACTTCACGATCGCCTACGAGCAAGAAAACGTCGCCCGGGGAGCGCCAACGGTCGAGGGAAAATCGATCATCCTCTTCGTCCGGTTTCAAGAGACTGAAAATGGCCGTTTCGAATTGGTCGTCGAACGGAGCCGTTTTCACCGCGGACCGTCGCAGATTCGGCTTGACTACAGCAGCGCGCACCTAGAATTGGTGCGCACGTTGTTCGCAGAGTTTCAGCCGGGCGAAACGACCGCCGAACCGGCGAGTTCGTCCCCCTCTTAGTCGGCCGTATTCTTCTTCGTCAGCCGAACAGGCCGGTCACCGCTTCCGCCTTGACCAGTTCGCGCGGCTGGTTCAAGTGGTTGTAAACGATCGTCGCCGGGTCGATGCCCAGGGTGTGATAGATCGTCGCGAGCAACTCGGTCGGATGGACCGGATCGCTCAAGGGAGCCGACGCGGTTTGATCCGATTCGCCATAGACGGCGCCACGTTTGATGCCGGCGCCAGCCAGACAGGCCGTATAGCAATAAGGCCAATGGTCGCGACCATCGGCGCTGTTGCCGTTGCCCGACGTGCTGACCCCACGCTGCGGACTGCGGCCGAACTCGCCAACCGCGACGACCAGCGTATTTTCCAGCATGCCGCGGTCGTCCATATCGGCGATCAAAGCCGACAGACCGCTGTCGAGCATCGGCGCCGATTGGTTCTTCATCCGATTGGTCAGGTCGACGTGATGATCCCAGCTATGGTTGTTGGAGTTCGCCACTTTCGGCCAGATCACTTCCACCACTCGCGTACCGGCGTCGACCAACCGTCGCGCCAGCAGCAGACTTTGGCCGAAGGTATTGCGGCCGTACATGTCGCGGGTCTTGTCGCTCTCTTTGCTCAGATCAAATGCGTCGCGAGCCCGGCCCGACGAGATCAGGTTCATCGCCGTTTCGTAATACTTGTCCATGTCGTATTTTTGGACCGCTTGATCCAGACCCGGCATCCCGGCGTTGATCATGTCGCGCAGGCGAGCCCGGCGTCCTAACCGGCCGGTCGAGACCTCAGGCCGCAGCGTCAGGTCGGTGATATTGATCCGCTCCATCTTCTGCATGTCCATATCGTCTCCCGGCGGGAAGAGATAATACGGATCGTAGGCGCGCCCCAAAAAGCCGGCCGTGCCCGACTTGTTGACGACGTTGCTCTCTTGCAGCGGACGCGGCATCATCACGAACGGCAGCATCGGCTCCTCGGGCGGCTTCAGCTTGATGATGTTGCTGCCGAAGTTGGGATAGTCTTTCGGCGACGGCGGCTCAAGCTGTCCGCTGGGGCTTACCTTGTCGGCGGTGTAGCCGGTATGCATCTGGTAGATCGCCGCGGTGTGGTTGAACAAACCGTTGGGCGAGTAGCTCATCGAGCGAATCAGCGACAGCTTGTCGGTGACTTGGGCCAGCTTCGGCAGGTTCTCGGTCAGGTCGATGCCGGGCACCTTGCTATGGATCGTGCCGAACGCGCTCTTCACCTTGTCGGGCACATTTTCTTTGGGATCCCACAGGTCGATGTGGCTCGGGCCCCCTTGCAGGTAGACCATGATCACCGACTTGGCGCGACCCCAACCAGCCCCGGAAGACTCGCTAGCAGCGGACGCTTCTTGCATCTGCAGCGCCTGGCCGAGACTCAGGCCGAGAAACGCCGAACCGCCGACGCGCAACAAGTCGCGCCGCGTAGGACCCAAATGACGATCGCACACATCCTTGGCTTTGCGCCCCGGGATAACTAGCATGGCGAGAGCTCCAAATCAGATTTCCGACTTAACAACCCAGTGGTGGATGTCGTCGGAGGTAGGATGGCTTCGGCAGAGGCGGCAGGCAGGCAGGAAATCAAATGCCGCGAAGGTCCATCCGGCGCAAGGGGTATTGCGCGGTCCTCCTCGCTACTGGCGCGACCAACAACCCCATGCTGGTCGGCGTACCGCGCAGTATAGGCCTGCCGCGAATCGAGAGTCAAACGAAATCTGCAGGCCCATTGGCCTTAGGGACAGCAGCACTCCCTTAATTTCTCTGAAGAGGTCTTAGTGGCCGCCCGCCACGAGAAATCATTTCGATCTTGACCCACTGCGTCCGTTTTGATAATACCCACTCCCCCAAGGTTTATTTCTCGGAGAGTGGGTCATGTTGCGTCGTCAGTTTCTGCGTTGGATTGCGGTCGGGTTCGCCCTGTGCGTTGGCCTGTTCGTATCGCCGGTACAGGCCCAGTCAGGCGTCGCTTCGCTCAAAGAAACGCTCGAGAAGGGACTCAAAGCGCGTCGCCCGGTCGAGCTCGAGTTCATCGCCGAGGTGATCGAATTTGTCGAACTGGGCGCCCTCAAGCGAAACCGCGTCATGGCCTGCTTCGAGTACGCCCGACGCCGCAACGAAAACCAACCGATGCGGTACTTCATCCCCGCGATGCGCATCGAAGCGAAGCGGGTTGGGGTCGATTTGTAAGACGTCCTTCGTCGCCATCCAGCGTAGGGCAGGCCGTGCCTGCCGAGATCGATCGACTCGCCACTACTCTCCGGTCGAGTCCTGGAATATCGCGAAACTCAAGCGCCAAACCTCTTTCGCCGCACGCCCAATTTCTGTGGTAGACGCCTGCGGTTACCCAACGATGGAAACTCGAAGCCAGCCAGTCGCTAAGGCACTTCACCAGCCCGTGCTTTACTGGGTTGTAGTGGATGTAGTCAAAGTGCCGCTCAAAGTCGTCTTCGTCCTTGATCGTATGTTCCCAGAAGCGGGCTTGCCATACGCCGCGGCGACCTTCTTTTTGCCGAGCCGATGAAACGCGTTGCTCGCGACCACCCGCTGCTAGCCAACGCTGCGTGAACTTTCTCTTGGTCCACGACCAGCACCGTGAGTAGTCGTCGTCCTCTTTCGGTACCGTCCATATGGTATGCAAATGGTCGGGCAAAAGAACGATGGCATGGACTTCGAAGGGCCAAAGTTCCTGGCACTCGCGTAAGCAATCGCCAAGCAGTTTCGTCGCGGACCGATCCGAAAAAATCGGTCGGCGACGTTGCGTTACCAGCGTAAAGAAGAAGGTACCGCCAGGGAGGAAGTAGCGTCGAAAATTTGGCATGTTTCTCGCTACAAAGGGGTCTACTTATTCGCCGGGCGGCTTGCTTTCGGCAGGCACGGCCTGCCCTACTTCTTTTTCTCCGCCTTTGCCCATCAAACGCATCACGACGTAATAAAACACCGGCGTGAAGATCAAGCCGAAGAAGGTCACCCCTAACATCCCGCTGAACACCGCCACGCCCAGGGCATATCGCATTTCGGCGCCGGCGCTATGGCCGAACAACAGCGGCGCAACGCCCAATACGAACGCAAAGCTGGTCATCACGATCGGTCGCAAACGGGTCGTAACGGCTTCGATCGTCGCTTGTACCAGCGGCAATCCATCCCGCTCCATCCGATCTTTGGCGAACTCGACGACAAGAATAGCGTTCTTACACGCCAGACCAACCAACACCACAAACCCGATCTGCACAAAGATATTCAGGTCCATCGGTCGGCCTACCATCGTCGAGACGACCAAGCCGGCCAGCGCCGCCAACACGCACATCGGCACCACCAGGATGATCGTCACCGGCAGTTCCCAGCTCTCGTACTGGGCGGCGAGAATCAGGTAGACCAGGATCACCGCCCCCAGCAAAGCGGAGATCGGGTTTTGCAGCACGTCTTTGAAGGTCGTGAACTGGCTCGCCTGCTCTTGCAGGAACGAGATTTCGGTCCACTCCGCTTCCATCGAGGTCGGCAGTTCCCGATCCGCAAGGTTATTCAACGTATCGAGCACCTGACCGGTACTGATGATCGGTAGATTGACGCCGTTGATCGTCGCCGCCGGGAAACCATTGTAGCGGTTGATCAGCACCGGGCCGGTACTGTCTTCGATTGTGGCGATCGTCCCGAGCGGAACCATCTGGTCGTTGCGACCACGGACCTTCAGCTGCCGCACCGTATCGGGATTCACGCGGAAACTCGGTTCGGCCTGCGCGTTTACTTGCCACGTACGTCCAAACCGGTTGAAGTCATTGACGTAAACGCCCCCCATGTAACCCTGCAGGGCGCTGAAGACCTGCTCCAGCTCAACTCCCATTGACTTGCACTTCACCCGGTCGATGTCGATATACAACTGCGGCGTGTTGGCTCGGAAGTTGTTAAAGCACATGACGATACCGTCGGTATCGAGCGCCGTGTTCGCCAAGTGATCGGCTTGGGCCTGCAAGACTGCCAGCCCATTATCGCCGCGATCTTCCACCATCAACTTGAAACCGCCCGAGTTGCCCAAACCGTCGACCGCCGGAGCGCCGAAGACCGACACCCGGGCCTCCTGAACATGGCGGAATTTCTCACGCAGCAGCTTAGCGATATGATCGGCGCCCGTTTCCACCGTGCCACGTTCATCGAACGGCTTGAGCACGATGAAACCGCCGGCGAAGTTCGAGCTGACCGCATTCTGAATGAACGATTGTCCCGACACCGCCAGGATATGTTCGATCCCTTCGGTATCGAGCACGATCTTTTCGAGTTCCGCGACGACGGCGTCGGTTCGCTCGCGCGACGCCGCGTCAGGCAACTGCACGTCAAACAGCAGATAACCTTTGTCTTGGCTCGGGATAAAACCGACCGGAATCTTGGTAAAGCCATACGCGGTCAGCGAGATCAAACCGACGTAAATGATCAACGCGATCGTGCTGATTCGCAGCAGCGAGGCGATGCCTTTGCCGTACCACTCGGTCGCCTTATCAAACGCCTTGTTGAAGACGCCAAAGATCGCTTTCAACGTGTCGTTGACCAGCTTGGCGGCGAAGTAACCGACCACCGCCCCCGGCACAAATAGCGCCGCCATTAGCCACATCGGCATTCCACCGCCATCGTCGCCATGTCCGCCGCCTTCGGCGCCGCCGCCAAAGAAGAAGCTGCCGATCCAGATTGTCAGCAAACCGCCTAGCGCGACGATGCCCCACCAAGGGAGCGCCTCGCGATGTTCGGTATGGTCTTCTCCTTCTTTCGGATCGCGGAAGATCGACGTGGCCCGCGCCGGCGTCATCGTCATTGCGTTGAGGGCCGAGATCAACATCGCCGCCGCGATCGTCAGCGCGAACTGGCGGAAGAACTGACCGGTGATGCCTCCCAAAAACGCACTCGGAAAGAACACGCTGCTCAACACCAACGTGATCGCGATGATCGGACCGGTGATTTCCTCCATCGCGTGGATGGTCGCATCGCGCACCTTGTAACCCATCGCGATCCACCGCTCGATATTCTCAAGCACAACGATCGCATCGTCGACCACAATCCCAATCGCCAGCACCAACCCGAACAGCGTCAGGTTATTGAGCGTAAAACCCATCACCATCAAGATCGCGAAGGTGCCGACCAGCGACACGGCGACGTCGATCATCGGCAGCATCACCGCCTTCCAGTCTTGCAGGAAGAACAGCACGACGATCGCCACCAGGATCACCGCGTCTCGGAGCGTCTTAAACACCTCATGAACCGACTCCGTGATAAACGGCGTCGTGTCGTAAGCGATCATATATTCCAAACCGGGCGGAAACCGCTCGTCCAGCTCTTTCATCCGCCGCTTCACCAAGTCGCCCACTTCCAGCGCGTTGGAGCCTGGCAATTGAAACACGCCCAAGCTGACCGACGCCTTGCCGTCCATCCGGCTCGACGTGTTCATGTTCTTGGCGCCCAGCTCCACTTCGGCGATATCGCGGATCCGGGTGATTTGCCCATCCGAGCCGGTTTTCACGACGATGTCGGCAAACTGCTGCGGATCTTCCAAGCGGCCGAGGGTGGTCATCGTCAGCTGCAGCTCTTGTCCCTTCGGAACCGGCGGCTGACCAATCTGGCCAGCGGCGACCTGCACGTTCTGTTCTTTGACCGCGTTGATCACGTCGCCGGCGGTCATGTTGCGGGTCGCCAGCGCATCGGGATTCAGCCAGATCCGCATGCTGTAGTCTTGTTGGCCCAGAATCTGGACGTCGCCCACCCCTTCCAGCGCGGCCAACTGGTCGCGAACCTGAATCGTCGCATAGTTGCTCAGATACAGCTGGTCGTAGTCGGCTTTGCCGGTCTCCGGGTTCTTTTCGGCCAGCAGCGTCACCGCCATCAAGATATTGGGGGACTTCTTTTTGGTCGTGACGCCGGTCTCTTTCACCACGTCCGGCAACAGCGGCGTCGCCTGAGCGACCCGGTTTTGCACCAGCACCTGGGCCATGTCGAGATCGGTCCCCAGGGCGAACGTCACCGTCAGCGTATAGCTGCCGTCGCTGGCCGACTGCGAGGACATATAGATGGCGTCTTCGACGCCGACTACCTGCTGTTCGATCGGGGCGGCGACCGTATCGGCCACCACTTGCGCACTGGCGCCAGGATACGAACAGGTCACCGAGACGGTTGGAGGCGCGATCTCTGGGTATTGGGCAACCGGCAAAATCCAGACGCAGATCGTTCCCGCCATAATAATGACGATCGAGATCACCCAAGCGAAGATCGGTCGATCAATGAAGAAGCGAGCCAGCACGAGTTGCTATCCTTGGTCGATGTTCAGGTCGGTCGGTTGCAAGCGGTCGGAAATCGCAAACAGTTACGATTTCGCAGGCTCAGCGGCGGATTCTTCCTTCTTCGGATCGGCCGGCGGCTGTTCCGACTTTTCCAGCTCTTCTTCGTCCGGGCGGATCATCCGCTTGTCGATCGCCGGCGGCTCTGCCATCTTCCCTTCTTGCGGGACGACCGGTTTGCCGGGGCGAACCAACAGGTTGCCGTTGATGATCACCTTCTCACCCTCTTTCAGGCCCGCGGTGATGACGCGGTCTTTCCCTTGTTTGGAACCAAGTGTGACCGGACGGCGCTGGGCGATGTTTTTGTCGTCGACGACATAGACGTAGCGATCGCTCTGGTCGGCGCCAATCGCGACTTCCGGAACCAGAATCGCCTCGTAAGGATTAGCGGCGGCGACTTTCACCCGGACGAACATCCCTGGAGCCAGCGCTTCGTCGGCATTGGGGACGACCGCACGCACGCTCAGGGTACCGGTTCCGGCGTCGAGTTGGTTCGAGCCAAAGTCGATGATTCCTAGTTCCGGATAGACCGAGTCGTCAGCCAGCGTCAGTTGGACCGGGATCTTGCGATTCCGCAGCGGCACATGGCGCGTCTCGTGCTGCGCGACTCGCTCTTCGGTAAACTTGAGAAGCGCCAGTTCGTCGACATCAAAGTAGACGTAGGTCGGATTAACCGAAACGATAGTCGTCAGCAAGGTCGGCATCGCGCCAGCGCCACCTTGCACCAGGTTCCCCTTGGTGACGAAGGTCCGGTCGATCCGGCCGGTGATGGCGGCGTTGATCGTGCAGTAGTCGAGATTGACTTTGGCCGCCTCGGTCGCCGCTTCGGCCGCCTTAACGGCGGCGTCCGATTCGTTGACCGTGGCGACGCTTTCGTCATACAGCTCTTGGCTGATGGCGCCGCTGCCGACCAGTTTGTCGTTCCGGGCCAGGGTCGACTTCGCCAGTTCGTATTTCGCTTTTTGCAGATTGGTGTTAGCGACCGCTTGGTCATACTCGGCCTGGTAGGTGCTTTTGTCGATCAGAAAGAGGAGTTCTCCGGCGTGCACAAAGTCGCCATCTATAAACTCGACCGTCTGCATGTAGCCAGAAATCTTGGCATAGACGTCAACCGTCTGCTCCGCCTCGATATGGCCCGTATATTCGTCGTAGTCGATCACTTGACGTTTGATCGACTCGGCCACCGTGACCGGCGGTGGCGGGGTCTCCGGGATTTTAACTTCCGGCATGCAGCCGATCGCCACAAGGATCAGCAGAGACGCGAGTCGTGGAGAGATAGTAGCCGCGGGTCTCATCTTCGTCCTTCAGGTATTGTGAATCTTCGAAACCGTCGACCGCTCGAATCCCCGAGCTGGGACAGACGTATTATCGCGAAGCGCTCCCTCCAACCAAGCGCCCCCACGCGCAGAAAGTCTGCGCGAAGGTTCGCCCAATGTCTTACTCGGAACAGCTGGTCGTCAAACTTTGTGCAAGCGGTCGACCTTTGCCGAATTCGCCGCCCCTGGTAGCGAATATAACGACAATCCCCGTTTTCACATTAATTTATATAAGTGATTACGACTTCGTTGGTCGCCAAGGCGTCGGCAAACAGCTGCTGCAGCTTCGGAAAGACCTCAAACAGCCCTTCCACTTCTTCCAGCGTCCAGCCGCCGGGATAAGGCTCGGGATAGATCCCGGCCTCATTGAACGCCTCGGCCGAGAAACGTTCCCGCAGGTCCATAATCGACAGCGGAGCCAGCGCGGCCGAGATTTCTACGATCTGCTCCCGCGGAAAACGACGCGCCGGTCCATATGAAGCGTCGAGCATGGTCGCCTCACCCCCCATGACGACCTGAAACAGCGGATCGTCCGGGTCACTATCGGGCTGCAGCGACGAATCGCCCGTCAGCAAAAAATGGAGGGCATGCCAGTCTTTTTCGAGATCGACCCGCGTCGGATCTTCTTGCGCTCGGGCAAACGCCGCCAAGATCTCCGGCCCATGGGCGGCGATCGCCTCAGGATCGTTCATCATTTGCGTCATCGCCGCCATGTCGATCCCCGGCATGCTGCAGAGAAACGCGATCCCCTGCTCCGGATCTTGCTCCAACTCCTTCAACTGATCGGCCGAAAGCCGGCGATAGGTGCAGGTCATTCCCATCCGCGCAATCCCTTCTCGCAATATAGAAGTTCGCCCCCAGCCGCCGCTTTGACTTCAAATCAAAGCGGGGCGGTAGGTCGAATCTAAGGGATCATGCCCAGAATGTCACGTGAATTTCCGTGTCGCCAGACCCTCCGATTAGGGAGCGTCGCTATCCGCCAGCACCCCTTCCAGATCTTCATACGACTGACGAACTCGGGCGGCGATCTCGGCTGTACCCGAACGAACTTCGCTGAGCCCCTTCATCATCTCTTCGATCATCTGCACCACGTCGTCGCCGATCACGTGGATGTCGCTCGACGCTCGCTCGTGCTCTTCCATCGAAAGGCGAATCGATTGTCCCATCTGGGTGCTGATGTCGCTCACCTGGCGAATCACCTCCAGCGTTTCGCCAATCTTGCGGACGGCCCCGCGAGAATCTCCCTGGATCGTGACGATGCGATTCGAGATTTGCCGCGCCGACTCGGAAGATTGCGAAGCCAGCGTCTTCACTTCGGCGGCGACTACCGCAAAGCCTTTGCCCGCATCGCCAGCGCGAGCCGCTTCGATCGTCGCGTTTAGCGCCAGCAGGTTGGTTTGCTCGGCGATGTCGTCGATCAGCGCCAGGACCGCTTCGATCTCGGCCGCCGAACGATCAAGCTTCTTGACCGTCTGCTGACCTTCGGTCGAGTGCGTCAGGCCCAGGTCGGTCGCTTGGCGCGACTGGTCGGAATGTTGGGCGACGTCACGCAACGACTTGACCAGCCCATCGATCTGCTCGAAGACCGCGCGGACCGAACCAGTTACTTGCTGCGAACGTTGGCTGGAGATCTTCAGCACGCGCTCAATCTCTTCGTTTTGCGACTGGATCACCGCGACGTTTTGTTCAACGCTGGATTGATACGAGCGGAGCCCGGTCTTGATGCGACTGCGCTGTTGCTCCAAATGCCGCATCGCGTTTTGAGCCGACGAATGTTCGTACCGGATGGTGTTGATCAAATCGTTGTAGCAGCGGGCCAGGTCGCCCACTTCGGTCCCATGTTCGACGTCAACCAGTAGCGATCCGTCGTACGTTTTCGCTTCGGTCGCCCGCTGCATCGCTTCGGCCAGTTCGAGCAAGGTCGAGACGGCGCCATGCTCGGCGACGTTCAAACCAATCCGCTCCTCCTCTTCGCTGACTCGCAGCGGCATGAACAGACTGAGCGTCTTCAGCAAGACGAAGGTCACGCCAAACGACCAGAGAAAACCAGCTCCCACGCCGATCGCTTGCGTCTGCAATAGCGACAGGTGCGTGATCCCTTCCGGCAGGTTGTCGGTTTCGATAAAGATCGCAACCGCCAACGTGCCAAAGGCGCCGCAGAAGCCATGCACCGGCACGGCGCCCACCACGTCATCCAATTGCAAGAGATGCTCTAGGAACAGCGTTCCAAAATAGACGACCAGGCCGGCGCCCACGCCAATCGCCGCGGCGCCCATCGTATCGACCGACGCACAACCGGCCGTGATGCCGACCAATCCGCCTAGCACGCCGTTGGCGATCATGTCCGGCTCAGGACGTTTGGTCGGACCGAACCAGGTCAACAGCGACGTCGCCAAGCCGCCAAAGCAAGCGGCCAACAGCGTGTTGACCGCGATCGGCGCGACGTCGGTGGTCGCCGCCAACGTGCTGCCGCAGTTAAAGCCAAACCAACCGAAGAACAAGATGAACGTGCCCAGGAACACCAGCAGCAAGTTATGCGGCGGAATCTTGCGCGGCGCGCCATCTTTGTCGAACCGCCCAATCCGCGGACCGATACAGATCAAACCGGCCAGCGCCACCCATCCGCCAATGCTATGCACCACGGTCGAGCCGGCGAAGTCGATGAAGCCGAGTTGTTCGAGCCAGCCCCCGGCTCCGCCGTGAAAGAAACTTCCCCACGCCCAATGGCCAAAGATCGGGTAGATCAGCGCTGAGCAGACCAGCGACATTACCAGGTAGGTGACGAACCGCGTTCGCTCGGCCACGGCGCCCGAGTCGATCGTCGCCGCCGTTCCGCAGAAGACCGCCTGAAACAAAAAGAAGAGGGCCAGCCACGGGTTCTCGCCGACCGAAAACGCAAAGTCGGACGTGCCAACCAGCCCGTACCAACTGGCGCCAAACATCAGGCCGAAACCAAACAGCCAGAACGCGATGACTGCGATCAAGAAGTCAGCGACGTTCTTCACCGCCACGTTGATCGAGTTCTTGGCCCGGGCCATCCCGCATTCCAGGCACATGAATCCGGCCTGCATCAAGAACACCAGGGCCGCCGCGACCAGGATCCAGACGTAGTCCAGCGGCGTGGGGCCGTTCTGGGCGGCAAGCTGGACGACGTCTTCTCGCTCCTGGGCGGCGACGAGCGAACCACAAACCAGCGGCAAGAGTAGCGCCAAACTCCACGGCATTCTGCGAGACATATGAGGCCTGATGTAACTGTTTTTTTATACTTCCATAATTTTCCCTAACGCAAAAAGATGGCCCTAGGTCCGATTCTGTCAACGCAGTAGTCACGGGTTCCCTCAAAATCCAGAGAAAAGATGATCATGTTTCCACAAAACTACCTATTATCGATTTAAGGGGGCAGAAAAAGAGATTCCCTATACCCCGAGGTGATCATTCCGTGACCACCACCCGAGGGAAACGTGCGAGCGCAATGCCAACAAGATCCGAGTGAGTGGTAATGGGTGAAAAAGTGTCAATAGAGTCGCGACAAAACCCCTCCTCTTGTCGGAATCGTATCGAAATTGATTTGCAGATGCGCGATACAGAGAATTTAATTTGCGCACCTGCGAGAGTTTTGGTGCAAAATCTAGATTTAGTGAAAGGGCTTTCCGCCCCTCAGAAAGCTGCAAATCCAATGTTTTGGGAGGATTATCCCCCATTCGACCAAGCTTGTTCTTTTCGCCGAATGTCGTCGCAAGAAATCGGGCGAAAAAATCTGAGCCATTCTTCTTCCATGTTTAGAATCGCTTTCGTCAGGCAATTACTGGCGAAGATGGGTCTAAAGGCGGCCTCTTCGTCAACCAACGTTTCGAATCATTCGTCTATTCCTTTTTCTCTGCGAGTCGAAACCATGATCCGCTCAGTCCGTCGCCCCGGATTTACGCTTGTCGAACTTCTGGTGGTCATCGCCATCATTGGCGTCTTGATCGCCCTGCTGCTGCCGGCCGTTCAACAGGCCCGCGAAGCTGCCCGCCGCATGCAGTGCACCAACAACCTGAAGCAGTTCGGTCTGGCTGCCCACAACTTTGAGAGCACCTTCAAGAACTTCCCGCCGCTGCGTCACTCGAAGTCGGTCAACACTGGGACCACCACGGTTGTCGCGACCAGCGAAGCCCCGGCTCAGGTCTTTCTGATGCCGTTCTTCGAACAAGGGGCCGCTTACGACCTGTTTGATCTTGATTACAACGTCAACAGCGGCAGCCCGATCCACAGCAGCATCCCGGCCAAGTCCGGCGCCAACTCGGCCGCTCGCGTCGCTCAAGTGCCGTTTATGCTCTGCCCGTCCGATCCGTCCAGCAATGACTACTACGGCGCCGGTCGCTTGAACTATCACGCCTGCATCGGCGGCGCCAACATGTATGGCGGTTCGCCAATCGACGGCGTCTTCGCCAATCCGCGAGCCACGACGGTTGGTCAAGTGATGAAGGGCCCGCGGATGGGCGATATCACCGACGGCTTGAGCAACACCGCTCTCTTCTCGGAAGTGATGAAGGGTACCAAGCAGTTCAACGACTATGGCCAATACGACAACACCACCGTGATGTTGGGCTCGTCGGCTTACACCACCGACGCTCAGATGAGCGATGGTCGCAACCTGCAGGAATGCCTGCCGGGTGGTTACGACACCGTCGGTTCGGTCATTCGTTACACCGGTCACCAATACTACCGCTGCTTGCCGCAGATGGTCACCTACAGCCACACGCTGCCGCCGAACTGGAACAAGAAGGTTTCCGATCCGAATCGTCAGCGTTACAACTGCGGCAACACCAGTTTCGTCGCGACCCACATGGCTGCCTCCAGCCTGCACCCGGGCGGCGCCAACTACTGCCGTGCGGACGGTTCGGTCGGCTTTGCGGTCGAAACGATCGACTTCGCCATCTGGCAAGCGATCGGCAGTCGTGATGGCGGCGAAGTCGCCACGATCGACTAACTGCCTGTTGAAAAATGCCATCGTGGCATTTTTCAACCTCGCCAGGCTCAGAGCGTAGCTCTTCGCGGCTCGCAAAATAACGACTTACGTCGCTATTTTGGGATCGCATCCGTCGAGAAAATCAACGGACTGCTAACCATCATCCTGTCGAAACTTTGGTCTCGCGGACAGAAAACTTCGATCACGTTGATCCGAGGTTGTCCGCCAGGCCCGCTCCGCGACCAATGCTAGGTAGACGCTAATGAACGCTTCCAATCTTCGTACCCTGCTCACCATCTCTTTGGTACTGACGCCGCTGCTGTTCGCCGTAGGTTGCGGCGGCGCCGGAAAGACGGAAGTTGGGGCCAGTACCGAACCCGGCATGCCAGGCGCCCGAGACGCTTTGACTGGTCTCACCGAACTGCTGAAGTACGTGAAGCACGAAGGGCTTCCGGCGCCCAGCAGCAAGCGAGATTTCATGAAGTACGATCCGATCTTTCCCGACATCGGCACGCTGGTCCAAAACGGGAAGGTCGTCTATCTCTATGGCGCCCAGATCGATCCCGGCAATCCGGAAGAGAAGCTGGTCGCCATGCAGGCCGACGCCGCCGAAAATGGCGGTCTGGTGCTCGTCTCAACGGGCGAAGTGAAGTATCTGGAAGCGGCCGAAGTCGCGTCGCTGCCTCCGGGCGGCAAGCAAAGCAAGAAATAAGCGCGTCCGTCGCGCTTCGTGGTTTGGGGACGCAAATGCGTCCCCATTTTATTGCGCGGTGAAAATTGTTGCCGCCGGCGCCGATCGCAGATAGATTCATGGCCACCCTCATCGTTCCTCCCACAGGAGCCGCTGGTGCAGCCGATTCCGCCCAATCTACTTGGTAGCCTCCCACCTAATCTCGCCGCCGACGCAAGCCGGTGGTGGGACAGTCTATCGGACGACGCCCGCAAAGAGATCTTCCTGTTCGAGACCTTCTCTGAGGAACATGCCGACCTAGTCACCGGCGGCAAGTTCCTACCGCATGACGACGCCGAGCAGCGCACCTTTCATATCGGTTGCTCACAACATCCCGCTGCCCGGGCCTGTTTGGCCAAGGGAGAAATCGCCGCCGACTTTGCTTGTCCGTTTGCGGATGGCGACTGTCGCATGCGGAAGATCTTGGGAAGTCGGAAAATCGTCGCGCTACGACCGCTCGCCCAACAATCTTAGTCGAACTGCCCTTCACCGCGCCAAGCGATCGCGCGGCTCGGCGTTCAGCCAAAACCGCTTGGTCGCCTCGGTCATCTGTTCTGGACCCCGGTAGCGCGTCTCGGTTCGCTCTCCCCGCCACCGATCGGCCGGATCTTGCACCGAAAGTTGGCTGAATAGCGCCACGCCGTATCGCTGGGCGACGGCGATCGCCACGCCCGTCTGAAAGCGATCGTCTGGGTAGATCGGCACATTCAGCGCGTGCAATGACCACTGCGACGCATCCAGTCGATAGGCGCCCCACTCGGTCTCGATCAAAAAGGGACGCAGCTTCTCCGGCAGCGCTTCGGCCGCGGCGCCGTCGATGTACAAGTCAGCCCGCGAGACATGTGACGCATACAGCGCCCAACCCGGCCAGGCATCGCAATACCCAGCCGGTTCCAGCAGCGGCAACAGCAGCACCAGCGACGCCATCCCAATCCCGATCGCTCGCCATTTCGCCGGCGGCGGCTCTGCCGTTTCGTCCTCTTCCTTCATGGCGATCGGCCAGAACAGCAGCGGCGCCTGAGCGAGAAAACAAAGGTTCCAGAGCAGCACGCCGGGCCAGTGATTCAGTCCCAGCGGTCCTACGACCAGCAGCAGCGACGCATGCATCACCGCGGCGAGAATCACGCCCGCCTTGCGAGTTCGTGGAATCGCCAACAGCACGCCGACCGTTAGTTCCCCTAGCGGAAAGAGGAGCGTCAACGCTTGCCGCGTCGTTTCGCCAAACGCCTCTTTCGCGCCGACCCAACCGAGTAGCACGTTCAAAAACGTTTGTCCCTCGTCCAGCATGAACGGCGTGTTCAACTTCGACAGCGCCGAGTAGACGTAGATGCTGATCACGATCCACCGCAACAGCCGGACCGCCAGCTTCGCCTCGCAGGTCGCGATGATGACCGCAGCGAAAATCACCTGATACGCCCACGGTTGAAAGCGATGCTGGTCCAGCAAACAACTGGCCGTCAAACAACAAGCCGCCGACCACGCAGCCAGCGGCGCGATCCTTTTCGGTGCGACCAGCCACGCCAATAGCGAACCAAAGATGCCAACCGCCAGCACAAAATCAATCGCCGCCGGAGCACCCACCAATACCGACAGGGCCGGCACCTGGGGATAATCGGTCTGCGGCAACCACAACTTGTAGGACGTGCCGATTAGTAACAGTCCGACAACCGCCAACAGTCGCCGATAATAGACGAGCCGAACTTCTTCGCTGGTGGAAAACTCGCTCACCTCAGCGGCTCTCCAAATAGACGATCCGGCAGCCGATCATCCGCTTCCGTAGCGACTTCACCAGTTCGCCGCTTACCTGCGATCCGCTCAAGGTCAGCAGCCTCAGCGATTTGTTCGCGGCCAAACGCTCAACGCCGATGTCGGTAACGGCCGTGTCGCTCAAGTCCAGCTCTTCCAGCTTCTGCGCGTCATCCAATAGGGCCAGTTGCTCGTCCCCAATCGCTTCGCCGCAGGTCGAAAAGTCGACCGTATGCAGACGTCCACTCTTGCGCAACCGCAGCCGGGCGCCCAGCGCTTGCAGCGTTTCAATCAGTTCTGGCGGATCAGCGTCAGGCATTGCACGGCGTCTATCAAAAAAGGAGGTCTCCGTCTCTAATTCATCGTAGTTCGTTTCGCCCCTGCTGAACATGGAACCCTGCTGGTGCCCCGCGCCTGGAAAGTCCTGCATCTCGACGAGCAGCTGATCGTGCTCGACAAGCCGAGCGGGCTTCTCTCGGTCCCCGGCCGCGGCGACGACAAGTACGACTCGCTCGCCGTGCAGGTCGCCGCCGACTACCCCGGAGCCCGCAATGTGCACCGGCTTGATCGCGACACCAGCGGGGTGATCGTGATGGCCTTCGACGCCGAAACGCATCGCCAGCTCAGTCGCCAATTCGAACAACGGGAAACCAGCAAACGATACGTTGCGATCGTCGCCGGTCAGGTCGCAGATGATTCCGGTCGCATCGAACTCCCCCTGCGCAAAGACTTCGACCATCCCCCGCGGCACATGGTCGATCCCGAGCTGGGCAAACCGGCGATCACCGATTGGCAGATCGAAACGTGGCTAAAAGATGCGACGCGACTCGCGCTGATTCCGCAAACCGGGCGTAGTCATCAACTGCGAGTTCATCTGCAGGCAATCGGCCACCCGATTCTCGGCGATCCCCTCTATTCTCCGCCCGAGATCAAAGCCGCAGCGCCCCGCTTGATGCTGCATGCGCAGGAGCTGGAGATCACGCACCCAGCCAGCGGCAAGCGGATGCGGTTCACCGCGCCTGCTCCGTTCTAAACGAACAACAGGGGTGCATAGCGCCATGCTCTTGCGGCGTCTTCGCCGGCTTGAAGCATGTCTTCGAAGTGACGAAACGCATTCAAGGCATGCTCATCCGTGTGCCACTGCTGGCTCGTCCAGCAGTGAGAACAACGGACCAATCTCCCACGCCATTCACCGGGACGCGACCGAGCAGGTCTCACCTTCCAAGACCTAGAGGCCAAGCACTGCTGGACGAGCCAGCAGTGGCGCCCGTTGCGCGGTCATAGGCTCTACTTCAAGCCTCTCCCCTGAATCTCGAAATCGACCTGGGGAAAACTTGTCGAATCCCCGTTCACACCCTGTCGATAGGCGGTCGACGCCCCGTCGATTCAGCGTCGACAGCCTGTTGATGATGTCGATAACGGCAGCCCAAAAGGGACCAAACCGCCTTGCCGCGGGGGTCGACTGTTGGTATAAATTTGTCCAGGCACAATACCGAAAACCAGGGAACGAAGCTCACGTTCCCTGCCGGTTAATGCTGCGCGGTTCGCGCGGCTAACCCCCAAGTCGATCGACAGACAACCCGGTTTGGCAGGATCTCGGTGCGTCTCGACGCACCCTACCCAAGAAAAAATGCAAACAGCGGTCCAGTCCCAAACTAACCCGAGTGCGCAAGCCGAGGGAATGCGGTCGCCACTGGTTTGCGGCACCGACAAAAAAACGAATCGTCCAGTCCAGTCCCAATCAGCCGATCCCCAGCGTTCGGACAGATGGGTGACACTTTACCCGGCCGATCCACCACCACCGCGCGAAAAAAACGAAACCAGCGGTCCAGTCCCACACGAACCCAAGTGCGCAAGCCGAGGGAATGCAGCCGCCACCAGTCAGCAGCGGCGAAGAAAAAACGAAAACGTCTAGTCCAGTCGGAGCACCCGTTGCGAATTTGTCCCGTCTGGATGGTCACTAGCGCACAGAGACGCCCAATATGCTGGACAGATCGCCTAAGTTAACATTCCACGCAGCAGGTTAAGATCACAAAAAAACGGCGCTCCGCGGTCCAGTTTTCCGGGTCCGGGTAGGGTGCGTCTCGACGCACCAAAGTCCCGCTTTCGACTAGCAATTTAGTTCGCGTGGAAACGCAATGGCGCCAACAGGTTGCGTTGCTACGCCAGGCCGATCGTGGCCGTCACAACAGGTTCCAAGGTGCGTCCCGACGCACCCTTCAAGAGTTTGGGTCCCAAAAAAACCGGCCACTTTAGCGGGACTTGCCCCGAAATCCGCGCCAATTGACACGCCGATTCGGCCCCATTTAAAATGGCGCGTTTCTCCCTGGGCGCAAAAGATCGACAGGGAGGGGTAATCTATTTCTTGCTGGCGGCCCAGTGCCGTAGACGGAGACCTCGTTGGAAGAAGCGATCCAAAAAGCGGATGTCCTGATCGAAGCGCTCGGCTGGATCCGTCAGTTTCGTGACAAGATCACGGTCATTAAACTCGGCGGCAGCGTCATGGAAAACCCCGACGCCCTGCGGCACGTATTGATCGACATCGTCTTTATGGAAACGGTCGGCATGTGGCCGGTCGTCGTGCATGGAGGTGGCGCCGCCATTAGCCGCGCGATGGAAGCCGCCAAGATTGAGCCTCGCTTTATCCATGGCCGCCGTTATACCGACGACGCCACGCTGAAAATCGTCGAAGAGGTTCTAGCCGGCGAAATCAACGAAGGAATCGCCGCTAATATTGAAGAGATCGGCGGCCGGGCGATGAACCTCAACTTCAAGACGACCAACGTCTTGTTCGGCGAGAAGATGCAGTTGGAAGGTCCCGACGGCGAGTCGCTCGATCTGGGCAACGTCGGCAAGGTGACCCGCGTCGATCGGACGACGATCGAGAACCTCTGCTACGCCGGGCAAGTGCCGATCATCCCGTCGATGGCGCTCGACGAAGCGACCGGCGAAAAACTGAACGTCAACGCCGACACCGCCGCCAACGCCGTGGCCGAAGCGCTCGGCGCCGAGAAGCTCGTCTTCCTGAGCGACGTCAACGGCGTTCGCACCGACAAAGACAACGCCGAAACGCTGGTCCACTCGCTCAACGGCGAGAAGGCCCGGGCGATGATGGCCGACGGCCGGATTGCCAGCGGCATGATTCCGAAGGTCGAAGCCTGTCTGCAGACGCTCGACCGGGGCGTCAAGAAGATCCACATTATTGATGGCCGCATGCGACATTCGCTGCTGCTGGAGATTTACACCAACATCGGCGTCGGGACTGAAATCGTTCATTAGCCGAGCTGCGCGAACCAGCGCCGCGGCGATCTGTCCCCCTGCTTTCCCTTTTCCATGTGCCTGGAGGCCAGATAGATGTCGACCAGCGTTAGCCATCTCAGTTCGCCCGAAACGGTCGAGCTATTCAAGCAATACGTCGTTCCCAATTATGGCCGGTACCCGGTCAGTCTGGTCCGCGGCGAAGGCTCGCGCGTGTGGGATGCCGAAGAGAAAGAGTATCTCGACTTCTTCCCTGGCTGGGGCTGCAATCTGCTGGGTCACTGCCCGGAGATGATCGTCTCGGCCGTGCAGGAACAGATCGCCACGCTGATTCATGTTCCCAATAGCTGGTTGATCGAAGCCCAAGGTCAATGGGCCAAGCTATTGTCGGAGCGCAGCTTTGGCGGTCAGGCCTTCTTCTGCAACAGCGGAACCGAAGCGAACGAAGCGGCGATCAAACTGGCTCGCCTGCACACGCCGGCCGAGCGCTACAAGATCATCACCTTCCAAGGCGGTTTTCATGGCCGCACCTTTGGCGCGACCTCGGCCACCGCGCAGCCGAAGTACCACGAAGGGATCGGCCCGCTGTTGGCTGGTTTCAGCTACGCACCGTTTGGCGATCTGGAAGCGGTCGAACAACTGATTGACGATCAGACCGCCGCGATCATGGTCGAGCCGATCCAAGGGGAAGGGGGCGTTCGCATTCCGCCGGAAGGTTTTCTCGCTGGGCTTCGCAAGCTGGCCGATGAGCATGGTCTGCTGCTGATCTTTGACGAAGTGCAGACTGGCTGCGGACGAACCGGCCAGTGGTTCGCCTATCAACACTTTGGCGTCACGCCTGACATTTTGACGCTCGCCAAAAGCTTGTGCGGGGGCGTTGCCGGCGGCGCTTTGCTGACGACCAAAGAGATCGCCCCCAGCCTACGACCTGGCATGCATGCGGCGACCTTTGGCGGCAACCCGATTGCGGCCCGGGCCGGCGTTGCGGCGATTGAACAGATCGAACGCGACAACCTGCTGGAAAACGTCGGCGTGATCAGCGAGATCTTCCGCGAGCGGATGTTGGCGCTGAAAGAAGAATGCGACCTGGTGCAAGAAGTTCGCGTCGTCGGCATGATGATCGGCGTCGAACTGACGATCGAAGGCGCCCCAGCGGTGAAAGCCTGTTTGGAAAAAGGGCTGCTGATCAACTGCACGCAAGGCAACGTCGTACGACTGTTGCCGGCGATGAACCTGACGCCGGAAGAAGTTCACCAGGGATGCGATATCCTGGTCGACGTCATCCGCAACATGGCGCCTGCCGCCTAACCGACTTGTTGCGACTTGATCGCCGCGGTCACTCTCCACCGCGGCGATTCGCTTTTCTCCTCTTTCTCACGACTGGCCGAAACGTTTTCGACCGATCCGATTCGAAGCGAGACTGTTATGCGAAATCTGCTTTCCCTGTTTGATCTCTCGACCGCAGAAATGGAGTCGATCTTCTCGATCGCCGCCGATCTTAAAGCGAAGCTCGCCAAAGGCGTACGCGAGCCGCTGCTGCAAGGTCAAGTGATGGGCTTGTTGTTTGAAAAGCAGTCGCTGCGGACCCGCGTTAGTTTTGAGACCGGCATGGCGCAGCTGGGCGGTTCGAGCCTGTTTCTCGGCGAAGACGTCGGTTGGGGAAAACGCGAAGCTCCGCAAGACTTTGGCCGCGTGATCAGCCAGTATCTCGACTTCATCGTCTGTCGCGCCAAGTCGCATGAGAGGGTGATTGAGCTGGAGACCCACTGCACTTGCTCGATTATCAACGGCCTGACCGACCTGTTCCATCCGTGCCAGGCGCTGGCCGACTTGATGACGGTGCAGGAAGAATTCGGCAAGCTGAAGGGAATGAAGATCGCGTATGTTGGCGACGGCAACAACGTCAGCCGCAGCCTGGCTTTGGCGTGTGCCAAGATGGGCGCCGAGTTCGCCATCGCGTCGCCGAAAGGTTACGAGCTGGATCAACCGTTCCTGGTTCGCGTTGATCAAGCTTGCCCCGACGCGGTAGTCCAGCAAACCAACGATCCGTTTGAAGCGGTCGATGGCGCCGTCGCCGTGTATACCGACGTCTGGGCCAGTATGGGTCAGGAAGCGGAACAAGCGAAACGCGAGATCGACTTCGCCGACTACCAGGTCAACAAAAAGTTGATGGACGCCGCCGCCAAAGACGCGATCTTCCTCCACTGCCTGCCGGCGAAGCGCGGCCAGGAAGTGACCGACGAAGTGATGGACTGCAAGACATCGCGCATCGTTGAACAAGCCGGCAACCGCATGCACGCTCAAAAGGGCGTACTGGTCTGGCTGTCGCAACAGAAGGGTTAGTCCCCAATCGTAGGGCAGGCCATGCCTGCCGAGACTGATACGTTTTCCATTTCGGCAGGCACGGCCTGCCCTACGGGTTTGTAGAATCACCACGAAGGACATCATGGCACGCCACGACGGACGCAAAGCGAGTCAAATTCGCGAACTGAGGATCAAACGCCGCTTTACCAAGAACGCGGCCGGCAGCGTGCTGATTCAAACCGGCGCTACGACCGTGCTGTGCACCGCCAGCGTCGAGTCAAGCGTTCCCCCGTGGCTGAAAGGAAGCGGCAAAGGCTGGATCACGGCCGAGTACAACATGCTGCCCGGCAGCACGCCGACCCGCAAGTCGCGCAAAGTTGATGGTCGCACCACCGAGATCCAGCGGCTAATCGGTCGTAGCCTGCGGGCGGTGGCCGACCTGGAAGCGCTGGGCGAGCAGATGATCACGGTCGACTGCGACGTGCTGGACGCCGACGGCGGCACCCGCACCGCCAGCATCACCGGCGCCTTCATTGCGCTGGTCGACGCTTTGCAAACGATCGAGCTGCCTGACCCCAAGAAGTTTCCGCTGGTCGACAGCGTGGCCGCAGTCAGCGTTGGTTTGGTCAATGGCGCAGGCGCACTTGATCTCGACTACATCGAAGACGTCGACGCCGAAGTCGACATGAACGTGGTGATGACCGGCAGCGGCAAATTCGTCGAAGTGCAAGGCGCCGGCGAAGAGGCGACCTTCACCGAAGAACAGCTAATGAAGCTGATTCAGCTGGGCAAACATGGGGTGAAGGAGCTAACCGCGGCCCAGGCCAAAGCGCTCGGAAAAAAGTGGCTTTGGTAGTCGCCCCGCAAGATCGAGCTTCCATTGTCGAGCACGACGAGTCGGCAAAGTAAACGTTGGTCCGAACTATCTCTTCCCACGGCGAAGTCTTCTGGCGAAGCGGCATCGGCTTCTTTCGCTATTGGCGGAAAGCGTATGGACGTTTCTTGCGGCTGATGGGTGGAGTACATGAGGCGGCCGCCAGCCCGTCGATTGCTTCCGATCAATCGACGTAAGGGGCGAGCCGACCTGGCTAAATCGGGTCGGCTTGTTGGATTTGCCAGAGCGAGGATTAAACGTCCAAGTTCCGCACATCCAGCGCGTGCTTCTCAATAAACTCACGCCGCGGTTCGACCTTGTCGCCCATCAAGACGCGGAACATGTCGTCCGCCGCGCTCAGGTCTTCCATCGTGACTTGCAGCAGCGTGCGGTTGCTCGGGTCGAGGGTCGTTTCGCGGAGTTCTTCCGCGTTCATTTCGCCCAGACCTTTAAAGCGGGTGATCGTTTGTCCCTTTTCGCCGGCAGAGCGAATGGCGCCAACTAGACCGCGAAGGTCTTCGATGCCGGTTTCGCTTTCGCCGCGACGCAAGCGATAGCGCGACTCTTGCAAGCCGGTTCGCTCCTGCGGGATGAGCGATTGAATGTCAAAGCCCATCGCCGCCAGTTCGCCCATCTGGATGTTGATCGTGCGAACTTCATGCAGTTCGGTGATGTGCGGAACTTCGGCTGGCTGACCATTGGTTTCGGCCTGGCCATTCTCTTCGGCAGGCGCCGCTTCTTCTCCTTCGGCCGGCTCTTCGGTCTTTTCGGCTTCGCCGGCATCTTCGGTCACCAGACCTTTTTCGATCAGGTAATCGTCAAGTTCTTTCCGCGTGGCGAACCACTCTTCCGTCAAACCGTAGACCAGATGGAAAACCGGCAACTTGCCGCTGACCGGGTCTTGCCGCACCGCATGGATCTTTAGTGAAATACCACGACGTTCCAAGGCAATGACAGCTTCTTCGATGGCGGCGAGAGAACGGCACAATTTTTCCATCTCGGCGCCAACGATCTCGCGGCCCGCTTCATCGACGAACGACGCGTCCTGCAGACCATGTTCCAGCAGGCGTTCCTTCATTTCCTCTTCGGTCTGGATGTAGGTGACCTGCTTCTTGCGGGTCACGCGGAAGAGCGGCGGCTGAGCGACGTAAACGTGCCCGCCGGCAACCAAGGCGTACATCTGACGATAGAAGAACGTGAGCAGCAGCGTCCGAATGTGCGATCCGTCGACGTCGGCGTCGGTCATGATGATGACCTTGTTGTACCGGCGTTTGTGGATATCTTGCTCTTCGCCGATGCCGGCGCCGATCGCCTGGATCATGCTCTGCACTTCTTCGTTGGCGAGCACCTTATCTTCGCGCGCCTTGTAGGCGTTGATGATCTTACCTCGCAGCGGCAAGATCGCCTGGAACTCTCGCATGCGGCCACCTTCGGCCGATCCACCGGCCGAGTCCCCTTCCACCAGGTAGAGTTCGCAGATTTCCATGTCGCGGCTGATGCAGTCGCGCAGTTTACCGGGTAAACCGCCGCCCCCCAGGGCGTTCTTGCGGCTCCGCATCATTTCGCGGGCTTTGCGAGCCGCTTCGCGAGCCTGACTGGCGAGCACCGCTTTACGAATGATCAGCTTGCCGATTTTCGGATGCTCTTCCAGGTACTTGGTCAGGAAGTCGCCGACCGCCGAGTTGACGATCCCTTCGACTTCGCTGTTGCCTAGCTTCGTCTTGGTCTGCCCTTCAAACTGCGGGTTAGGCACCCGCAATGAGATCACCGCGGTTAAACCTTCGCGGAAGTCGTCGCCCGACAGCGAGATGTCTTTGAGCAACCCTTCCTTCTTCGCATAGTTGTTCAGCGTGCGGGTCAGGGCCGTTTTGAAACCGCTGACGTGCGTTCCCCCTTCGTGCGTGTTGATGTTGTTGACGAAGGAGTGGAGGTTTTCGGTGTATTCCTCGGTGTACTGCAGTGCGATGTCGAAGCCGACCTCTTCCGAGACGCCTTCCAGCGAAATCACTTCGGGATGCATCGCAGTGGAAGCGCGGTTAAGATGTTCGACGTATTCCACGATGCCGCGTTCGTACTGGAACTCGCCACCTTCGTCGGTTCGCTCATCCTTGAAGATGATCTTTACGCCGCGGTTGAGGAACGCCAGCTCTTGCAGACGCTTGAAGAGCGTGTCGTAGTTGAACTTGCTGACCGAGAAGATCTGGCTGTCGGGCTTAAAGCTGGTCTTGGTTCCCCGTTTTTTGGTGGCGCCACCTTTGCGAACCGGACCTTGCGGCACGCCCCGCTGGTACTCTTGCTGCCAGATGCTGCCGTCGCGATGGACTTCGACTTCACACCATTCCGACAGAAAGTTGACCACCGTCACGCCGACGCCGTGCAGACCGCCGGAGGTTTGGTAGGCGCCCTTGCTAAACTTGCCGCCGAACTTCAGCACCGTCATCACCCCTTCCAGGGTCGAGACTTCGCGGCCGATCTGTTCCGACAGTTGCGGGTGACGTTCGACCGGGATGCCGCGGCCGTCATCTTCCACCGTGACCGAGTTGTCATTGTGGATCGTGACGGTGATCGCCGAGGCGAACTCGGCCATCGCTTCGTCGATCGAGTTATCGACAACTTCATAGACCAGGTGATGGAAACCGCGGACCCCGCGGTCGCCGATGTACATACTCGGACGCTCGCGGACGTGCTCCAGGTCAGAAAGATGCTCCAAGTCGGTCGCGATGTATTCCGAATTGGCCTTGGCCATTTCGGCTTGTTTGGCGGCGTCTTTGTTTTCCGGTTCCGGCAGCGGTTGGTTCGATTCGTCAGTCATGGAAGATCTTAATCGTTTCTACTAGAGAACGTCCTTGTTCAGAAGGAAGTGCGTCCGAGGGGCCTTATGCGTCGCAGAAGGTGCACCGCGCGGGCCGTTTAGTGGATGCGTCCGACCTTGATGCGAATCTCCTCGATTCGCCGGTCAGGCACGATGTTTTGCAGTTGTTTCAGGATTTCTCGCTTCTGGAAACTGATCGCTTGCGAGATCGCCGAGTTTTCGACCCAGACCTCCAGCTTGCCGCGATTCACATTACCGGCGCGACTATGCGCGGCGAACTCTTCGCCGGCCGCCTGGATCCACGCTTCTTGCAAAGCGTCGGCCGATTGCACCTGGCCGTAGCCGCTACGGGCCATCAGCCCGGCGACCAAGTCGCCCATCCCTTGCGGTCCGCGAGCTGCGGATCGATCGTCACGTCGTCGTGGTGATTTCATCCGTCCTTACTTTCAGTCGCTTGCAAGGCGACTAATCGGGCGTCCTAGCGATCGCGAGCCAACGGCATGACTACGTAGTCATAATTGTCGTCGGTCGAGAAGAGAGCGGCACTGTCGGCGTCCTGCAGGTTGAGCGTGAACTGGCGTTCGCCGTCGAGCACTTTGTAAAAGTCGGCGACGTAACGGTGGTCCATCGTGATTTCGACCGCGTCGCCGTCGTAGGCGATCGGAAACTCAATGTGCGATTGCCCCACTTCGGCGGTCGTGCTCGACAAGACGGCCGAACCGCCCCCAAAGGTAAAGTCGATGCCGCGGCTTTCGTCGGAAGCGACAATTGCCGCTTGACGCAGCGCGGCGAACGCTGGACCCACGGTCAATTCAATCGCCTTGGCGTCGCGCTTCTCCGGCAACACGTCGCGCCATTTCGGGAAACGACCTTCCACCAGGCGGGCATAAATCGTCGCGGCGCCAATCTTGACCAACACGTCGTTCGAGCGAGCCGCAATCTGTACCGTCGCTTCCAGGTTGGTCAGGGCCCGTTCGATCAATTGCATTGCGCGAGCCGGTACAATCGTCATCACGTCGCTGGCGCCGCCATGCCCTTCGATCGCCACGGCAGGGCCACTCATCTTGGACAGGCGACGTCCGTCGGTGGCGACCGCGGTTACCAGTTCCGACTCCATCTCTAGCAAGATGCCGCCGAGCGCGTAACGGCCGCTCTCGCTATCGGCCGCGAACAGGGTGCGGCGGATCAGTTCTTTCAGCGTGCGGGCCGAAAGCTCGTGGTACTTCGACTCGGTAAAGGAGTGAACGGCGGGAAACTCTTCGGGGTTCTCTGTCGACAGGGTAAACTTACTCCGCTCACCTTGGACGATGGTACCCCCTTCTTCGCGGGTGATCTTGAGCTTCTCATCACCTACTTCCCGCAAGATTGACCCAAACCGTTGCACCGGCAACACAATACTGCCGGGCGCTTCAACTTCGACTCCAGAGACCTCAATTCGAACGCCGACTTCCATATCGGTCGCCATAATAATCGCGCCGCTTTCGGTTGCGTCGAGTTTGACGTTTTGCAGAATCGGCTTCGGACTTCGTGAGGGCGCTACGGCGGCTGCGGTTTGGAAGGCCTGCTGGAACTGTTCCCGATCAAATGTGATTTTCATTGTCTCGCCGGTTCTCTTCTTATATGTCTTTTTAAATCAAAGTCGTAGTAGTAAGGCGAAGTCTGGGGCCGTCGATAGTCGTCTCGCTATCGACTCTTGGACTCGTAAATCATCGAGTCAAAGCAAAATTCTACGTGGTGGAAAAGTAGGCGCGCAACCGTCTTTTTCGCGGCGCTAGCGTGTCGCTAATCGGTTGGTTAATCACAAGCGAAATTCTCATGTCGCTAGCGGCCCAATCTATCGACATTGCGCGCCACTTGCGCGCCATCTTTTCCCCATCGCAACTTCGAGGTTCGTGATTCATGACGCTTGCCGTTGGATGAGTCGTTCTAGTTCGTCCAGCGCCGATTGCGTCGCCGCTTCCCGCTTGCGCCGTGCTTCTAACTTTTGAATCGAGTGCATGATCGTCGTGTGATCGCGCCCGCCGAAATGTTTGCCGATCGCGGCGAAGCTCGATTGCGTCAACTTGCGGGCCAGGTAAATCCCCGCGTCACGGGCCGCCACAATTGACTGCCGCCGCGACGGTCCCCGCAAATCGGCAAGCCTGACCTGGTAGTAGCGAGCCGCCGCGGACGAGATCGACTGCAATGTTGGCGTCCGTCCGGTCAGCTTGGCCGAAATGAACCGCCGTGCCGCGAGCGAATCGATGCGCCGCATCTTGCCCAACTGCGGCGCGGCGCCAAACTCTTTCGCGAATAGCTCCAACAGCAGCCCCTGCAGCTGCGGCAGATTGACCGCGAACGCTTCGGCCAACTGCTTGGCGGCCGGCGCGGTCATGTCGACCTGATGTTGCAAAGCGAAGTGAACCGCCAACGCTTGCCTCGTCAACGCGCTGGGAGGCTCGACCGGCACCAACAATCCTGAGGCGAGCCGGCTGACCAGGCGTCGCGACAACGAGTAGTTCTCGAGCGGATTACCAACGCACGTCGCCAGCACTAACCGATCGGCCGCGACCAATTCGTCGAGCCGCAAGGAGAGTTGCTCTTGCGCCGAGGGAAAATTCGCCAATTCGTGTAAATTGTCAATCAGCAGCGCATCGACCGACTTCCACATCGACATGAAATCGACAGGTTCTCCACGACGAGCGGCTGTCGTAATAACGCGGGAAAAGTCTGCGCCCGTTGTAGTTACGACCTGAGAATCGGGGCGAGCCTGTTTCCACCGCGCCAGCAAACCAGCCGCTAAATGGCTTTTTCCAGTCGCTGTTGGGCCGTAGAAAACGACCGGATTCCAGGGGGGCGTGGGGGCGTCGAGCGCTTCAACAGCCGTGCGAACGAGACGATTTTCGGGACCGCCGAGAAAACGGCGCACCGCTCCACCGGGCATCGTCTCTGGGGACGAGCCATCCGGCGCACCAGGCGCCCAGGGTAAACCGATGGCGAAAACGTCCGTATTCACCGAGACTCCGTTAACGGCCAGAAGAAGCAGCCGCAATGTGCTTGCGACAAGCTTTTTTTCAAGCCCGGATTATAGCGAATTTTCGGGCGAATGAATAGCCTCAGAGGGGCTAGATTGGCGTTTAATTGTTCATCGTAAGTTGTTGACACATTTGGAGATACGACTTAACGCCTCGCGGGCTTCGTCGCCGGTCGTATCCCGGCCCAAACTTATCCTCACCGCGCTCTCAATTTGGTCGTTTTCCAGCCCCATCGCGATCAGCACCGGAGACCGCTCGCTCGACCCGCTCGCACAGGCCGAACCAGTCGAAATACAGACCCCTGCCAGGTCGACCGCCATTACTAAAGCCTGACGATCGATCCCCGGAAATGAGACGCTGATCGTGTGCGGAAGTCGCGCCACATCAGCGCCATGAATGACCGCCGTTGGATCGATCTCTCGCAAGCTCGCTTCCATTTCGGCCCGCAATTGGGCAATCTCGGCGTAGTCCGCCTTCGCGGCGAGCGACAACCGCAGCGCCTCGGTCATGGCGATTCCTAGCTCAACCGGCTCGGTCCCAGGGCGTTTCGCTAGTTGCTGCCCTCCCCCATGCAGTTGCGGGGAGATCTGCACGCCATGTCGCAATACCAGCCCGCCGACACCGCGCGGGCCATGCATCTTGTGTGCGGTCAGGGTCAATGCATCGACGCCCAGTTCGCGGAACTGGACATCCGATTTGCCGACTGCCTGGACGGCGTCGGTATGCGTTTTGACCTCAATTTCTCGGCACATCGCGGCCATTTCGGCGACCGGTTGCAGCACGCCGGTCTCGTTGTTGGCCAGCATCATGCTGACCAATTGCGTATCAGGCGACAGTAGTTGGCGGAAGTGATCGAGGTCGACCAATCCGTTTTGCTGAACGCGAATCGCCTGCACGTCGTACCCCCGCATGCGGAGGAGATCGGCCGCCGCCGAAACGCTGGGATGTTCGATCGACGAGACGATCACCTTGCCCGGCTGCGGCTTGACCAGACCGAAAATCGCCAGGTTGTTCGACTCGGTACCGCCGCTGGTTAGCAGCAGTTCGTCACTGGCGAAACCTTGGGTTTGCGCCCCGATCCCCTTCAGCAGATCTTCTTTGGCCGTTTCCAGCGCCGCGCGACTGCGGCGTCCCAGCGCATGTTGGCTCGAGGGGTTCACGTACCCCTGGCTCCACGCGTGCGAAAGAGTCTCGGCGACTTGCCGATCGATGCGGGTCGTCGCGTTGTTGTCGAGATAGATCGGCTGGCGTTTCACTCAAACGCATCCTCGGAGTCGACCTCGGCTTCGACTTCCTGTTTCTCGTCCGATTTCTTGGGGTCCGACTTCTCCTCGTTTTCCTTCTTCGACTGCGTATCCCCTTGTTTTTCCGGCGTTTTCGCCTTCGTGGGGATAACGACGCCGACGCTCTCCAGGCGTTCGATCTGCTTCGCGCAGGCGGAGGCAAGTTCGGTTTCGCCGCTCGCTTTGGCGCCGGTTTGCGTCTGTTGGTAGCTGGTCAGCAGGTAGGCGGTCAGCGTCTTTTTGGCTTGATCGGCTCGGGCATCCTTGGTAAGCGACTTCGATACCGGCTTCAGCTGCGAGAAATCGATCATCTTGTTGATCATCTCTGGCGCCATCCAATAGAGCTTCAGCTTGGCTGCCTGTTCGATTTCACTCCACAGCATCCCTGCCAACAGCGGGTTGTCTTCGCTCCATTGGTTGAGGCTAACGCGGGTCGTGTCATCGCGGAGATAGTCGGTCAGGTATCTTGGCGATCCTTTCCAGTCTCCATCGATTTCGATCAACTCCCACTCCGCTTCGGCTGGTTTCAGTGGAGCTCGAGCGATCCAACCCTTGTTGACCAATAACTTGGACAATTGTGGAGTATCGTCGGTGTACGTCGTGCCGCCGGCCTGAACGCCGATGATCGGAATGCGGAGGGCGACAAAGCGGCGAATGCGGAATCCTTCGGGATGGAACTGGGTTCCGGTGACCAGGAGAAAACCGCCCGAGCAGACGATCAGCATCACAAACGCGATGATCACGCTGAAGACGACCACCGGAAAAATGATCGGCCAACTGCGGCCTGCGCCAGGGGACGGCCTGCGTGGAAAGATCGGAGGATTGGCCATCGGTGCTGTCTCTACGGCTGTTGAAGGAGAAGATTCGGACTGGGGTTGCTAGCGGCCGCAGGCGACCCAATTTGGAGGAGAGAACTGGAAAAATACGGGATATTGGCGGAAAATCGTATTTCCGACCAGCGGTTATCCACCTAAGATTCTGCGCTTCGATAGGAAAAACAAAGGTCAGGAACGTACGTGAGTCACGAGTCTTCCGGGTCCGTCACCCTGCGATCGTTGGTGATGCTGGGCTTCTTGATATTCTTGCCGGCCGCGGCGCTTGCGCCCGATGGTTTGCGCCGCGTCGTGGCTGCATTTGAGCAATCGACATCGGAGCCAAACGGCGTCGACTCAGGCGAAAAACCGCTCGTCAAACCACCAGTCCGGACGCCATTGCGGGAAGAGCCGACCCCCGAGGGACGTGCTTTTCCGCTGGCCGAGGATCCCTTCGCCGAATCGCGGCAGACGCCAGGCTCGGACAAGATCGTCCCGGTCTTCGACGAGCACGGCCCTTCGTTAGGAAAGGCCCTTGATGGCATTTTATCACAGCGATCGAGCGATTTAGAGGACGAATTGCAGCAAATGGGGGCTTCCTACTATCGTCTGGAAGCCTGGGGCGACAAACCGCGGATTTACCGCTTTCATTGCGTGGCCAAGGTCCGCTTTGGGGGCCAGGAAGAATCGGAGCGGTTTGAAGCGACCGCCGAGCACCCGATCGACGCGATGCAAAAGACGCTCGAGCTGCTGCGGCAGTGGCACGACGAGCTGAGAACTCGCGGAGTTTCGCAATCTCGCTAAAATAGCGACCAATCGTATTTTCGCCCCTTCGATTTGGCCATTGAGCGCCTGCAATGCCTACTTGCCTTCGACATTGGACGTATCGACGTCGACTCGCCGGTAGCGCAACTTCGGCCTGGTCGGCGAAATTCCGCAAGAACCGGCGGCCCGCTGGCCGAATAAAACGCCGGACTGCTCCTGCGAAGAAGACCGAAAGCAAATATCGGGACTCGCGGATGCAGCGCTTGGAAGCGATTTTGTTTCTGGCGCGAGAGCCCCTTTCCAGCCGCAAATTGGCCCAACTCGCCAACTTGGCGGACGGAACTGAAGCCCGTACACTGATTCGTTTCCTCAACCGCCTGTATGACGCGGCCCATCGGGCGTTTCGCATCGAACAGTCGGCTGGGGGCTACCAGTTGATGACGCGACCGAAGTTCGCCGACTGGATCCGCCGATTAGGAAACCAACCGGTTGCGGCGGGACTTAGTTCGCCGGCGATGGAGACGCTAGCGGTCGTCGCTTATCGGCAACCCGTACTGCGGGCCGACGTCGAAGCGATCCGTGGCGTCAACTGCGGAGAAATGCTGCGACAGTTGATGGATCGCGACCTGGTCAAAATCAGCGGCCGCAGCGAAGAGTTGGGTCGGCCTTACCTGTACTCCACAACCCGAACGTTCCTGCGTATGTTTGGGTTACGGAATTTAGATGATTTGCCTCGAGCGGACGACTTCCGACGTCCGATTGGGGATTCGAATACGAACGAAACCACACCCTGTACTGAATCGACGGCCGATGGCCGTGCGGAGTGAAAAGGAGCTTAACGTGTCGATCACGCTGTTTCCCGAAGTTTCTCGCACCGCGGAAGACGAACTGTCGCTGACTCTGGCGTTCCCGCTGGCGCAAGCGCCGATCGAAGACGAAGAAGACGACGAATACGAAGACGATGAAGAGTATGAAGACGACGAAGAGGAGTACGAAGAGTACGAGGAAGATGAAGAAGAGTATGAAGACGACGATGAAGAGTATGAAGAAGTAGACGACGAAGACGAAGACGACGACGAAGAGTACGACGAAGACGAAGAGACCGAGTGGGAAGAGGTCGAAGACGACGAAGAGTACGAGGACGACGACGAAGAATACGAAGAGGATGATGAAGAGTACGAGGACGAAGAAGAGTACGAATACGAAGAGGACGACGAAGAAGAGTGGGACGATAGCGAAGAGTAATTTCGCTTAACCACGCTTCGGACGATCGCGTCCGCACGCTTCAACCCTGATAACAAGAACGGCCTTGGTAAACACGCCAAGGCCGTTTTTTTGCGCAGATAGAAGGCCAGAGGCCCGCCAGCAGTCGGCAATCATCTGCCGAGAGAATACGGCCGGGCGATGAACCGAACACGAAGACGACGGACGTTCCTCTACTCAACGCGTGGTTCTGAATCTCATTCGCCCAGATCATCCAGCGTCAGAGTCTCTTCTTCTTCCTCGGTGATAATAATCGTCGGCGCGACCGTGCCGACCCTTTTGCCCCGAATGACGACCTTCTTTGACGTGGGAATATCAAGCCCCATGCTTACCTCTTCTTCTTCCTGAATGATCGGCCCGCCCGGCGTGATAGTACGCCAATCTAACGGCGGCTTGAGCGGCGTCGGCACCGCAGGAGTCGCGTGCGGGAAGTGTCGCCATAGGAACGAATCGACGTTTCGCTCGATCTGACTTTTTTGGGCCCAACCTGGGATCAACGAAATCGTCTCGACCGAGTCATTCGGAGACCAAGTTGCCGCTAGCAACAAACAGATGATGATCATGTGCATCAGATTCTCCAGATAGGGGCCACGAAACCAGCCGTCAACATAACGACCGGCGGCGAAGACTACCTAGAGCAAAATGGAGATCGTCGCGAAACTCGTAGTGGTCATCGCCAGCCTTCGATCCGCCGCTTCAAATCATCGCGGGCCTCTTCCTCGGTCGCAAACGTTTGCAGCCCGGTCTTACGCCCTCGCTCGCTATAATAGGTGCTCCATGTTCCATCGGCCAACTGCTCCAGGACATGCGCTTCGTTGGGCAAGCCTCCTTCCAGCGACAAGATCTCGGCGGCAACCGCTTCTTCCAGGGTCGTAAACGATTGTTCCAGCTTCCCTTCGAGCGTCACCACTTCTAAATAGCCGTCGGTAAGCCAATGCTCGACCGACTTCACCAGGTCGTACTGCACGCCGCCGCCGGGGTGATCGAACCAGGGCGCCGCTTTTCCTTCGAGCGCCGGCAGCGGCTTGAGAACGCGATAGACATAGTGCGGCTTCTTGAGCGTGCCTGGCGCGAGCGAGAGATCGGCCGGGGGAACGCCCAGGTTCGAGACGAACGTGCCGCCGGGATAACCCCAACGCTCAAGCTCGACGCCGACCGCGATCTCGACATCGCTCGGCTTGCCGGCGAAACCTTCGCTGGGCGGCCAACGGATGCTGCCGTTGGGATTGGTCCACTGGGAGGTTTCGACCGCCTGCCGGTGATCGCAAGCGGCCAAGCCGATGCCTAGCAGCATGACCAACCAGAGGCGATAAAAATTTGAGCGATTGTGCATGAGCAACTTCTAATCTTGGATGTGCGGTTGGGTCGATTCTAGCCCAGCGAATGCGCACAAAAAAACATGCCAAGCACAAGGCTTGGCATGTTTGAATGATTTCCGCTTGGCGACAGCCGCTTACTTGCCGGCGTCGGGTTGGGCGTGCTTCAGGGCCAGCAGCGTATAGCCGGTGACTAGCAGCGGGTTCCCTTCCATCCAGCGGGTCGTTTCGTTGACCCAGCTACCGTCGGCTTGTTGACGGCCCAGCAGTTCTTTCCGCAGTTCGGCACGCCAGGCATGTTTGGCGCCATCGGCGGTGACGAACTCTTCTTCGCCGAACGCGTCGAGCGCTTTGGCGGCGGTGACGTAGTAGTAGAACAAACCTTGCTGACCCATGCCTGGGTTTTCGTCCAAGGTGTAATGCTTGCCGAGCCACTCCGAGGCGGCCTTCACGCGTGGGTCTTCTTTGTCGAGACCCGCATAGATCATGCTCTTCAGACCGGCGTAGGTCATCGAGCCGTAGCTCCGCAGACCGCCGTTGGGGGTTTCGCCGGCTTGGCTGCTGCCGCCAGCGGCGATGGTGTAGTAGAAACCGCCGTCGGGGTTCTTGGCCGGGAACTCGGAGGTGTTGTGTTCCGATTCCAGGTTCTGGCAGCGGGAAACGAAAACGAGCGCCTTCTTCATCGCTTTGTCATCGGGACCGTTACCGGTCGCTTTGAGCGCTTCCATCATGAAGGCGGTGTTCGACAGGTCGGGACGTTTGTGCCCGCCGTAACCGGCGCCGCCGTAAAACGGATCGGTTTCATCTTTGTGTTCGCTGGCGTCCCATTGGATCCCCTTCAGGAACTTGTCGGTACCGGCCAGCAGTTTGTCGTAACGACCATCTTTGTTACCGGCGGCGAACGCCAAAACGGCGAGCGACGTTTCGTAGTTCTTGTGGTTGCTTCCCTCGGCGTAGATGCCGCCATCTTCTTTGACTTGCGATTCCAAGTAGGTCAGCGCCTTCTTCACCGTCGGATCATCGGCGGTGCGGCCATGCTCCAAGATACCGGCGGCACACAGCCCGGTGACGCCGATCGGCGACGATTCGCTAAACGAGCCGTCTTTGTTTTGTTGGGAGGCCAAGAAGTTGACGGCCGAAGTGATCGCCTTGTCGTAGGCGGCTCGATCATCGGCGGCCATCAGGGGCGAGCAGAAAGCGACCAGCGCAGCGATGGCCAGTCCTCGGCGAAGTGAGAAAAGTGCACGCATCAAGTTTTCCTCTTCTGGAATGAAAGTACCTGGAAGCGGAGCTTTCGTTCGCTACCGCTTCAAAACCGGCGAATATGGCGACTGGCCTGCCACCCCGATTTATTGGAGGGACGCTTCCATTCTAGGACCGCTGGCGCAACAGGCCAGCAAGTTCTGGTTGTATTGGTTATTCGAGTACCGCTAATATTTCGGACTCGCTCATGATCAACAGTTCTTGATCGTCCACTTTGATTTCGGTTCCCGCCCAGGCGGAGAACAAGACGCGGTCCCCTTCCTTAACGTCATGTGCGGCCCGCTTGCCGTCGGCCAGCAGTCGCCCATCGCCGACGCTGAGGACGCGTCCTTGTTTCGGCTTCTCTTGGGCAGAACTGGGAAGCACGATGCCTCCGGCGGTCGTCTCTTCGGCGTCGAGACGTTTCAACACCAGATTGTCACCAAGGGGAACGATCTTCATCTTTGGATTGAACTCCATGCAGGGCGCAAAGTCGCGATCGATTTCTTTCGCGAGTACCTCGTACCGATCGACCTTAGTGGATGGATCAGCGCAGCGAAAAGGGGTTTGCGCATTAAAAGAGGCAAGCCAAGATTCTGGCATCTGACCGCATGCGCATCAAGTCGAGGAAAAATCCCCACTCTTGGATATTATCCGCCAGTTTTTTCTTGAACTTCGTTTTGGGTTTCGCTAGGGTGACGTTCTTGAAAGCAACGATTTTGACGTTGTTGAGAATCAAATCGGGCCTGCTAGATGAAATCGTCCGGCGCTCGCAACGTCAAACAATACTCTCATAAAGAGCGTCACGTTCGGTCATTCCTCCCTTGGGTAAGATTCACCCGCTAGGAAGACCTTTTCATAAGTGAGTTGACGCGAAGGGATGCGCGAGATTGCCGTCGGGACGACGGAGAGACGTCGTACCACCACGAGCAGCCGGTTTTCTGCTCGCTTGATTGATCGCGATTCGCCCGCCCGCGACAAATAAGTCGCACCACATGTTCCCTTTCCTCGATAATTGCGGCGAGTCTCGGCTGGTAGGCGCTATCGGCAGATCCTCCACCAAGGATCAACCGGAGCGTCGATATCAAGCGAGCGCTTTCCGGCGAACGCCCACAAGGGATCGCTGATTCCGGGGGTTCGCCCTTGGCCGGCTGCATCGAATGCCGCCTTGGAACGCGCCTAGTCGCGCGTTCGAAGGCGGCTTCTTTTGTTGCGTGTCGAGAAAGGCTAAGGGCCTTGGTAGTCCGTTGATTTTCTCGACGGACTGCGTGATCGCATGGATGCGAGCCGCGAAGAGCTACGCTCTGAGCTTGGCGAGGTTGGAAAATGCCACGATGGCATTTTTCAACAGGCAGTTAGAGCTTGTCGGACGCCATCGCGACCAGAAATAGCAACCAGCCTGCCAACAACACCAATAGAAATCGCACCACCTTGGGTTGCGCTTTGGGCGGATCGCAGGTCGGCAGCATGTAGGGAGAAAGCTCGACCGGCGGCGGCGATTTCTTTTTGGGGCGGCTCATCGCGACGACGACTCCTCCGAGACTTCGATGCGGAAATTGCGGACCAGCGCTTCTTCAAAGTCGTAGACGTCGTCAAAGTCTTCGCGGCGGTCCTGCGGCGACTTCTTCATCATCCCGATGTCGATCAGGTTGTAGACGATGTCGCCAAAATGGCCGGTCGTTTCGACGCCCCAGCTGTTGAGGACCGTCTTAGCCATCAAGCCATACTGCTGGAGAGCGAAATTGCGGATCGCTTCGCACAGCATTTGTCCGGTCAGGTGCCGTTCCTGCTCATGCCAACTAGGATCGTCATCCTCGTCGTCGAACTCTTCGTCTTCGTCCAGGATCAACTCTTCATCAAGGTCGAGATCTTCGTCCTCAATATCTTCGTCGTCCAGTTCAAACTGATTCTGGCCGAAGGAGAGCGCTTCGCGCACAAACTGGTACGCTTCCAGCTTAAAACGCGGATCGTCTTTCAGCATCCGCATAAAGTCGGAATAGGTTTCGTCGGTCATGTCGCGGGTGGTCGTTGGGCGAAAGGTTAGGTTGGAAGCGCGATGCGGCGTGTTGCGTTATGAGTCTTTGGAAGCGTCATCGTCGGTTTGCGGCCGGCGACTCTTGGGTTGGGAGGAATTTTCGCCTCGGTCTGGTTTTCGGCGTTTTTTTGATTGTGGTGGAGCCGCTTTGACCACCGACAAGACTTCGCCGGCGTCGACCAGAATCGTGCGATTGTCTTCCATTCGCAACAGCACCTGGCCGGCCAGGATCTCTTGATTGATGACTTTGCCCCGTCCGTCGCGGGTGACGACTTCGGCGCCGATCGGCGGCAGTTCGCGCTGCAGCTCTTCGTACGTATCGTACTCGTAGCGGAGACAACATTTCAGCCGGCCGCAGCGTCCGCTGATCTTGGTCGGGTCGAGCGTCGCCTTCTGCAGCTTGGCCATCTTCATCGAGACCGGCGGCATCTCGGATAAGTGCGTGTTGCAGCAAACCGGCTTGCCGCAGTCGCCATAGTCGGCCAGCAGTTTCGCTTCGTCCCGCACGCCGATCTGGCGCATCTCGATCCGAGTATGAAACTCGGCGGCGAGCAGCTTCACCAGGTCGCGGAAGTCGACTCGGTTTTCGGCCAGGTAGTAAATGACGATTCGCTCTCCGCCAAACAAGTGTTCAATATCGACCAGCTGCATTTCCAGCTTCAATTGATCGACGAACTTGCGGCATAGCTCAAACTCGCGGGACGAGTTGTTTTGCAAGTGCGTGATTTCGCTTTCATCTTCGGCGGTCATGCCCCGTAAGATGTGCCCCCGCGTCGGATCGGGAAGGTTGGCGATCGCTTGTTCGGTCGCTACGCACAATACGGTTCCATTCTCGAGGCCGCGCTTCGTTCGCACGATGACCGATTCGTCTCGTTCAAACTCGTCTTTCGCTCGCGCCGAAAAGACGCCCAAGAGGCGCATCGACCCGTAACGGACTACGTAATCGGCCATCAGCTATTTCTATATTGATCGACGCATGCGCGACGGTAACGTCAGCAGACGGTCGGAGGTTGTCGTCATGAACAAAACCAGCTTACCCGGCGGGGGCAAACTGCGGCGGACAAGTCTACTATAGCCGTAGCGGCCAGGGAAATGCGAGAACGGTAAGGAGAAACCGCCCGAAGCGTTACAGCAGTTCCAAGACGTTCTCTGGCGGGCGACCCAACCGGGCCTTGCCGCCGCTGACTACAATTGGACGCTCAATCAGCGCCGGATGTTCCGCCAGGGTTTTCACGACCTCGGCCGAGTCGGCTGGTCGCGGCAATCCGAGCTTTCGTAGATCTTTTTCGCGAACCAGGCTGCTCGCGTCCCCCCCCAGCTGCTTGACTAACTTCGCTAGCGTTTTTTCGTCGGGCGGCGTCTTCAGGTATTCGATGACTTGCGGCTCAACCCCATGGGATCGCAGCAGTTCCAACGTTTGGCGGCTCTTTTGGCAGCGGGGATTGTGGTAGATCGTAACCTTGGAAGACATAAGGCATCCTAAATAATAACGCCGCAGACGCACAAAACGCTTGCTGCAGACCGTTTTATGGCCAGTGGCCGGGGGCCCGGGTTCGTTGACACCCCTTTAGCGCCACCTATAATTGAGCGGTTTCTGCCAGCATAGCCAGAAGCGCCTGGATCGTTGGCGCTTGGAAACAAGATATTTTACGGTTGTGGAGATGATTCGCCATGGCGATTGAATTTAACGAAGCCAATTTTGAGACGGAAGTGTTGCAGTCGACCGACCCGGTTTTGGTTGACTTTTGGGCCCCGTGGTGCGGTCCCTGCCGTCAGCTGGCCCCGGTGATCGACCAGCTGAGCAAGGAATATGAAAGCGGCGCCAAGGTTGGCAAGGTCAACACGGATGAAAGCCCGAACCTCGCTCGCAAGTATGGCATCCAGAGCATTCCGACGGTCATGGTCTTCAAAGACGGCAAGGTCGTTTCGCAACTGATGGGCGTGCAGCCGAAAGCCAAACTGCAAGAAGCGATCGACAGCGCCAAGGCCTAAGCCGCAGCGCGATAGCGGCGAAAGCAAGCTAGCGATAAGGGAGACTCCGGTCTCCCTTTTTTTATGCGCAAAAGTTTACCAGGTCGAACCAGATTCAAAGTCGACGGCGAAGTTTGCCGATGACAAGAAAGACGTGGAAGACTTTTCCGGTTGTAACGCTAGCTAACTCGTCGATCGCCTTATGGCTACTCAGCGCAAAACACGAAAAGACAAGTCGTCTCAACCCGCCGAAAAAAAGCTGGTCGAAGCGATGCGCGTCGATGGTCCGCACGTGCCGTCCAGCGCACAAGCTGCGCCTCCGGCGACGACCGAACCGACCGACGACGATATTGTCGCCCAGCTCGAACCGCTCGAGCTGTCGCCAGCCCAACGTCGTCATCTGGAAGAGTTATCCGGAACCTTGCGTGAGCAACGGGCCGATCTGGAGCGGCGCGAATCGCAACTGCAATCGCAGTTGGCCGCGGTTGATAACGAAGCCCGAATCGCGCGACTGGGCGTCGATCAACAAGCGGCCGCCCTGGCCGAACGAACCAAGTCGCTTGATCGCCGCGAGCGCGAGCTAGAGCAACGCGACGCCGCGCTCAATGATCGTCAAAGCGAGATCGAAGCGCAGGTGCTCAAGCTCGATCAACAAGCGGGCAAGCTGGAACAAACCCGCGGCGCTCAAAAGCGAGAAGACGCCCGACTGGCCAAGACCGCATCGCAGTTGCGGATCACGCATGAGTCGCTCGAAGAGAAAGCGGCGGCCGAGCGTCGCGCCGTCGATCGTAAACTGGCGGAAGTGAAGGCGCAGCAAGCGGCGGTCGAGAAATACTCGGCCCAAGTCCGCGAGCGCGAGACGCAACTGGCGGGGCGCGAGCAAGAGCTCGAACAGCGCAAGGCCCAGCTCGATCAAATCGCCGCCCAGTTGGCCGACGCCGAGCGCGGTCAGACTGGCGACGCATTGGTTTACAGTCGCGAGCAAGCTGAACTTGCCCGTCAGCAAAAAGCCTGGGAAGCGGAAGTCGCCAAGCAACGCGAACTGCAAGAGCAAGCTCGTAAGCGGGGCGAAGCGGAGTTGATCGCCATGGCGGCTCAGCTGGACCAACGTCAAGCGCGACTCGAACGACGCCAGGCCGCCGTCGAACAGATCGAACAGGAATTGCGCGACAAGCATCGCGAAGCGCTCGAGTCGCAATTGGTGGTCGCCGAGCTGTGGCCCGATCTAATGCGTCATGCGCCGACCGCCGAATTGACGCAGCGAACGGCCGAACTCCGCGTGAAGATTCGCCAGTCGCACGAAGACGCCGCCGCGATCTGGCGCCGTCGTCAGAACGAAGTCAACGAACTGTTGGCCCGGCTCGAAGAGCGACGAACCGAAATCGCCGACGAATATCGCCGCTTTCAACAGTGGCTCTCGGTCCGGCACGAGGATCTCGAGAAACAAGCGGCCCGGCTGGCCGCCGCCGAACGGGGATTGTCGCAGAAGATGCGGTTTGCTCCGCAAGAAGCGAAGCAAGCCTGATCCCATGGCGGGAATCAGGCCTGTTCGGTCAGATGATGGTCAATTCGCGTTACGGAGCGTTGGTCGAAACGCTGCTGGTGCTGAGCGACTCGCTCGGCTCGGCCGAGTTCTGTTTCATCTCGGCTTCGTACTTCACGACAAACTCGGTCGCCTTCATCGCGGTCATGATCTCTTTCCGCGAGAAGTAAGGTTCGCTGCGGCCATCCAGGTGATGGATCGTCTTACCAGCCAACTCTTCCCAGCTCATGTCGTTGTTCAAGTGCCAGGCAGTCGCTTGGGCGACGCGCCGGTCGATCTTGCCGCTGCCGAGCATGTGCAACAACGTCGCCACGCCAGGCTTGCTAGTGTATTGATCGATCGGCTTGACGTCGTAAGGAATTTTCGGATTCGGGTCTTCCAGCCCGTGATCCAGGCAGACCCCCTCGACTTTCACTCTCTGGGTCTTCTCGGGCATGACGTTGAAGAACCCGCCGCCGCCGCCATTGCCGCCAAAGCCGCCGCCGCCACCGAAGCCCCCGCCACCTTGGTTACCGAAACCGCCGCCGCCACCGCCAAAGCCTTGGTTACCGCCACCGCCGCCGAATTGGTTGCCGCCGCCAAACTGGTTTCCACCGCCAAAGCCGCCGCCGTTGCCGCCAAAGCCGCCGCCGCCAAACTGAGCCAGCGGAATCCCGGCAAACGCTCTGGGCATCTCGACCTTCAGCTTCTTGTTGGTCTTGTTGGTGACGATGAACGTCCCTTTCTCGGAGTTCATCGGGATGAATTTGACGTCGATGACGCCCTCTTCCATCGCTTTGAACATGTTGACTTCTTCCGCATCGGCGAAGCGACCGGACGAATCATCCGCCATGGTGGGAAAGGAAAAAACGAGGGAGGCGAGAATGGCGAAAGCAGTCGCCAATCGCTGATACAATTGCACCTTCATACGGAAGAGCTCCTCTGTCTGCAGCGCCTAAGATTTCAGTAGAGAGAAGATCGTGACCAGTTTGCAGGCCGAACTGACACGTAAAGGACTGCTCGCGCCAGCGAGAGCCCTTATTTTCTAGTGAAATCTTAGATTAATCGAGAATTGTCAGCCGACCAAGCGATTTGCAATAGAATCATCCACATACGTGGGGTATTGCGCTAAACGCGCAATTAGTGCCAAAGAGTCGCATGTTGTCGGCTTTTCAACTCGCTTTTCTGCCGTTTGGTCAAGAAACGAAACGAGTCTGGCCACGCGGACCAGACTCTTTTCGGAGGATTGCTGACTGTTGCTCGCCGTCTTATTCGACGGTGGTCGAGACGCTTTCGCTGAGTGATTGGCTCGGTTCGGGCGCCTTCTTCATTTCGGCTTCGTACTTCACGACGAACTCGCCGGCTTGCATCGCGGTCATGATTTCTTTCCGCGAGAAGTAGGGCTCCACCCGGCCATCGAGATGTTTGATCGACTTGGCGGCCAGCTCTTCCCAACTCATGTCGTTGTTCAAGTGCCAAGCGGTCGCTTGAGCGACGCGTTGGTCAATCTTACCGCTGCCCAGCATGTGCAACAGGGTCGCAACGCCCGGCTTAGTGGTGTATTGCTCGATCGGTTTGACGTCGTACGGGATTCTCGGGTTCGGATCATCCAGGCCGTGATCCAGGCAGACGCCGTCGACTTTCACCTTTTGCGTTTTGTTCGGCATGACGTTGAAGAAGCCGCCGCCGCCACCGCCGCCATTGCCGCCACCAAAACCGCCACCGCCGCCTTGGCCGCCAAATCCACCGCCACCGCCGCCGATGCCTTGGTTACCGCCGCCGCCACCGCCGCCAAACTGGTTGCCGCCGCCGAAGCCGCCACCGCCATTGCCCCCAAAACCGCCGCCGCCACCGCCAAACTGGGCGAGCGGAACGCCGGCGAACGCCGAGGGCATTTCGACCTTCAGTTTCTTGTCGGTCTTGTTGGTGATAATGAAGGTTCCACGCTCTGCGTTCATCGGAATGAACTTCACGTCGATGTCACCTTGTTCCATAGCCTGGAACATGTTGACTTCTTCCCCTTCCGCAGCGCGAGCCGGAGAGGTTTCGGCCGCATTGGCGCCAACCGCCAGAGGAAGTGTAGCGAGTAGAGCGAACGTCATCGCCAGACGTCGAGCGAACATCACCTTCATGGTCAATTTTCTTATCTGAGTCTTGAGTAAGAAAGAGACGAGTTTCTCCAAATCGATCGTAGGCCAGAACACCTAGCGAACGAGTGGAAAATTTCCAGGAATCCCTACGGTAGTCGAGAAACCAAAAAGCTCCTAATAAATTGCAGGCGAAATTTGACCATCCACCCCAGAATTTCCCAAATTCCAAATATGCCGGCGGCAGTAACTTCTTCAACTTCTTCTTGCCTCGTCGGCATTGGGGGTAGAGGGGAAGAACTTCCCCGCTTTTTCAAATTTTATCCTTTAAGATTACGCCATAAGACTGATAATTGGGCTGCTATCACTCCCCAAAAAGTTGGCAGTGCAGCGTGATGGACCGTCCTGAGATTTGCCCGCTTCCTCTCCCCGCTGGCGAGCTTTCGCCGGGGGCGATTTCTCGACCGACGGCTGGAGTAATCCCCCATCGGGGGCAGTTTCACGGAAGGTAGCTATTCTCATGCAGGTCTTGATCTGGTTGCTTGTGCTGTTGGCGGCCCTCGCGGCCCTTGTCCAAGCTTACTTCTTTTTCATGCAGATGCTCCGATCCGATCCCGGTAATGCCCGGATGCAGGAGATCGCAGGCTACGTCCGCGAAGGGGCCGACGCCTACCTGACGCAACAATATCGCGTGGTGGCGATTTTCTTCATCGTGATCTTCGCGCTACTCGCCCTGTTGTCGTACGTCTTCCGAGCGCAAAGCGGTTGGGTTCCTTTCGCGTTCGTCACCGGCGGCTTCTTCAGCGGCCTGGCAGGTTGGATCGGCATGAAGACGGCGACCGCCGCCAGCAGTCGCACTTCGGCCGGCGCCCGGGCTTCGCTCAATCAAGGATTGCAAGTCGCCTTTCGCAGCGGCGCCGTGATGGGGCTGACCGTAGTTGGGCTTGGGCTGCTCGATATCACCATCTGGTTTGCCGTACTGCGGTGGGTCTTTCAGCTCAGCTTGATTGACGTGACGGTCACGATGCTTTGCTTCGGGATGGGCGCCAGTTGCCAGGCGCTGTTCGCCCGGGTTGGCGGTGGGATCTTTACGAAGGCGGCTGACGTGGGCGCCGATCTGGTTGGCAAAGTCGAACAAGGGATCCCGGAAGATGACCCCCGCAATCCCGCTTCGATCGCCGACAACGTAGGTGACAACGTAGGCGATGTCGCCGGTATGGGCGCTGATCTGTACGAGTCGTATTGCGGTTCGTTGTTGGCGACTGCGGCGCTGGGCGTGGCGGCGTTTAGTTCACCGGCGCTGGCTGCTTCGGCTGGTCTCGATGTGCCGACAGCGCAGTTCTATGCCCTCTTTCTGCCGTTGGCGATCGCGGCGGCCGGCATTCTGCTATCGATCGCCGGCGTTTACATGGTGCGAACCGAAGAGGGCGCCACTCAAAAGAACCTGCTGGCGGCGCTTGGCCGGGGGATCAACTTTTCGACCGGTCTGGTCGCGATCGTGGCGGTCTTGCTGTCGATGTGGCTGATGCCCAAGGTGGGCGGCGCCGTTTACATGTTTGTACCCGGAGTTGCGCTCAGCATCTTTACCGGACTGGCGGCCGGCTGGTTGATTGGCAAGTGGACCGAGTACTCGACCAGCGATGAATTTGAGCCGACCAAAAAGCTGGCCGACCAAGCGGTGACCGGTCCGGCGACGATCATCATTGGCGGTATCGCCGACGGCATGATGTCGGTCTGGGCGCCGGTGATTGTGATCGCCGTGGCGACGCTGGTCGCGTTTGGTGCCGCCAATGGCTGGCGGTTCTCGGACCCTGACTATTTTGCCCTGGGACTCTACGGCGTCGGTATCGCGGCGGTCGGCATGCTCAGCACGTTGGGCATCACGCTGGCGACCGACGCCTATGGACCGATCGCCGACAACGCCGGCGGCAACGCCGAGATGTCCGGCCTGGAATCGATCGTCCGCGAGCGGACCGACGCGCTCGATAGTCTGGGGAACACGACCGCCGCGACCGGTAAAGGGTTTGCGATCGGCTCGGCGGCGCTGACCGCGCTCGCCCTGTTGGCGGCGTATGTCGAAGAAGTCCGAATCGGCTTCGAGCGCTGGGGCGACAATTTGGCGCATGTCATTGAAGCCGATCAGCCGTATCGCGTCTCGGGAGGCTTTGTCATCTACAAAGAGGTCGATGGGGAGGAAGAGCATGTCCACGGCTATCTTCTGCTGCCCACCGATCGCCGCGACAAGCGGGTTTCCGCCGCCTGGAACGAACTCGACTATTCTCGCGGCCCGGTCAAAGTTCCGGCTGAGATGCTCACCGTTGAAAAAGGGGAAGATCACGTTCACCTGCAGATGGTCGGCCGCGACGCCGAACTGTTGCCGGTTCACACAGCGACGCTGGTCGACTTTACGAACTACTACGAAGCGAACCTGATGAATCCCAAGGTGCTGGGCGGGATGTTTGTCGGCGCGATGGCGACCTTCGTTTTCTGCGCGCTCACCATGAAAGCGGTCGGCCGGGCAGCGAAGGGAATGGTCGAAGAAGTCCGACGTCAGTTCAACGAAAAGCCAGGGATCATGGCCGGGACCGATACGCCTGACTATGCCCTGCCGGTCGAGATCAGTACCAAGGCGGCGCAGTGGGAGATGGTGTTGCCCTCGGTCTTGGGACTGGCGACGCCGCTGGTGATTGGCTTTCTACTGGGTGTGGGCGGCGTGTTGGGATTGTTGGTCGGCACGCTGACGACCGGGTTTTGCCTGGCGATCTTTATGGCCAACTCAGGCGGCGCCTGGGACAACGCCAAGAAGTATATCGAAGCTGGATCCCACGGCGGAAAAGGCTCTGAGGCCCACAAAGCGGCGGTTGTCGGCGACACGGTGGGCGATCCGTTCAAGGATACCAGCGGACCGAGCTTGAACATTCTGATCAAACTAATGAGCATGGTTAGCGTCGTGGTCGCTGGGTTTGTGGTGCGGTATAGCCTGATGGCGCTGGGCGTGTTTTAACGCTGCGGCGAGCTGTTTTTTCCTGGCGTTCCACTTTCACGCGGCTCTAGAATGGCGGATGCCCATCCTGTTCCCTCCTCTGGAGACGCCCCATGTTTCGCTCGCTCGCCGCACTCGCGGTGATGGTATTGGTCGCACCTTCTCTGTCGGCGGCGACCGTCGCTCGTTATGACGTGATTGACCAGTCGCTCTCTTGTGAGAAAGAACTCGCTCAACCGCTATGGGATGCCCAAGTTTACGTCGATCTCACGTTCCCCAGCGGTAAACAGACGACGGTCGAAGCGTTTTGGGACGGCGGAGCGACTTGGCGATTTCGCTATTGTCCCGGTGAGCTTGGCGTCTGGAAGTGGACGACCCGCTGTGAGCAGCAATCGTCGCTCAGCGGCAAGTCAGGCTCCTTCGATTGCATCGAGTACTTCGGCGACAGTCCGATTTACCAACATGGCCCGATCCGCCTAAGCGAGAATCGTCTCTTCTTTCAGTATGACGACGGCACGCCCTACTTCTTTCTGGGCGACACCGCTTGGAACGGCGTGTTGAAAGCGACCGATGACGATTGGGGGCGCTATCTAACGATTCGCCAACAGCAACAGTTCACCGCGATCCAGTTTGTTAGCACGCAATGGCGTGGCGGCGACAAGACGATTCCGGATCGCGTCTACTATCCCACCAAACCGATTAGCGTGAATGCGAAAGAGTTCCAGCGACTGGACAAACGCGTCGTTGCAATCAATCAGCATGGAATGGTCGCTTGCCCAGTCGTCCTGTGGGCCCTTCTTGGCAGCGACCCCGGCAACGCACTGCCTGAGAAAGACGCCCAGCGTTTGGCCGAGTACATCAAGGCTCGCTGGGGCGCGTACAACGTGATCTGGATGCTGAGCGGCGATTGCCCCTTCAAGGGAGACTCGGCCGAGCGTTGGAAGCGAATCGGGAAAAACGTGTTTGGCGATCGACAGCGATTGTGCACGCTGCACGCCTCGGGACAAAACTGGATCCTCGGCAAGTTCGCCGATCAGCCTTGGTACGACTTTATCGGCTATCAATCGGGCCATGGCGATGGCGGCAGCGCCCTCCAATGGCATCTGGCTGGTCCGGTAAAAGATGCGTGGAACCAAAGTAAAAACACGCGGCCGATCATCAATCTTGAGCCGAACTACGAAGCCATCCCCGCCTACGAGTCAAAGCAGAAGCACGACGATCAACACGTCCGCCGGGCCGCCTATTGGTCGTTGCTCATTTCACCGCCCGCCGGCGTAACGTACGGACACAACTCGATCTGGATTTGGAACGAGAAACAGGGAGCCGCCGAAAACCACGGCAGCCTGCGAAACGTCGAACCTTGGACCGCTGGGCTCAAGACGCCGGGGACAAAATCGATGACCGTCCTGTTTGACTACTTCGCCAGCGGCCCCAGACAAAAGCTACGCCCGAATCAACAACTGTTGGCGACGCAAATTGGCAAGAAGAACCGCAACCATTTTGTTGCCGCCGCTTCGACCAAGGATGGCGACTGGAGCGTCGTCTACATGCCGGTTGGCGGCAAGCTGGATCTGAAAGCGGACCAACTGCCAGATTCCTCAAACGCTCGCTGGTTCAATCCGCGGACCGGCGAGTTTGGCAAACCGGTAAGCCCCCAGCAGGAAGGCTCGACGCTCACCTTTGAAGCGCCCAGCAGTGAAGACTGGGTACTCGACCTGCGGCGCGAGCTTCCCTAGCATCCCTTTCAAACCCCATTCTGCATGTTTCGTTGGAGAAATCGCATGACCTCACGACTTGCCCTGCTGTTGCTGCTTGCGCTCTGTCCGGCTTTGGCGGCGGCCGAAGAAGAATCATCGCCACGTCGTTCAAACAAACCGGAACCCGCCAAGGGCGCCGACGTCAACGTGCAAAACGGGACAGTCCAGTTTGGCACCGTGCAGTATGGCCCGCCGCAATCGACGGCCGTGCAATCGGGCGCGATGCAGCCGACTCCATACCAAGGGCCGGCCATGGGCGGAGTGTTTGGGCCTGCGGCCGTTGCACCGCCGACGGCGATGCCGCGCATGCTGCGGGTTCGCGTCACGCTGTTGGAAGCGGGGCCGAAAGCGAAAACGCCGCAAGAGGCGCTTCTATCGATCGAAGAAATGCAAGAGATGATCGACCAGAAGGAGACGTTCGAGGTAATCCACAGCTTTGACCTAACCACCGTCTCCGGCCATGAGACGAAAGTGCAGCAAGGAGCCCGCAAGCCAGTCGTGACCGGCACGCAGTTCATCCCGCAGCGTGGACCGGATGGCCGCGCGACCGCCAGCCGAGCGAACAGCTATTCGCAGGAAAACGTTGGGACGCTACTGAAGGTCGCCCCGCAGATGTTCGGCCATCGCGCTGTGCTCCGCGTTAATTTTGAACGCTCCGACATCGTCCACCCCGACGAAGATGAAGAGGATGACGAAGACGAGGAAGACAATATACGTCGCACGCTCGAACCGCCGGCAACGACGACGATGACCATCGAAACCGTCGTGATGCTGGAAAGCGGCCAAGCGACGGTCCTCTCGACCCAAGATTCGCGCGGCGTGCGCCACCTGCTGCTAGTTGGCGTCGAGATTCTAAATGCCGGTGACCAACCGATGGGAGGCGGTGGGTTCTTTTAGGTTTGTGGCCAGATTTCACAATTATGGAATTGGAATTTGGAGTGATAGATGGTTAGCAGTCCGTTGATTTTCTCAACGGGCTGCTGGATCGCAGGGATGCGATCCCAAAATAGCGACGTAAGTCGTTATTTTGCAAGCCGCGAAGAGCTATGCTCTGAGCCTGGCGAGGTTGAAAAATGCCACGATGGCATTTTTCAACAAGCAGCTAAGATTGGAAAACGAGCCGCGTTGCGTAATAAACCAAACTAGATCATTTCCAACCCGCCAGCGCATTCCCCCGGTTTTCCAAAGGAAACGCCACCCGCTTCCCTTCCGCCATATGCGATGCAAACGCGCTGCAGATCATTTCGACCGTCATTCTGGCGTCGGTCGCGCTGCAGAGCGGCGCCCGGTTGTCGTCGACCGCGGCGATCAGGTCTTTCACCCCGCGAACATGATTGGACGTTTCGCGGCAGCCTTCCGGATTGGGTTCCGGCTGGTCGACGCCGGCCGACGTGATCGGCAGCCACTTGCGCGGCTTCGTGGTTTGAAAAGGATTGCCGGGCGAAAAGTAGGCGAGCGGATTTTGATCGATGAAGATCGTCACCATCCCTTTGCCACCGATCAGCTGCAGGCAATAGGCTTGACGATTGGTGCCGTCGTCGGCGACCGTATCGTAGTAGGCGACGATCCCCTGCTCCGTTTCGTAGCGGGCATGCAGCTCGTTGCCGGCCAGCGGACCGAGTCCCTCCCCTCCTTCCCGCACATCGGCGGCGGTCACCGGGCGACCCTTTTGCAGCATAACCGCCGAGCAAAACTTGGGCGCCCCGGCAAAGTAGTCAACCAGGTTGAAGACATGCGAGCCGAGCACCCACAGGTCTTCGCCCCCACCGCGGCGATCGCCCACGCCGCGGCCGCGCATCTCGATCAGCTTGCCAAGCTCGCCCGACTCGATCAGCGCCTTCACCTGCGGCAGCGCCGGATGGTATCGATTGCGATGGGCGACGGCGATCTTTACTCCCTGCTTGTCGGCGGCGGCGACAATTTCATCCGCTTCGGCCGGCGTTCGGCAGAACGCTTTCTCGCAGTAGATCCCTTTGGCGCCAGCATCGATCGCCGCCAAAATCATGTCGCGATGTTCATCAATATATCGCGGCGCCACCGCCACAAACTCGGGCTGCACGTCGCTAAGCATTTGGCGATAGTCGGCGAACCCGCGATCGAGTTTCAACTTCGCCTGCGCCTTCTGCAACCCGGCCGCGTTGGCGTCGGCCACGGCGACAATTTCGGTCGCCGGAATCTGTTGCCAGACGGTATCCAGTCCATGCCCATAGTTGCCGCGCCCCGTGTGACCAATCACGGCGACTTTGCGCTTGGGCGAGTCGCCAAAGGCGAGATGCGGCAGGATCACGGCGGCGGAGGTGGCGGCGATAAAATGGCGACGTTGCATGGGGCGATCCGGGGAGGTGAGGAGCAATGGCGGGAGCAGGATCTGCGGGTCACTTCATCGTAGCATGAACGGACGGCCGATACGAAGTTGGAGAACGCCTTTGAGAAACGGCTATCTACCCTGAGCACAGGGAGTATATTGATAACTTCTGGCGCGAGCTTTTACTCCTGTTCACGAATTACGGACGTGCGAAGATGGCCACCCCCGAAGGAGATGCAACTGGCGGTATCATTCCCTACAAGAATTTGCCGGCGTTGATCGGCTATTACCTGGGAGAATCGTAGCGCTAATCCCACTCATCGGTTTTCCGTTTGGATTCGCCGCCGTGGTCCTGGGGATCATGGGTCTGGTAAAACGCAACCGTCAGCCGGAGGTGAAAGGAAGCGTTCACGCGGTGATCGCGATCCTGTTCGGGCTATTCTCGGTCGTCTTGTACGGATTGATGATCGTGGGACTTATCGTCGCGGCGGCTGCGTCCCAGCGATAACCCAACTTTCTCTAACCGGCTACAACCTCATTCGTCAGTTTCTCACCTTGGTCAAACTGACGCAAGTTTTCGGTCGTTATCTGGCTGATCGCCTCCAAGGCGTTGCGGGTAAAGAACGCCTGGTGGCCGGTGATCAGCACGTTGGGGAAAGTGAGCAGGCGCGAGAAGACGTCGTCTTTGATAACCAGCTCTGAGCGGTCCTCAAAAAAGAGATCCGCTTCTTCTTCGTAAACGTCGAGTCCGACATAGCCAATCTGGCCCGTCTTCAATCCTTCGATCGTCGCCTTGGCGTCGACCAGGCCGCCGCGGCTGGTGTTGATTAGCATCACGCCTGGCTTCATCTTCGCGATACTCTGCTTGTTGATCAGATGCTTGGTGGACGGCAGAAGAGGACAATGGAGCGTCACGACGTCGCTTTCGGCGAAGAGTCGATCGAGCTCGACATATTCGATTCCGGCGGCGACGCACTCGGGGTTTTCGTGCACGTCGAACGCCAAGACGCGGCAGCCGAAGCCTTGCAAGATGGACGCCGCGATCTGGCCGATTTTGCCGGTGCCGACGACGCCGACCGTCTTGCCGTGCAGATCGAAGCCAAGCATTCCGTGGAGCGCGAAGTTCCCTTCGCGAACGCGGTTGTACGCTTTGTGGTACTTGCGGTTGAGCGTCAGAATTAGCCCGACCGTATGTTCGGCGACCGCATAGGGAGAGTACGCCGGAACGCGGGCCACCTTCACGCCATGTTCGGCCGCCGACTGCAAGTTGCAGTTGTTAAAGCCTGCGCACCGCAGCGCGATCATCCGGGCGCCGCCAGAGGAGATCGCGGCGATAACGCTCGCCGAGAGCTCGTCATTCACAAAACAGCAAACCGCCGGAAAATCGCGGGCTAAGATGACGGTTCGCTCGGTCAGCCGTTCTTCGAAGAAGTCGTAGTGAATTTCGGTATCGGCCGAGGCTTTGATCAAAAACTCGCGGTCGTACGACTTGGTGCTGAAGACGGCAACTTGCACAGCGGAACCTTTTCGCCAGGACTAGAACTGAACCGGCTCGACGCGAATATCGAGCGATGCGATCGACTTTACCATGTCGACCGCTCAGGTCCAGCGCTAGGGCAAAGTAAAGTCGCCAGCTAGTTTTGTCCACTTATTGGCTGGCGCCTGGCTCGTTTGGCACGACGTACAACGTGAACTGCAGCGTCGTCGATTGGCCGTCAACGCGAATCGTCAAGCGGCGTTGCCCCTCAATATCGCTGACGATCAGGTTCTCGTTCAAGCGAATCGCCAGCGTCAGCGAGTGTTTCACCTGGTCCCACTGGGCCGGTTGGCTGTCGCGGTCGATCTCGAAATACGAAACGCCCGGCAGCGCAGGTAGCGCCCGCGGAGGATGGCTGGCGTAATTAAACCGGAGTCCAGCCTGACCCAGACGATAGAGTTCGACGACGCGATCGCTACTGCCAATCTTCATGTCGAGCCCGCGGGTCAACAAGCGATCGACCTGTTGCGGCGGCAGCGAGCTTTCGACGCCGACGAACAGCTTGTTGGAACCTTCCAGCCACGACGGTTCGAGATCGACCTGCATCCGGAGACCGGCGCCCTCGAAGTGACGTTCGCGATAGTCCGGCTCGACGACGGCGTCGAGCAACGAGTCGATGTATTGTTTCTGCCGCCAGAAGCAACCGGCCAGGTCGTCATGGTCGTAGGCCGGCATCTCCGGCGGACGACGCATCGAACCAAACACCGCCAGTTTGCCGATCGTGCGGGCCAGTTCGTAAAACGCCGTGGTCGGGTGCGTGCCCGGGGTGAAGGCGATCATCTGGATTGCTGGGTAGCATTCGTTGATTGCTCGCAGCTGCTCCAGCAGTTGCTGGTCCCCTTGCCCGCGGCTGTCGAATGAGATTTTACGGCTGACGATTTGCGAGGCGAGCAGATCAAGCTTGCGACCTAGGCGATCGTAGATGCGCTGCAGGATATTCGCTTGCAGCGGACGCCAAGCGTCGCAGGCCAACAGCGGCGGAATGTAGGTTTCGTCAAGTTGCGGCACCGCTTCGCCCCGGTCCGAGCGGCGAATGCGGGCGATCGGCAACGTTTCGTAGCCGGCGTGATTGTCGCCGTCGTGCAACAGACGCAGGTTGAGCCGCCGAATTTGAATCGTTTGTTGGTTTGAGCCGCTGTTCTGGTCTTCGACATCCAGGTTCTCGACCAAAAAGCGAGCCGTCGAGCCGGTGTTGTCGGCGACGTTCGATTGACCGGAGACAAGCTGCGGCGCGGCCAGGTAGATCGTCAGGTTCTGGCGATCAGCCATCGCGTGCCGTAGGTCAAGGATCGGCAGTTGCCCGTCACTGGGGACCGAAATCGTGGCGCCATCGCGCAGCCGGACTTCCAGCGAGCGAACGACCAGACGCGAGTTGGTGAGCGCGTCGATATCGAGATCGATCGAACGCAGGCCCCAGTGATGTCGCTGGATCCAGAGGTCGCCCCGCCGGTTTTGATGGAACTGGTGTTGTTCGAACGCCTGAAAATGATGCGGCGACAGGAACATTCCTTCGTACCAGTGGACGGCGTTACTGCTCAACACGGCAGGTTCCTCTTATAGGCTCGGCAGGCGAAATCGTGGGGGAGAATCGGCAGCGCCCAGCAAGAGAAAGTCTGCCGAGCGCATGTCGGTTAACTTCGACCAGATTGCGGGTTAGCGAAGATGCATGGCGGCAGATTTCTTAATTTGCCGCATGTGTCGCCAAAAAGGAATTTGCGGGCAGTCCGCGAGGTCAGTTGGTCAAGAAAAGGAAAACGCTGCTATCCGTGCTGCCCTGTTGAATTTTCCCTCCGTAAGGGAGGCTGCCCCGAAATTCAACGCATTGTCGCGGATAACAGCGTAGTAAAGGAATCCATCGACAGACGCTTACCGATCGCGAGAGAAAAACTGGAAAATTTAAGAATGACGCTTATAGTTATTTCGGGGTGCTGATTTCCAGTCTGCCGCAAGGGGGGGGCAGATTGCGCTTTTAAGGCAGTAGCCGCGACACTAATTTTTTGCGACCGGCGTCATGATCTGATTTTGCTGATCGACTTGGACGACGATCGGGGCGTAATCAGCCAGCTCCTGCTCGGTATATTGGGCGTAGCTGGCGATGATGACCAGATCTTTCGGGTTCACCAGATGGGCGGCCGCCCCGTTGATGCAGATCACGCCGCTGCCAGGCGGGCCCGGAATGGCGTACGTGGTTAGGCGAGTTCCCGACGTGATGTTGTAGATATCGACCTGTTCGTGGTCGAGCAAATCGGCCGCCTCCATCAGCAGACTATCAATCGTCACGCTTCCTTCGTAATCGAGGCAAGCCTCGGTGCAGGTGGCGCGGTGGATCTTCGATTTGAGAAAGGTTCGGATCATCCCAGACTACTTGGATTGCGGCATTGGAGACAGAACGGCTTATTATACCTTGGATCGCGGCGCATGAAAAAAGCCCCTCTGAAGTCAGAGGGGCTTTTTGCCTGTCAAGGAATAACCTTGTGATCAAATAAGTGCAAAATTCTACTCGAGACAGGTATCGGACTCGTCTTCCGGCAGGACCGGCGAAGAGTAATGAAGCTGGGCGATTCGCAGCGAATCTTCTGCGTTGCGAACCAGGACTGCAGTAATCCGGAGAGGAATCTCCGCTTGGCGGTAACCCGCTTGAACCAGAGCAAAACAATCGGCCGCGATCCAGCAAACGTCGCCGTAGCACGAAACGCTTCGCCATCCAAAGCGAAAATGCAACGTGTCGGCTTGTTCCCAGTCACGCTCCGCCTGTTCGCAGATTCCGGTTAGACCAAGACGCTTTTCGTCTTGGCCCGTTCCCAGAAGCACTACGTCCGGTTCAGGCAAAAACACCGCCAGCAGTTTCTCCAGATCTCGAATAGCGTAAGCGCTGGCGAATTCCCGTAGGACTGCCATCGCCTCCGCTTCAAGAGAAACAGTGGCGTACACGAATAAATTGTCTCCAAGCAACAGAAGAGGATTTTTCGTCAATCAGACGGCAAAGTCCAAGTGACGGTAGGATGAGGACAACAAACCCGATTCTAATGTCGGCGTTTCCGGCATGAAAAGAACAATTCCGCCCCCACCGGTGTTAAATTTGAACCTTTTCTTACTGAAAAACTCTGAACAAATCGCACAAACAGAACCCCCCTTGTGGATCTAGAGTTGAATTGCTCCCCGCTCTATTGCGCATTTCAACCGTTTGCGGCGTTCCAATCCGACCTGTGAGCTATCTTAGCGCGACGCCAAATTGTAACGCATAAGTGATCTCCGATCTATGTTTCGCCGCCGCCAACTCCTGCGTTGCTGCTTCGCCGCAGCGGTTTTCGTCAGTGCGCTGCTGTTGTTTCAGATCCAGCCGATCGTCAGCAAGTCGATTTTGCCCTGGTTCGGCGGCAGTCCAGCGGTCTGGACCACGGCGATGCTCTTCTTTCAGGTCGTGCTGTTTCTTGGATATCTCTACGCACACCTGACGACCCGATACCTGCCGCTGCTATGGCAAGGAGCGTTGCATCTGCTGTTGGTGGTGGCGGCGGCGTTCCTGGCGCCGGTGTTGGCCGACATCAGCTGGAAGCCTGCGCCGGAAGACGCGCCGGCGCTGCGCATCTTGCTGCTGCTCACTGCGACGATCGGGCTCCCGTACTTCTTGCTGGCCGCCAATGGTCCGCTGCTGCAAGCCTGGTTCGGCCGACGCTTTCCCGGCGTTACCCCCTACCGACTCTATGCGCTGTCGAACATCGGTTCGCTACTGGCGCTACTCAGTTATCCCTTTGTGATCGAACCGAACTTCGCAGTATCGACGCAAGCGGCGCAGTGGTCGATTGGCTTCGGCTTGTTCGCCGCGCTGTTGGCGGTGGTCGTCTGGCAACTTCGCGCGGTCCCCGCTACCGAGGCGTTCTGCGATACGGAAACGGCTTCGCCGGAGAAACCACCTACGATTACATGGCGTACGCGAGCCAAATGGTTATTGCTGCCGGCTTGGGCCAGCTTTGGCCTATTGGCGGTCACCAATCATGTTTGCCAAGACATGGCGGTGGTGCCGCTGCTGTGGGTCGCTCCGCTCAGCTTGTACCTGCTGACCTTTATCCTGGCGTTCGATGGCGAAGGTTGGTACCGTCGCGAAACGGTCGCTTGGCTGACGCTGGTTTCGCTCGCCGGCGTGGCGCTGGTCGATTGGACCAATGGCTCGCTCGGGCTGACCACCGCGATTGGCGTCTACTTTGCGTCGTTGTTCTTCGCTTGTTTTGCCTGCCATGGCGAACTGGTCCGTTTGAAACCACTGCCGGCTCGCTTGACTGAGTTTTACCTGACGATCTCCGCCGGCGGCGCACTGGGGGGCGTTCTCGTTTCGCTCGTCTGTCCAATGGCGCTGACCGACTACTTTGAATCGCCGATTTTCATCCTCGGCAGCTTTCTGATCGCCGGCGGCATCTTGTTCTCGGCGACTAGTTTGCCGACGACCGTTGGTCAAACGGCGCCGCCACCCTTGCCGAAACGGTTGGCCTGGGCGATTCCGCTGCTGCTATTGGTGGTCTACGGCGAACTCCGCAATTTTGGTAGCGATTACCTGGTGTCTCGCCGCAACTTTTACGGCGTGTTGCACATTGACGATCAAACGGCCGACGGCCAGCGACGACGAATGATGTTTCATGGCCGCATCGTCCACGGATTTCAATTTCTCGACGACAAACGCCGCACCGAACCAACCTCGTACTATGCACCCGAGACAGGCGTCGGCATCGTGCTGCAACAGTTGGAACAACAACAGCGACCGCTGCGGGTCGGCGTCGTCGGACTTGGCGCCGGAACGCTGGCCGCGTACGGCAAGCCGGGCGACACGTTCCGCATGTACGAGATCAATCCAGAAGTCGTCGAATTGGCCGAAGACTATTTCAGCTACCTGAAAGACTCGGCGGCCGACATTCAGATTGTGCTGGGAGACGGCCGGCTGTCGTTGGAAGCGGAAAGCGACCAGAAGTTTGACCTGCTGGTGCTCGATGCGTTCAGCGGCGATGCCATTCCGACGCATCTGTTGACCCGCGAAGCGTTCGACATTTATCGACAGCGTCTCGCCCCCGGCGGCGCGATCGCCGTCCATATCAGCAACATGCATGTCGATCTACGACCAGTGGTCGAAGGATTGGCGGACGATTGCGATCTGCAATCGCTCTACTTCTTCGCCGCTCCTGACGTCGCCCAGCAAAAGACCGGCGCCCATTGGGTAATCGCGACCAACAACGAAACGCTCTTGGCCAACGACTTACTTCGCCGCGCCGCGACGACCGAACCTTCGCAATTGGTGGTCGATCGTCTTTGGACCGATGACTATAGCAATCTGTTGCATGTGTTGAAGTAGTTTACGTGGTTGGCCGCGATAGCTCCGCTATCGGGGCGGCGGCGCCGTCAGAGGCATCGATCCGCGGACTAGAGGAGAGCGGCGGGCTTTCGGCAGGCACGGCCTGCCCTACGAATTCCCGTTTTTTTTGCAGCCTCTTTCCGTCGGCTTGCACCTCGGACTACTACTTCTCTGGTTCCGGAATCACCAACTCTTTGGCGTCAATCGGCGTCAGGTGCACAGCCAGAATCTTGGCCGGTTTGTCGGGGTTCACATTGCGGGTCGCTCGATGCAGGGCCATCGACGGTTCGCAAAGGGTGTCGCCTGGTTTGAGTCGAAAGACCGGTCCATCTTCGACCTGCGTTTCGAGTTCCCCTTCCAACACGTAGCAGTCCGTTGATTTTCTCGACGGACTGCGTGATCGCATGGATGCGAGCCGCGAAGAGCTACGCTCTGAGCCTGGCGAGAAGCCGCCTCCCCTGCCAGGGTACCTCGGCCATGACGGCGCGAGTCGCGACGCCCTCGACCTTCTCTTGGATCTCTTCCGACAACACCGGTTTCACGGTCGGACCTTGCTCCGCCGTTTCATGAGCGGCGACGCGCCACACCGTTACGCCAGTCAACAGCAGAACGGCCAGCGCTAGGTATCGTTTGAACATTGAGGATCTGCGCCAGGTGTTCAAAGGTAGGTAAGACTCGACACTAGCCCGCAACGTCAGCGAGGGAATGCGGCTGCAAGCTCGATACAGATATCCGCACGCATTCCCTTACTTGCGCTGCAGGCGAGTTTTTTGTTACGCGGTGGCGGCCGTTTCGATCTCCGGTTCTTTGCGGAACGAAACGGCGAACCGGTTCCAAGCGTTGATGTTGGCGATGGCCGCCGTCAGGTCGACGATTTCGGTCTCGTCAAAGTGGGCCGTCAGTTCGGCGATCGAGTTTCGCCGGAACGAAGCAGGCTTGCATGTCGTGGCGCAGGCCAGCGACGCCCGGCGAAATCGTCATCTGCATCAAGCGGCCGATCAGGCGGGTATCGAGTATCACCCGGTCGATCTTTACTCGGCGACGCCTGAGAAAACGCCGGGGATGATTCTCGGCTTCGCGTCGTTTACCAAAACGGAAATCGCCTCGGCGGCGTTAGTCGATCTCCATCTCAAAGTCTTCGCCGAACATCGCCTTCATTTCCGCCTCTTCCTCCGCCTTCGACTTCGGCTTGGCGAGCGGTGGCGGGCCGGGAAGCGGAAAGCGGAGGACCAGGTCGATGTCTTCGTCCGTTACAGAGACAAATTCGCCGTCGATTTCCAAGTCCTCGCCAGGCGCCGTCCAATCACCGCGGAAAATCTCGCCGAACCACGACGTTCCTTGGTCGTCGAGGGCGTTCTCGAAGCGACTGTAGAGCAGAAACCCACCATCGGCGCGTCGCTCGTAGATCAAGTCTTCTCCAGGAGCGCATATGTCGTGCAGGTCGGCCGCTTTTAGCTGCGGATCCATGGCGGAAAGCGACTCCGGATACTCGCCATGCTCAAGTCGATACTTCGACAACTGAATCGCCATTCGCGTCAGTTGTTCTTCGGTCAGCGTACGGAAGTAAGGGCGTTTGGCGGAACCCAGGTTGCTGAAGGTCCAACTGCAAATTGCGTCGCCAGCATAGATTCCCCGCACCGATTGGCTGATGGTTGCGGCAACGATGGCCCCCCGATTGTTCCAAGTTTGCAGGTCGGCCTGCGCTTGGACAGGGTACTGCTCAATGGCTTGCAAGTACTTCGCGGGATCGTCGATCTTCATCATGGCGGTCCACTCGTCGAAGCGCTGGTTAATTCGCCGCAGCGTCATGTTTTTGTCGTAGGGAAGGTCGAAGAGATCGACGTTGCCTGGAATGTCTTGTCCAATCGTGACGTCTTCGACATCGCTCGCGCGCATACGTACTTCCAGCATCGCCCACCGATCGGTCGTGTCGATGACGCCTGCGATATCGACTGGCGGGGGGAAGTCGCTCAAGAATTGCGCCATTTGGTCCAACAGTTGTTGATCGCAGAGTCCGCTGTCGAGCAGATACTTCATGCCGTCGTAGGCGACTCCTTCGATGGCATGCCCGGTCATGGCGTCGATGATTGTGCACTGCGGCATTTGTAATCGCGAAAAGAGATAAATCAAACGCAAGTCGTTCCAGGCAAGTTGGGCGTTTCCTTCGCCGACGTACATCATCGCTCGGCACTGCAGCGCTCGCGCCGCATGCCGCAAACGTTCGCTCCCACCCAGGATATTGGAGATCAAGATCCGATCAGGCTTCGCAAGATAGGGGGACGGGTAATAGAATCGATCTCGCTGCTCGATCGTATGAAGCAGGTCGAAACGGTCGCGGTTTTCGTCCGCCCAAGTCGCCAGCGGCGGATAGTCAGCGCGGCGCCAAGGTTGGTAGCGAACGTCATCCAAATAGAAGCTGGCGTCAAAGTCGTAGAGCGACTCGTCCCCCAAGATCGACGCCCCACTTTTCGCTCGCTCACGCGATGATCAAGTCTTTGTAGCGCTGATTCCACAGATCGTCGTCGATTCCTTCCTGCTCGGGCTTCGTTATCCCCAGTTCCTTACAGAGAAAATCTTTCTGTTCCGGGTTCAGCCCCTTCTCTTGCCACATCGCCTGCACCAGCGGTACGGCAGCATTGTTTTGAGGCGTCACGCCGGCACGCTGCGTCTGGAGCACCGCTTCGACATAGTCGACCTGCCCTTCGGCATTTAACGGCTGCGTCAGGACGGTCGTCTCCTTCGAGATAACCAACCGCCGCGGCGGGCCAAAGATGAACCACAGCGGCAGACCGACCAGCAGCAAGAAGGCGGCGCCGAGGATCAGCAGATAGGTCTTGGTCTTGCGCGTCATGAGCCCGAGGTTTCAAGGAAACGGAGAATGGGGAAACCAGATCGCCGCGACGATTTTACTCCGGCGGCTCTTCCAGTCCATCGTATTCGTCCAAGAGAAGGTCGCCGTAGAGTTCTCGCTCTTCGTCCTCAAGCGATTTTGGCTTGGCCAAGACCAGCGGCGGAATCGGAAAGCGGAAAACCAGATCGACGGCACGAAAGTCGTGGTTGTACTCCCCTTCCTTGGCCCATTCGCCGCCCAGAACCTTGGAGTTGATCGAAGTGCCGCCATCGTCGATTCCGTTTTCGTAGCGACTGTAAAGAAGATAGCCTTCGCCGCGACGCTCGTAACGCAGCTGCTGACCGGCGGCATAGGGATCGTTCAGCAACGCCGCATCGGAAAGTTCGATTAGTTCCGTCAGCTGTTGAGGATATTCACCTTCAGCCAAGCGAAAATTTTCGAGTGCGATTGCGATGCGCAGCAGACGCGCAGTTGTTTCTACGCGATATTGCGGCGGTTTGGCCTCGGTCTGAATGCTGAGACCATGGGCCATGAGTAGGTCGCCCGCATAGATGCCGCGCACGGACTGGCTGAAAAGCGCCGCGGTCGTCGGTAGTCTGGCATGCCAGTCGAGTTCGGCCTGCTTCATGTCCGATTGGAATTTGGCTTTCGCCGCCATGAACTGGGCCGGGTCGGGCAGCGACAAGATCGTCACCATCTCGTCGTAGCGCTGATTCAATCGTTTCAGAAGCGTATTCCGATCGCGCGGAAGCTGCAAAAGCCACAGCGGCCCCTGCGGTAGGTCATCAGGAAGATAGAGCATGCGCTCGAAATCGTCAGAGTTGGGCGCCGCCGCCATCTCCAGAACCATCCAGCGGTCGTGTTGATCGGTGATCCGCGCGATGTCGGCGATGGGGGGCAGATCGGCGAAGAACGTTTCCATCTCGTCGAGCAGCGCCCGGTCACACTGTCCGCTGCCGAGCAGTTGCTGCGTGGCGCTGCCGGCGAGTCCTTCGATGGCAAACGCCACCATGGAATGAACGGTGGAGGATTCGGTCCAGGACATACGCGCGAGGATGAAAATCAGCCGCAGGTCGCGCCACGCGAGCTCTGGTTGATTTTCGCCGATGTACATCATCGAGCGTGTGGTAAGAACGCGGGCCGCATCGCGTAAGATCGACGCTTCTGGCGTGCCGCCAGACAGCAATGTGGCGCCAAGCTTCAGCCGACTTGGCGAAGGAAGATAGAAGGCGTCATGTGTCTCCATCTCGTGCAGGAGCTCAAACGAGCGCTGATGATCGTCAACCCACTGAGCGAGCGGTGGAATTTGGTCGCGCCGCCAAGGCGTGTCCATCGCCTCGTAAACATGCTCCGCTGGGTCGAAGTCGTATTGCTCTTCGTCCCCCAGGTCAACGCCCCATTTTTTGCTCGCCCAATCGATGATCTGTTGTTGATGCACATCCGAATCATCGAGCATCACCAAGCCATCGGCAGCCGGAGGCGAGATGTTCAGTTCGTCGCAAATCAGCGCGAGTTCATCGGGCTCTAGCCCGCACGGCCACATCGCCTGCAGCAGCGGAATCGCCCCGTTGTTTTCTGGAGTGACGCCGGCTCGCTGCCGCTCTAGCACCGCGGCGACATAGTCGACGTTTCCTTCCGCATCGAGCGGCTTGGTTAGATGGGTCGTTTCTTTCGAGATGACCAGCGCCCGCGGCGGACCCAAAATCATCCATGCTGGCACGCCGATCAGGGTGACCAGAGCGCTCCCCACGACCAATAGATAAGTCTTCGCTTTGCGCGTCATACAAAAACAGATATCGCCGAAAAAAGAGCGGGACCCAGCGGCGGATCCTCGCTCTTACTCTAGCAGGCGAGAGAGCGCAAAGACAGCGCTGGCGTTACCGCGTCGTCAGATTGACGTCGACCTTGGCGATGTCGGCGATGTCCGCTTCCCAGTTGACCAGCACCCGTTCGACGCGGCCGTGGTTCAGCAGCACGGCGAAGGTGGTCGTGTCTTCGGCGGCGAAGTAATGTTTGCGGGTGTAGCTGCACTGGATGAAGTCGCGATCATACAGTTCGACCGGAACCAGCGAGCCATCTTCGATCGGCTTGTGATAGACGAACTTTTGGGCGTGCTCGATCTTGCACTCGTAGCCCATCTTCTTCAGCAGCGCGACGGCGGTTTCCTGCGGGGTGTCGCCGGGGATTTCTTCGCTGATCCGCCGCTCGACGATTTTCACGTTCTCTTCGACCAGCTCTTTGGCGAGCGATTTGCCAAACATCATCGGCGTGGTCGTACATCCGGATGCGGCGACAAGGGTAGCCGCCCCCAGCAGTAAAGCGGTTCGCAACATGTCGTCGGCTCCTTCCAAACAACGAAAAACGTCCGCCGCAGCGGAAAATAAGGAGCAGACTTATACTGGTCGCCGCTGATTGGACGCAAGGTGAATTGCGAGGGTGCTAGCAGCGCCCGGAATGACGAATGACGAGCTGCTGGCGATCAGAACAGCTTCTTCTGGCCGTTTGACTCACCGATCGCGCTGAGCGTTTCCTGCAGGAACTCGGCCAGATCTCCCTTTTCGAGGTCGTCGGTCGTCCGGAAGTGGATTCGGACGACGTCGCCATCACTTTTGGCGTCGATGTCAGGCTCATGACCCAAGCCGGCGATGCGGCCCAGGGCGACGGCGCCGCGGGGGACGCGGATCGTCAGGCGGACGTCTTCCGGGCGTTTGCTGGTGACGCTGGCCCACGATCCATTAACGCCGGATGCCATCACGTTGACGATCACCTGGTTGTTCCACAGGATCTCACCATCGTCGGCCGTGTCGACCAACAGACCCAGCAGGTCTTCCAGCACGTTCGGATCCCACTGCGGATTCTTGCCCGGTGGGAAGCCTTTCCGCGACAGATGCCACTTTTCGCCCAGCTTTTTCCAGGGCATGTGGTCTTCGACGTTTTGGTTGATCATGCCGAGGTACTTCTCGAAGCCGGCGACCGCTTGGCCGAGGAACTCCCAGAATTCGCTGCGGTTGACCTCTTCGTAAGTATGGGCGCGGATTTCGATTTCCTGGAACGGCCCACGGAGGTTCTTCACCTTGCAGCGCGGTTCGTTGCTGTAGATCGGCAGATCTTCCAATTCGTTCAAGGTCGGCAGCGCCAAGCGACTGGGCAACTCCATCCGGTCGAAGGTTCCCTTGGCGACGCGGAATTTCATTTTCACCAACCAGCTTTCACCGGTGATGGCGTGGAAGAACCAGCCGTCGCTCTTCTTGAGCCCCGAGATTTCGACGATGGTTCGCGAGTTCCAGTTGATCTCGCTGAACTCGCCCAGCTCTTGAATCTTATCGACCACGGCCGAGAGGATCTTGCCGTCCCAGTTGCAGGCCTCACCGCTGCGGCCAACCCGATCTTTGGTGTGCCAGCGGCGGCCGTCGAGTTCCCACGGCATCTTGGTGGCGCGACCAACGTCGGCGATTTCCATGTCCCCTTCGCGTTCTTGGTCGAGGGCCGCCTCGTCAAAGCGGCGGCGCTCTTCGTAGGGGCCGGCCTTCAGGAATGGCGCCAGCGCTTCGCCGGTGTGCGAACGAAGCGGCTCGTCTCCCTTGTCGAACGCCTTGCTGTAGGCGACCACATCTTCCGGCGTACCGGCGGTGACCAGTCGACCTCCTTCGGCGCCTGCTTCGGGACCGATCTCGAGAATCCAGTCGGCCTGCTTCATGACGTCCAGGTTGTGTTCGATCACCACGACCGTGTTGCCGAGATCGACCAGGCGATGGAAGACGTCGAGCAGCTTCCGCAGGTCTTCAAAGTGGAGACCGGTCGTAGGTTCGTCGAGCAGGTAAAGCGTCTTGCCGGTGTCGGGCCGCGCCAGTTCCGACGCCAGCTTCACGCGCTGCGCTTCACCGCCGGAGAGGGTCGGCGCCGGTTGGCCGAGCGTCACGTAGTCGAGACCGACGTCGCACAGCGTCTGCAAAATGCGGCGGATCTTGGGGATGTTCTCGAATAGGGTTACCGCCTGACCGATCGGCATTTCCAGCACGTCGGCGATCGACTTGCCGTGGTATCGAACCGACAGGGTTTCGTCGTTGTAGCGATGGCCATCGCACGTTTCGCAGGTGACCCAGACGTCGGGCAGGAAGTGCATCTCGATGCATTTCTGGCCCATCCCTTCGCACGTCTCGCAGCGTCCCCCATCGACGTTAAAGCTGAACCGCCGCGGCGTGTAGCCGCGCAGTTTCGCTTCCGGCAGTTGCGAGAAGAGATCGCGGATGACGTCGAAGACGCCGGTATAGGTCGCCGCGTTGGAGCTGGGCGAATTGCCGAGCGGCTGTTGATCGACGCGGATCACCTTGTTGATCGCCTCGATGCCGCGGATCGCGTCATGAGCGCCAGGCGTCGTCGACGCGCGATGCAGCGTGCGGGCCAGCGAGTTGTAAACCACTTCCTGCATCAGGCTGCTCTTGCCGCTGCCGCTGGGACCGGCGATTGCGATCAGGCTGCCAAGCGGGAACCGCACGTTCACGTTGTGCAGGTTGTTATGCCGGGCGCCGACCACTTCCAGCCATTCGCCGGTCGGCGAGCTGAGCTCGAACGGTTTTCCCTTGGCCGCCAGCTCTCGGACGGAAGGCATACGGCGGTTCGACGGAACCGAAATCGCCTTCTTGCCGCTGATGTACGGACCGGTGATCGAGTCCTTCGCCTTGCTGACTTGCTTGGGCGTGCCGGTCGCCACAATGGTACCGCCGTTGACGCCTGCCTGGGGACCGAAATCGAGCAGCTTGTCGCTTCCTTCGATCACTTCGTGATCGTGTTCGACCACGATCAATGTGTTGCCCAGGTCGCGCAGACGATGCAACGCTGACAGCAAGCGGCGGTTGTCGCGGGGGTGCAGACCGATCGTCGGTTCGTCCAAGACGTACAGCACGCCGCAGAGCCCGCTGCCGAGCTGACTGGCGAGTCGGATGCGTTGCGCTTCGCCGGCCGACAGCGTTGGCGCCGTGCGGCGGAGCGTGAGGTATTCGAGACCGACGTCGCACAGGAATTGCACGCGGTTTTCGAGCTCGCGGACGATTTCGCCAGCGATCTTGGTTTCCCGCTTTTTCAGCTTCCAACCTTGGATGAACTCCAGCAACTGCCCCATCGGCATGCTGCAGATGTCGAGGACCGTCTGATCGCGGAACCGCACCGCCGACGAATCGTCACGCAAACGGCTGCCGCAGCAGGTGGTGCATTCGACCTCAGCGACCAGGCTTTCCAGCTGCATGCGGAACGCCGGCGACAAACGCGACGCTTCTTCCAGCGCTGGGTACAACCCTTTGAACTGGAAGCGGAAGATCGGTCGCTTGGTCTGATCTTCGCTATCATGCACGTCAAACCAAGCGTCGCCGGTACCATGCAGCAAGACGCGGCGATGGCGGCTGCTGAGTCGTTCAAACGGCGTGTCGAGCGGCACGCCGGCCGAGGCAGACAACGCTTCGAGCATCCGTACCGAGATGTCGTGATGGACGCCGGGCCACAGCTTCAGCGCTCCTTCGCGCAGCGACAGCTTTGGGTCGCTGAGCAGCGCGGTCGGATCGGCGCCGGTTTGCGTTCCCAACCCTTCGCAGTCAGGACACCAGCCGAGCTGACTGTTGAACGAGAAGTTGTGAGGCGAGAGTTGATCGAAGCTGCGATCGCACTGCCCGCACGACAGCTTTTGGCTATGCCGTTTGATCCGCCAGCGATGCTCCGGCAGCTTGTCGTCGACGTACGCGACATGCAAGAAACCGGCGCCCAGGCTCAGCGCGTTCTCGACGCTGTCGGCGATGCGGCTCCGCGACTCTTCTTTGACCGAGATACGGTCGACCACCACCTCGATATCGTGATGACGGCGGCGATCGATCTTCGGCGGTTTGTCGAGCGTGTGAACGACCCCATCGACGCGGATCCGCTGATAGCCGGTCGCCTTCAGGTCTTCCCACAACTCCGAGTATTGCTGACCCACGTCCAGCATGACCGGCGCCATCAGAAACAGCTTCGTCTCGGCCGGCTCGCTCAGGATCTTGTCGGTGATATGCGACGAGGTCTGCGTGCTGATCGGAATTTCGCAGTCAGGGCAATACGGCGTACCGAGCCGCGGCATCATCACGCGGAGGTAGTCGTAGATTTCGGTCACCGTTCCGACGGTCGAACGGGGCGAGTTGCCGAGATTCTTCTGTTCAATTGCAATCGCCGGCGAGAGCCCTTCGATATGGTCGATTTTCGGCTTTTGCATCTGACCGACGAACTGCCGCGCGTAAGCGCTCAGGCTTTCGACGTAACGCCGTTGTCCTTCAGCGTAGATCGTATCCATCGCCAGCGAGCTTTTGCCGCTGCCGCTCGGTCCGCAGAAGACGGTCATCTTCTCGCGGTCGATCTTGGCGTCGACATCCTTCAGGTTGTGCATCTTGGCGCCGCGGACTTCGATCACCTTGGCCGCCTTCTGGTCGCGCTTCTGCTGCGCGGCTTTGGCGGCTCGCTTGATCTCGGTCACGGCGCGGCTTTGCTTGCCGGCCAGCACCGCTTTGAGCGCTTGACCCGTGTGCGAAGCTTCGACTTCGGCGACGACCTCCGGCGGTCCCGAGGCGACAACCGTACCGCCGGACGAACCGCCTTCGGGGCCCATGTCGATCAGCCAGTCGGCCGTTTTGATCACGTCCAGATTGTGCTCGACCACCAGCACCGTGTTTCCCTGCTCGGCGAAGGCGTGCAGCACCTTCAGCAGCATCTTCACGTCGGCAAAGTGAAGCCCGGTCGTCGGTTCATCGAGCAGGTACAACGTGCGGCCGGTGCTGCGTTTGACCAGTTCTTTGGCCAGCTTGATCCGTTGGGCTTCGCCGCCAGAGAGCGTGGGCGACGGTTGTCCCAGTTTGATGTAGTCGAGACCGACGTCGTGCAGCGTTTGCAATTTGTGGGCGATGGTCGGCACGTTCTCAAACAGCGTCAGCCCTTCCTGCACGTCCATTTCGAGCACGTCGGCGATCGACTTCTCTTTGAACCGCACTTCGAGCGTTTCGCGGTTGAAGCGATGCCCTTCGCAAACGGGACACGTGACCCAGATGTCGGCCAGGAAGTCCATCTCCAGCTTGTTGGCGCCGTTCCCTTCGCAGGCCGAACAGCGTCCGCCGTCGACGTTAAAGCTGAATCGCCCCGGTTTGTAGCCGCGACGACGTGACTCGGGCAGTTGGGCGAACAGGTTGCGGATATCGTCGAAGACCTTTATGTAGGTCGCCGGATTGCTGCGCGGGGTGCGGCCGATCGGCGACTGGTCGATGGCGATCATCTTGTCGAGATGGTCGAGCCCGTCGATCCGCTCATGGGCGCCTGGTTCGCCCAGGCCATGGTTCAAGTCGCGACGGAGCGCTTCGACCAGGATGTCGTTGACGACGCTACTTTTGCCGCTGCCGCTGACGCCGGTAACGCAGACGAAACCGCCCAGCGGGATCTCGACGTTGACGTTCTTCAGGTTGTTCTCGGCGGCGCCGACGATCGTCAGCTTTTTCTCACCCAGTTGGCGGCGCGTCTCGGGGACGTCGATCTTCTCGGTTCCGGCCAAGAACTGACCGGTGACGCTCTTCGGATTGGCGGCGATTTCTTCGGCCAGACCTTGGGCGACGATGTAACCGCCGCGGACACCGGCGCCGGGACCAAAGTCGATCACATGGTCGGCGACCCGCATCGTGTCTTCGTCATGCTCGACCACCAGCACGGTGTTGCCCAGGTCGCGCAGATCGTTGAGCGTCGCGAGCAATCGATCGTTGTCGCGGGGATGCAAACCAATCGATGGTTCGTCCAAGATATAGGTCACGCCAACCAGACCGCAACCGATTTGCCCGGCCAGGCGAATCCGCTGCGACTCTCCGCCGGAGAGCGTCGGTGCGGTGCGGCTCAGGGTCAGGTATTCGAGCCCGACGTTTTCGAGAAAGCCAAGTCGTCCGCGGACTTCCTTGATCGCTTCGGCGCCGATCTTCAGCGACATATCGTCGAGATCGAGCTTGCTGAAGAACTCCGTAGCGTCTTGGATCGACAGGTCCGAGACGTCCGGCAAGGATAGTTCCGGTTTGTCTTTGAAGGCCTTGCTTTTGGTGCCCAGCTTGACGTACCGCGCCTGCGGGTTGAGTCGCTGACCGCCGCAGTCGGGGCAGCCGATCGTCGACATATATTTTTCGAGCTGTCGCAACTGCGGCTTGGAGTTGCTAGTCTTGTATTTTTCGAGCAGGTCGGAAACGATCCCGTCGTAGGTGCCGCCATACTTTTGCGGCGACGAGCCGGCTCGCCAAGTGAAGGTGATGTGTTGTTCGCCGGCGCCATAGAGCAGGAGGTTCTTGACCTCGTCTTCCATCTCACGCCACGGCGTATCCAAAAAGGCGCCAGCGTCGAGATTGAGCTTCCGCTCCATCGTCTCGGCGACCCCCTTGTAGATGTGGCGTTTCCAACGACCAAGATCAGACCACTTGCCGAGGATCTCGACAGCGCCTTTCTTGAACGACAGCGTGACGTCGGGGACGAGCAGTTCGGGATCAAAGGTGTAGATCTGCCCAAGCCCGTCGCAAACCGGGCACATCCCTTGCGGACTATTAAAGCTGAATAGTTGCGGCGTCGGCGGATCGAACGAAACGCCGCAATCGACGCAGGCGTAGTCGACCGAGAACATCATGTCGCCAGCGACGTCGGTCTTCTTTTGCTTTTTGGCGCGCGGTTTTTTTTTGGTCGGTTTGGGAGCTTCCTCGTCAGCTTCTTCTTCGTCGACGCGGGGCGCGACGATCAAGCTTCCTTCGCCCATCTTCATCGCCAGTTCGACCGCTTCGGCCAACCGGCCGCGAACGCTCGGCTTGATGGTCAAGCGATCGACGACCAGTTCGATGTTGTGCCGCATCTGACGGTCGAGCGACAGGTCATCGGTCAGATTGACGACTCGCCCATCGACCCGAGCGCGGACGAAGCCCTGTTTCAAGAGATCGATGAACAGATCTTTGTGCTCACCCTTCTGCCCGCGGATGAGCGGCGCCAGGATGACGATCTGCGACTCTTCCTCCATCGCCAGAATGTGTTCCAGAATCTGCTCACGCGTTTGCGCAGTCAGCGCTTTGCCACACTCGGTGCAATGACCTTTGCCAATCCGCGCATAGAGGATGCGGAGGAAGTCGTTGATCTCGGTGATCGTACCGACGGTACTGCGAGGATTGTTGCCGGTCGTCTTCTGCGAGATCGAGATCGACGGGGTGAGGCCGCCGATGAAGTCGACCTCTGGCTTGGGCATCTGCCCCATGAACTGCCGGGCATAGCTCGAGAGGCTTTCGACATACCGGCGCTGCCCTTCGGCATAGACGGTGTCGAAGGCGAGCGAGCTCTTGCCGCTACCGCTGACGCCGGTCAGGCAGATCAGCTTGTTCCGGGGAAGTACGAGAGAGACGTCGCGGAGATTGTGTTCGCGTGCGCCTTTGATCTCGATATCGGTTACCGGCATAAGGGCCCATCCATGCGTCGATTCGGCAGAAAGTTAGGCAAACTCTTTATTTTAGGGGACAGCTGTATAGTGACAACGGGTCGAAGCTAACGACGGCTTCGACATTCCCGATTCTGTCCCCTTGGTGGCGAAAACTTCGACATCGCTCGAACGCCGATTTGGAGTGTCCGGCGGCAAGAAGAAAGGCTTTCCTGACATCGATCTGGCCGTGACTTTGCAACTGCCGAGCGAACCGAAGAATGAGGAGAAAACAAAGAGGGTTCATGGCCTTTTCTTGAGTCAGCAAATAGTTATCTGCGTAGAGAAGAAAAGGCTTGAAAATATAAAACTAATCTGATTTATTGACTAGGTGCTGAGCTATTTGCCTCAGTGCACCAATATTCCATCTGCTAGGGCGGAATTTGTCTCATCCTCCTTCTTCTTCGACCCTATCTGCGAGTCTGTGCCATGAAATCGATCCGATCTGGCTTTACGCTTGTCGAACTACTGGTGGTCATCGCGATCATCGGCGTGCTCATCGCTCTCTTACTGCCTGCGGTGCAGCAAGCCCGCGAAGCGGCCCGACGCGGGCAATGTATGAACAACTTCAAGCAATATGGGTTGGCGCTGCACAACCGCCACGATACCTTCCATAATTTGCCGATCGGCGCGACCAATTCGCCGCGACATACATGGGTTGTCGAAATCTGGGCGTTTATCGAACAATCGGCCCTCGCTGATCAGTATTTGCCCGATCAGCCCTTCTATACCACCAGCACCTCGCCGGCGCACAACCACATCACGCAGAATGCGACGACCGGTTTGTGCACGCAGCCAATCGGTCTCTATTTCTGCCCCAGCGAAAAAGGAGAGACCCTTTGGAAAGGTGACGCCTACTGGCGATCGCGCGGCAACTATGTCGTCAACTTCGGCAACACGGCGGGCGCCGACGAAGTGGCGCAAAGCGCTCCGTTTGCTCGCAATCAGAAGGCCCGCGATTTCTCGAGCTTTACGGACGGCCTTTCCAATACGCTGGTCATGTCCGAGATCATCATGGCCCGCGAAGAAGATCGGGACTCGCGCGGCGATATCTTCAACGACGACGGCCCGGGCTGCGCATTCATGACCAACAACACGCCCAACAGCGGCGTCGACGCGCCGCAGTTCTGCACCAACACGGCGCCCAATCCTCCTTGCGTGACCGCGTCGTCGCCGATGTATGTCACCGCTCGCAGTCAACATCCCGGGGGCGTCAACGTCTTGCTGGGAGATGGCGCGGTGACGTTTGTCGGCGAAACGATTTCGGCCAATGTGTGGCACGCGGTCGGTTCGAGCGCCGGCAATGAGTCTTTGCAGCTTCCCTAACTGCCTGTTGAAAAATGCCACCGTGGCATTTTTCAACCTCGCCAGGCTCAGAGCATAGCTCTTCGCGGCTCGCAAAATAACGACTTACGTCGTTGTTTTGGGATCGCATCCGTGCGATCACGCAGTCCGTCGAGAAAATCAACGGACTGCTAAGGTCGCTTTGACAGACTTCTTTTCTTATCGATGTTTCTCTGAGGAGCGACCAGACCGATGCGAACGCTTACTTTATGCTGCGCTTGCGCAGCCCTGGCGATTGGGATCGGCGGCCTTTCGGGCTGCGGCGGCGATAACAACTATGGCATGGTCGAAGGGATGGTCACCCTCGACGGGCAGCCGCTAGAAAACGGCGCCATTTCGTTTGTGCCGGTCGATGGCGAAACGGCCACCGCCGGCGAACGAATCGAAAACGGCGTCTATCAGGCCCGCGTACCGATCGGGGCGAAGCGGATTGAGATCAACGCGTCGCGGGTTGTTGGTCAGCGGGCCGCCTATGCGGGCGAAGCGGATAGCCCGCAGAAGGACATGACCCGCTCGCTAATCCCGCCCCGCTACAACACCAAGTCGGGACTGACCTTGGAAGTTGCAGCCGGCGAGAACAAACAGGACTTCGATCTGAAGTCGAAGTAGGCCAGGCCGTTACTCGGGCCAGACGCCGTCCTGAATCGGCTTGGTCTGCAGCTTGGCCGGATCGACGGTGACGTGGCGAACCTTTTTCCGCTGCCACGTGTACGTGATGTGAACCAACCCATCCGGCGTTTGAATCACCGCCGGATACGAAAACTCGCCGGGGCTCTTCTCCAGCAGCAGCGCCGCTTCCCACGCTTTGCCATCTTTGCTGACGGCGACATTCAACATGTTGCGGCTTTTGGGAAACGAACCGCTGCGATGCGTGTGGTTGTAGACGAGCAGCGCTCGGCCGTCGGCCAGCATCACTGCGTCAGTGCCCGAGTTGGGATTGGGCAGACCGCTCGACTTCAGCGGAGTCCAGGTGATTCCCTGGTCGTCGCTCCAAGTGCTCCAGACGTTGCCGTCGCCATTGCGATCGCGAGCCAAGATCTGCCAGCGGCCATCGGCATGGATCAGCACGCTTGGCTGAATCGCGCCAACCTTGTGACCTTCGTTCAGCGGGCCAACGCGAGTCCAACTACGGCCCCCGTCCGACGTCATCTCCAAGTGCAGCCGCCAACCGTCGTTCTCGCTGCTAGAAGGACAAACCAGCTTTCCATCATGCAGGATCGCCTTATTCTTGACGGGACCGTCGATTCCTTCGGGTAGCCGCCGCGGTTGGCTCCAGGTGACGCCCCCATCGCTGGAATTCATCACCATGCCCCACCACGCGCTGGGGGACGGTCCGCATTTGTAAAAGAGAGTCAGGTCGCCATCTTCGACCTGGTGCAAAACTGGGTTCCAACAGGGATGACGATGCTCTTTGCCATCGGGCGTGACGTACTGCACGCCATTGGCGACTTCGACCGGCGTGATCCATTTGCCGTCGACCTGCCGGTTGAAGAAGATCCCGACATCTTTGGCGCCTTCGCGGGTGCCGCCGAACCACGCGGCGACCAGGCCATTCTTCGTCAGGGCGATGGTCGACGCATGGCAACTGTCGTGCGGGGCGCCATCAGTAAGGTATTCCACCGAAACGACTCCTGGCTGTCCGGTTAACCTGACAGGCGAATCCGCATCGTCCGCTTGGGCGATGGCGGTCATGGAAGCGAAGAGAAGCAAGAGCGGGAATCCGTAGCGGTGCATGATTGGGGTCGTCTTGGCTGTGGTGTGGGAGGTTTTGAGGAGGAAAGTGCGAGTTTACCCTTTCCGCAGGACCACTGCGAACCTTTTTGCTAGCGACCCCGTAGTTAAGTTTCTACAATTGATTTGCAAAAAGAGACCCGGCGGCCCTGGACGATCCTGGCCGGCTGAACTTCAATAGAGGGTTTCCCAGAACCGGTCAAAACCGACCTTATTGGGCGGATTGCCGTTCTTTTCCTTGGTTCTAACGTTAGACAGACAAGCGATATGTTGCTGCTGGAAAACGTCAAAAAATCATACACGGAGCCCAACGGGGCGCTCCTGCCAATTCTCGATATCCCCCGATTTGAGCTATCCGAGGCCGAGCAGATGATTCTGGTCGGGCGGAGCGGTTGCGGCAAAACGACGCTGCTGCACGTTATCTCTGGGATCAGCCACGCCGACAGCGGCACGGTGCAGATCGACGGTCTCGATCTCCGCCGGCTGTCGGAACAAGGGCGCGATCGGCTGCGAGCCGAGAAGATCGGCTACGTCTTTCAGACGTTCAATCTGCTGCCGGCGTTTACGGCGATAGAGAACGTCCTATTGGGGATGTCATTCTCTGGCAAAGGCGCCGATCGCAGCCGGGCGACGCAGTTGCTCGAGCGAGTTGGCCTGTCGCATCGCATCACACACAAACCAAAGACGATGTCGGTTGGCGAACAACAACGCGTCGCCGTCGCTCGGGCGCTTGCCAATCGACCCAAGTTGCTGCTGGCCGACGAGCCGACCGCCAACGTCGATCCTTCGAATCAACAGTCAATCATCGACTTGATTCGCGAAACCTGTAACGAAGAGAAGATCGCCTTGATGATGGTGACGCACTCGATGGAAGTGGCGGGTCAGTTCGACCGGGTCGAACGTCTCGACGAAATCAACCAACTAAGCAAGGTGACGACATGACGCGGTGGGCGATTGCATGGCGCAGCGTCACCCAACGGGCGCTCGCTTCCAGTTTGACGGCGTTGTCGATGGCGATGGGAGTCGCCCTGGTAACCGGGGTGTTGCTGACCTACGGCATGGTTTCCCGTTCTTTCATGGGGAACTCGAACCTTGGCTACGGCCTGATCGCCGGCGCAAAAGGGGGCAAGCTGCAGCTGGTTCTCAATACGACCTACTACTTGAGCGAACCGGTTGAGAACATCCCTTACGATTTCTACCAGCAGTTTCTGACCGCCGACCAACAGCGGAAAGAACTAGAACTGATGTCGAAAGACGTGCTGGGCGAGGTGAAGGACGGCAAGTACGCCCAACACACCGACTTCGCAATTCCGGTTTGTCTGGGGGACTATTACAAACGGTTCCGCGTGGTCGGGACGTTGCCCAAGTTCTTTGAGCTGTTTCGTGATCCGTATGATGACGAAGAGCCGCGCTACCATTTTGCCCAGGGGCGGAACTTCAAAACCTGGGACGAAGAGCATGGCTACTACGAAGCGGTCGTCGGTTCGATCGTCGCCCGTGAGACCGGCCTGAAGCTGGGAGATAAGATCGCCGCTTCGCACGGTTCGGACGAAGGGCACGCCCACGACGAATCGCCGTTTATCGTGGTCGGCATCCTGGCGCCCTCCGGCACGCCGAACGATCGGGGGGTCTTCATCAATATGGAAGGCTTCTACTTGATGGAGGGGCACGCCAAGCCGGTCGACGACGAGGCGCCCGATTCTTCGCCGGAGACGAAAAAAGAGGCCAAGCTCCGCCGCGATCCGCTGCCGATCGACCAGCGAGAAGTGACTGCCGTGCTGATTCGGACCAATGATCCGTTTTCGCCGATTTTTATCCGCAACGCCGTCAACGAGGGAAGTGTCGCCCAAGTGGTGCTGCCGGTTCTGGAAATCACCAATCTCTTCGAGATGATCGTTTCGCCGATTCAGACCTTGCTGCTGGTGATTACCGTTTTGATCTGTATTGTTTCCGGAATCTCAATCCTGGTAAGCATTTACAACTCGATGAACGACCGCAAGCATGAGATCGCGGTGATGCGGGCTTTGGGCGCCAGCCGAGGGACGGTGATGAGCGTCGTACTGCTCGAATCGGTCATTTTGTCGGTTGGCGGCGGCCTGATCGGCTGGACCATCGGACATGGGATGATGGCGGCCGCGAGCCCGATGATTGAAGCGAAAACTGGCGTTTCTATCGGGTTTTTTGACATGGCCCCCCTGCCGATGTCGGTTGAAGCGAGGATCGGACCCGCAATAATTAACTCGTTGCCCACCTTCCTGCGGGGGCTGCTCAGCCTGGAACTGCTGATCATTCCCGGGTTGATATTTTTGGCGGTGCTGGTTGGTTTCCTACCGGCGTATACTGCTTATAAGACCGACGTGGCCGAATCGCTCGGCGACTAACTCCTTCCCCCCTGCCTGCGAGTAGTCGATGCGCTCTGTTTTCATCTGGATGTTGATTTTGACGGTGTTGGCGACCGCTCCGCTGTCGACGGCGACCGCCTGTCCGTTTTGTGCCGCGGTTTCGCAAACCTTCTCGGAAGAGATCGAGTCGATGGACGTGGCGCTGATCGCCACGCTCGAAAAGACGCCGACCGCCGCGCCCGACCCGGCCATTGGCGGCGTCAAAGCGAACTTCGTCATCACCCAGGTCCTGAAAGGGAAAGAGCATCTGGGCGACGCCAAGTCGGTCGAGACGCTCTATTACGGCGAAGGCCGCGCCGGACGTAAGTTTCTGATTCTCGGTTCGGACCCGACCAACTTGATGTGGTCGACGCCGACGCTGCTCGAAGAATCGAGCGTCGACTACATCCATGGCTCGCTCAAGCAGCCCAAAGACGACTACCACCGTCTAATCTACTTCCAAGAGTACCTGGAAGGAAAGGACGACATGGCGGCCCGCGACGCTTATGACGAATTCGCCAAAGCGCCGTACGACTGGTTGCACTCGATGAAGGGGGACATGAATCATGACCAACTGATCGAGTGGCTCAAGAACGACGACCTGCAAGCCAACCATCGCCGGCTCTACTTCACCATGCTGGGCGTTTGCGGCAGCAAAGACGACCTGCCGTTCCTCGAATCGCTGCTGCGAAGCGACGACCGCAAGAAGAAGGCGGGGCTCGACGCGTTGATCGGCTGCTACCTGACGCTGGCCGGCAAAGATGGCATGCCGCTGGTCGAAGAACTGTTCCTGGAAGACAAAGAAGCGGAATACGCCGACACCTACGCCGCGATCATGGCGATTCGCTTTCACGGTACTGAGACCGACATCATCCCGCGCGAGCGACTGCTCGAAGGGTTGCACTTGATGCTCGATCGTCCGTCGCTGGCCGACCTGGTGATCGTCGACCTGGCTCGTTGGGAAGACTGGACGGTGGTCGACAAGCTGACCAAGCTGTTCAAAGAAGCGGATGACGATTCGAGCTGGGTTCGCGTGCCGGTGATCCGCTACCTGATGGCCTGTCCGAAACCGGAAGCGAAGGAAGCGCTGGTCGAACTCGAAAAAATCGATCCCGATGCGATGAAGCGGGCCCAGACGTTCTTCCCCTTCCGCAACTCCGGCGTCACGCCATCGCGTGAAGTGGAAGAGTTGGCGATGTCCAACTCGAAAGTGGGCGTCCGACTTGTTTCGGCCACCACCACCGAAGAGTTGACCGCCGAGAAGCCGTCGCTGATCGAAGCGGCGGAAGAGGAAGCGGCCAATGACGAGCCGGTTGTCGCAACCGACGAAGACCAAGAGGCGACCGCCGCGCCAGCCGCCGCCAGCGGCAGCGAACGTTTCGCCACCCGCGGCGATCGACTGCTGGCCGACGCGATTCAAAACCCGCAAGCGGTCGACGCTCCGTCGGCCAGCCGCCTGACCCTGTTCGCCATGCCGCTGATTGTCGGCTTGTTGTTGGCGCTGGGAATGTGGCTGATTTTGCGAAGTCCCTATCAGGCGCCTAGCGCCTAGTTCCGTGTAGAGGCGAATCGTCAGCGAGGGCGATTTCGCGTACTAGGCATGACGGCCTGAATTGGCTCCAACCCCGTTTATTGACTCATGACTGCGACTTTGGATTCACCTCCCGCCCAAACGCCTGAAGGCGAACCCGACTACGATCGCTACCGATCGCTCAGCGGAATTGCGGTCGGCGCATTGATCGTCGGCATCCTTAGCCTGTTGTCGATTTTCGCCATCTCGCTGTTGCCCTTGGCGGTGATCGGCGTCGGTTTCGGCCTGTTCGCCACGCGGATGGTCGATCGCAACCGAGACCTGCTGACGGGCCGCAACCTGGCGATCGCCGGCACGATCATCAGCGCGATCGCCTTAGTCATCAGCCCCAGCCGCTATTACTACGAAGAGTACATCAACATCCCGGAAGGGTACGAAGTGATGGCCTTCGGTTCGCTGCAGCCTGATCTCGGCAGTACGGCGCGAGTGCCGGACAAAGCTTGGCAGTACGACGGTAAGCGCGTGCTGGTCTCTGGATACGTTTACCCGCACGATCAAAAGGAAGGCTTGAACCGCTTCGTACTGGTGCCTGACTTCGACACCTGTTGCTTCGGCGGCCAGCCAAAGCTGACCGACATGATCGAAGTTCGCCTGCAAGAACCGCTACGGGTCGATTGGTCGTTCAACCGCCGCAAGATTGGCGGCACGCTGACGATCAACAAGAGCCTGCATCAAATCAAAGACCTGACCGGCGTCTACTACGAAATTGACGCCGACTACGTCAAATAAAGCGTCCCTCCTGACAAAGCTCGCCTATGTGGACCCGTGGTTCGATCGCTGCGATTCTTCTGTTCTGCGGCGCCTGTGCGCCGACAACTCCGGAAGGGACTCCCTTTTCGGCGAACATGACGGGACTCGATGGCCCTCCGCCGTCGGCGGCCCAACCGGTTGAGCCAGCGCAGAAACCGGCCGAAGATCCTAATCCGGAAGATACCGCCAACGTTGATCCACAGCCGACCGAGCCCGCGGACGCTAAGCCGGCCACGCCAGAAACCCCCGCCGGCGCCCCGCCGGGGGTCTCGACGACGTCGCCGATTAAGCCTTCTAAGGCGCTGGCGCCTGACAAGACCTTGCCCCGCAAGCCAGGCGTACAAGATCTAACGTTTGACGACATCGCCTTCGAGATGGAAAAGGGAGAGCCTTTCGCCCGGTCGATGTTGCCGCAAGAGATCGAAGAGCTGGCCAATCAGAAGATTCGCATTCGCGGCTACATCCTGCCAAGTTTCGAGTCGCGCGGCATCAAGCAGTTCGTGCTGGTACGCGACAATATGGAATGCTGCTTTGGTCCCACTGCCGCTCTCTATGACTGCATCCTGGTCGAGATGAAAGGGAGTGGGGTCGACTTCACCGTTCGTCCTGTGACGGTCGAAGGGATCTTTGAAATCAAAGAATATCTGGGCCCTGACGGCAAGCATTTGGCCATCTATCGGATGGAAGGGGAATCGGCGAAGTGACGCAGGTTGGCTGAGCGGTTATATTTTCGCAGTCTCGCACTGGGAACCGCTTCGGTAAGATTTTCGCATGCTGACCGCTGACTCGATCACTTCGGCCGACCGCCGCCGCGCTATCGCCGCCGCCAGCGCCAACGCCACAATCTGGGCGTTTGGCAATGGCGTCATCAGCACGTCGCTGGTCACCTATTTGGCGTTTGACCTGGGCGCCACCAACGCTCAGGTCGCCTGGATCATCGCCGCTCCGCAACTGGCAGGCGTCTTGCGGTGGTTCAGTCCGCGGATCTTGGCCAACTTTCGCGGCCACAAACTCCCTTGCCTTGCGTTCTACTGGGCGTCGGTCGTATTGCTGTTGTTGTTGCCGGCGACCGCCTGGCCTGGCGTCTTGCCGAGCAAGGCGCTCAGCTGCACGGCGCTGATCGTCTGTTGGTGTCTCTATCACCTGTGCGAGTACCTGGGGACGATCATCCTGTGGAGTTGGTTCTCGGTCCTGATACCGCGGCCGTTCTATGGACGGTTCACCGGGCGGCGCGAGTTGTGGCTCAACATCGGGCGGCTGGTTGGGTTTGTCGTCGCCTCGGGGTTTGACGTCTGGTATCGCCAGCAGTACGAAGGGGCGTCGGTGTTGCCGCTGCGCGTTGCATTGGCGACCGGCGGCGCGCTGTTGCTGGGAGCGTCGACCTTGCCGTTGATGCGAATGGTGAACGCCGAGGTCAGGGTTGGCGCGTCACGATTGCTTGCCGCCGGCGAAGCGCTGCTGAAGAGTCGGCCGCTGCGGCGGCTGTTGATCTACGGGGTTTGTTTTTCGGCCGCCAACGGCGTGTCGAATTCGCTCGGTTGGAGTTACGTCAACAAGGCGCTCGGTTTGTCGCTGGCGCTAGTGCTCGCCAGTCAGGCGATCATGCGGCTGGGGCAGCCGCTGCTCTCGAGCTGGTGCGGACAGATCGTCGATCGATTTGGCTGCCAACGCCTGATGATCGTTTGTCAGTTGATCGTCGCTTGCGCTCCGCTGCTGTATTTGGGAGGCGCCTGGGGATACGTCGCTAGCTATGTGGCGCTGATCGCCTACGTCGGCACGAACGTCTCGCTGGCGACGCTGATGATGCGGATCGCCGGCCCGAAACAGGCTTCGGCGAACTTTAGCGTCTACTTTGGCCTCACCGGCGTTGTCTACGCCGTCTCGGTCTTGATTGATGGTCAGCTGACCAATCAATGGTTGCCGCAAGAGTTGCGAAGCGCGCCGGAGGCGTACTTCCCCTATTTTGTCGTCGCCTGGCTGCTGCGCTCGGCGGCCGCTATCCCACTATTGTTCTTACGCGAACCGCCAATCGAACCAGACTCTCGCAGCAATCGCTGATCCTTGCTACGATCAAGCGGTTTGAAGCTTGCCCCCCACTGCCCCAGCGGAGAACCGGATGTCGCTGCCTGATTGGATTGGATATTGCACCAATGTGCATGCCGGCGCGAATCTTGCCGAAACGGAAGCGAATCTGCAAGAGCACGCTGTCCGAGTTCGGCAGATGATCTCGCCGCGCCAACCGATGGGCGTCGGGCTTTGGCTTTCGGCCATGACCGCCAAAGAGCTGCGCGACGGCGAACGCCTGACCCGCTTTCGCAGCTTCTTGAACGAAAACCAGCTGATTCCCTACACGCTGAACGGATTTCCGTACGGCAACTTTCATCAAGCGGTCGTCAAGCACGCCGTCTACGAACCAACCTGGATCGACCCGCTGCGGCTGCAATACACGCTCGATTTGGCGTACGTCCTTGATCAACTGCTCCCGCCCGGCGAAGAAGGAAGCATCTCGACCCTACCAATTGCGTGGGGCAATCCGCCGCTCAGCGAAGAGGCCTGGTCCGCGGCCGTCGCCAACCTGGTGAAGCTGGCCAACGAACTTGCGCGTATCGAGCAGTCGACCGGCCGCTTGATCTATGTCTGTATCGAGCCGGAGCCTGGCTGCGCGATCGACACGACCGCCGACATGATCGCCTTCTTTCAAAATCGCCTGTTCCCCGCTGGCGATCCGGCGCAGCTGGCTCGTTACATTCGCGTTTGCCACGACGTATGCCACGCGGCGGTCATGTGCGAAGACCAATCGTCGGTCTTGTCGCAGTACGCAGCGGCCGGAATCGGCGTCGGCAAGGTGCAGATTTCGTCAGCGATCGAAGTCGACTTCAAGTCGCTGAGCGAGGACGAACGTGAGGCGGCGATCCAGCGCCTGATGCAATTCGCTGAAGACCGCTACCTGCACCAGACGATGGTCGAGACCGCCGCCGGCGAGCGGACGCTGGTCGAGGATCTGCCGGAGGTGCTGAACGCCTTGGAGGGAACCCCCGACGGGATCTGGCGGATTCACTTTCACATGCCGATTTACATCGACGCCTTTGGGCCGCTGCGGACCACCCAAGGGGCGATTCTCGATTTGCTGCGTCAGCGTGAGCTGCTGGCTCCGATCAAGCATTTTGAGGTCGAGACGTACGCCTGGACGGTGCTGCCGCCGGAACTGCGGCAAGAAGAGCTGGCCGCCGGTATCGCGACCGAAATTGACTGGCTCAAACAGCAGCTTCGTTAGAACGGTTTTCTTCCATCTGTATCGTTGTGGCTGGTTGCGGCCGCGCTGGTCGGCGTTGACCTGCATCGACGAATCTTGAGGATTCGCCTGCTTCGGTCGCCTTCACCAGCTTGCCTCACTAACGCCAGAAACGCTACAGCTATCAGAAAAACGCTCTAGCTTGCGCTGATTGCATTTGGATGCATCCCCTATTAGGCTGTAAGCGATTTCTATCGTTTTTTGGGGGCGATTTTCCGTACTAAAGTTAATTGCTTCGTTAGGTTTTTTGCTGCTAGGGAGTTTCACGCTGATGGCCGCCGACCCCGTTTCCCCCACTCAGCCGACTCCCGGCAAGCAAGTCGCCCAGCAGTTGGAAGTGAAGCTGGAGGGCCAAGACCCCGAAAAACTGGGCTACTGGATCTATCTTCCGACCGACTACGCGGCGGACGGCCAGCCGAAGCCGCTGATGCTCTTTTTGCATGGCGCCGGGGAACGTGGCGACGACCTGGCGAAGGTCAAAAAGCATGGCCCGCCCAAGTTGGTCGCGAAGCAAGATTTGCCGTTCATCATCGTTTCGCCCCAATGCTCGCCGAACGTCTGGTGGAACGAAGCTGAAAAACAGGAAGCGCTAACGCAGCTGCTGACCGAGATCGAAGCGAACTACAACGTCGATCCGACGCGGATCTACTGCACTGGGCTGAGCATGGGCGGCTTTGGCGCCTGGTCGCTGGTCGCCAAGCACCCGCACAAATTTGCCGCGGCCTTGCCCATTTGCGGCGGAGGTGATCCGGAACTAGCCAAGGCGCTGACGTCGACTCCGCTGTGGGTCTTCCACGGCGAAAAAGACCATGTCGTACCGCTGAAACGGAGCGAAGAAATGGTCGAGGCGGTCAATGCGGCCGGCGGAGACGTCAAGCTGACGATTTACCCCGGGGTCGACCACGATAGCTGGACGCAGACCTACGAGAATCCGGAAGTCTTTACCTGGTTGTTGTCGCATCAGTTGAAAAAGGACGACTAAGCGGCGACAATGCCGCGTAAGTTGGCGGACCGCCTGCACCATTAATCGCCTATTTTGACGACGGAGCCCAGAATGTCCGACGATTCGTCGAATCCTTATGTGTCGCCCAGTACCGAAGCGTTTCGCGAGCACGATGACGCAGGCGACATGCCGCTCGAAACGCGCGAATCGATCGACTACTTCGGTTCCATCACCGAGTTTTTTGACCATCCCGAGTGGGTCAACGGTCTATTGATGGCGTCGCTGACGGTCTTGATTCCGTTCATCGGCGCATTCGCCGTGTTAGGCTACGAGTATGACTGCGTCGCGCAGCGGCTCGCAGGCCGCGGCCAGCGCCCCTATTCGCTGTTCACATTTGATCGGTTTGGCGAATACCTGATGCGGGCCCTGTGGGTAATGCTGTATGGGCTGTGCGCCTCGCTCTTGATTATCCCTGTGATGCTGGTTTGCTTCTTAATTTTCAGCGTTCTGGCGAGCTCCAAGAACGAGGTCTTGGCGGTCATTGGGATCGTAATCGCGGGGGCGATCTACCTTGGCACGATCTTGTTCATGAACATCGCGATGCTGCCGGGAATGTTTCGCGTGGCGATGACCAACGACATCGGGCAGGGATTTGACTTCGCATTCATCCGCGACTTCATCAGCAAAATGTGGTTTGAGCAGATCTTGGTGTTGCTGTTCGTGGCGTTCAGCTCCGGGATCATGATCAATCTTGGCTATTTGCTCTGCTGCATCGGCGCGCTGCCGGCGGTGGTGATCTCCTGGTTTTCGATGTCGCATCTCCTGATGCAGATGTACCAAGTCTACCTGTCTCGGGGTGGGATGAAGATTCAGATCGTCCCGTAAAACTGCTGGCTGGGGGCGGTTCGATCCGGTATCATGCGCCCTAGTGGATCGCCGTTAGAACTATTCGCTTGAGGTCGAGATTTTATGCCGAACGTCGTGCCCTGGATGCTGTTGGCCCAACAAGAAGGCGGCGGGTACCTTATGTATGTCGTCGTTGGGGGGATGTTGGCCTTCCTCGGCTTCGTCTTCCTGGTCATTATGCTGGCGTATGGGCCGCTCTGGTTTCAGGCCTACATGTCGCAGGCCGGGGTCTCGCTGTTTGAGCTGGTCGGGATGAGCTTCCGCCAGGTGAATAGCCGCGTGATCGTCAAAGCGAAGATCATGGCCTCGCAGTCCGGTTTAAGCATCGACCGCCGTGACGGCATCAGCACCAAGCGGCTTGAAGCGCACTATCTGGCCGGCGGCAATGTGATGGCGGTGATTCATGCGATCATCGCCGCCCATCGCGCCCAAATCGCCCTCGACTTTGACCGCGCCGCCGCGATCGATCTGGCCGGCCGCGACGTGGTCGAAGCGGTGCGGACCAGCGTCTCGCCCAAGGTGATCGACTGTCCCGATCCGCGCCGCAGCGGCAAGGCGACCCTCAGCGCCATCGCCAAGAACGGCATCGAACTTCGCGTTCGCGCGAAGGTGACGGTCCGCACGTCGCTGGAGCAATTGATCGGCGGCGCCACTGAAGAGACCGTCATCGCCCGTGTCGGCGAGTGCATCATCTCGGCGATCGGTTCCAGCGACACACATACCCGGGTGCTCGAGAATCCGGACCTGATCACCCGTGCGGTGCTCGATCGCAATTTGGACGCACAAACCGCCTATGCGATCATTTCCATCGACATCGCCGATATCGACGTCGGCGAGAACATTGGCGCTCGACTGCAAAACGATCAGGCCGAAGCCGATACCCGCGTCGCTCGCGCGAAGGCCGAACAGCGCCGCGCCGAAGCGGTCGCCACCGAGCAAGAGAACAAGGCGAAGGTTGTCCTGAACCGGGCCAAGCTGGTTCTGGCCGAAGCGGAGGTTCCCAAGTCGATGGCCCAGGCCTTCCGCAACGGCACCCTGCGATCCCAAGAGAACGGAGCTTCGTCCGATTCTCCGCCACCGCCGTCGACGACCGTTTAAGGTTCGCGACGCGAAGAGAATCTCGGGCCAGCTGAGAGTTGACGCGGGGGGGAAAGCGACCAGGATAGTAGTTCACACCCGTTTCCCGCCTTCCTCCCTTCGCCTCGCTGGAATTGTTCAATGCGTCGTCATCGACTCGCTTTCTCCCTTGCGCTCTCCGCGCTTCTTTCCCTCTCCCTCGTGACCTGGGCGGTTGCCGAACCGGGGGATGCGGCGGTGCGAAAGTACTTTGCCGCCGAGACCGCGGCGCTGACCAATCAGCCGATCGTAACCGCAACTTCGATCGATCAGTGGAAAGCTAAACGAGGCGAATACCAAGAGCAGCTAAAGGAGATGCTCGGTCTGCAGCCATGGCCGGAAAAGACCGACCTGCAGACGACAGTCACCGGGACGCTGGAAAAAGATGGCGTCACGGTCGAGAAGATCCACTTCCAATCGCGACCCGGCCTGTACGTCACCGGCAATCTCTATCGCCCGACCAAGGCGGAAGGACGCTTGCCGGCGATCCTGTACGTTTGCGGACATGGCAAAGTGGTCGAAGATGGCGTTAGCCTTGGCAACAAGACCCACTATCAACATCATGGCGCGTGGTTTGCCCGACATGGTTTCGTTTGCCTGACGATCGACACGCTACAACTGGGCGAGATCCAGGGGCTGCACCACGGGACGCACCACCTGGGCATGTGGTGGTGGGTCAATCGGGGTTACTCGCCGATCGGCGTCGAAACGTGGAACTGCGTTCGTGCGCTTGATCTGCTGCAAGCTCGCGATGACGTCGATCCCGAGCGGATCGGGGTCACTGGACGGAGCGGCGGCGGCGCGTACAGCTGGTACATCGCAGCGCTCGACGATCGCATCAAGGCGGCGGTTCCGGTTGCCGGCATCACCGACCTGCAAAACCACATCGTCGACGACTGCATCAACGGTCACTGCGACTGCATGTTCTGGACGAACACGCCGCGGTACGACTTCAGCTTCCTCCCGGCGATGGTCGCTCCTCGGCCGCTGATGATCGCCAACACCGACAGCGATCCGATCTTTCCGCTCGATGGCGTGACTCGCACCTTCTTCGCGGCCCGCGAGATCTATAGTTTGTACGATGCCAAAGCGAACCTCGGTCTGGCGATCGTCGATGGCGGCCATGCCGATACGCAGCCGCTGCGGGTTCCGGCGTTTCACTGGCTCTGCCGTCACCTGAAGGGAGAGTCGCCGCTGATTGACGATCCCGCGACGCCGATGTTCACGAAGAAGGAACTGAAGGTCTTCGGTGAACTGCCGGCCGACCAGATCAATACCGAGATCCAAGAGACGTTCGTGCCGGTCGCGCCGGGAGCGGAAGTTCCCGCTTCGGAGATCGCCTGGAAGTCGCAAGCGGCGGAGCTGAAAGAGACGCTGCTGGCCAAGTCGTTCGCCGGCTGGCCTAATCGAAAATCGAAGCCGCAGCTGACGCAGGTCGTCGCCGACAAGATCGGCGACGCCACGATCACTACCTTCGATCTGCAAACGCAGCCCGGCGTCGTCCTGCCCGTGATCCTGATCGACAACGGCGGGCAAAACGCCACGCTGCAACTGGCCGACCAGACCGACTGGACCGCGCTGGAAACGTTGACCACGGCAGCCGCCGATGGAAAGTCGCCCAACAGCGACGCGGCGCAGACGCTGCTGAAGTCGCCTGGTAAGACGTACTTCCTGGTGCAGCGCGGCGTCGGCTCGACCCAGTGGGATCAAGACAAGAAAAAAGAAACCCACATTCGTCGCCGCTTCTTGCAGCTAGGACAAACGGTCCACGGCATGCGGGTCTGGGACACGCGCCGTGCGATTCAGGCGATTGAGTCGCAATCGCCAGGTACGCCGCTAACGATCGCCGCCGATGGAGTCGACGCCGGCGTCGCCATCTACGCGACGATCTTTGAGCCCAGCGTCGCCAAGGTGACGGCCACGCACCTACCGGCCGATCATCGCAACGGGCCAATCTTGCTGAACGTTCGCCGGTTCATGAACATGCCGGAAGCGGTCGCCCTGGCGGCCCAAAACGCCCAGATCGAAGTCGACGCCGACGGCGCCGCAGCGGTGGCCTACGCCCAGACGGTTGGCAAGCAGCTGAAGTGGCCGGCCAAGCAGGTCACGGTGAATAAGTAAGCCGCGCTACACGGCGGCGACCGCAATGTTCAGGCCGATATCGCAGGCCTGATGGAACCACTCGATGTTGAGTTGTTCGGTCGACATGTGCGGGTTTCGCTGACCGCAGCCAAACGACACCGTCGGAATCCCATGGCGGAAGAGCCAATTGGCGTCGAGTCCGCCGTTGGCGACCGCCAGTTCCGACTCGTAGCCCAGGGCCGCGATCGTTTGCTGCGCGACTTCGACCGACGGGTCGTCGTCGGCTAGGCGAAACGGTTCGTAGTCGAGACGCCCGGTGATCTCGACCGAGCCCGTTTCTCCGTCGATGTTCTTCACTTCTTTGACCGCGTCGTGAAACGCGGTTTCGATCTGGGCGACCATTTCGTTGAGGAACGTCAGGTCATGGCTGCGGGCTTCGGCCTTGATCTTCACCAGGTCGCAGACGACGTTGGTCGCTGCGCCGCCGGTTACGACGCCGACATTGGCCGAACCGCTCTTCTTGCGCTTCGTGACTTTGCCAAGCCAACCCCCTTTTTGCAACTTGGCGATCGCCAGCGCCGCGATCGCGATGGCGCTGACGCCGCGCTCCGGCGCGACGCCGGCATGACTGGCGATTCCATGCGCGTCGATAAAGAAGCGATAGCCGCCAATCGCGCCGACCGTTAACTTGGTGGGCGATCCGCCATCCCAGTTGAACGCCAGCGCCGGCTTTTTTAGTAGCGACGTCTGCAAGTTTCGGGCACCATGCAGACCGATCTCTTCTTCAATCGTAAACAGCAGCGTCAGCGGCGGGTGCGGCAGATTTTTGCGCAAGATTTCGCAGGCCGCGTTGAGCACCACGGCGCAGCCGGCGCGGTTGTCAGCGCCAAGTCCCAGGTCTTTCTCCTTCGACTCCAGCACTTCTCCCTTTTTGACCGGCGTACAGCCGACGCACAGCGGCACGGTATCCATGTGCGCCATCAGCAATCGCCGCGGAGCGTCGATCGTGCCGGGGATGGTGACCACCAAGTTGCCCACTTCGGCGTCGTCGATTGGACCCAGCTTGTTCGCTTTGTCGAGGCGGAACCAGCTTTCCTCGGCGCCAGCGGCCAGCAGTTCGGCCTTGATGAACTTGGCCACCTGTTTCTCACGCCCGCTGCCGCCGGGGATGGCCAGCAGTTGTTTCACCAATTTTAAAGATTTAGGGCGATTTGCGGCGACAGAGGCCATGGGCGCGGTTCCGATGCAAAGGTGCGGCGGTCGACAACGATCGGCCTGATATTGTACTTTAAGAAGGAGCGGACCGGGGGCGGCCTGGTCGATTGTCGATGGCTCAAACGCTGGATACGCGATGCGATTTTTTCTCGCCGGGATCATGCAAGGTTCGCACGTTGGTAGCCTGGTGCATCGCCAAGACTATCGATCGCAGCTGAAAGAGATCTTGCTGCGTCACTTTCCAGGCGCTGACATCTACGATCCCTGGGCCGACCACAGCGGGTCGCTCGACTACACCGAAGAGCAAGGTCGCGGCGTCTTTTTGCGGCACAACGCGATGTGCGGCGAAGTCGACGTCGTGGTCGCCTACATCCCTGAGGCTTCGATGGGGACCGCCATCGAAATCTGGGAGGCGTACCGGGCCGGCAAAGTGGTGCTGATGATCAGCCCGCTGAAGCACAATTGGGCGGTTAAATTCCTTAGCGACGAGATCTACGCCACGATGGAAGACTTTCTGCGTGAGCTGGAGCTGGGGCACGTCGCCCAGAGAATCGCCGAGGCCCAGCAGGCGAAACAGGCGATTGCCAAAGCGGAATAACTCGATTTCACCCCCCCACGCGAACCTTTCGGGCCGCGCTGGGATCTGTTGATCGTCGCCGTAAGGCGTTACACTGAAGAGTTTTCCATCTTTCCGCAGCTCGGCGCTTTTGTGCATGTTCGAGAACGCACCCGTTCGCAAAATGACTTCCGGCGACCTCACCATCGAGGGATTCTCGAGGGCCGCGGTGCAGTCGTACTGGCGCGTGCCGGAGATGAAACTGCTGCTGGACCTGGGGCTGCAGCCGTGGGACTTCATGGGGACTCCGACAGCGCTGGTGACCCATACCCACCTGGATCACGTCGCGGCCCTGCCGGTTTACGTCTCGCGGCGGCGGATGATGAAGATGGACCCGCCGACGATTTATCTACCCGAGTCGGCGATCGGCGGCGTGCAGCAGATGCTCAACTCGTTCCAGCGACTCGATCGCGGGCGAATGCCGTGCGAACTGATCGGCGTCAATCCAGGCGACGAGATCGAACTGTCGCGGGAACTAGTCGTCACCCCGGTCGCCACTAAGCATACCGTCACGTCGGTTGGCTACATCGTCTGGCAGCGGCGGCGGAAGCTGAAGCCGGAATATGCGGAGCTGCCGGGGGATAAGATCCGCGACATTCGCCTCTCCGGCGTCGAAGTGACCGACGAGTATCGGGTGCCGAAGCTCGCCTACCTGGGGGACAGCCGCCCCGAGGCGCTCGACGACTGCCCGGCGTTTTATGAAGCGGAAACGTTGATCCTGGAGATGACCTTCCTGGCACCCGATCATCGTCGCGAAAAAATCCACAAGATGGGGCATACCCATCTCGACGACATTGTCGCACGTCGTGACCAGTTCAAGAACAAGACGATCATCGCCGGGCACTTCAGCGTTCGCTACAACGATCGCCAGATCAAGAACTACGTCGAAGAGAAGCTTCCCGACCTGCTCGACGGGCGACTCCAGCTGTGGCTATGACCCGCAAACTGATTTCTCCGGCCGCCGCACAAACGCCGCACAGCGTTTACGTGCATGTGCCGTTCTGTTTGCGACGCTGCGGCTATTGCAACTTTACGTTGGTCGCCGGACGCGACGATCTCATCGGCGATTATCTCGCCGCGATCGAGCGTGAGATGGAAACCGTCGCCGCTCCGCACCAGGTTGACACGATCTTCTACGGCGGCGGCACACCGACCCATTTACCGACGCCACATCTGGAACAACTGCTGAAGCTGACAATCGATCGCTTTCCGCCGGCCGAAGGCTACGAATGGAGCGTCGAGGCGAACCCGGCTGACCTCAGCGACGAGAAGCTCGACCTGCTCGCGCAGTATGGAGTCAACCGAATCAGTCTCGGCGTGCAGTCGTTTCGGGATGCCAAGTTGGAATTACTCGAGCGCGATCATCGCGCCGCCGATGCGATCGACGCAGCCCAGCGAGTGCGAGCCAAGTTTGACCGCCTGGCGATCGATCTGATCTTCGCCGCGCCGGGCGAAACGGTCGACATGTGGCGCGACGATGTGCGCCAGGCGATCGACTTGGGCGCCGATCACCTGTCGACCTACGGGTTGACCTTCGAGAAAGGAACGACCTTTTGGAATCGTCTGTTGCATGACGATCTGGAAGAAGTCGACGAAGAAGTGCAGCGCGAGCAGTACCTGGCCGGCATCGAAATGGCGAGCGCTGCCGGGTTCGAGCACTACGAGGTGTCGAACTTCGCCCGGCCAGATTGTCGCTGCGCCCATAATGAGAACTACTGGCTCGGCGGCGGCTACTACGCATTCGGTCCTGGCGCCGCGCGGTATGTCGGCGGTCGCCGCGAGACGAATCATCGCAGTACCACCCGCTACATCCAAAAGATGCTCTCAGGCGAGTCGGCGGTCGCTGAAGCGGAAGAGCTGACGCCGGAAGAGTTGGCCCGCGAACGACTGATCTTCGGCATGCGGCGGTTGGAAGGAATCGACCCGACCGACTTCGCGGCGGCGACCGGGTTTGAGGTCGATCAGCTCGCCGCGCAGCCAATGCACGATCTGGAAAGCCACGGCTTGATCGAGCGAATTAGTGAGCGGATTCGTTTGACCCGGGCCGGTTTGCTCGTCAGCGATTCGATCTGGCCCGAGCTCTTGTGACGCCTGCTCTATCAGCGCGGTTCGTCTTGGTCCGCGAACGGCTCGAGCAGCCGGTACTCAAACGTGCCGGCCGAGTAGCGATCGGCCCAGTACTTGTCGACCTTGCCCGGAAAGGCGTGCGGGCCTTCGGTACTGTCGCCATAGCGACTCGTCCCGACAAACGAGATCGCCCCGTTGGCGTCGTCGCGAGTCTTGCGGTTTCGCTGCACGCCAACTTGATCTCGATCGTTGCCCATCGGATCGGCTTCGCTAAAACCAAAGGCGACAATCGTGTAGGAGCCCGGCGGCAACGTCAGCGGCGCCTCAAGCGATTTGAACCGATTCGACTCGATCAGTTCGCCGGGATCGACCGGTGTAAACGGAATCCGGGCCGCCATGGCGACGCCAAAGTCACTCCGCGTATCGAGCGGCGTTCCTCGATCATCTCGCTGCCAGATCTCGCAATAGAGAAGACCATGCAAGCCGTCCGAGTTGCTATCAAACACGCCCAGTCGCGTGACTTCGATCGTCTCGTGCACTAAAAAGTCATGGCCAACCTTGCCGGCATACGCCTGATTGCCGCGGGTACCGACGCGGGTGGTATAGGCGATATGTTTGCCGTCGGGCGGGGAGATCTTTTGAAACGGCCTGAATTGCTCGAGCGGCGCAACGTCGCACGTTTCAGGATCGAACAACACCGAGGCGCCTGCTTCGACTTGATCGACTAGCGGCGTCTCCTGTAGCGGACCGTTGCGCCGTAGCTCGACGCTCCCTTCGTGCACATGCACTTCGACCGCTTGCTGTTGATCGACCGAGACGGTGAACCTTGTGCCCAGATCGACGATCTCAACCTGTTCGGTCTTCACCGCAAACCCGCGGGCCTTGGGCGGGACTAGCGCATGAACCGTACCGTGCGAAAGCACAATGCTGTTGTCGTCGGCGATTTGCAACAGGCAGGCTCCGTCCATGGTGATCACGGCGCCAGAAGCGAGCGTTAGCTCGACAAGTCCCGATTCCAGCCAGAGGCTTTCGCCCGCTTGCAGCGGTTGACCCAGATCGGCCCGCATTTCGGCGGCGCCCCACCAGTTGTCGGCCAAATTGGTTACCAAAGCGGCCGCCGGCGTCGTCGCGGCGAGTTGCGAGTCGTCTGGTGGCAGCTGTTCTGAATACCAGAAGACGCTCCCGAGCGTCGCCGCGATCAGCAAGCTGGCCGCGATCGCCGCAATCCAATAAGCGACAGGCCAAACGTTGTCGGCCGGCGGAAGCGGACAGGCTTCTTCCGGCAGTTGGTCGACTTGCTGGGCCCGCCGCCGGGCAATCATCACCAACTGCGTACGGGCCGCGATTCGTCGCAGGTACGACTTGCGCAAATCGGGATTGTCGATCAGCAGTTGCTCCAACTCGGCCGTTTGCGCGTCAGACAGCAGCCCGGCGTCGAACTCGGTCAGCAGTTCCAGCATGCGAGGTTTGCTCATAGCTCTAACCCCAATCGCAAGGCGATACATTTTTCGAGCCGGGCAAGCACGCGGCGGATCCACTTCCGCGCGGTCACTTCCGACTTGCCCAACAAGGCGGCGGTCTCTTTCAGCGTCCCCTTGGTTCCGTATCGTTTCAGCACCATCTGGCGATCGGCGTCGTCTAACCGGTCCAAGCATTTCTCGAGGGCTGACGATTGCTGGGCTAGATCGTCCCAGATTTCGACGGCGTCGGCGGCGAGCGATTCGCGCAGCTCGTCGCTGAGGAAGAAGGCGCGGCGAACGCCGTGCGAGCGGCGAAGTTCCAGCACTTTGAAATAGGCGATCCGGCAAGCCCACGCGCCGAAATGGGTCCCCCGCTCGAAGTCATCAATTTTCTCCCACATCAGCGTGATGACGTCCTGCACGATATCTTCGACGTCGGGCGAGCCGGGCAGAATCGACACGACGTAGGCGAAAATCCGTCCCTCGTTTTCCATGACCAAACGAACGAATTCATCCGGCTGCAGCGGTCCAGCCGGCGGCGTTTTGTTCGTTGGTTGTTGGCTCATAATGGTTTAAGAAAAAGCGAGCGAATCGATATTCGGGGCATCTATGTCTAAATGAGCCCCCACCAACAAAAAGCAAAGGAAAATTTTGATCGATCTGGAAGGTTTCCCAGAAAACTTGGTCAAATCGGCCCCTGGTTCTAATTTTAGGATCCCCCCAGCGAAGCCCAAGCGGGCCGGTTTGCCCTATCTTCAGGCGTCAATTTGGCTAAGATTGTGGGATTGTTCCCGTTGTCTTCCCCCCATTGGATACGATATGGCTGACGAACCGTCGACTGCCGGCGAAGACCGCTTCGCTCCGGTCCAGGTCGATCTAAAGAATCCGGAGCTTGCCTTGCTGTTCGCTTGGCTGTTGCCTGGGGCTGGCCACTTGTACCAAGGTCGGACCGGCAAAGGGATTCTGTTCGGGGTCTGCATCTTGTTCACCTTCTTCGTCGGCCTGTCGATGGGCGGGGGACGGGTCGTTTACGCCCGCTGGGACATGAGCGAAAAGCGGTTGCCCTACCTCTGTCAGATCGGGGTCGGTTTGCCAGCGGCGCCGGCACTGTACCAGGCCTATCTAGTCAAAGACCGGAAGCCGCCGCTAGAGATCTTCGGCGTGCCGCTGATGGCCCCGCCAGCCAATGATAACGAACTGGGCCAGCTCCATAGCGAATATGGCTACCGGTTTGAGATGGGAACTCTGTACACCATGGTGGCCGGGTTGCTGAACATCCTGGTGATCTTCGACGCCTATGCCGGACCGGTGTTTGTGGTGCCCGAGAAAGAAAAGAAGCGGCGCTTGCGCGAGAGCAAGGAGAATCCGCCCCCTGCGGATCAAGAGACGGCCAATGAGAAAACCGCTACGGCAGACAGCTAAGGGATAACGACCATGTTCTCGCTACTTACATTCCTGCCGACCTTGGCGGCGCTGCCTGCCGCGCGACTGCTGTACGCGATTCCGTTGATCGTGGTGGTCAGCCTGGTCTACGCCGCCACACGCCACGAACGCTGGGCGCCGATCCTGGAACATGCCTGGGACACGGCCCTCTGGATCATCGGCTTCATGGCGGTCGTCTTCGTCGTCTTAATGGCCGTCACTTGGTGGTTCTAAAAAATAGTAGCCAGCAGCCCAAGCAAGGGAAATGCGGTCGCTAACTCGTTAGGGTCGAAAGCCTGCAACAACCAACCACCGCCAAACCGATATTCAAACACCGAGGCTCGTCTCGCCACCGCGCTTCGCCAATGGCCCATTAACCCGGCCGCGCTTCAGCCAAGCGACCGTGCGATCGAAGCGGAAATCGCGTCGCTGCTAGAGTGGTATCTCTGCGAATGTCTGGCGTCTGGTCCCGACGAACTTGGCGGCTGGTGGTCGGATGGCGTCATCGAGCAACAGATTGATGCGTGCGGCGAATCTCGCATTCACATTCTTGGCGTCACCTGGATCGGCGCGCTGGGACTCGCTCCGTTTGAGTTAGAATTTCAGCTAACCGCGGACGAAACGCATTTCGAGACGACGATCGCCAGGGTTGGCGGTCGAGATCCTTACGGAAAGCCATGCGTATGCCGGCAGACGATGCCCATTCAACGCGTCTTGGATGGCCGGCCACGGTGGAATCGAGATTGGGCGCTGGCGATTGAGCTAAGCACAAGCCGCGATCAATGATCGCTTTCTATTTGATAGGGCGGACGCTTCTTCGCTCATTTGAAAGTGCCGTCTGCGCATGCTTTTCCCTCGCTTGCGCTTCGGTCTACTATTGCAAGGTTAGGTTCAGATCGACGGTGGTCGTTTGATCCGGCTTGCCGACGGCGTCCGCTTTGGCGTTGCGGGCGGCAGCCGCTTTTTCGACCGACAGCTTGTAGGCGCCTGGTTTTAGCTGGCCGAAGACGTAGTCTCCTTCAGGGCTCGTTTCGCTGGTCTTGATCGCTTTGCCGTCGGCGCCAGAGAGCGTGACGGTTAAGCCGGGCTGCGGGCGACCCGCTTCCAAGACGGTACCGCGGATCGTCGCCATTGGCGGCGGCAGTTGGTCGACGACGACGACTGACGTCGTTTTGAACGCCTGAATGCCGACGCCGTTGGTGGCGATGACGGTGACGTTGTTGCGGCCAAGATCGTTGAGCGTCAGTTGTGCCGAGAAGTTGCCATCCTTACCCAAGACCATCGGGACCGGCTTGGCGTCCTTCGGGATGGCGTTGTCAAACGGCTCGCCAACGAACAATTGCATTTGCGAAACGCCGGTTTCGCCGTCAAACGCAGTCGCGACAAAAGTGGCCGGCTTTTTGGCCTGCACCAGCGCCGGATTGGTGGTGAAGCGAACGCTGCGCGGCGGCGTGTCGTCGATTACGATCGATTGCCACGCCTCGTCGATCACGTCGCCATCGGCATCCAGCATCTGCAGCCGGACGCGGCGACGGCCGACGATGCCAGTCGTGTCGAGCTGAACGTCCCAGTTGGTCAGTTGAGCGGTCCACTGGATAGCGCCTTTCGGATCGATCGGCGAGAACCCGACGGTCGACTGCCGCGATGTGGGACAGGTGACGGTTCGCTCGGCCAAGAATCCAGCGGCATTGGGGATGCCAAGCTGCGCGACCAACGAGGCGCCTTCCGGCGCGCTCTCGGCGATCAGCAGCGCTTCTAACGGCTGCCCCGTTCGCAGCATCGCCGGCGTTTGCAGGCGGATGTCTGGGTTGTCGTTGGCATGCGGACTAGAAAGGCCGGAGCTGGTCGGCACGATGCCGTCGAAACGGAACGCCTCGGAGTAGCCGTCGACCGCAATCCGCCACTGGCCGCTTTGGCTGGCAGTCGGCGACAGGAGGAGATCGGCCGAGAGTTGCACCTGTTGGTCGTCGCCGGTGAGCGTCGTGCTGAGGACTCCGCCGACGATGTTGACCAGCGCGGGAAACTCTTGCGGCGTAATTTCAATCGTCGCGGTCGAAGGGGGACCGCTCGGGAAGTCGGTCGCGGCGAGCATCGCGGTAATGCGAGCGCCGCCAGGACGGTATTCGCATAGCATGTCGGTGATTTGTACATAGCTGCGCGGCGGCAAGACGCGGACCGGCAGCTCTTGGTGCAGTAGCGAATCGCCGCCGGTCGCTGCGGTGGCGTCGATCACAATCGAGCCGGGAAGGGTCGGCAGCGCCGCCGGAGCGGCGATCGGTTTGCCGGCAATGACGATCGGCGCGACGCCGCGGGCCGGGATGTCGAGCTTCTGCTGATAGACCTCGCCGGCGGTGATTTGCAGTTGAACGCTCAGCGGCTTATCGGTGACGTTGCGGAGGAACCAATGTTGCGTCTGGCGACCGGCGATCGGACGCAGGTCGATCTCTGAGAGGGGCGTTTGCGGACCATCGGCCGATTGGGCGACCAGCAACTCCAACTCATGATCGAACAACGGCGGCAGCGGAATCGGGCGGAAGATCGTGCCGAGCGAAGTCGCGAACGTCATCATCACGCCTTCGGCGCTGGCCAGCTGCGATGGAGTCGCCTCTGGCGTCGTTTGCACCATGATCGTCGCCGACCGATCGGGGATTGCGGCGGCGACGCTCGCTTTCAAAAAGTTGCTGGGCGAGACGACGTCGATCTGCGGCGATTTGTCATGCTCGGCAGCCGACATCACGCGATAGTCGACTTCAATCGTCGTGCGACCGTGGTTGGAAGTTACCTGGCCGATGCTGCTGGAGATTTGGTAGTTGGGGCTGGTAGCGACCAGCGCCAAGCGGCGCTGAACGCTATCGAAGATGCCGTCATCAAGCGCCGTATGCATCCGTTTCATCTGCGACAGCCGGTAGTCGGCCTGAAGTTGAAAGAGCTGTTGCCAGCGAGGACCGATTCCCGACTTCTCGGCGGTCGCCGCCTTCGATTCTTGCGCCGCCGATATCTCGCCAGGCGTTTGGGTGAAGTAAAAACCATGCAGATAGCAGGCCAATCGCGAATCGATTCGCGCATGAGCTTCGAGATCAATTTCGCGGTAGGTCGGCGACGGCGCGTTGAGCACGTTGGTGGTCAACGTGAACGAAGCCTTGTGCAGTGCGGCGCACAATTCGGCTCGCTTGGCGACCGGAACCCACGGAGCGCGCAATAACATGGCGGCCTCACGATAGGCGGAGACCGTCGGCTGCGAACTGGTGAGATCGGAAATCCACTGCGTAATCTGGGAGTCGGTCGGCAACTCGGAGAACTCGTCGAGCGTCTTCCCCAACTGTACCGAGATCGTGATTCCTTGGTCGACCAGCGCCATTTCGCCTTGAATTTCTGACTCTGAGACCGGCCCGGTTTGCAGCGAGAACCGCGACATCAAGAAATCGATATGCTGCAGCGCCGACTGAATCGTGACCGACGAGTCAGGATCGACCGCCGCCCTTTCGGCCATCAACCAGCGGAGACGATAGCCGCGGCGGGTGATGTCATAGGCGGTCGCCAATCGTGAAGACAATTGATCCATGCGGTCGAATTGCGGCTGCGCGGCGCTTAATTGTTCAGCATTCCAACTTGGCGGCAGGTAGCCAGGATAGGTCAAGCCGACCTTCGCCGCGTGTAGCGGTTTGTCGGCCTTGTTCAGCGAACTGATAACCCACGGTAGCGGCTCTAACCGAGACGACACTTCCTGTTGCTGCGTGACGCAGTTATAGAAACGCAGGGCGTTGGCGTTGCCGGCCGGCATACGGGCCAGCCAAAGCCAGTACGCTTCTTCAATCTGCTGGGGATGCGGCTCCCACAGTTGCAACAGATCCGAGGCGGCTTGGAACGTGCCTGGATCGAACTTCTCTTGCTGTTGCAGCTGATCGTCGATCGCCAAGGCGATTTCCATGCGGCTGGCCGATTTCAACTTCGCTTGCAGCTCGGTCTGCATCTTCTTGACCGCGGCGATCTTCTGATCGGTCGGCAGGGCCGCCAGATCGTCCAGCGACATGAAATACGAGGTGATCGCGGCGGCGACCTCGGGCGTAACGGTCAAGCCTTCGCGGCGATAGTCGGAGAGCGAAACGTTGGGAAACTCTTTCCGTACGGCGGTGAAATTATCGAGCTGCCGCGTGAGATAGTGGTTGGCCAGTTCAAAGTTGCGCTGCAAGCTGTCGGAGTCGTCGCCCAGTCGCCACTGTCGCTCGGATTGCAGCAGCACGCGGTCGAGCTGATCAAACGCCCCAGGGGCGAACCGATCCTTGCCCGCTTGCAGCAACGTATCGCGCGAGTTCCAGGCCTTGGTCAGCCATTCTGGATATTTACGCTCGGTTTCGACCAGCGGAGCGACCGGCTCGGCGCCAACGCTCGAAAGCTCCCACGCGCGATTCGTCGAGCCGACCAGGTAAGGAGACTGCAGGATGCCGGTCGTCGCCAGGCTGGTTTCGATAGTGCGAGCCCGGACGTATTCGCCTAGTTCTTCGGCGATGACGCGGCCATCGGCATAGCTGCCCCAGCCGTCGGCTTCGCCATGCAGCCCGGTCTCGACGTAGTAGCCGAACAACGAACGCCCCAGCGATTCGTCTAGCTGCGGCAATTGCCCCGGCGAACAACTAAACAGGACCGCCAGATTCGGGTCGTTCAACTGCTCGATGATCTTATGGGCCGCCGTTGGCACGCCGGTCGCTTCGTTCTTACTGAGCGAAAAAGGAGTAATGTCGAGCAGCAGCAATTTCCGCTCGGCGGGGCAATCGCGCAGCGCCGACATCAACTGCGCCAGCGAGGCGCCGCCGTCCGACAAATCCCAGTCGCTCGGAATTAGGCTAACGTCCCCATCCTCTTGCAGCGTGGCGTAGCTTGAGAGATAGACGACGACCGTTTCGTTCTTGGCCGATTTGCGGAGGTTGAGGAAACGCTCGATCAGTTCTCCGCGATGCATCACGCCTCGCGACGCCTTGCCGGTGTCGTGAATGTAGCCAGCCGCGATCATTGCTCGCAGATCGGCGTCGTGAGCGGTCCGATCCTGAACGTCCAACTGGCCGAACCGCGTCACGATGCAGCCGACAAAATGGGTGTGCGGCTGAGCGCGGAACCATGCGAGCGCCCCTGCCATCGCGCCAAGCAAGCCTAGCGCGATCGCCAGCGCAATCAAGGTTCGCTGCGAGAACCGAGTACCCGGATTCGTCGCTTCGCTACGAGAACGCAGATCAAATTGTCGCCACAGCGGAGTTTCAGCCGATGGATTCACGCGTCATGCTCCTTGGGCTAGTTGCCATCGCCGGTCAGTCGCAGCGCCGGTCGAGGCGCGAAATCGCGCGTCGCCGGGGCGGCCAACTCGTTGAATTGAAGGTATTGGCCTCGGTTCTCGGCATGCCGCCGAAAGTCTTTCAGCGAGATGACCCGGAGACCGGCGACGATGCTGTCGACGTTCCCTTCCGGCAGCGGCCAGAAGTAGGAAGTCGCGGCCCCAATGTCGCAGAACGCTTTGATTTCGCTTCCTTCCGGACGATATCCCACCGGCTCGCACCAGACGATTTCACCCGGGGCCGCTTGCGTGCGGATCGCCAACCGGCGAACGGTCGCCAGTTGGCCGTCCGGGCCCATGCACTGCGCCTGCTCGACGTTGGCGCCTAAGATTCGCACTTGCCCGGCGCCTGTTTCGACCGATTGACCTTCAATCGCTTCTAAGGCCGAATAGTCGGTGGTTTGTCGCAAGACGAAACCGACGTTGTCGTCTTCAACCGTCCACCAGACGCCGACCGAAGGAGTCGCGACGGTTCCGGTGATTGGCCAATCGGGGGCGGTGACGCCATAGGTCGCCATCGGAAAGCCTTCCTGGCGAATAACGCTCGATGCGGCGTATTGCCCGTCCGGGCGGCCGACGCTAATCCAAATTCGCGCCGGTTTGATTACCGCCAGGTCCCCCAACTGTAGCGCCTGTTGCTGCATGCCGAGCGTCAGTTCCAGTTGGTTGCCGTCAATGCGGTTTTGCAGCAGCGCCGATTTCCAGCCCGACGATTCCATCGTAGGACGATGGGGGAAACGTTGGCCCAGGTAGTCGGCCGTCTGCAGCGACAGCTTGTCTTTTTGGGACGTCAGTTGCAGCAGCATCAAGTCGCCCCGCTGTAGGTTGAGCGTCGGCGCCAGCGATGGATCGACCGGCGTTTCAACCGCCAGACGCCCTGGTTTCAGATTTGGCGTCAACCAGATCTGCCCGCCGCCGATATCGCCAATCGGGTGTTCCGGACCCGGCTGCCGCTGCTGCGGCGAGGCGGTGACGAACGTCAGCCGACGGCTCAGCACGTTGGCCAGATGCGCTTCGAGCGCTTCGACCCGGTCGATCATGTAGAACCCGCCCGGCGGATAGAGCTGTTCGACTAGTTCAAATTGTTTTTGCGCCAGGGCCGCTTCGGCGCTGACCACCTTGAAGCCGACCACCTGAATCGAAATGCCGCTGCCGTCGAAGATGTCGAACAACGCCTCGGCGACGCTCTTGCCGGTCGGATTGACGGTCGAATCGTTGGCGAAGCGGTTGTCGGCGCCGTCGGTGATCACCAGCATCGTCCGCGGACCATTGACGCCGGCCAAGTCGGCCTTGGCTTCGATCATGGTTCGCATGATTGGCGACTCATTCCAGGGTTCGACCTGCGGATAGGCGATCGCATGGGTCAGCTTCTGATATTGCGACTTGTCTTTGCTGTTCCAGATGATCGGCGGAACGAGTTGCTCGATCGTCCGTTCCGCTTCGACGACGGTCTTCTGCGATCCCATCGCTTCGCCGAACGTCCAGACGCTGACTTGCGTGCCGTTGGGAATCGTCTCCAACAGGCGGTCGAGTGCGCGAACCGCTTCGGCATACTTGGTTTGCGGGCCGAACGGCTGTCCAGCGGGCGCTCCCATGCTGCCGGAGGCGTCCAGCACGATTGTGATCGCAGCGTCCCCCGATCCATATTGCTGATGCAGTTCCGGCGAAGCGACGATCGCCAGGTTGGCGGCATTAGGCGCCGGGTTGTTGACTAGTTGGTTTGACGGACGGCGATGGATCACCACTTTGGTATTGGCGGTCGAGATATGTCCGCGAAAGAAGACCGACCCGTCGACCATGGCGTCCAACTCGGCAGGTTTGTCGCCGCTGGCGATCTTGGTCAGATCGGCCTCTACCAGGACGTCGATCCCTCCCTGCGAGTTGCCGGCCCACTCAATACCGCGCATCGCATCGTCGTCGACCGCCAAATGCAGCAGCCCGTTGGTGGTGAACCCAAATCGGGGAATGCCATGCGGCGGATTGACGCCGACGATTTTCAAATCGAAGTGGTATCGCTCGTTGCTTTCGGTCGTCCAGTTCCGCAGCGGCGTCGATGTAAGGGCGAAGTCGCCGGGCTTCTGCCAGGGCGCCGCTTCTTCCGACATCTTTTTCGGATGCAGTCCAAAGCGAACCGCGTCGGACGTCAGCAGCTTTGCGGCTCGTAGGTAGTACGGGGTTTGTCCTTGATCGTCCCAGTGTTCGTTCCAGGCTCGGCCGGCGAACAACAGCGCCGCTTCGGCCAAGGTAGCGTGGCGGGCGTCGCGGGCGTCGTTGTCGACCGCGGTGACGTCGGCCGGGATGATCCGCGACTGCGAGGCGACGCGATCAATCATCGCCAGGTCCATGTCGTCGCGATCGATTCGGGTGTTCAACTGGATCAGTTCGCGCCATTTCTGGGCGTAATCGGCGCCTAGTTCGGCCAGCGTTTGACGCCAAACCTGCTCGACGCCAAACACCTCCAAGCGATGGTTGGCGACCATGTAGGCGTCATTGCGGGAACCATTCAGTTGATCAAACCAGGTGTGGCCAAACTGCGACAGCACCAGGTGACCGGCGCGGGCGGCGTCGATCTTGGCGAACTTCTCTTGCTGGACGACCGACGGAGCGGGCTGGTTGCCGCGGATTACTTCGGCGCTGGTTGCGTCGATGCAGGCGATCAGCAGCTTTCGTCGCGATTCGGCGTCTTGGGCCGGCATTAACAACGCCTGGCTCAAACGGCGCAGCGACTCGCTCGGATCGGCGACGAACGCGGAAGATTGTTCCTGCTCAAACTGCTTGGTCAGGGCCAGCCGCTCTTGCTCGACTTTGGTCGTCTGTCCAACCAGGGTTGAAAGCATCTCGTCCGTAATCTTGGGCGCGGACACGACGCCGTTCAGCTGGTCATCGAGATCATGCGCCGACTCCCACAACGTCATCACCTGGATCTTCATCCCTTCGCCGCCAGATTCCGGCGGAGTGGCGAGCGTCCAGAGGTTGAAGTAGGGGAGCTCGGAAAAGGCGATGTTGCGAGCTTCCGTCGCTCGCACCAAAATGGCGACGTCGTTGGTGATGGCGGTATAGGCCTTCTCGGCCGCTTCGATATGGGCGATCGATTTCGCGCGAGACGCCGAGTCGATAAAAAGTAGATCTTGCCCCAATCGCCGCTCCAGGTCGGCGGCGTCAACTTGCGACGAGAACGGCTCGCTCCAAAGCGCGGTTGAAGTCGCCGCCTGTTCGGCCAGCAGGTTCGTCTTGATGGCGTGGCCGATCGCTTCTGCGTCGGCGGGGGTCAGCTTGGCAATGTCAATCTGCTGGCAAAGCAAATCGACGAAGACCAACTCGGTGGGACCGGTCTCGTGCGACTGACCGACCGAGCCGATTACCTTCCAGTTCTTTTGCAATTGGCGGATCGGGTCTTCGGCCGCTCGCAGCAGCAATTCGCGGCGGAGCGCGTCGGCGAAGGAAGTCTCGGGAACGCCAAGGGCGATTTGTTGTTGGGCCGCTTGGTCGTAGGTGGCGCGAACGTCTTGTGGGGCCGTGGAGGTCAACAAGGTCGCCGCCGAAGAGACCGCTTCCTGCGACGGTTGCCGCCAACCGGCGGCCGCTCGCCACGACAGCGACAGGTCTTGCGATTGCAGCGGCAACTGCCGATCGTTCTCCAGCGCGCTGATCAATTCCGAGGCCGAGCTGCGCAGCCGCGAAGCGTTGGCGATGTCGCCGGCGATCAACAGCGATTCCATTCGCAGCACTGTCTCTTGATAGCGACGCCAGATGTGGGGCGCGTATTGCAGGACTGAGGGCTGGGCCTTCGCCAAAGCGGTTTGTTGCTGCCAAAACTCGGTCATCCACTCCCATTCGCTGACCGGCAGCGGCGTGGGGGCCTTGGAAGGCGTATATTCCGAGCGAAGCACGCCCAAGTCGAATGCGTCGGCCCGCTTTTCTCCCTCTTCGCCCAGCGGCAGCATCAAGACGTTCTGACGACGATCGTAGTTGGCCGCCGCAAACTGCATCAGTTCGCGGTCGACGTAGCCGAACAGCTCGCCGGCGTCGATTCGGCCGTCATCATCGCTGTCGGTGATCGCGCCGCGGAGGCCTTCAATGACGAAGTGCCCCATCGCGGTCCGATGTTGTTGGTAATAGTTAAAACCGCGCTGATCGACATCGGCGGCGACGACGACGGTCAAGTTGGGCGCCTTACGGATCTCGGCGTCCAGGCCATGCATCGCATCGGAGAAGTTGTTGGTCAGCAGACCCAGTCGCGGCGCAACGACCGTGCGGCAGCTGTCGATGATCAGCAGCTTTTTGGTCGCCTCCGGCAGTTTCTGCAGATCGGCGATGATGTCCGAGATGTTGATCGCTTGCGGCCGCTCCGACAGATCGACGTCCTCCGGCAACAACGCCGGCCCTTTCTCGCCGATGAAGCCGTGCCCGGTCAGCATCAGCACGACGTTGTTTTCGTCAACATCGTCAAACTTCGGACGCCAGCCAATCTGCATCCGCTGCGGTCCGTCGCCGCTACGTAGCAAACGATGCCCCCAATAGCGCTGCGTCTGGGCGTCGTTGGAAACCTGTTGCAAGTCGACCAGCACATTCCAGCCGAGAGCGTTGTGCGGAACGGACAGGTTCGTCTCGTAGCCGGCGCCAGCCAAGATGAATCGAGTCGGGCGCGGTGGGCGCAACCAACTGCTGGCCCACAAGATCACCAGGATCAAGACCGAGAGAAACGCGATCGAAAATGGGAGTTGCAGCCGTTTCCAATCGGTTCGCCGCGGCGCGTCGAAGGTATGCCAACGCTGCTGGTCTGCATGTTCCCCACGAGCTGGGGTGTGGGAACTCGCTTGGTGATTGCGGCCTCGAGTCATGACGTTGCCGTTTCGCCTCAGGGTATGTTGCAGAAAAAAACCATGCAACTCTACATCAACATCAAAGCGGGGCAAGTGAGTTGCCGGTATTCTTTTTGTAACGCTTTGACTGGTGGGCAATCGCTGCAATTGACGCGGTCGTCGTCTCGCTTGGAACTCGCCGGATCGCTACAGCCGGCTAACCCATAGAGTTGTTACGGACTACGCAGGTAGCGAGGTTTTTCTTCTCCCCTCCCCGACGTTGTGCAAATGGATCGGGCGGCAAATGCCGAAGCAGAAGACGTGCTAGCAATCGGTTTTTAGGTCGGAGGTACGTCCGCAGTGGATCTCGCAGAACTCTTTGACGCCTCGAATCGCCCGTTGCGCGTCGAAACTCCGTTGGGGCCGACTTCGCTGGCGATCTCCGCATTTCGCGGTCGAGAAGCGGTCAGTCAACTGTACGAATTTCAGTTGACGCTGCTGGGAAGCCCGACCGGCGATATCGATTTCTCCAAGGTCTTGGGCAAGCCGGCGAAGGTGTCGCTTGACGACTTTTCGGGGCTGACGACGCGATACTTCCACGGCATCTTCACTTCCTTCGCCGAGGTGAGCCGCGATGATCAATTCACGCAATATGAAGCGACCCTCGCGCCCAAGCATTGGCTGATGGGGCTGACCCGCAACTGCCGCATCTTCCAGCGGATGACCGTTCCGCAGGTGCTGAAAGAGGTATTCACCGGTTACGACGTCGACATTCTACTGAAGACGAACTATCCCCATCGCGATTACCTGGTGCAGTACGAAGAGTCGGACCTCGACTTCGCCATGCGCCTGATGGAAGAAGTTGGCATCTACTTCTATTTCCATCACGAGAACGATAAACTCACGATGATCCTGTGCGACCAGACGGTCACGCAGAAGTCGATCGACGGCATCAGTGCGCTGATCTACGAACAAGTGATCGGCGGCGTTCGCCCCGAGAACCGGGTCTACACCTGGCGACGGGAGCAGCGGATCACCACCAAGAAGGTGGCGCTGCGGGATATCGCGTTCCAGATGACTGGTCAAGATCTGGACGCCTCGGCCGACATTGTAAAAACGGTCAATTGTGGTCTGGCCGAGCATGACTTGCATGCCGTCAGCGATCTGCCGGACGAGCGTCGCGAGTCGTATGTCTTCCATTCGGGCTATGCCGGTTGGTTTGACGACGTCAATGGCGGCGGCGGCGACCAAAGCGACGAGCTCGGCAAGACGCAGGGCGCCGGAGACGAATCGGCCAAGATCGACGCACAGCGGATTGCGACGACGGCGGTTCGCTGCCAGGGGAACAGCGACATTCCCCGTTTGATGCCGGGCTATCTGTTTACGCTGCTGCGTCATCCGAACGCCGATGACGAGTATCAACTGCTGGAAGTCGAACATGACGCCAAGGTAGACGTCAACTATCGCACCAACGACGCGTCGCTTGGTACCGACCTGCACTACGAAAACCAGATGCTGTGCCAACCAAAATCGGTACAGTTTCGCCCACAGTTGGTCACGCCGCGTCCCAAGATCCAGGGCATGCAGTCGGCCCGGGTCGTCGGTCCGGAAAAGGAAGAGATCTTCATCGACAAGTATGGCCGGATCAAGGTGAAATTTGCGTGGGACCGCAGCGACATCGAGAATGAAAACGCGTCGTGCTGGATTCGCGTCGGCCAGGTCTGGGCCGGTCCGCGGTGGGGCGCTTTCTTCTGGCCTCGAATTGGCCACGAGGTGATCGTCGCGTTTGAAGATGGCGACATCGATCGGCCGATCGTCGTCGGCAGCGTCTACAACTCGAAGAACATGCCGCCGCTCGAACTTCCGATGAACAATCAGAAGGGCGGAATCAAGTCATGCATCTTCCAGGGAGACCCGCTGAAAAACTTCAACGCGCTCGTCTTCCATGACGTCCCTGGTCATCAGTACCTGCAGGTTCACTCCGAGCGACAAGCGGTCGATAACACCGAGAGCTATCGCTACAACTACACCCCCACCAAGCATTACGCCTTGTGCGGTCAATTGCCGGGTTAGTTCATCGACCAATAGCGAGAGAAAGAAGCGGCAATGTCATTTGAGAATTGGCTGGAAACGACGGCGAAAGATCTATTCGCCTTCGGCGGCGGCAAGTACGAATGCACCTTGGGGACCGGGGTCGACTCGATCTATGGTCAGAACCTCGAGGCGTTCTTCGGCACTCGTCAGACGCTGGTCGTCGACCCCACGTTTTTCGCCAATGTCGGCGCTCGGCCGATGGGCATTCTCTTGGGCCTATTGGGTGGACAATGGGGCGAGAACGAAATCATTCTGGGCGGCAAGAATGACCTCGCCTATGCAGGCCCTTTAGGAGAGTTTTCGCGCGCCGACAAATACGAGTACTCCGGGGCGCCGATCTTTACGAAAAAGTTTGAAGCCGCCGCCGCCGCCCAAGCCGGCGAAGCCGCCAACCATCTGCCGGCCCCGTCGGCGGAAGCGATCCCGACGGCGCTGCGCCCGCTGATCATCTTGTACGTCCTCTCGACGATTGCGTACCAGATGGTGATTCATGTGAAGTATCCGGAGTTCGGCGAAGAGCATGACGGTGAAGATAGCACCACCGAGGGCACGAGTTCCGAGTCCAGCGGAAGCGAACCGAAAGACGATTGGGGGCCGCATTTACTCGAGGGAATTGCGACGATGGTCACGTCGCGGATGCTCGCGGTGATCGTATCGTTGGAAAAAGTCAACGCACCGGTCGAAGCGGCCGAGCATCACGTTGACCATGCCGGCCAAGTCGTTCCTCGGCAAGAGGCGCCCAACGCCAATGCTGGCGGTAACGGGGTCGAGGCGCCGGTCCAAGACGGCGCTGAAGGCGCCGGCCGGCGTGAAGGAAACGACGCTGGCGGCGCGGCCCGCAATGTCGCTGAGGCCGACCCGCAGGATCCGGGAAATCAATTGCCGAACGGAGAGGGTGACCTGGGCGGCGGCGGTGGAGATGGCGGCGGCGGTGGAGACGGCGGCGGCGGTGGAGACGGCGGCGGCGGTGGAGATGGCGGCGGCGGTGGAGATGGCGGCGGCGGTGGAGATGGCGGCGGCGGTGGAGATGGCGGCGGCGGTGGAGACGGCGGCGGCGGTGGAGACGGCGGCGGCGGTGGAGACGGCGGCGGCGGTGGAGATGGCGGCGGCGGTGGAGACGGCGGTGATAGCGATAGTGATAGTGATAGTGATAGCGGCGACAGCGACGGCGATGGCGGTGGAGCCGGCGGTGGTCAGGAAGATGAGGCGCCCGGAGAAGAGAGGCCCGAATAAGAGATGCCAAGATGGAATGCCTGTCGGATGGGCTGAGGTACAGCGGTAAGATTTTCAGGACGAACATCGACGCGTTTAGAGAGAAAGCGAAAGACAATGAACAAGAATCACATCCTCTGGGGCTCCCACACGACCACCGCCTACGGCGGCGTCCTGGTCGAAGCGAAAGGATATGGCGTCGACCTAGCCGCGACCGGCCTGGACGGACAAGTCAACATTCTCGCCACCACCCAGGTCCAACTCACCAGCGGACTGGGGATGATCTCGGTCTCGGGGTCCGACACAGGAAGCACCATCTGCGTCTCGGCCGGCGAAGTGGGGCAAATTCGTCAGATCGTCGGCGTGCCGGAAGCTGGCGCCAGCCTGCAGATGGAGCCGGAGTCGATCACGATCAACGTCGGACCGTTGGCCGGAGGGGCCAGCATTACGATGACGCCCGAATCGATCATTTTCAAAGTGGCGGAAAACACGCTCAGCATCACGCCGGAGGGGATCACCGAAACGGTCACCGACACGATTCGCTCGGCCACGCCGGCCGGTCATGTGCTGGAAGCGGCGGACGGTTCGCTGGAAGTGACGCCGGCGGCGATCTCGCTCGAAGCCCCGACGATCGAAGTGACCGGCGACGCGATGATCACGATGGAAGGCGCCCTGGTCAACATCAACTAGCCCTCAAACGCGAACAATGCACGCTCCCCAACCCGCGAAGAAATGCGGCTGTGATGGCTCGCACAAGCACGTTCCGCCGACGCCGCGCGTCGTCCAGCCGCCGCTGCGCGGTGATGCGGCTGCGGCGATTGTTTGCCAGCGGATGAAGTTGCGACTGTCGCTGGCTGCGCGGCGTCAGTTGACTTCACAGGTTTCGTCCGAACATTATTTCGCCCGCCTGCTCACGGCCGACCTGGACGCTGACGCCCGCAAGTTTTTGGCGGCTGCGCTGCCGGTGCGCCGGGCATTGTGGTGGAGCGTCTTGGCGATTCACGATTCGCTCGGGTCCGACGAAGCGGAGCAAGCCAGTCGCTTGGCGCCGGTGGTGCAGTGGATCGCCCGACCGAGCGATGCCGGACTGATCGAGGTTCGCCGCCAAGATCGAAAAGTCAAACGCAACCGTTTGTGGGGCTGCCTTTACCAGGCGACCTACGCCGCCGCCGGTCGCGTTAGTCCGCCAGAGCGACAACTGGTGGTCGCGCCGCCTGAGATGTCGCGGCGGTTTGTGGCGGCGCTCGTATACATGGCTTCGGTCCATGGCGGGTCGCTCGGTTATCGCGAGCGACAACGCCGCTACTTACTATTGGGACAAAGTTTAGCGAACGGTCCGGCCCCCTGGTCGCGACGGTCGGCAATGGTGCAGGAGACGACATGACCGGAAAAGAAGCGAGTCAAGCGGCGGCGCTGTGCGACTTGTCGGAGCCCGCCCAGAAGTTGCTCGCCCAAGAGCCCGAGAGCGCCCGCTTTTTCAAGGCGCTGGTCGATGGCGAGATGCATGACGACGCGCTGCAATTTGCGTCGGCTTGCCTGGCGCCGATGGATCGCTTGTGGTGGGGCGTGTTGTGCGTCTGGGAGTCGCTGCGTCCTGACGTCAACGATGACGATGATCTGCTGTTGCAGATGATGGTTGGCTACCTGCGGGAGCCGAATGAAGACCTGCGGTGGAAGTGCCGCACGATGTCGAAACGGAAAGAAGTGTCCCCTCATTTGAAAATGCTGGCCCACGCCTTGTTTCACTCGGGCGAGAGCGTCACCCCGCCCGGCGGTCCACAGTTGAAGCCCAGCCTTAAGGTTCCGATTGCGCTGATCGCGACGGCGGTCCGATCAGCCGCTACCGCCTGTGGGCAGAAGGCGAAAACAAGTATGAAGCCGGAGTTCCTGCGTCTGGCGATGGAAGTAAGTCGCGGGCAACACAACCTGGCGATCGACGCGGCGGCGACGTAGGGCGATTTCCAACCGCAAGGAGTAAAAACTATGAGCCTTGATTTGGGCGACTTTCAAAACCTGATGGGCGATGTCGACACCTATATCGGCAAGATTGCCGATGCGCAGTCGCGGCTTGTCAACCAACAACATCGCGATCTGTTCGAGGATCTGCTGACCAAGATGCGAGAAGCTCGCCAGGAAGCGGAAGTCTCCGTGCCGGCGGCGATCAACAGTTTGAACGAGCGCAAAGAACGGGTCAAAGAGAAACTGAAAAAGCTGAATGACGAAGCGCCGCAGCGCAAGGCGCGTCGCGAAGCGCTCGTGAAGCAGGCGAAGGAAGCCAAAGCCCGGCGCGAAGCCGACAAAAAGAAGATCCTCGCCAAGCCGGTCAAGCCAAAGCTGGCCAAAGTCAAGATGCCGAAGGGTTGGGGCGACCAGCTGAAAGACGAACTGCTGAACAAGTTTGGCAAGTTGCCCGCCGCCCCGATGTCGGCCCCCCGCGACGCTGCGATCTGGGACGACTGGCAATGGAACGGCGACAAACCGTTGGGCGAGGGCTAAACCGATGGGACAACCCGCCTCCTGCATCTCGTTCATGCAAGTCTGCCCGATGGTCGACGTGCTGGTGCCGCATGTCGGCGGCCCGATCGTCGGCCCTGGCGCCGTGACGGTCTTGGTCGCCGAACTGCCGGCGGCCCAGATGAGCAACACCTGCGTCTGCGTCGGACCTCCGGCAACGATCATCCTCGGCTCGATGACGGTGCTGCTCGAAGAAATGCCGGCCGCTCGGATGGGAGACGAAACCGATCATGGCGGCGCGATCGTCTTGGGCGTGCCGGACGTGTTGATTGGCGAATAGCAGTCCGTTGATTTTCTCGACGGACTGCTTGATCGCATCGATGCGATCCCAAAATAGCGACGTAAGTCGTTATTTTGCGAGCCGCGAAGAGCGATGCTCTGAGCCTGGCGAGGTTGGAAAATGCCACGAGGGCATTTTCCAACAGGCAGATAGTCGTTTGGGCGATTGCGGTCCGCTATAATCATCGTCGCTTTGGCCCGGCACGATTTGCGGAGACCGATCGATGAATGGCAAGTTCGCCTTGGCGACGCTGGTTGGCGTTTGGCTCGCCATCAGTGGATGCGGTTTGGACTTCGATTCGATCGTGACCCCGACTCCTGAGAAGATCCGACTTCTCGAAGAGTCAGCCCAGCTGAAAATCCCCACATCTTCGACGCCGCTCTTATGGCGCGAGTCGCATGGCATCGACATGGCGATTTGGCTGAAAATGAAAATCCCGGCGGCCGATCTGGCGAGTTTCTTCGCCGCCTCGCCGATCAACCCGAAAGAATTGTCGAGCAGCGATTCCTCGCGAATCGACGACTTTCGCGGCTTCTTTGCCGCTCCTCCCAAAAAGTATCGAGCCGGTCAGTACAAGTTACCCCAGGCCCAGTGCCTGAACGTCCTGATCGACGAGGACGACCCGGCGGAGAAAATCGTCTATTTGATGTGGCACGAAACGTAGTTCTCCCGCTTGCGCGGCGATCCGCAGCGGTTCGCTACTTGCGAAAACTGCGCCGCTGGGCAATCATACTTGGCATGCGACAATATATTGATCTCATGCAGCGTATCTTGGACGAAGGAGTCCGCAAGGAAGACCGGACCGGTACCGGTACGCTTAGCATCTTTGGGCATCAGATGCGGTTTCGCCTGGCCGACGGATTTCCGGCCGTGACGACCAAAAAACTGCATCTGCGATCGATCATTCACGAACTCCTCTGGTTCCTCAAGGGCGAAACCAACGTCGCCTACCTGCGAGAGAACAAAGTCACCATCTGGGACGAGTGGGCCGACGAGAATGGCGAACTCGGCCCGGTCTACGGCTACCAGTGGCGATCGTGGCCGACCTCCGGCGGCGGGCACATCGACCAGATCAGCAGCCTTGTCGAACAGATCCGGACCAATCCCGACTCGCGGCGGTTGATCGTTTCGGCCTGGAATGTGGCCGACGTGCCGCAGATGAAGCTTCCCCCCTGTCATCTGCTGTTCCAGTTTTACGTCGCCGAAGGGAAGCTGTCGTGCCAGTTGTACCAGCGCAGCGCCGACGTCTTTTTGGGGGTGCCGTTCAACATCGCTTCGTACGCGCTGCTGACGATGATGATCGCCCAGGTGACCGGGCTCGAGCCAGGGGACTTTGTCCATACCTTCGGCGACGCCCATCTCTACGCCAATCACATGGAGCAGACGCAACTGCAACTTTCGCGCGATCCCCGGCCGTTGCCGACAATGCGGATCAATCCCGACGTGACCGATCTGTTCGCGTTCAACTTTGAAGACTTCGAGCTTGTTAACTACGACCCGCACCCGCATATTTCGGCGCCGGTGGCGGTATGACGATTTCTTTGATCGTGGCGGCGTCGGAAAATGGCGTCATCGGCCGCGACGGCGACATGCCCTGGCGACTGTCGAGCGACTTGCAGCGTTTCAAAAAGCTGACGATGGGCAACATCATCGTCATGGGCCGCAAGACGTATGAGTCGATCGGACGTTTGCTGCCGGGCCGACAAACCGTAATCGTCTCACGTCAGGCAGGCTACCAGGTCGAAGGCGCCATCGTTACCTCCAGCATTGAGGAAGCGGTGAAGGTTCCATCCGCCGCCGGAGAATTGTTCATCGTCGGTGGTGGCGAGGTCTACGCGCAATCGATCGACTTGGCCGACCAGATCTATCTCACGCGCGTGCATATCCAAATTGAGGATGGCGACGCCTTCTTTCCAGCCCTTGATCTGCAAGAGTGGGAACGGGTGGAAGCGACCGAAATTGCCGCAGACGAGAAGAACGACTATCCAACGACGTTCGAGATTTGGCGTCGGCGAGGCTAAGCGGCGCCTGCGTAACCCACCTTTAGCTTGCAAGCACATTGTTGGGCCAGCGCTGCACCAAAAACCTACAACGGACGAAACTCTAGGCGATTAGATTCAACAGCCCGATAAACTCGGGGTCATGGCGGATCGCATCAAAGTCAGGCTCGTTGCCGACCAGTTCGCGAAAGCTGGAGTTGATCTCGCAAGCCTGCGCCAGATACTCCAGCGACAGCCGCACGTTTTTCGCCAGCGCCCAATAGCACGACAAGTTGTAGTGGATGATCGGCTGCGCCGGATCTTGGCACATCGCCTCTTCCAGCGCTTCGATCGCCAGGTCCAAGCGGCCGAGTCGCTTGTACGACCAACCTAGCGCCAGCCAGACATGCACATCGGCCGGATCGTCATCGCATACGCGGCGGAGGCAATCGATCGCTTTGTCGTGTTCGTCGAGCGTGCGGTACGTTTGACCGCGCAGGTAGAGCGTATCGCTGGAAGCTCCGTCGAGCCGATCAATTTCGTCCAGCAGCGAGATCGCTCGCAACGCGACGCGGCGCTTCGCTTCGATCGAGGCGGACAATTGGGAGGAGGCCGAGAGGATCAGGTCGAGGTAACCTTCGACTTCGCGGATGCGACGCAAACGCCGCGTTTCCTGCAGGCTGTTCATATCGGGACGTCCCAGTTTGGTTTCGGATGGCTTTTCCATTGTTCGCTGAGGGACTGCCATGTTCCAGCGCCGAACTGTAAAAAATTTTACCGACGGGCAAGTCGGACGCCAAATTCTTGTCGCACAAGTACGAGGCGAAAAGTGCAATCGCGTTCAGATTAAACGACTTATGCCGCAGCGACGCATTTGGCAATCTTTGGCGGTGGTCGAAATACCCCCCGCTGATCGCTAGCACTATGGTCGCGAAGAGGCGCAAAAAAACGCCGCGGACGAAAATCGCCCGCAGCGCCTTATGCACTGGGTAGAAATCTGCAATTAACTGTCGCTCTCCTACGCCTGCGACGGTTCCTGCGGCTGCGGGTGGAGCGTGTCGACCAGCGACTGGGCCGGGGTCGACAGTTTCAGGACCGGCGCGAATTCTTCGAATTCGACGTCGATCTGCGCCAGCAGTTCTTCGATCGAGGGGCCATCCCCCCGCAATTGTTCATAGTACTGGATGAAGGCGTCGCGATCGGCCCACGCGTCGTCATTGCTGGCCGGCAACAAGGCCGACAAGGCGACAGACACCTTGCCTGGCTCTTCCGGTTGGTTGACCAGGTTGGCGATATCGGTGTGCGCTTCGATCAACAGGGCGAACTCTTCCGGCAGGCTCCAGCCGCGAGCGATAACGCCACCCGCTTCGGCATGGTCCCAACCGAATCTCTCCCGTTCCAACTCCGACAGGCGGTGTTCGCCGCTGGCGCGGCTGATCAACAGGTCGGCGTATTTCTCCGGCAATTCCTTCGCCAGCAGCGGCACGGCCATGTCTTGCAGCAAGGCGGCGGCGAACAGATCTTCCGAGTCTTTCAGGCCCAGGATCTTGCCCATCGCCCGAGCGAACAGGCCGCGACGCAGCGAGTCTTGCCACAGGTTCTTCAGGTCGAACGGCCCACTTTTCGGATTGGGCATCAAGCTGAAGACGGCGCTCCAGAGCGCGAAGTTTTTGATCGTGCGAATCCCGACCAGCGTGATCGCCAGCTTCACGCTGGAGATTTCGCGAGAGAAACCAAAGTACGACGAGTTCACGAATCGCAACACCTGGCCGGTAAGACCCGGATCGGATTCAATCGGTACGGCGAATTCCGCAGGTCCGTTCTCCGGATCTTGCGAGAGTTCTAGGAGACGGATCGCGCTTTGCGGCAAAGCCGGAAGCTGTGCGCCCGCCAACAAATCTTTGAGCTGCTTTGAAGAGTCTGTCATTTTTTTTCACTCTACCCCGGTGCTGAAATTCCTAACCCAAGCCGCCGGAACGACGCGAATGAGAGTTCCACCCCGAAACGTAGGTTACGTGATCCAGCGAAGCAAACTCCCGAAGATCGATTACCGGAGATTCATCGAGCGCGAAACGGACCAAGTTTGAGCAACCTCGGCGGCCAGTCGCTATAATCAGAACCTGGCGCGTCGCTTTCAGGAAACATGCATGTTGCCTAAACGCGACCGCCGGCCTCAGCAGGGATGCGAAGATATTCGCTAAGACGTTACGCAACTTGCAGTTAACGTCGGCAAAGGGCATTTAGGCACGGAGATTGCTTTTTAGGGTCAGGTACCAACCAAACCCAATCGCATCCTTGCCGTTATCGCGGAAAACCGCTTTGTTACGCACCATCTTGCTAATCGCAACTCTGCCGCTCGCCTTTTGGTTGGCGACCTCTGCGGTGATTCCGATGGCCGACTATTCGCCAGCCGAAACCGCCCAAGCGTCGCCAGAACCAATCGAGTGGCGTCATACGGTCGACGGCTGGGAACCGGTCGAAGAGTTGCAAGTCGAGGCGCCTGCCGATCGCCAACCGCCGATCCATCCGCTGACGCTGTTGCCGTTGGTCGTCGCGGTGGCCCTATCCGCTCTGCTGGCGTTTGAGCCGCAGGAAACGGCCGCAACCAGCCAGAACGATACAGATGGAGGAAAACCGCTCTAACGCGGCACTAAGCCAAGATCCCCGGCACCACTTCGCCATGAACGTCGGTCAGCCGGAAGTTGCGACCAGCGAACGGATACGTCAGTCGCAAGTGATCCATCCCCATCAGATGCAGGATCGTCGCTTGCAGGTCATGGACATGGACCTTGTTCTCGGTGACTCCAAAACTAAGTTCGTCAGTCGCGCCGTACGAGATGCCCGGCTTCACGCCGCCGCCTGCCATCATCAGCGTAAAGCACTCCGGATAGTGATCGCGGCCGAGTCTCGCACTTGCAGCAGTTCGTCCTTCGCGGAAGGGCGTGCGGCCAAATTCGCCGCCGCAAATGACGAGCGTATCGTCCAGCATGCCGCGCTGTTTCAAGTCTTGGATCAGCGCCGTGACCGGTTGATCCATTCCTTTCGATTTGTTCCGCAACCCGTCTCCCAGCGCCAAGCCATCGCTGGTGCCATGGAAGTCCCAGCCCCAGTCGAACAGCTGCACGAAGCGAACCCCCTGCTCTACCAGCCGACGCGCAAGCAAGCAGTTGGCGGCGAAGCTACCGTCCCCTGGTTGTGCGCCATAGCTGGCCAAGGTCGCGGCCGTTTCCTGCGACAGGTCCATCGTTTCCGGCGCCGAGGCCTGCATGCGATAGGCGAGTTCGTACTGCGCGATGCGCGTTTCGGTTTCGGGATCGCCCAGCACATGGGCCTGCGCCTGGTTGAGATCACGAATCGCGTCCAGCGACATCCGCCGCACGTCGCTTGACATTCCTTTGGGGTTCGAGAGATACAACACCGGGTCCCCTTTGGAACGGCACTGCACGCCTTGAAAGACCGAAGGCAGAAAGCCGCTGCCCCAGGCGCTCTTGCCGGAGCTCGGATTCGACCCGCCCGAGTTCAACACGACGAAGCCCGGCAGGTTTTGATTTTCCGATCCCAGGCCGTATGTCACCCATGATCCCATCGACGGACGACCTAGTCGCGGCGAACCGGAGAAGAGCAACAATTCGGCCGGGGCATGATTGAACTGATCGGTGTTCATCGACTTGACGAAGCAGATGTCGTCGACCACTTCTTCGAGATGCACCATCGCGTCCGACAGCCAGGCGCCCGACTCGCCGCACTGGCGAAACTTGTGGGGCGTACCGAGCAGCGTCGGGGTGCCTTTGGTGAACGCGAACTCTTTGCCATCGAAGAACTGCGCCGGGCAGTCTTCGCCGGTGCGTTTGATCAGTTCCGGCTTGTAGTCGAACAGATCGAGATTGGGCGGCGAGCCAGCCAAGTGAAGATAGATCACCGACTTCGCCTTGGCCGCGTAGTGCGATTTGCGGGGCGACATCGGCTGCGAAGGATTGACCTGAATCGTGTCCGCCGCGGCGTTATCGGCCAGCAGCGAACCAAGCGCCAAGCCGCCGACTCCCATCTGCAAGGCGCCCAAGAAGTGCCGTCGCGTGATCGATTGCAGTTGTTGAAGTCGCGGATTCATGATCAGGCTTCGCGGTAAGGATATGGAATTGGAACGTGTCGCGGCAAAGTGGCTACCGCGACAAAAACTCGTCCAGGTTCATCAGCACATTGCCGACCAACGTCCAGGCAGCCAGCTCGGCGGCGTCGGCGCCTTCGGGAAGCGGCCCCAGCGGATCGGTCGCGATTGTCTTGGCCATCTCGGGCTGAGCCTGATACTGGGCGAGCGCCGCTTGCCACAGTTCTAGCAGCCGCGCTTGCTCGGCTGCGGTGGGCGCCCGGCTAAGGCAAAGCCGAAACGCGTACACGATGCGGTCGTCGTTCGTTTCGCCCCCCTGTTTGACCACGCGGCGAGCCAGCGCCTGCGCCGCTTCGACATAGACCGGATCGTTCAGCGTCACCAGCGCTTGCAGCGGCGTGTTGGTGGCGATGCGGCGAATCGTGCAGACTTCGCGACTGGGCGCGTCAAACGCCATCATCGATGGATAGGGCGTCGTCCGCCGCCACTTCGTATACAGGCCGCGACGATAACGGTCTTCGCCGGGACTCGGATCCCAGTCGGTCGAACCGCCAAACGCCGAGCTCATGCCCATCTTCGGCTGCACCGGGCGAACCGACGGGCCGTACATTTTCCGACTAAGCAATCCACTGACCGCCAGGGCCGAATCGCGAACCATTTCGGCCGACAAGCGGAACCGCGGACCACGGCTGACCAGCCGATTGCCGGGATCAATCTCTAGCTTCTGGGGCGTGACGATCGCCGCCTGACGATAGGCGGCCGACTCGACGATCAGCTTCAGCGTTCGTTTGATGTCCCAATCATGTTCCATCAGGTCGACCGCCAGGTAGTCGAGCAGCGGCTGATTGACCGGTAGCTCTCCTTGCGATCCGAAGTCTTCGCTCGTTTCGACCAGGCCAATGCCGAAGAGTTGTTCCCACAACCGATTGACCGCCACGCGGGCCGTCAGCGGATTGTCGCGGGCAACCAGCCACTGCGCCGCGCCCAAGCGATTGGCGGTTGCGCCTTCCGGCAGCGGGTGGAACTCGGTCAAGACGCCGGCTTCGACCTGATCGCCATGCGATTGGTAGTTGCCTCGAATCTGGATGAACGTTTTGCGACGTTTGTCGGCCGGAAGCTCTTGCATGATCGGCGTTTTGATCGGGCGAACCGCGGCGAGCCGCTTCTTCAAGCTCTCGATCTGTTTCTCTTTCGCCGCTATTTCCGGTTTCTCGGTCGCGGCAACCTTGGCGATCGCCGCGAGGAAGGCCTCGTCTAGGTCCTCGCCATTTTTAGGAATGTTGAATTCCACGAAGCTGGCGAACGGCGCTGCGCTTTCGTGTCCCCAGATCGGCTGGCGGTCGGCGTCAAGCAGTACAACCCGATACGGGGCCAGTCGCGAGAACAAATCGCCGTCGGTCCGATTCCACAGCACGACCTTCTCGATCGCGACCGCTTCTTTCAGATCGAGTTCCCACCACGGATTGGTTTGCGTCGCGGTGTGGGTCGTGCTCTTCGCGTTGAAGTAGTGCCCATCAGTGATCCCGTCGATCGCCAGCTTGGCCTGACCATCGTAAGCGACGCTTGCCTGCGATGCGACGCCGCGCGGCGCGATGTTCTCGCCATCGACGATCACTTGCACTTCGGCCAACGACAAGATCTTCCCTTCCCCCAGATTCTCGACGCGAATATACCGGGCCGCCAGCGGACCGGTGGGAGGCGCTGACGGTGAAGGAGTCGCTTGCTTCAGTTTTTCCAGCTCTTGCTTGGCATGCTCCAGACTCTTGGTCAGGGCCAACTTGCGGGCCATCAGCTCGGGCGTCCAGGTTTCCTGATTCGGCGATTCATCACCGCGGTCGGCGTCGGCCGATTGATTGAAGATCGCAAAGAACTGAAAGTATTCGTGCTGCGTGATCGGATCGTACTTGTGCGTGTGGCATTGGGCGCATTCCATCGTCAGTCCCATCCAGGCCTGGATCGTGGTGTTCACCCGATCGACAACGGCGGCGCTGCGGAACTCTTCGTCGTTGGTTCCCCCTTCGCTGTTGGTCATCGTGTTACGATGAAAAGCGGTGGCGATCAGCTGGTCTTCGGTCGGCGAAGGCAACATATCGCCGGCCAGTTGATCGATGGTGAACTGATCAAACGGCTGGTTGGCGTTGAGTGCCTGGATCAGCCAGTCGCGATACTTCCAGATGCTCCGCTCCGGATCTTGGGCGTAGCCGGCCGAGTCGGCATAGCGAGCGATATCGAGCCACGGCCGAGCCCAACGTTCGCCATACGCGGGATCGGCCAGCAAACGATCGACCACTTTCTCGTAAGCGTTGGGATCGGTATCGGCGACGAACGCGTCGACTTCGGCGACGGTCGGCGGCAAGCCGGTCAGCGCCAGCGAAACCCGTCGCATCAGCGTCGCCCGATCGGCCTCAGCGGCCGGTTGCAACTGATGCGCGTTCAGCTCTTTCAGGATAAAGTGATCGATCGGGTTGTTGGCCCACTTGAGTCCCTGCGGCGTTGGCAACTCGCTTTGGACGGGCGGCTCAAACGACCAGTGGCGGCGGTACTGGGCGCCTTCGGCAATCCAGCGGCGGAAGAGTTCCACTTCGGCCGGAGTCATCTGCTTGCCCGATTCGGGCGGCGGCATCCGCGTGAACTCATCGCCGGTCAATCGGGCCAGCAGTTCGCTTTCTTCCGGGTTGCCGGGGACGACGGCGATCTGGCCGCTGTCCGATTCGCTGGTCGCTCCTTCCCTTTGATCGAGCCGCAGGCCCCCTTCGCGCGTTTCCGCATCGGGCCCGTGGCAGTGGAAACAGTTGCCCGACAACAGCGGGCGAATATCGCGGTTGAAGTCGATCGGCTGTTCCGCCGCAGCGATGCTGATACTCAGCAGCAGCGACGGCAAGGAAATAATCCAGCGGATGCAAATCGTTCGCGGCATCATTTGAAAGCACCAGAAAACGAGCGGGCGGGAAGGTGGAAGGGAGGGCGAAGACCCGTTGATTGTCTCCGATTGGCGCCGGCTGATCGATCAAAATCGAGGTCCGTTTACCAATTAAATTGCGCGAGCGACCCATATCGAAAGCCATTTCTGACAAGAATCGCCAAATTGGTGGGAAACTGCCCGCAATATGCCCTGCATTCCCCTCTGTGGTGCTTGTTTAAGGCAGCCGCCGATTGTGAGAACGGGGCTGGCGTGTTAGTCTGAAAAGATTCGTAACCGCACTTTGGTCGCCGATAGGGGCGGCACTCGACTCTCTTCTCGAAAGCTGACGTGGTGCATCGCGAGGAAAACACGCTTCCGGAATCGCCTACCGACTTCATTCGAATTCGTGGGGCCCGCGTTCACAATCTGAAAAACGTCGATCTCGACATCCCTCGCAATCAGCTGGTCGTCTTCACCGGCCCCAGTGGTAGCGGGAAGAGTTCGCTCGCCCTCGATACGTTGTTCGCCGAAGGCCAACGGCAATATATCGAAAGCCTCTCGGTTTATGCGCGGCAGTTCCTCGATCAGATGGAACGCCCCGACGTCGACCTGATCGAAGGCTTGCAGCCGACCATCTGCATCGACCAACGTGCCGGCAGCCAGAACCCCCGCAGTACCGTCGCGACGGTGACCGAGGTTTACGACTACCTACGGCTCTTGATGGCGCGATTGGGGCAACCGCATTGCTGGAAGTGCGACGTCCCGATCTCACAGCAAACGCCGGAGCAGATTCAAGATCGCCTGCTCGCCCTGCCCGACCAGACGAAGCTGATGGTCCTGGCGCCGATGGTCCGCGGCCGGAAAGGCGCCCATCGCGAAGAGATCGACAAGATTCGCAAGGCTGGTTTGTTGCGGGCTCGCGTCGATGACGACGTTTACGAGCTCGATCAGATTCCGGAGCTCAATCCCAAGAAGTCGCACAGCATCGATGCCGTCGTCGACCGGATCATCGTCCGCGAAGGTTTGCGGAACCGGATGGGCGAATCGGTCGCCCTGGCGCTAAAGCTGGGGGAAGGCCGAATGCTGGCCTGTTATCTGGACGTCGACGCCATCGACGCCAAGCATCCCAAGGGAACGTGGCGCGATGAGGTTTACAACACCGAACTCGCCTGCCCCAGCTGCGGTCTCAGCTTCATCGATATCGAACCGCGGACCTTCAGCTTCAACAGTCCGTATGGCGCTTGCCCGGTCTGCGAAGGCTTGGGCGCCAAGGAAGAGTTCGACGCCGAACTGGTCGCCCCTGACATGTCGCTGTCGGTCGAATCAGACGCGATTGTCGTCTGGAAGGCGCTGACCGCGGCGACGCAAAAGAAGCATCTCGCCGCGGCGGTTGAGTTTTTGAAGAAGCACAAAGTCGAGCCGTCGACTCCCCTTGCCGAGATCCCGCCGAAGACGCTGCGGCAGCTCTTCCACGGCGATGAGAAGAAGTATCTCGGCATCTTGGTGATGCTGGAGAAAGAGTTCGTCACCACCACCCGCAAAGCGCGACTCGATCAGCTGGCCGCCTTCCGGGCCGAAGTGATCTGCAGCGCTTGTAAGGGATCGCGGTTGCGGCTGGAAGCGACCGCCGTCCGCATTGGCGACAAGGCGGTGCACGAGATCACGGCGATGAACGTCGCCGAGGCGCGCCAATTCTTCCAGCAGCTGACCTTCCCCGAGCATGAGCTTCCGGTCGCCGAACCGATCGTCCGCGAGATCATCAAGCGGCTCGAGTTTCTCGAGAAAGTCGGCGCCGAGTACCTGACCCTCAACCGCGCCGCCGACACCTTGAGCGGCGGCGAACTGCAGCGCGTGCGCCTGGCGACCGGCATTGGGTCAGGCTTGGTTGGCGTCTGCTATATCCTGGACGAACCGTCGATCGGGCTGCATCCCCGCGATAACGAGCGGCTGATCAGCTCGCTGACCGATCTCCGCGATCAGGGGAATTCGGTCCTGGTGGTCGAGCATGACGAAGCGATGATGCGGATGGCCGATCGTTTGATCGACATCGGCCCGGGCGCCGGCGGCGACGGCGGTCAGGTGATGGCCGATGGCACGCCGCTAGAGGTGGAAGCGACTTCCGACTCGATCACCGGGCGGTATCTGTCGGGCAAGAGCAAGATTGAGCTTCCAGAGAAGCGCCGCCGGATCGCCAAGACCCGTTCGATCACGATCGAAGGGGTGACGACCAACAACTTGAAAGACGTCTCGGTGCTGGTTCCGTTGGGTGCGCTTGTCTGCGTTACCGGCGTCAGCGGATCGGGCAAAAGCTCGCTGATCAACGAGACCTTCGCTCCGGCGCTGCTCAAACGGTTGAACACGCCGACCGCCAAGCCAGGCCCGCACAAAAGTCTCCGCGGCGCCGCGAATGTCGACAAGGTGATCCCGATCGACCAGTCGCCGATCGGCCGCACCCCGCGCAGTAACCCGGCGACCTACACCGGCGTCTTTGACGAAATTCGCAAGGTCTACGCCGGCACCCGCCAGGCGAAGCAGTATGGCTACAAAGCGAGCCGCTTCAGCTTCAATGTCCAGGGTGGTCGCTGCGAAGCCTGTCAGGGACAAGGTCTGCAGAAGATCGAGATGAACTTCCTGCCTGACCTGTTCGTTACCTGTGCGACTTGCCGCGGCGCTCGGTTCAATCGCCAGACGCTGCGGGTGCGCTACAAAGACAAGTCGATTGCCGAAGTTCTCGATATGCCGATCCGCGACGCGGTCAGCTTCTTCGAGAACATCCCAATGATCCACCGCACGCTGGCAAGTCTAGACGACGTTGGTCTCGGCTACTTGTCGCTCGGCCAACCTTCGACGACCCTCTCGGGCGGCGAAGCGCAGCGGATCAAGCTGGCGACCGAACTGGCGCGGGTCGATACGGGTTCGACGTTGTACCTGCTCGACGAACCGACGACTGGTCTCCACTTCGAGGATATCCGCCGCTTGCTCGACGTGCTGAACCGTTTGGTCGACAAGGGGAACACGGTGCTGGTGATCGAGCACAATCTGGACGTCATCAAGTGCGCCGACTGGATCATCGATCTGGGCCCCGAAGGTGGATCAGGCGGCGGCCAAATCATCGCCGCCGGCTCGCCCGAAGAAGTGGCGGTGGTCGAAGAAAGCTACACCGGCCGATTCCTCAAACCGCTGCTAAACGGCCGCGTCGCCGTGGCCGAAAGCGAGTGAACATCGACCTTTGGCGCCATGCTCTTGCGGCGTCTTCGCCGGATGAACATGTCTTCTTGGCAACGGCGCCCATCAAAAAAACGCGAGCCGGATCCGGCTCGCGTTTCGAGTTTCTTGAAGTTCGCTGCGTAGCGACTACTTTAGGTTCACCACATCGACTTCGCTGAATTTGCCGATCATCATGCTGGCCCCGCCGAGCAGGATCAGTTGATCGTCGCCGACCGGCAGCATGCGGTGGAAGAAGCGTTCGTTGGTCAGACCGCCAACCGTTTCCCACGACTGACCGTCATCGGCCAGGCGAACCAAACGGCCGCTCATCGTGCTGACGTAGAGCTTGCCGTTCAGGGCGAACGACGAGGTGCCGAAGCCGTCCATGTTGCCGCCGGGCAGTTGGGGGCCTTCGCTCCAGGTTTTGGTTTCCGGATCGTAGACAGCGACCTTGGTGGTCGGGCCACCCTTCTCTTGCATACCGCCGATCGAATAGATCTTGCCATTGGCGGCGCCGACCGAGTTGGCCCGACGCTTGAACGGCTGCTCGGGCAGCGCGGTCCACTGGGCGTTCGGCTTGCTCAGGTCGAGCGAATAGGCGGTGTTGTGCCAGGTCGAATCTTCGTCTTCGCCATTCAGGGCCCAGCCGCCGATCACATAGATCACGTCGCCGACGACCACGGCGTCAAACGACGAACGCGGCTGCGGCAGTTTCGGCAGTTCGGTCCACTTGCCGGTCTTCAGATCGAAAGCGGCGACGTCGGCCTGCGAGACCAGGTTGCGGCCTTCTTCCTCTTCTTTGTTCAGCGCGGTGAAGCCGCCGATGCGAACCAGCTTGTCGCCGTGAGCGACCATTGCCAGACCTTGCAAACGGGGGCCTTCGGCGACCGTTTCCCACTTCGCGTCTTTCTTCAGCGGCAACTTTTGCAGCGTGCCGTTTTGCGCTTCGTTGTAGTAGTGATGGGCGTCGCCGGAGTGGCCGCCATAAACGTAGACGTCGTCGCCGACGATCGCGGCGCCAAAGCTGGTGACCGCTTCCGGTAAATCGGTGAAGGCGCTGATCGACTCGTTTAGCTTGGGGATGACCGGCAGCGTCAGCGTGGTGTAGTGACGGACGCTGTCGTACTTGTCGCCGTTGGCTTCGCCTGATTTGTTCTCGACGTACTTCACGCGAATCGCATAAAAGCCAGCCTTGTCGGCGGCGAACTTGGCGATCCCTTGGGCGTCGGTTTCGACCTTCACCGGTTCGTCAGTGGCGCCATCGATCGTCACTTCGGCGCCTTCGACCGGCTTGCCGGCAAAGGTGACCGTCAGTACCCCTTCGCCATCCTTCAGCGTCGGCACGACGTCCAGCGAGACCAACTTCGACGCGTCGCGCTTCCAGGCCGACTTGCCCAGCGTCGGGCCCGTCTTGGCGTTGTACTGCAGCAGGAACTTGTCGTCGCCGCGCTGCATCACGCCCAGCGTGCGGGTGAGTGCGAACAGCGAATCGCCGCGCCCTTTCAGTTCGTCCGACTTCAGCTCTTCGTCGGCCAGGGTGAATTTGATTTCTTCCGGCTCTTTGTCGTCAAAGACTTTGAAGGCGACGGCGTCTTCAACCCGCTTCAGGATCGCTGGCTCGTCGGCGTAGGGACCTTCCGAGAAGTAGAGGTTCAGCACCTTCGGGTTGTCGCTTTCGACCAGCCACAGAAAGTGAGCTTGGGCCGGACCGGCAATCGCCGCCATCAGCAGCGCCGCAGTCAGCGCGGTTGTCATTTTATGCAACATGAAACGTTTCCTTCGCCAAGTGGTTGGGAGCACGGCGCCTGGAACCTATTGGACCAGATCGCGGAATGCGGGGGGATGGGAATCGGCTGTGAGAATCGTTGCCGGGCTGGCGGGAATCTTGCTGGCGAAGGCTTATTGAGATTTGATCTCACTCGTCTAGCTTACCAGTTCCGCTTTTGGCGTCAATTGGCCATTTCGGAAAATCGGCCGCCGAAACCCGCTGTTTCCCCGGATTCTCGGGAATTCTGCCCACTTCCGCCGGCGGCCGCTTGCCTCTTCCTCAGCCGGCGGATAGCCTTTCGAGAATCAGTCTCATTTTGTTGCGTGGTCAGCTCGCCAGCCGAATTTGTCGCCAGCTATGCTTCGACGCCCTCCAAATTCGCGCCACTTCCTCCCTTAGGAAACCTAGCTGATGATTCGCCGAGCCTGCTGCCTATTACTGTTGTGCGCCGCTCCGCTGGCGGCCGCCGAGCCGACTTCGACCGAAATGACCGCCGCCCAGATGATGGCGGATGCCCGCGACAACCGGATCGTCTGGAATGGAATTCCTGGCTTTACCGCCGAGCTGGTCGTCTCGCTCGACGACAAGACCGAGACCGGCGCGATCGATGTCAGCGCTGACGGCGAGATGGAAATCACCGGCGTTTCGCTGGCCGAAGACAAGACGATCGGCCGCGCGCTCAACTCGCTGATCGCCCATCGTTTTCGGGACGAAGCGAACGAAGCCGGCGAAGAAGCCGAGTTCGACCCGAAAGACCAAGGCAACGCGCTCGGCAAGCTGATCGAGAAGAGCGGCGGCGCGATGACCAATCAGTCGCGGGTCAAAGATGGGGTGATTCACGAGGTGATTCGCCGCTCGGCGACCGGCTCGTTCACCATTACCGTGGTCAACGTTTATCGGAACCCGGAAGGCAAGTACCTTCCGCAAGTCTTCACCATCAGCAACTGGGACGCCGAGGGGAATCTAACTGCCTGCGCGACGGTCGAACAACCGCTGGCAGCGGGTCGGCGACTGGGATTTGCCAGTCAGCCACACCGCGATTCGGACCTCGGATCAGGGAGAGCGGAAGGTAGTTCGTGTTGAATTTAACCAACCGCAGCTGAAAACAAGGTAAACTTGGTAGTCAATTCGACCTCCCTACGAATCAAATTCCCTTTATCTGCGAGAAACGATATGCATGCGGTTTCCTGTTTAGTCCTGCTGAGCGCCATGGCGGTCGGCAGCGACAATTGGCCCGCGTTTCAAGGCGCCGGAGTCGAAGCTCCCGCCGCTGATCAACTGCCGCTGAAATGGTCGCCTGACAGTAACATCGGCTGGACCGCCGACCTGAAAGGTTACGGACAGTCGAGCCCGATCGTTTGGAACGGCAAGGTCTACGTCACCTCGATTGACGGCCCGAACAAGGAGTCGAACATCGTCACTTGCTTGAACCTGGCCGACGGCAAACAGCTGTGGCAGAAGGAGTTCAAGTCGTCGCTGCCGATCAAGAGCAGCACCTACGTCAGCCGCGCGGCGCCGACCCCGGCCGTTGATCAGTTGGGCGTTTATGCCTTCTTTGAAAGTGGCGACATGATCACCCTGTCGCACGACGGCGAACAGCTGTGGAGCAAGTCGCTGATCGCCGAGTATGGCGAGCTGAAATCGAACCACGGCCTGGCCGCTTCGCCGGCTCTGAGCGAGGACGCGGTGATCTTGCTGGTCGAGAATGACGGCCCCTCCTACATCGTCGCCTTCGACAAGAAGACGGGCGAAGCGATCTGGAAGACCGATCGCGAAAGCAAGATCAGCTGGAGCTCGCCCCGCGTGATCCAGACCCCTGGTGGTCCGCAAGCCATCGTCAGCAGCAGCGGCACGGTCGATGGTTACGACGTGATCAATGGCAAGAAGCTGTGGACGATTGACGATCTCGGCGGCAACACGACCAACACGCCGATGCCCTACGGCGATGGGGTATTTTTGGTGGGCGCTTCGGCCGGTCGCGGCGAAGAGTCTGGCGCCGGGGCCAAACGCTCGAACATGGCGGTTCGCGTCCGTGAGTCGGATGCCGGAGCGACGGCTGAGGTGTTGTGGCGAAACGAGAAAGCGTCTTCGTCGTTCAGCACCCCGATCGTGCACAACGGCGTCGCCTATTGGGTCAACAAGAGCGGCGTCGTGTTTGGCGTCGATGTCGAAAGCGGCGAGACCCTCTTCACCGAGCGCCTGTCGCAATCGTGCTGGGCGACTTCGCTGGGGGTAGGCGATCGCGTTTACTTCTTCGGCAAAGATGGCAAAACGACCGTCGTGAAAGCGGGCCCCAAATGGGAAGTGCTGGCCGAGAACATGCTATGGGATCCGGAAGCGGAACAACCCGCCGCAGCGCCAGCCGCCGAAGGGAAAGAAGGTGGTCGCCGCGGTCCGCCAGGTTCTTCGGGACCGGTCCTGTACGGCTATGCGGCGGTGCCCGGTAAGTTGCTAATTCGCACCGGGCCGAAGCTTTATTGCATCACGCCATAAAGAAAAGCGGAAAGCCGAAAGCGGAGAACGCATCGTAGCCAGAGGCGCGAGCCGAGGGAATGCGTTCATCGCTATCGAAAGAGAAACCAACTGAACACGGCCGCAAACCAGATTTGCGGCCGCTTTTTCGTAGGGCAGGCCGTGCCTGCCGGAATCGCAAACGTATCCATGTCGGCAGGCACGGCCTGCCCTACCCGGATCGTTACGCCGCGACGGCGTCTTCGTCGGTCAGCACTTCGCCCAGCCGGCCGCCGGTGGCGGCCAGTACCGCGATGCCCAGCTCGTTCGCTTTGGCGAGCACTTCTTCGCGATCGACGATGATCGTCTTGTCCGCTTCGATCACGAGCGCTACCGCGCCCGAGGCCTTCATTGTTTCGATCGTGCCGACGCCGATAGTCGGCACGTCGAACCGCATATCTTGTTGCGGCTTGGCGACCTTGACGATGGTGAACCCGCCGGATCGGCAGAGCTGACCGGCGCGGCGGATGCACTCGTCGGTCCCTTCGACCGCTTCCAGCGCCAGCGCGGTTTGACCTTTGATCGCGACGCTTTGGCCGGTGTCGAATTGGCCGATCGTTTTGGCCAATCGCCAGCCGTACTCAACGTCGGCCAACTGTTTTTTGCTTAACGGTTTGCCCGCCAGGTGTCCGAATTGGACCAGCAGATCAGGAGCGTAGTCGGTCGCAGGCACGAACTCGATTCCTTTCTTCAAGAACGCGCGGCAAATGCCGCCCAGCAGCGTGTCGTCTTTGCGGTCTTTCGTTCCCAGCAGGAAGTGGGGCGCGAAAGTCCAGGCGCCATACCAATCGGGAAAGTGATTCCACAGCACGTTCCGGTCGAACAGCCGCACCTTGTGAACCTTGCCGACCATCGTGGCGGTCTTCACGTGGTTGCGGTGATAGAAGCGAACGCACTTGCCGAGCTGCCCGAGCCCGATCCACTCGTGCGAAGTCGAGAGCTCAGCCAGGATCGGATCGGCGTGGTCTTTGATCAGCAGCGTGTGCACGGCGTAGCCGCGCCGCGTAAGTGCGGTTACCACTTCGATCGGCAGGCGTCCCCATCCGGCGAGCAAACCGAACGGCGGCTGTTGCGTGGTTGCGTTAGAATTCATGGCGTCCTTGCTGATGAACTCCTTAGGCCGTCTTGCGCAGCTCTTCTTCTTTTTCGAGTTGGTCGACCCGGGTCAGCAGCGCTTTGAGCTGCTTGCGCATCTCGGGCAACTTGCTGACCAGCGCCAGTTCCAGCTTCTTTTCTTTGGCGGAGATTGCCGGAGCGCCAATCACATTTTGCCCGGCGCCGATGTCGCAAGAGATGCCTGCCTTGGCGCCCAGAATCGCGCCGTCGCCGATGTGGACATGGTCGCGAACGCCCACCTGGCCCGCCATCACGACATAGTCGCCGGTGCTGGTGCTGCCGGCGATGCCGACCTGCGAGCAGATCAGGTTGTGGCGGCCGATCCGGCAGTTGTGAGCGATCATCACCTGGTTGTCGACTTTGGTTCCTTCGCCGATCACGGTCGGTCCGTAGGTGCCGCGGTCGATCGTGGTGGCGGCGCCGATCTCGACGTTGTCTCCCAGCACAACGTTGCCCAGCTGCGCCGAGAGCACATGCTTGCCGCTGGAAGAATCGTAGCCAAAGCCATACGCGCCCAGGATCGACGCCGCGTGCAAAATGCAGCCGGCGCCGACGATGGTGTTTTCGTACAGGACGACGCCGGGGAAGATCGTCGTGCCGGCGCCGATCGAGCAACCGGCGCTGATCTGGGCGCCGCTATGAATGATGGCGCCGGCTGCGATCGTGACTCCTTCGCCAATGATGACCATCGGGCCGATCGATGCGTCGGGGGCGATCGTCGCGCTTTCGGCGACGACGGCCGAAGGGTGAACGCCGGGCGTCATCTTGGTCAGCGAGGGACGGAACAGCGCGACCACCTTGGCGAACGCGACGTGGACGTCTTCGACCAGAATGACCGGCATGCCGGCTGGGGCGAACTCGCCATTGGTGATCACGGCGGCGGCTTGCGAACGAGCCAATTCTTTGGCCAATTCGGGACGGTCGGCCAGGGTGATTTCGCCTGGCTGCGAATCGCGAATGATCGCGGCGCCGGTGATGTCGAGTTGTGCGTCTCCCAGCAGCTTCCCTTCGACGAGAGTAGCCAGCTGGCCAAGTGTGACGCTCATGGAGAATGCTTTCTTTCGCGGGAGCCGGGAAGCCGAATTTGATAGCAGGGCAATGTAACGGATCGGCCCCTAAACAACCAAGCCCGATCGGCGTTGTTGCTAGCACGCTGGGTGGCGATCGAGGCCGAATAAACGGGGTGGCGGCCAACAACGCGAGCAGCCGAGTCGCGCCGATTTCCCAAGAATCTGCGGGCTTAGGATACGAAGCAATTGGGCGGCGAGAGGTGGCTCAAATGGGTCAGCGCCGCTTAGCGCCCCGATCGTCCCCCTTGTTGCCCCCAATCAACGTGGCTGCAGCGGCTCTTGCCGGATTTGGCTCCCTATTTCCCAGCGTAACCCTTGATATTCGGGCCTCGTTGTGGCATTCTCATACTTCCCCGCGCCACGGAAAATTACCCCACTTCTCTGAAAACGCCGCTAGAGACGCCCGCCCATGACCCCTGATGAAGTGAACTACGCCCTGCTCTGTTTGGGCGTCGGTATGGCCACGGTGTTGGGGCTGATCATCTTCCTGCGAACCAACGCTTTCATCGCGATGTTGGTCGCGGCGATGGCGGTCAGCTTGATGGCGGACGGCAGCATACAAGACAAATTCAGCCGAGTCGCCGGGGCCTTCGGCGGCATGGCAGGGGGCGTTGGCATTGTGATCGCCCTGGCGGCGATCATCGGCAAGTGCATGCTCGATAGCGGCGCGGCCGATCGCGTCGTCCGCTGGATGATGGGGATCTGCGGCGAAAAGCGAGCGCCGGCCGCGCTAATGGGAAGCGGTTTTATCCTGGCGGTGCCGGTCTTCTTTGACACCGTCTTTTACCTGCTGGTGCCGCTGGCCCGATCTCTGTTCCGCCGAACCTCCAAAAACTATCTGCTGTATGTGATGGCGATCGCCACCGGTGGCGCGATTACGCACACGCTCGTGCCGCCGACGCCAGGTCCGCTGGTGGTCGCGGACCAACTGGGCGTCGACAAAGGGATGATGATCCTGGTTGGCGCCGGCGTCGCCTTGCCGGGCGCAATCGCCGGGCTCCTCTTTTCCATGTTCATGAATCGTTGGATGCCGTTGCCGATGCGGCCGATCAGCGCCGAGCCAGAGCCGGAAGAACTGCCCGACGACCAGCTGCCGAGCCTCTTCGTTTCGCTGCTGCCGGTGCTGTTACCGGTCTTGTTAATCTCTACCAATACCGTGCTGACGACCATCGCCGATGGTCAGCGTGCCGCACAGCTGAAGGTGGAAGAGGTCGACTGGGAGAAGCTCCGCAACCAGGTAAAGGCCGAAAATAGCGGCGAAGAGGATACGCTTGGCAAGCGGATGGTCGCCGCGATTCAGGAAAGCGATTTCCAGAAAGAACGCCGGGCCGAGATCGCTGATCTGCTGCTGAAAGACGGTTCGCTGTCGGCTGATGATCAGCAAGCGCTCGTTTCCGGCTTGAATCAGTTCGTGCTAACGCACAAGCCGCTGGGGGTCGACTTGCCTGGCAAGATGCCGCCGGCGCTGGTCAAGAAGGTGAACGGCGACAACACCCGCATGAAACCGGTCGACGCCGAGCGGATGAATCGCCAAGTGCTCGAAGCGACCTACGGCGACGACTTGATCGAGCCGCATGTCTGGGAAACGGACGCCCGAAAAGCGGCCAACTGGTCGGCGGCGTTTGGCGATCCTAACTTTGCGCTGCTGCTATCGGCGGTGATTGCGATGGCGACGCTGGTCTCTTCGCGGAAGTTGTCGCTGAAAGAACTGGCCCAGTCGGTCGAAGTGGCGCTGATGAGCGGCGGCGTGATTATCTTGATCACCTGTGCCGGCGGCGCGTTCGGCGCGATGCTGGGAGCCGCCAACGTCGGCCCGGCGATTCGCGAGCTGTTTAGCGTCGGCAATGGCGGCGGTAGCGCCGTGATGATTTTGCTGCTTGGCTTCTCAATCGCCTCGGTCTTGAAGATCGCCCAAGGCTCGAGCACGGTGGCGATGATCACCGGCGCTGCGATGCTGGGAGGACTGGCGACGCCGGAAACGCTCGGCTGCCACCCGGTCTATTTGGCCGCCGCGATCGGCAGCGGCTCGCTGATGGGATCGTGGATGAATGACAGCGGGTTCTGGGTCTTCGCGAAAATGAGCGGTCTGACCGAAGTCGAAGCGCTGAAGTCGTGGACGCTGCTGCTGTTGGTATTGGGGGGCGTCAGCTTCCTGTCAACGCTCGCCTTCGCAACGCTGTTGCCGCTGGTGTAGGGGCAAATAGTAGCCCGACGCGCGAGCGAGGGAAATGGGGTCGACAAGAAAAGCGGATAGCGGAAAGCTGAAAGCGGTAGGAAGAAAAACACTCGCCAGTAGCGGCCGCAAGACTATTAACCAAGCGACGCCACATTCCTTTCTTGAAGTAGCCCGACGCATTTCCCTTGCTCGCGCTTCGGGCTACTATTCTTGCCAACGTCGTTAGCGAACTGGCGCTCCGGCGCCCGACGCGACGGCCGAGGGGCCGGATTCGTAGGCGGAGAACTCGCCCCAGACCGGCAAGTGGTCCGAAACGTCCATTGCCTGATCGAGCGTCAGGCCGAACTCTTTTTGCGTGTCGTACACGGCGGCGCGGCCGGTGAACTCTTGCGTGTCGGCCGCCAGGAAGACGAGGTTGTCGTAGCTTGATTTGCGAAGCGTGTTGGTCGCTTCGTCCGCCACCGTGTAGGTGATGCCGGGGATCTGGCCGAGCGCGCCCAGCTTCTTGTAGCTGACGTTCAAGTCGCCCAGCAGGATCACGTCATCTTCGTTGCCGCTGTAGCGAACCAGTTGATAGACTTCGCCCAAGGCGTCGAGCTCTTCGTCGGTTTCATCCGGGTCGGTGTGCATGTTGATCAAGGTGAAGCGGAACGGAGTGCGCGATTGATCGCCGCCGATCGCGCGAAAAGTGGCGACCAGCGGTTCGCGATGCAACAGGTCGCTGGGGTCGTTGATCGTATAGACCGAGCTCGGTTCGATCGCGATTCGGTTCTTGTCGTAGATGAATACGTATTGTTCTTTGCTGCTGGTGCGGCCGAGGCGCGGTCCGACGATCGCGTCGTAGTTGCCCCCGTTGGCGTTGATCATCTGCAGAAAGCGAGGAATGACGTCCTGTTCTTTGCTCCGCAGCTCTTGCACGGCGACCAGGTCGAACTTGCGAACGATCTCGGTCAGCACCTGCATCACGTCGGGCTTATCCATCTTCGATTGGCCGAAGACCTGGATGTTGTACGAGGCGATCCGGATCGTATCGCCCGACGGCGCGGCGAGGGCGCCGCCGCTATCGCCGGCGGTCGACCCGGCTTGTTGGTTCTGCTGATGTTGGGCGACTTCGGCGGCTAGTTTTTCGAGTTGTTCGACATTGCAGCCTCCGGAAAAGATCAATCCGAAGAGAAACGCCAAAACCGAGAGTGCCAGGGCACGCATCGCAGCCTCCTTGCTGTGTGCAGTGAGCGAGAAACTATGAGGTAATCGCGCGGGAGAGTAGCAAACGGGGGGCGCCAGCATCCAGAGCAATTACGCGAGAAATTCGCGAATTTCGGCAGAGAGCTTCGCAGAAGTTCTATAAAACGTGTGCCACTGCTGGGAGAGCAAGTCGCCAATCGGTAGGCCATGCTCTTCTCGCGAAGACGCGATAAGAGCATGGCGCCAGGCGCCAGGGAGAGCGAGCGTTGCAGCCTACGTCTTTTCGACCCGGCCGCCGGTTAGGCGGATGGTTTCGTGGCCTTGCTCGGCGATCGCATTGTCGTGGGTGACCATGACGATCGTCAGATTCTGTTCGCGGTTGAGCCGCTTCAGGATGTCCATGATCTCGCCGCCGGTTTGCTCGTCGAGGTTGCCGGTCGGTTCGTCAGCCAGCAAGATCCGCGGCTGCGCGATCAGCGCTCGGGCAATCGCGGTCCGCTGCATTTCGCCGCCGGAAAGTTCGCGCGGTTTGTGCGTGACGCGGTGGCCCAGGCCGACCATTTCGAGCAGCTCTTCAGCCCGCTTGCGGAACTTCTTGCGGGCCGCCCAATACCGCCACATCCCGTGCGAGATCATGATCGGCGTCAGGACGTTTTCGAGCGTCGTCAGTTCCGGCAGCAAGTGATAGAACTGGAAGATCATGCCAAACGCGCGGCTACGTAGTGCGTCGCGCTGGCGGATGTTCAGTTTGTCGATTCGCGTGTTGGCGAAGTTGATCTCGCCGGAGTCGGGCGAGTCGAGCGTCCCCATCAGGTGCAACAGCGTGCTCTTGCCGCTGCCGCTTTGCCCGATGATGGTGGTGATTTTGCCTTCTTCGGCCGCAAAGTCGACGCCCCGCAAGACCGGGATCGTCAGCCGACCTTTGCGGTAGCTCTTGTGCAGGTTCTTCGTTTCCAGCAACGGCTTCTTCTTTTTCTTGGCCGGCTTCTCGCTCTTCGCTTCCGGCGCGGCGGCCGGCGGCGTGAACTTGCTGGCCGCAATGTGCGGACCAGTGACGCCATGGCGCCGGGCTTCGTGATCAGGAAGCACGCTTTCGCGCTGCAGACGGATTTCGAGGGCGGACAAGCCTTGCGGTTCTGCGTTACTCATAGCGAAGTGCCTCTACTGGGTGAAGTCGCGCGGCTCGCATCGCCGGCAAAACGCTCGCCAAAACGGCGATCAGCATCGCGCCTGCGACGACCCAGACAATGCTCCAAGGTTCGATGATCGTCGGGATTTCGCGGAAGTAATAAACCGTGGGGTCAAACACTTCGCGGCCGGTAATCCATTCGATCACCGCGGCGACCCGATTGATGTTGATGACGAACAACAGGCCCAGCACCATGCCGACTCCGGAGCCGACGATCCCGAGCGACAAACCGTAGCCCAGGAAGATGCTCATGATGCCGCCGCCAGAGGCGCCCAGCGATTTCAAGATGCCGATGTCTTTGGTCTTCTCGACGACGATCATGTAGAAGGTCGCCAGGATGCCGAAGCCGGCGACGCCGATGATCAAAAACAACAGGATGTTCAGAATCGTCTTTTCCATTTCGACCGCCGACAGCAGCGGACCTTGCAGGTCGCGCCACGATTGAATGCGATACGGCGAAGTGGCAGGCGGAAACGCGGCTCGCAACCGATCGGTCACTTCCTGCAGGTTGGCGCCCTCTTTCAGCTTGATCTGAATCGAAGAGATCGCGGTCCCTTGTTCAGGATGAATCATGCCGCGCAGTCGCTGCAGTTGGTCGAGCGGCATGAAGGCGAACGCGGCGTCGTATTCGCTCATCTTGCTTTCGTAAAAGTCGGTGACGGTGAACGTGGCGTTCATCGCTTTCGGCGGATTCTCCGCAGTCGGGAACGTCAGTTTGACGTCGTCGCCCGGCAGGACCATGAAAAAGTCCTTCACTTCGCCAGTCACTTTGTCGCGATCGCGGACGCTGCCGATGGCGATCCCTAGGATCAAGCCGGTCGCCTGGTGGGTGAGCGGATCGTAGGTCGATTCGGCCGGCAAACCGCGCCGCGAAGAGAACGGGTCGGCGCCCTTCTTGTTTTCGTCGTACAGCTCGGCGTTGGCCATCTTGTTCAGCTCTTCGGGCCGGGCGCCCGGCAGCGGCGGAGCGTCAGGATCGGAGGCGAACGGCGGAACGATCGTTTGCTCGAGGACGTCTTCCTCGTGATCGACCAGCGCGATCGGCGCCGGTTGCATCATCCGTTTTTGTTTCAGCAAATCTTGATCGGGCCAGCGGCCGGTTTCTTCAAACTGCCGGAACTGCATCAGCTGCATTTCCAGTTCGCGCTCGTACATCACTTTACCGCGGCGATGTCCCCAGCCAGCTTCGCGCAAGGGAGAACCTTCTTCCGCTTCGTAGCCGGACTCTTTCAGGTCGAAGTTGACGTTCTTCCGGTTGGCCGGATGCTTCAGGTACTGCGTAAAGTCGCTCACTTTAGCGTACGAAGCGGGATCAATGCCGACCAGCGTCACGTGCCGCGGCATCCACTGATCGCGGATCTTGATGCTGAGCATCGCCGGCACATGGACGGTGGCGGTGACCGCTTCGATGTCGTCGCCAGCGACTTCCTGGACCTTGGCCAGCTCTTCTTCCCAGTGGTAGAAGCCGTTCAGGCTGTGGCTTTCCAGCACCACGTCCGACAGGATGCCATGCAGGCGCGAGTGCATCTCGTGCGCGAAGCCCGACATGACGGAGTTAACGACGATCATGGTCGCCACGCCGAGCGTGACGCTGATGATCGAAGCGAGCGCAATATAGCGAGTTCGCAGATAGCGCAGGCAGAGTAACAGCTTATACATCGCCAATCCTTCGGCTTTATCGACTACGACGGCTTCCGTGCCGGCGTGGATCTATCGGCAAGCTCTATTCTTGCGACGTTTCGTGCCGCAGGAGGGGGAATAGAATGATCTCGCGAATCGTCTGCGTATTAGTAAGTAACATGACCAACCGGTCAATGCCAATTCCGAGACCCCCAGCCGGCGGCATGCCGTTGCGCAGCGCCCGGATGAAGTCATGGTCCATCTTGGCCATCGAGTCTTCTTCCGGCTGCCCTTCCAGCTGGGTGCGGAACAGTTGGTCCTGCAAATCAGGGTCGTTCAGCTCGGTGTAGGCGTTGGCCACTTCCATGCCGTTGATGAAAAGCTCGAACCGCTCGGCGACCGCCGGGTTGTCGGGCTTACGCTTGGTCAGAGGGCAAATGCTAGCAGGATAATCGATCACAAAGATCGGCCCCTGCAGCGAATCCTCGACCTTCTCTTCAAAGATCTCGTTGCGGATGACGTCGGGGTGCTTCCCTTCGGTGTCGAGACCCAGGTTGACCGCGTACAGCTTCACGGCGTTGTCGTCGGTCGGATCGATGCCGGTGCACTCTTGGAACAACTCGGCGTAGGTCCGTCGCTCAAACGGCGGGGTGAAGTTAACCAGCGTTTCGCCATACGGCAGCTCGAACTTCTCACCGATAGCTTTGATAGCGTCGGTGATGATCGCTTCGGTCAGGTCCATCATCGAACGATAGTTGCCGTACGCCTGGTAGACCTCGAGCATCGTAAACTCGGGATTGTGCTTGGGGCTGATCCCTTCGTTGCGGTAGACGCGGCCCAGCTCAAAGACCCGCTCCATGCCGCCCACCAGCAGCCGCTTCAGGTGCAGCTCGAGCGCGATCCGCATGTATAGCTCCATGCCGAGCGCGTTGTGGTGCGTGATAAACGGACGAGCCGCGGCGCCGCCGGCGATGGCGTGCAGCGTCGGACCTTCGATCTCCAGGAAGCCCTGGTTGGACAGCGTCTGACGGACCGACTTGACGATCTCGATGCGTTTGACGAACCGCTCGATCGCTCCGTCGGTGTGCGCCAGGTCGAGATAACGCATCCGCTGACGCAATTCCGGATCGGTCAGGCCCTTGTGCTTCTCCGGCGGCGGATCGAGGGTCTTGGTCAAGAAGTGCAGTTCTTCGACAAAGACGGTCAGTTCGCCCGTCTTAGTCTTCTTCAGCTCGCCGTCGATCCCGACGATGTCGGCCAGGTCAAGACACTGGGCGATTTTCCAGTTCCGCTCGCCAACCTGATTTTGGCCGATGAAGATCTGGATCTGCCCGGTCCGGTCGCGAACGTCGGCAAAGATCAGCTTGCCCGCCGAGCGCATCAGGACGATGCGGCCAGCGATGCGAACCTTCGGCCCGGTGTAGTTGGTCGATTCCTTGCCGTCGACCGTTTCGGTCTTGGCGGTGATTTCGCCTTCCTTGGTCCGGACGTCGGCGATCGCGACGTGATCGTCAAATCGCTGGCCCCACGGGTCGATTCCCAGGTCGACCAGCTGCTGCATCTTCTGGCGGCGAGCCGCTTCCAGGGCCGACAAGTTCGCTTCGTCTTCGCTTACGGTCCAGGGGCGATTCTTGGCGGTCAGCTTCTTGGTGACGACGCTGGCCAGCATTTCCTTGAAATCGTCGGTCGGCTCAAACAGCTTGACCTGGTCGGGCTTCAGGCCGGCCGGCAGACGGAGCAGATCGTACATTTCGCCGGCGACGTCTTCCCGATTGCCGTTGTGGTCGTTGCGCATAAACCACACGCACTGCAGCAGTTGCGTCTGCTTGGCGCTTTCCAGGACGATATCCAGCTCTTGCTGGGCCGTCTCTTGGGTGTAGGGGTTCAGCGACGCCTCGTTGTCCGACCCCAGACCAATCGTCAGGCAGAGGGTTTCACGGGCTTTCTCCAGCAGCTCGCGCGACGGCACGGCGCCCGGATGCCCCTGATCGTCGGTATCGAAGCAGTGGTCGATGATTTCAAACGTGACGCCATAGTTGGGTTTGGCGACCGTTTTGTTGAATTCTTTGAAGAACTTCCGCACCTCGCGGCATTCCTTGACCGTATCGTTCGACCACAGCAGGAAGACTTGATACTTGGAGGGGCGTTTGGCGGGCGCAGCCATCGAAAATTGCCTTGATTGGGGGGCGAAAACCGCCGCGGAGCATGTTTCAGACGCTACAGCGGAGAATGTAACCTCAAGAACCCCAACATTTTCCAGAGATTCGGAGGCGGGTCAATGCGGGGGTAGACAGGCCAGACGCGGCGGAAGTTCGATGAGCTTCGAAATTCGACCCCGTTATAGAAGAAGGGAACACGGAGGCCGCGGGGAAGAACGCGGCCGGAGACATGGTAGGAAGGAACAAAAAAGAAATAGGGGCGCCGTTGCCACGAAGACTTGTCAACGGCGCCCACTGGGTTGTCCCCTTCCTTACGCCAGCGGAATGCAGATATCGGTCAGCCACTCTTCTGGCGGCAGTTGGCTGGCGTCGTTGACGTAGATTTCGTACGCCGCGATGTTGCCCGGTTCGTAGCCGCTGTCGGGCAGCCAGACCGAGAAGAGCCAGTTGTAGGCGCCATGCAGGCTGTCGTAGTGCCCTTTGTGACGCAGCACGGCGCAGCGGCCGCTGGGGATGGTTTGCACCTGGATCTCGCCGGTCGGCTGGAAGTTCTCGTCGACGGTAAAGCCGACGTCGCTGCGCTGTTTGCCGCCGTCGGTGACGAGCGGATCGTCGTGATAGACCCCCATGCACTCGGTCTTCTCGTTGATCAGACCGTTCTGACCGGCGAACTGCAGGACTTTCCCGAAGGCGGGATTGAGCGTTTCGAAATCGTATTTGCCGACGACCCGAATGTAGGCCATGCGGCGCGAAGGCTGCGTTTTGATTTGAACGTCGGTCGTTTCGTAAGAGACAGTCGACATGATGTGCTCCTTGATCGCGGCTGGTGGATGCTCCAGCGACTGGTAGTCGCTCGGAGTGACGCCGAAAGTGCGGACGAATGCGCGAGTAAACGCCTCGTGCGACCCATATCCAGCGTCGAGCGCGACTTCGAGCACCGAACGACGACGATACCGTAGCGATTGAGCGGCCCGCTCCATTCGCAATCGGCGCACGTAGTCATCCGCACTCTCGCCCACGATTCCGCGAAAGACCCGGTGGAAATGATACGGCGAATAGCCTGCCGCATCGGCCAACGTTTCGAGCGACAGATCTTCATCCAGGTGGTTTTGGATGAGGATCTGAACCCTCAGGATCTTCTCGGCATATCGTGTGCGCGTCGCGTTCATGACTGCGAATTTTAGAGAGCGGACGAAGGGGGATCTTGATCGTTCTTGCGAAATCGAGAATTCCCGATTTTAGCCGAGATTTTCCGGCGCGGGGAAACTAGCCCGGCGTCAAAAAACTGGGGCGACGCATGCTGTGTAGCGTTCGAGCGGGGAATTCGGCCTGTAGGCGGCGGAGCGTCTCGGCGTAGCCATGTTGGTAGAAGAAGCGGAGTTCGTTCATGTGCAGCGCCTGCATCCCGATGAAATGGACCGTTCGCTCGCCGACCGCCGTCCGTTTTAGTTCGGCCGACTCGAACGGCGGCGGGATAAACATCCAGGCCGACATCGGCGTGCTGGTATGAAAGGGACGCGTCGGAACGCCGTTGGGCAGGACGTGCGACTTGGCGATGTAGGTCTTCTTCTCTTGCGGCAGCCGGGCGATGTGCTTCATCCAGCGGAGCGGCCAATAGATCGCCTCGTTGGCGAGCGCGCCGTCGTCGATCGGCCAGTTTTGCGGCAGGCAAAGGAGCATCTCAGCGTAGGCGCGATCTTCCGCTTCCGGCGGAACCGGCATCGGCGCTTCCGCCATGCCGCAGGTCACCAGCGTATGGAACGGGACGACGGGGGTCGGTTTGACCCACAGAATGTCGACCTGGTTCTTCTCGCTGACGTAGTCGCGGAAGATGCGAGTAATCGAACCGATGTGCTTTTCGACATGACTGCTGATCGCGGCGAAGAGGCGCCCGTCCCGATCGATCACGCGTTTGGGAGGCTCGGCCGGCAGCGTCGGAACGAGCGGCTTGAGATCGACTTCGCTGGGGATGACGATCGACGTCGGCTCGCCTGGCTGAGGGACCAGGAACATCGTCCCGCAACCTTTGCAGATCGTCTTCCGCCCAACATGCTTTTCGTCAACCTTGAAGTTCTTGCTGCATACGGCGCAGCGAAACTGAATCGGCATAAAGTGGTTGCGATACTGGCTACGAGAGAAGAGAAGGATTTCGCTGGTTAGCAGTCCGTTGATTTTCTCGACGGACTGCGTGATCGCAGGGATGCGATTCCAAAATAGCGACGTAAGTCGTTATTTTGCGAGCCGCGAAGAGCGATGCTCTGAGCCTAGCGAGGTTGGAAAATGCCACGAGGGCATTCTTCAACAGGCAGTTAGACCTGAATGTCATAAATGCCTGGCGCGAAGGGGCGAGGAACCTGTTTCAGGCCATCTTTCAATTGTCGCCACGATTCGTCGGAGACTTGCGACTTTACATAGTCGATCGCCGCGGGGTCGGACGTGCCATATTCAATTGGGGTCGGGAAGAAGTCGCCCCACCGTTTGGGTTCGGCCGGATACTTTTCGGCCGCATCTTCTTCATAAAAAGCGGCCGAGACGATCCGCTGTCCCACCTTGGCTGGTTCGCCCCCGACCGTTTTCAGCTTATGCGCCTGGACCTTAATCACCATGATCGGCTCGTCGAACGAAGGGTCGGCGGAGACATTGGTCAGCACCGCCAATAGCGGCGGCTCCATCGAGACGATCACGCCGGGGCAGGTGTCTCCATCGCGAAAGTACGACGACACAATCCGGCAACGCAACGCGAACAGTCCGATCATGATCACGATCGGCACGTAAAATCCCCAATGGATCGTTTGGCCAAGTAGCGCCAACGGGATCGACGGAATCGCCCACCACAAGATCTCAACCGGGTAGAACTGAAAGTACCGCAGATGGTTGATCCGCACGCCAGCCGGATGCGAGGCGGCCGCCCCTTCGGGGCGCTGGCCCGTTTGCGCTAAGGTGGAAACGGGGACGTAAACCGCTTTGCCGCACTGGGGACAAGGGATCGAACTGCCTCCCTTGGCGGTCGCGATCGCGACCTTCTCGCCGCAAGCGCACTGCACGTTGAGTTGTTTGCGCTGTCGCGGACCGTCGCCGGAAGTCTCGAAGTGACAGAAGCTGGGACGTTGCATGTCCATCAGCTCCAACAGGTTGAACGTGTTCAGCAGGCGATCCCCCGCTTCGTCATATCCCTGCTTCAGCTTGTACTCCATCTCGTCGAGATGCAGCGCCTGCATGTAAAGGAAGTTGATCGTGTGTCCCTCGTGCTGAAGCTCCCACGACTCTTCCTCAAACATCAGCGGCGGGACGAACATCCAGCAGCCCATCGGCGTGCTGGGATCAAATTCCTCGGGCGGATTGCCGCCGGGGATCGTGTGCGAAAGGGTGAAGAACGTTTCGTAATCGTGCGGAAAACGAGCCAGTATCTTCATCCAGCGAATCGGCCAATAGCTCGACTCGTCTTCAAAGTCCTCCTGCGACAATTTCCAGTCGGCCGGCAGACATAACACCAACTCGGCGTAGGCCAGATCTTCGGCGCCAGGGGGCGTCGTCATCGGCAGTTCGGACATGCCGGTCGTGACCAGCGTGTAGAACGGCTGCTCTTCGGTCGGATTGATCACGTGAATGTCGACATGGATCCCTTCCGAGATCAGCTCGTGATAGACGTTGTCGACCTTGCCGAAATGCCGTTCGATATGCTCCGAGACCGATTCGATCAGCCCTTCGTCGCCAACCGAGATACCAAGGTCGCGACGCTCTTTTTGAGAGTGATCGTACAGCGTACTGCCGCCGGTGGTGTCGCCAGAGAGGGCCGCTTCGCCCTGGTCGGGGACCGTAATCGCGGCGCCGCAGGCGCGACAGCTCGTCTGACGCCCGACATGCTTTTCGTCGACTTTAAACCGTTTGCTGCAGACCGGGCAGGCAAATTCGATAGGCATGCGAGATTTCGCTGAGAAAGGGTCGAAAAGGGAGGAGTACCGGTCGACCGGCAGGCGCCGGTTCGCATGATCATACACCCAGCCCCAGGGGGACGCAAAAAAATCGAGTCTTCGGCGGTCGCAACCCGATTTATGAATAGAAATCGCGAGAATTGCGCTTGGCGATTTGTAGCGTTGCGCCCCGTCGTAAGTTAGAACTTCCCCCATGAAACGACTTCTGTCACGATTGTCTCCCTTTCTCGCGGTTTTGATCTTTATCGCCGCCGCGTGGCTGCTGGCGCATGAACTTCGTAACTATCGCTGGCATGACGTCCGCGAGAGTCTCAGCGCGATGCCGCCGCAGAAAATCGCCTTCAGCATCGTGCTGATGATTTTGAACTACGTCGTGCTAGTCGGGTACGATCTGCTGGCGCTCAAGGCGATCGCCCGGAAGCTGCCGCTGTTGCGAGTCGCGTTCGCCTCGTTTACCGGCTTCGCCGCCAGCTACAACTTTGGCGCCACGCTGGGCGGGGTGCCGGTCCGCTATCGCTCTTACTCGGTACTAGGACTCTCGTCGGTCGAAGTGCTGCAGATTTCGATCATGCTCGGGGGAACCTTCTGGATTGGCGTCTTCGCGATCGGCGGCCTGGCATTCATTCTCGATCCGTTCACGCTGCCGCCTGACTTGCACTTGCCGATCACGTCGGTCTCGGGACTTGGATGGCTGCTGGTCGCCAGCGCCGTCGTCTACATGGGACTGACGTTCCTCTGGAAGAAGCCGTTCACCATCGCCGGCCACGAGATCCGCCTGCCTGGCCCAGGGATCGCCGTCGGCCAGTTGGGAATCGCCATCGCCGACATCATGATCGCGTGCGGCTGCTTATACGTGTTGTTGCCGCCGGACGTGGGGATGAGCTATCCGCAGTTTTTGGGAGTCTTCCTGCTGGCGCAAATCGCCGTCGTGCTGACGCACGTGCCAGGCGGCGTCGGCGTCTTTGAACTGGTGATTCTGACGCTGACCGAATCGACCGCCAAGGATGACGTGGTCGCGGCGCTGCTCGTCTTTCGCGTGATTTACTACCTGCTGCCGCTGTTTGTCGCCATTTTGCTCTTGGGCGCCCAGGAGTATCGGGCTCATCGGCATCACTTTGATCCGGTTGCGCGTCAGGCGTGGCAGATCGCCTCGTCGCTATTGCCAACGCTGTTGGCGTTTGCAGCCTTCATCGCCGGCGTTGTGCTGCTGTTGTCGGGCAACACGCCTGGCATTGGCGAGCGGATCACGACGCTGAAGCATTACATTCCACTCTCGTTTCTCGAAGCTTCGCACTTCTTGGGAAGCGTTGCCGGCGTGGCATTGCTTTTGACCGCGCGGGGTCTGCAATTGAAGCTCGACTCGGCCTGGTGGGGCGCCGCCTTCTTGCTGGTCGCCGGCATCATCACGTCGCTGCTGAAAGGCTTGGACTACGAAGCGGCGATTCTGTTGTCGCTGGTCCTGATCGCGCTGGTCGCCTGTCGCGATCAGTTCTATCGCAAAGGCTCGCTGGTGCATGAGCGATTTTCGCCTGGTTGGCTGGCGCTGCTCGCGCTGGCGCTCGTCAGCGCCACGTGGCTCGGCTTTTTCAGCTATCGTCACGTCGACTACCAAAACGACCTGTGGTGGGAATTCACCTTTCATGGCGACGCATCGCGCTTCCTGCGGGCCAGTGTCGGCGTGGCGGTCGTCGTGCTGGTCTTTGCCATTTGGAAGTTGCTATCGCGGGCGCCAGGCCCACGGACCGAACCGCCAACCGCCGCTGAGTTGGAGACGGTCGCGGCGATCGTCTCCCAATCGCCGCGGGTTTCGTCGACCTTGGCGCTGCTCGGAGACAAACGCTTTTTGTTCAGCGACGACAACACGGCGTTCATCATGTACGCCGTCGAGCGGCGATCGTGGGTCGCGATGGGAGACCCGGTCGGTCCGGTCGAACAATGGTCGGAACTGGTCTGGAAGTTTCGCGAGCTGTGCGATCGTTATCATGGCTGGCCCGTCTTTTACCAGGTGGCGCCGGAGAGCCTGTCGATTTATCTCGATCAAGGTTTGACGCTGCTGAAGTTGGGAGAAGATGGCCGAGTGCCGGTTCGCGACTACTCGATCGCCGGCAACCACTTCAAGAGTCTCCGCTCGACCCGCAACAAGTTGCAGAAGTCGGGTTACACGTTTGAGATCGTCCCCCGCGATCAAACGGCCGAACTGATGCCGCGGCTGCGAGAGATCTCGGACGGTTGGTTGGCCGAAAAGAACTCGGCTGAGAAAGGGTTCTCGCTCGCCTTCTTTGAGGAAGAGTATCTGCGCCACTTCGACATCGCGGTGATTCGGGACGCTGAGAAGATCGTCGCCTTCGCCAATGTCCTGGCCAACGAGCCGAAGGAAGAGGCGTCGATCGACCTGATGCGTTACGACTCGTCGATCCCAGGGCTGATGGACTTCCTGTTCATTGAGCTGCTGCTGTGGGCCAAGGAGCAAGGGTACGAGTGGTTCAACTTCGGCATGGCGCCGCTGTCCGGCATCGAAGACCGCAAGCTGGCCCCGATGTGGAATAAAGTGGCCGGCCTGGTCTATCGGCATGGGGACCATTTCTACAGCTTCGAAGGGCTGCGGGCCTACAAGTCGAAGTTCAAGCCGGTTTGGACGTCGCGCTATCTAGCGTCTCCCGGCGGTTGGGCGCTGCCGCAGGTGTTGGCCGACGTGACGCGTTTGATCGGTCGGCATCGTCCCAGCAGTGATTCCGCCGACGACGAACCGTAAACGAAAAAACGCCGCTCACCGTTTCGCAAACGATCTGGAGGACGTCACGAATCGGTGAGGGCGTCAGGGACGACTTGGTGCACGTCAGATGCGGCTCTAACTGCCTGCTAACGCAGCTTGACGTCGTTGAGTTCGATGGGCGGCAGTTCGTTTCTGCCGGGTGCGATGTTCACGACCAACGGCGCCTTCTCCTTCGAGGCGAACTTGTTGCTCATACGATCGCTGCTGTACGGATCGCGCATGTTCTTGGGCCAGGTGACCGTCACGGCGTATTCCCCCAGCGGAGCGCCGTCTTGATCGCCATAGGTCGAGACATGGTAGACGCCGTCGGCGCCAACGATGCCCCAGGGCTCCGACTTGCGAACGTCGACGTCGCCCCCGAGCGAATGAAACATCACGAAAGCGTTGATCGCCGTTTCTCCGTTAATTCGCACGGTACCCGATGTCGGATAGGCGTCCGCTTGCCAATCAGGCTGACTGCTGCAGCCGGCCAGACAAGCGACGATGACCGCGACGCTCTGCCATGCCGCTAGGAATCGCAGAGAACGAAAGGACTTCTCGCTCATTTAGAATTCTCCCGGGATCGTTTGGCCGTCGTCACAGGCCGCCAGGTATTGCAACGTGTAAACGTCCATGCTTTCCGTCAGAAAGTGAACCGAACCGTCGGCAAACAGCGACATCACACCGCCGGGATGAAACGAGTAGGGGCGGCCATATCTGTTGGAAAAGTTCATGCGTCGGCTGCCGACGAACAACGAGAGGTTCTTCTCGCCAGTCGACGGGTCGGTCGTCACGGCCGTCGCGACAAAGCCGGTATGGGCGATGGGGCCGGTCCAACACTCCCATTCATTGCCCCAATAGTAGCCGCGACCCGGCAACCGATCGGCAGGTTGCGCTTCGCCGTCAATCAGCCATCGGCTGCGACCGGCGCTTTCGACCATAAAGAGCGAGTTGGAGAGCCCGTCGAGGGCGTCCCGAAATTTGCGATAGCGGATCTTTCCATCCGGAGGCGTGCACGAGACGAGCGTTTGCCCAAAGTTCACGAAGCTGCCGTCAACGCGTTCGCTGGCGTCGCCCACATAGACATAGCTCGTCGCTTTCCGCTGTTCGATATCGCCGTCGGAATTCTCAAAGTCGTAGGTCTCGCCATCGCCGGGGCCCGACGGACAGGCGTACGCCGAAGGCATCATGTTCTTGACTTGCAGGTTCGAGCTGTGATCCCACGACTCGTCGAAGTTGTACAAGTCATAGATGTTCTTCCCTTCCAAAAATGGAAGGATGGCGACATGCGGGCTGCACGCGTCCAGGCCGTTCGGCAGGTCGGGGTGACCGCCCCGCGGCAACACCTTGAAGGTGTCGTGGTAATTGTGCAGCGCCAGGCCCAACTGCTTCATGTTGTTTTGGCAACTCATGCGCCGCGCGGCTTCGCGGGCTTGCTGCACCGCTGGTAGCAGCAGCGCGATCAACACGCCGATGATGGCGATCACCACTAAAAGTTCGACAAGCGTAAATCCGGCACGACGCATGGCCACTCCTCTTTTGCAAATACAAGCGATGACGAAATGGAACCTCGATCTCGATTGCCGCTGGTTCAATGAAGGTGATGAATCGCATGGGCAATCGTTGGGTCTCGAGGTGGAAAAGTAGCAAGCGTGGCGCCTTGCCCCCGTTGCACCCCCTCGCAAGAGGCTTGACGGCTTGACTAAGGTGTGCCGCAAGTGCCGTCTTGAAAAGAGTTTACGATGACTACGGGTTCTTCCTAATCAACGCGAATCGAAACTCGGCCGCTGGGGGCATATCAAGAAAAGCGCGCAGGCGATTGGCGACGCTCGATCAATTGTCCGGCAGATGCGCCTTTGTTGGGCGCCGGTTGTCGCCTCGGAAGGCGCCCGCGGCCGCTAGCTGCCTGTTGGAAAATGCCCTCGTGGCATTTTCCAACCTCGCCAGGCTCAGAGCATCGCTCTTCGCGGCTCGCAAAATAACGACTTACGTCGCTATTTTGGGATCGCATCCCTGCGATCCAGCAGCCCGTTGAGAAAATCAACGGACTGCTAGTGGTAGCGACGAAAGACGTCCGGCGTCACGCCTAACTGCTTCCGGAATTCCATCACAAAGTGCGATGCGCTAGAGAAACCGCACTCGGCCGCAATCGCCGCCATTCCCAGATGCTGCGAAGAGGTAAGTAGCAACTGCTTCGCTTTCTCAATCCGCAACTGCAGCAAATATCGCTTCGGCGTTTCGCCGGTCGTTTGCCGGAAGAGTCGGGTGAAGTGCCCCGGCGCGACGCCGGCGATCTGCGCCAGTTGATCACGCGTTAGATCTTGCGTGAAATGCGCATCGACATATTCCAGCACCTGCTTCACGCCTTCGGGCTGCAGGCGATCTTGGGGACCGATCGCCGGCTCTTTTTGACCCGCAAACAGCAGCAGTCGCCGGCAGATGCCGTCGATCGTTTCGTCCGAGTCCCACCGCGCCAGCGGCGCGTCGTTATGACGGCATTGCTTGACCAGGTACTTGAGCATCGTCTGCAGGCCATCGTCGCGAAACGACTTGGTTTGCAAGACGTCGAGCGGCGGTACGTCGTCGCCGACGATGTTGCATAGGCGATCGTGAAACGCCTGTTTGCGGATGTAAAACGCAATGTTGTGGAACGGCCCGGCGCCCTTGAGATAGCCGTCGGCATAGGTCTGGTCGCCAAATAGCATGTTGCCGGCGCGACTGGGTCGGCGGAAAGCGCCATGGCCGAAGTCGACCTCCACATCGCGCTCGGCGTCGGTATCGACCACGACCGACAGATAGTAGAAGTCGTTTGGTTCGCCGCCAGAAACGGCTTCGGCCAGGATGACCTCGGCAATCTCCCACCCTTGGGACGGCTCTTCGAATTGCTCGACCTGAATGAAGCGGTCCCGTATCCAGCCCGGCATCGTCCGCCAGTTGGGCCACTGATCGACCGAGCGACTTCGGGCGATAGGCCGCGGCGTTCGTGGACTCTCAACGTTCATGCGACGCGTTGGGCGGGAAGTTGGGTGGTAGGGAGGGGCAAACGGGGGGGAATGCCCAATAATCCCATGCTAACGTAATGGAAGTTCCGGGGAAACCAAAAAACAGGCTCCCCTGGGGCCTCGCAGGCGATCCATTCAGGGCAGTTTTTCGAAAGTCAGGAGGAAACGCAAGTTATTGGAGGAAAACGCGTTATGAAGTTTCCGCGTTTCTCTTGCGCCAGGGCGAACCTGCCGCTCTTGGGATGTCTCGTCTACTTGTTCCCGCTTATAACGCCAAGTATCATGCGGGTTTATTCTGACTCTACTGGGAGAAACTGATGCGACACGTCCTTTCGGCGGTCGTCCAGAACGTGCCCGGGGTGCTTGCGCACATCTCGGGGATGCTGGCTTCGCGTGGCTACAATATCGATTCGCTTGCGGTCGGGGAAACTGAAGAACCCAACCTGTCGCGGATGACGTTTGTAGTTGTAGGCGATGATCAGGTACTAGAGCAAGTTCGCAAGCAGCTCGAAAAGATCGTCACGGTGGTCCGCGTTTACGACGTCAGCTCGCAAGACTTCGTCGAACGCGACTTGATGCTGATCAAGGTCTCGACCTCTGGCGGCAAGCGAAGCGAAATTCGCGAATTGTCCGACATCTTCCGCGGCCGCATTGTCGACATCGGCGCTGAAGACGTCGTGATCGAAATGTCGGGCCCCGAAAACAAGATCATCGCCTTTATCGACTGCATGCGTCCGTTCGGCATTGCCGAGCTGGCCCGCACCGGCCGCATCGCGATGGTCCGCAGCGGCGCCAAGGTCGACTAAGCCAAGGGGATTTCGCCGCCGCTGATGGTGCGGCGCTTTGGCTCCACTTTCGCATGCTCGCAGGCCTTGGGGCGACAATGGCCCCGGCCTGCTTTCCATACACCCGTTTTGTTGCGTTACAGGAACTTTTTTCATGCCCGCCAAGATTTATTACGACAACGATGCCGATCTTTCCGTCTTGAAGGATAAGACGATCGCTATTTTGGGTTATGGGTCGCAAGGACACGCCCAAGCCCAGAACCTGCGCGATAGCGGCTGCAACGTCGTAATCGGGCAGCGTCCGGGAAGCGCCAACTACGACCTGGCCAAATCGCACGGTTTCGAGCCGATGTCGATTGAAGACGCCTGCATGAAGGCCCAGGTCATCAACATCCTGCTTCCCGACGAAGTTCAAGGCGACGTCTACAAGGCCCACATCGCCCCCAACCTGAAGTCGGGCGACGTGCTGATGTGCTCGCACGGTTTCAACTTCCACTTTGGCCAGATCGAGCCGCCGAAGGGAATCGACACCCTGCTGGTCGCGCCGAAAGGCCCGGGCCACCTGGTGCGTAGCGAATACGTCGCCGGCGGCGGCGTTCCGTCGCTGATCGCGTTGGGCGAAGGCGCCAGCGAAGAAACCCGCAAGATCGGCCTGGCCTACGCCAAGGGGATCGGCGGCACCCGTGGCGGCGTCATCGAAACCACCTTCGCCGAAGAGACCGAAACCGACTTGTTCGGCGAACAGGTCGTCTTGTGCGGCGGCGTCAGCGAACTCGTCAAAGCCGGTTTCGAAACGCTGGTCGAAGCGGGCTACCAAGAAGAAATGGCCTACTTCGAGTGCATGCACGAACTGAAGCTGATCGTCGACCTGCTCTACCAGGGCGGTTTGAACTACATGCGTTACAGCATCTCGAACACCGCGGAGTTCGGCGATTACTCGACCGGCCCGCGCATCATCACCGCCGAAACCAAGGCCGAAATGAAGCGCGTTCTGAACGAGATCCAAGACGGCACCTTTGCCCGCGACTGGATCCTGGAAAACCGCGCCGGCGCTCCTCGCTTCAAAGCGATCCGCCGCAACGAACAAAGCCACCAGGTCGAACAAGTCGGCAAGCGCCTCCGCAAGCTGATGACCTGGATCGACTCGAAAGAAGTTTAGTCGCCTCGCTGGGGCGGTTGAATGATCGCTGCAGCAGGACCAGAGATACGAACGAGGCCGTCCACTTGGGCGGCCTCGTTTTTTTGTGCGCTCGATCCTGTCCCAACTATCGGCCGAGCGGCTCTTCCGTCGCCCAGTACTCGATTTCGCCGTATTCAACGCCATCGATTTCATAGGCAAATCTGCCAGGCTGATCTTCGCGCGGCCAGGTCTCAAAAATCTTCACCAGTTCGTCGTAGTGATCGACAAAGTCATCGATCGATCGCAAGGGAAAGGGAAACTGATCCGCGAACAACCCGTTCGGGCCAACGTTGATGCCCATCACTTCGATAGGATAATCCATCTGGCTCGAGTCGACCGTCGCCCGAAACCGCACGCGACCAACCTGATGCAGGACGACTTTCCGCAGCGGTTCATCGGAGTCGCAGGTTCGCAACCGCTCATCCGCAAAGATCTTCACCAAAGTATCGGGCCGTCCGGAGAGTGAGAATTCAATCTCATGAGGGACGTACTCCTCTCCATCGTATCGGCCGATAATGGGTCCCAGCACCCGCGTGCCAGAGATCGAATTCATCCGCGCCAAATTCGCGCGGATTTCATTGCGCCGCGTGTAATCGGTATCGTCGACCAGCCAGAGCTTCGCACCGCATGCAACAATCGCCGCCAGCACCGTCGCGTAGAGCAACATCGGTATCGTAAATTGAAACCGCGCCAGGGGCGGCGAATTTCGATAGAGATAAGAAAGCGCAAGCGCAACGCCTCCCAACAGCGCTGGAATCGCGAAGATCCACGGATAAGAAAACTCGAGCCCCACGCTGACCGCGCCCAGCCAAAACCCGCTGACCCCGCCGACCGTGACGCACATTTTCCCCAGCCACTTCGCCCGCTCAAACCGCCCCCAACAGGCATACGCCACCGCCGCCAGTCCGGCCGAAACGCCCAGCAAGCACAGCGGAATCGACAGGATGTAAAAGAGGCCGAAATGGACCTGTTCGATGGTCATGGCGAGAGGGGCGTTCTCTGTTCGTGATTAGTGGCTCGCGGTGGGCGATTCCTCAACCAAGTACGTAATCGTCGAACCATCGACATTGGTATGTTTGCCGGGATTGTCGGGGCCTGGCCATTTTTCCACGATATCGGCTAGCTCGTCGTAGTGCTGCACGAGTGCGTCGATGCTTTTGATCTCCAGCGGGATCAGTTCGTTCAAACGGCCATTGAAATCGCAGCGCAAGCCAGGTTTATCATTGAGAATCATCCTCCAGCGATTTCCCTGCGGGTCTGTGATGATGTGCTCAACCATGGCGAAAACCTTCCGGTCGCGAATCTGTAGGATTCGATTTGGGGACGATGGCCCATAGATGTAGTCGTCGGTAACGTAATAGTGGCTCACTCCCATGGTCATTCTTGAGTCAGGATGACCCGCCAGCGAAAACTCGACCTCATCGACGTCGGAAGGGACGCCATAGCCGGCGCCAATGGGGACGACGTTTTCGATCTCCTTGATCTGCAGAATCTTCGTCATACGAAAGTCAAGTGCGCGGCGGTTGAGCCCTTCCGAAAACTTGTCGAACGCAAAGAAGCAGCCGATCACCAGCGTTCCGTACAGCAAAAGTGGAATCGATACCTGGAACCGCTTCAAGGCAGGGCGATTGCGAGCATAGCGATCGACCACCAGCGCGACGCCGCCCAGGGCCGCCGGCGCTAGCGAAACGGCAAAGATAGTGACCCCTTCGGAAAACATCAGCTGGAACGCCAGTCCCAGCGTCAACATGGCGCCGATCAGGATGCAGAGAGCCGCGAGCAACTGCGCCGTGACGCGAAGTCGATACAAAGCCGCCAGAATCGCCAACAGTCCGATCGGGATGCTGCAAAAAAGGATGGCTTGCAAGACTCGCAGCGGATCCATTCTTGGATTCCAAGGTTGGGGTGATCGAAGAAACATCATGGTGAGCCTGATTGTAGTACAATGCGTATCCACAATCTCGCATGTTCCGCCACGCTCTAGAGCGCTAACCCCATGCCAAAAGTCGTCGCCGTCGTTTCCGGAGGGATGGACTCCGCAACCCTCCTCTACCACTTGCTCGATGCCGGGCACGACGTCTGCGCGATCTCGATCAACTATGGGCAGCGGCATGTGAAAGAGCTGGAGTATGCCCGCAAGCTGTGTGCAGGGGTGAACGTGCCGCACATGGTCGCCGATCTGTCGGCGATCAATCCGCTGTTTGGGGCTAACAGCTTAAGCGGGCGAGAGATCGAGATTCCCGAAGGGCACTACGCTGAAGAGAACATGAAGCTGACGGTCGTCCCCAACCGGAACATGATCCTGCTGTCGGTCTCGATCGCCTGGGCGATCAGCCAGCAGTGCGTCGCCGTCGCTTATGGCGCCCATAGCGGCGACCACGCGATCTATCCCGACTGCCGGCCCGAGTTCGCCACCGCCATGGACCAAGCGGCCCAACTGTGCGACTGGAATCCGGTCGAGCTGTGGCGCCCCTTCGTCGATATCGACAAGGGAGACATCGCCCAGCGCGGCGCCGAGCTTGGCGTGCCGTACGATCTGACCTGGACCTGCTACAAGGGTTTGGAAGAGCACTGCGGCAAGTGCGGCGCCTGTACCGAACGGAAAGAAGCGTTCGCCAAGCACGGGCTGGAAGATCCGACGGCGTATATGGCCTAGCGATCTTAGCCCGAGGCGCGAGCCGAAGGAAAGCGGAAAGCCAAAAGCGGCAAGAGTCACGAGTCAGCCGCTTCTGTCCACAATCGATTTGCTTGACAAAGCGCACGGAATTGTGGTCGATTCGCCGTAGCGTGCGCTGTGGATGGTCCAATCGTAGCCCAAATCGCGAGCGGAGGGAACGCAGTGGAAAATTTGCGGCAAGAGTCCACCTCGGTTTTGGCCGAGATCGGAATGGAGTTATCTGCGGGGCGCGATCCGGTCTCCCTCGGCTCGCGCCTCAGACTAGGATCCGGGAAAAAAACGCGCGGTCGAGTCCACTTTCCGTTTGGGTGCTAATGAATTGGTAGGAAGCGCGCTTCAAAAAACGTTACGGTCCAGTCCACTACGGCGAAAAAAAGATCGCGCAGTGGTCCAGTGTTCGTTTGAGGGCGAACGAATGTTCGCGGTTGAGCATGGCGTTTGAGCCAATGAAAAAAACGTGCGCGGGCGGTCCAGTCCGGTTCCTAGCCCCAGTGGGAAAATCGAAAGCAGTCCGGGATGAAGTCGCGCCAGCGACGTAACCCCTGTGACTGGGAACATTTAAGCGTGGCAAGTCTTGAAGGGGCGAACTGGTGGAACGCGTGCGGCGCGAAAAAATGGAAACGGTCCAGTCCAGTTGGTCCGGCGACCGCGTGCTTTCAGTTAGATCGTCCCGTGGGGCTTAGGCATTGGATCGATCGACACACCCAGGGCTACTTTAGCGGCGCCCCTTTGGGGCTGAAGAAAAAAACGTGCGCGAGCGGTCCAGTCCGATCGTAGCCCGCGAGGTCAAAAAAAAATGCGCCACGGTCCGGTCCACTGGTCCGCAGCGCAGGTTGCGTAGCATAACTTCCGCTTTGGTCAGCCAATCACGTTCTGGCCACCGTTTTCCTTTTGCTGCAGGGTGATCGGCCAGCCGGGGAATTGGCTTTCGGGCTTGCCGTCGGTCGCGTCGACCAGGAAGCGGAAGGACTCGATCTTGTAGGTCTTGGCTGCAGTATCAATGGTGACGATGCCGAAACCGCTTCCCTTTTGGTGAGCCCGCTCGTAGCGGTTCCGTTTGCTGGCGACTTCCGGGTTGCCGACCGCGTAGACGTACGCCTTGTTGCCGAGGCCGTCGATGAACTCGCCGGTGTTGGGCAAACCATGTTTGGGGCGGTTTTCGTGCGGCATGCCAAGTTCGTCGGGACGCCACCACCGCGGATAGCCGACGGCGATCGCCGGCGAGCAGAACGACCAAAAGCTGTCGCGTTGCTTGTCGACGCCGTACTGCACCATCGTCGTCAGGTGCTGGTCGCCATTGATGTGCAGCGGCATCGCCTTGCGGAGGATGTTGACCGCCCGGTTACGCGGCGTTTGGGGCCAACCGCCGCAGTCGAGGTCGGCCTTCAGGTAGCCGTCAAAGCCGCCATGATGCGTGGCGACGCCGGCGAAGACCGTTTGACTGAGGACTACTTTCATGTTGTGCCCGCGCCAATCGTCGACCCATTTTTGCAGGAACTCCTCTTGCCGTTCGCCTAGCAAGACCAGGCCCGGCTTGTCGAGCTTCGAGGTGTCGAATTCGGGATCAGGCACATGATCGGGACGACCGCCGCCGGTATCGACATGGTCGGGGCCGGTCTTCCACTGGCGATCGGCGATCACGGCGAAGCTGACGCCGCCATAGACGACGTCGCCGTAGTAGACGCTGATGTCTTGCAGACAAGGCGCCGGATCGTACGGATCGGGATGATGGGCACAGTTGGTCTTGTGAACGACGTTGACCATCTTGGCGGGCTCGCGATAACCGCCGGCGCTGGAGGTATCGCCGCTGATCATCGCCTTACCCCCTTCACCCCAGATGTTCCCCTGGAAGACGTCATGATCATCCGGCAGACAGAGCGTTGGCCGATCGCGCATCGGCTCGCGGAACGACCAACCATGTTGGTAGTACTTCCGCAGGTAGTTGAGGATCGCCGGATCGGCCGGTTCGCGAATCAGCCCGTAACCGCCATGGTTCTCGTACAGTTGATCGCCAGAGAAGTAGAGAATGTCGGGATCGAGCGCCAGCAGGTTGTTGGCGACCGGCTCGTAAGGAAAGGCGTAATCGTTTTGACAGGTCAGCGCTCCAAACCGCAGCGGACGACCAACCGGGTTGGCCCGGACGGTACCGGTCCAATCCGACTCGCTGACGCCGCCATCGGTCAGGCTTTCGCGATAGACCAACTTGAACGGCGTGGCGGTCTTTTCGTCCCAGTTCGGAACGCGGAAAGTCGCGACCCAGGCATCCGGATCGAGCTCGGCCATGCCGAGCGACTTCCAATCGCCATCCTGTTCGACCAGCAGTTCGACTTGCTTGTTATCGTCTTTGCCGAGCGGGCCGGTCAGGGCGCTCAGCTTCAGCACGAAGCCTTCGTCACTGCGGGAGTCGCTCAGCGAATACATCGACCAGAGGATCGGGCCGAATTTGTTGTCGGTCGTTTCGGTCAGCGCGTCGCCGGCGACTTGCCAGTCCTCAAAGCGATAGCGAGCGCCCCGCTTGTTGGCAGGCGCCTTGTTGTAGTTGCTGACGATCGAGACGTTGCCGAGCACGGCGCCGACTGGGACGGTCTCGGTGAGCGTGGCGAGCGGCTTGTCGCTGCCAGGCGTCGAAGCGACCAGCGTCAGTTGATAGCCTTTGCCGGAGGGTTTGCCGGAGAGTTTGAGTTGGATCTCTTGGCCGTCGACCTTGCCCGAGAGCGGCTTTTTGGCGCCAGCCAGAACGAGCTGATCGCCAATGATGCCGGCGTTGATGCCGTTCTTCGCAAAGCAGTTGCTGCGGTGCTCGTTGATGTCGCTACGAACGCCGATGCGGAAGCCGGCGCCAGCGTCTTCTTGATTAATGGCGACCTGACGCAGGCGAACCGACATCTGGAAGGCGCCGCCATTGTTGGTCAGCTGATGGGTGAGCAAGTGGACGTTGCGATCCCCGCCGGTCGATTGGCACTCGGCGGCGCCGTCGACGATTCGCCAGTCTTCCATCGGGTTGGCCCAATACTCTTCGCCCAGCCAGACGCGGTCGTGGCGATTCTCGAGCCGGCTGACCGACTTCTTAGCGGCGGAGTTTTGCGCCTGGGCGGTCGACTTTTGCAGGCTGATCAAGGCGGTTCCGGCGGCCATCGCTTTGATGGCGGTGCGGCGGGTCGTTTTCGGCATGAGGAGGAGACTCCTGGCTGGTCGGGGGGTGCGTTCCCTGGCCCGAGTTCGATTGGAGGGGCGATTACCGGCGTCGCCGGCTGTGACGAAGCGCCAGTAGGTAATATCCAAATTAGTTCGAACGTGCGCACAAAAAAACCCTCGCTGCGACTGCAGCGAGGGTTTTGTACGTTTCCGTCGCGGTTGCAACGATTACATGTTGCCCAACTTGGCGACCAGGTCGGCGGCGCGAGCCGAGTAGCCGGCTTCGTTGTCGTACCACGAGACGATCTTCACCATGGTGCCGTTCATGACGTCGGTCAGCGGCGCGGCGAAGATCGAGCTGTGCGGGTCGCCGATGATGTCGGTCGAGACGATCGGATCTTCGGTGTAGCACAGAATGCCCTTCAGCGGGCCTTCGGCGGCTTCCTTCATCGCGGCGTTGATCTCTTCCTTAGTGACCGACTTCTCGAGGTTGGCGGTCAGGTCGACGACGCTGCCGGTCGGAACCGGAACTCGCATCGAGATACCGGTCAGCTTGCCCTTCAGGGCCGGAATCACCAGACCGACCGCTTTGGCGGCGCCGGTCGAGGTCGGAATGATGTTGAGGGCCGCGGCGCGAGCGCGATACGGGTCGGCGTGCGGCAGGTCGAGGACCTGTTGGTCGTTGGTGTAGGCGTGGATGGTGGTCATCAAGCCATTGACCAGGCCGAACTTGTCGTTCAGGACCTTGGCGACCGGAGCCAGGCAGTTGGTCGTGCAGCTGGCGTTGGAGACCGTCTTCATGTCGGCGGTCAGTTCGTTGTCGTTGACGCCCAGCACGCAGGTCAAGTCAGGAGCGTCCTTGGCCGGAGCGCTGAGGACGACCTTCTTGGCGCCGGCGTCCAGGTGCGAGTCGTAACCCGGCTTGGCGTCGGTCTTGCGCGAGGTGAAGACGCCGGTGCTTTCGACGACGACGTCAACGCCCATGTCGCCCCACGGCAGCGCGGCCGGATTACGTTCTTCGAAGACCTTGATCTTCGTGCCGTTGACGGTCAGGCCTTCGGCGTCGTATTCGACGGTGCCCGGGAAGCGGCGGTGCGTGCTGTCGTACTTCAGCAAGTTCGCCAGCATCTTGTTGTCAGTAAGATCGTTGATCGCGACCACTTCGAACTCTTCGCCACGGGCGATGAGATTGCGGAAGGTCAAACGACCGATGCGTCCAAAACCATTGATTGCAACACGAACTGCCACTGTCATTTCTCCTTGAACTTGCGCCGCGGTCTGGGGTGTCTGACCACGTGCGACGCGAACGCTTCTAGTGATGTATCGACTTCAAGCGGACGTTTCGATCTCCGCCTGTATAAGCTGTTTCAGCGGGTCCGTCGCTAGTTTTGATCCGTCGCTGGTCCCGTTGATCGTGTACGAAACCAGTATGAGAAGAAGGCGATTATACTGCCCTTAAAACTGCATCACAACGGGCGTAGGGGTCTGCCGCCGAACAGACCAAAAGTTGGGGAAACCGCGCATTGTGGGTAACTGTTAGCTGCCAAGCGGCGCTTATCGGCGTCCAAAGTCACGCACTTGTCCGCCAGATCCACGGCAAGCCAACGCGAATCCGAACTTCACCCAGAAAAATTCATTATTTAATCATGACGCCCCCGCAGGTGCCGTAGCCCGCGGAAGATCATCAGCGAGAACCCACTACCCAGCGCCCCGGAGACGATTCCGATCAGGCTGCCGATCAGAAATCCCTGGTATTTGTCTTCTGCGATCAACAGGCCGTAGGAGGCTCCCATCGCGAAGAACGCCGCGACGATGATCCCTTGCAACAGGTTATCTTTGAAGCGGAAATTCGGTCCGAAGAAGAGGTCGGTAAAGAGGTTATAGAGATACCTCAGCGTCGAACCGGGCGTCGATGGTGGGGGTATGGAATTCATGGGAACTGGCCTGAAACGAGCTTCCACAGGCCCTTGCCGCTGGGAAAGCTGGTAACCTTACGCGAAGCGAAAGCGATCCTTCGCACGATCCTCATTAGAATTGAACCGCCCGACCGAAGACACTCGAACTTGAGCGGCCACCGACGGAATCGCCTGAATTTAACCGAAACTTTGTACTGTGCGCCACAGCTGTCCCTCGGGGGCGGTCGCTAGACTTGCCAACGTGGCGCCAGGACGGTAGGAAACCCCTATCCACGAACAACTTCTCTACTCCCATCAGGAACATGGAATCATGAGCACCAACAACAAGCGTCAACTCGATCGTCGCGACTTCAACCGCCTTTCGGCCGCCGCCCTGGGCGGAATGGTTGGTGGGGTTTCGCTTGGTTGCGGCGAGACCAAAACCGACGTCGCCGCTGGCGATGGCGCTGCGGCGGCTGCCGACAAGCCGGCCGAATTCCACCTTTGCCGTGGGCTGAACGAATGCAAAGGGAAAGGCAAAGGGGGCGAAAACGAATGTGCCGGCGCTGGCGCTTGTTCGTCACTAGAGCCGCATGCCTGCGGCGGTCACAACGAGTGCAAGGGCCAAGGCGGCTGCGGTCAGGAAGTTGGCACGAACGAGTGCAAAGGGAAAGGTGGCTGCGCGATTCCGCTGATGGAAGGCGCCTGGCAAGGCGCTCGCGAAAAGTTTGAAGCCGAGATGAAAGCCGCAGGCAAAGAGGTCAAACCGGCCCCGGCCGAGTAGTTCCGCCTTTTAGGCAAGTTGATTCCCGTCCGTCTCGGGAACATGTTCCGCGCCGGGCAAACGCATCACGATGAGAACGCCATGACCGCCGCGCGGCTCGGCCATCCAAACCTGGGACTCGGCGTCGGCCTCCGCGCCGCCCACTTCGGCCACATCCTGCAGCATTGGCCGGCGGTCGATTGGTTCGAGATCATCTCGGAAAACTACATCGATACGCAAGGGCGACCGCGGTATGTGCTCGACCAAATTGCCGAGCGGTATCCGATCGTCATGCATGGGGTCTCGCTGTCGATCGGCAGTACCGACCCGCTCGACTTCGGCTACCTGGCCAAGCTGAAACGCCTGTCGGGCGACATCGACGCTCGCTGGATCTCCGACCATCTCTGCTGGACCGGAGTAGCCGGCCGCAACTCGCACGACCTGTTGCCGATTCCGTACAACGAAGAGTCGCTGGCTCATGTTGTTGAGCGGATCAAAACGGTGCAGGAGTTCCTAGAGCGGCCGCTGGTGCTGGAAGATCCTAGTTCGTACGTCACCTTCGCGTCGTCGACGATGACCGAGTGGGAGTTCCTTTCGGCGATGGCCAATGAGGCCGATTGCGGTTTGTTACTCGACGTGAACAACGTCTACGTCTCCGGCGTCAATCATGACTTTGATCCCGAAACGTATATCCGCGGAGTGCCGCACGAGCGCGTCGTCCAGTTCCATCTGGCCGGCCACACCAACATGGGCGACTACTGCATCGACACGCACGACGCCGCGGTGATTGATCCCGTTTGGAAGCTCTATCGGCTGGCCTATGAATTGACTGGCGGTGCATCGACGTTGCTGGAATGGGACGCCAACATTCCGCCGTTTGACGTGCTGCATGCCGAGGTGCTAAAAGCCCGCGGGCACATCACCGCGCAGTTGGGCGAGATGCCGGCGGCGGCCGAAGCGCCCAGCGGCGAAGTTCATGCTCCGCATCCGTTGCACTTTGTCGCGCCGGAGATCGAATGAGCGAGCCGGTTCAACTTGCGAAGCTGCAGCGCTGGATGCAGAGCGTGATCTCGTGTCCCGGCGGAGTTTCGACCGGCGTGGACGCCGACGCCGCGCGGCAGTGGATCGACGTCTCGAGCGAGCAGATCGAACAGGTGATCGAGCCAAGCGAGAAGCGGACCAGTCTGCAGCGGTTGCAGGTCTACGGTAACGCTTACTTCGCCCGGTTGGTCGAGTGTATGCGCGAGCAGTTTCCGGCGCTGGTCGAGACGCTCGGGCAAGAGTTGTTTGATGGGTTCGCGCTCGATTATCTCGATAAGCGGCCGTCGACCAGCTATACGCTTTCGCGACTGGCCGATCGGTTTGTCGAGCACCTCGATGCGACGCGACCAGCCACGGAAGATGGTGAACCGGGCTGGGCTGACTTTTTAATTGACCTGGCGTCCTTTGAATGGAACGTCGCACAAACGTTTGACGGGCCAGGCGCCGAAGAGAGCGGCGTGATCTCGCCGGATGACCTTGCGAGAGTCGCGCTGGACGAATGGCCCGAGTGTCGGTTGATCGCGGCGCCTTGTTTGAATTTGCACGCCTATCGCTTTGCCGTGAACGACTACTTCACGGCGTTTCGCGCAGGCGAGCCGTTGTCGATTCCCGCGGCCAAGCCAACTTGGTTGGCGCTGTCGCGGCGCGACTATGTGGTGCGGCGGGTTCCGCTCGTGCAAGGCGAGTTCCTGCTGCTGCAGTCGCTGATGCAGGGAGAGACGGTCGGTGATTCGATCGAACAAGCGGCTCAGCAAACCGACGACATTGATGCGCTCGCCCGCCAACTGCCCGACTGGTTCCGTCGCTTTGCCCACGAGGGGTTCTTCGTGCAACTGATTAAGCCGTAAAACTAGCCTGCCGCGTGAGCTAGAGAGGGGTTTCGACTGGTTACGCGGGAAGCGATATGGCGGTAAAATAGAGAATGCAAATCTGCACCCCGTCTTAATTAGCGCAAGCGAGAGGAGATCCGATGAAGGTCGCCACTATCGAGACCGACAAAGGTACGATCAAGATTCAGTTGCAAGACGACAAGGCGCCGAAGACGGTCGCCAACTTCGAGAAGTTGGCCAGCGACGGCTTCTACAACGGCCTGAAGTTCCATCGCGTCATCAACGACTTCATGGTTCAAACCGGCTGCCCGCAAGGTACCGGCACCGGCGGCCCAGGCTACAAGTTTGAAGACGAGTTTCACCCCGACCTGAAGCATGACGGTCCTGGCGTGTTGTCGATGGCGAACTCGGGCCCCAACACCAACGGCTCGCAGTTCTTCATCACCCACGTGAAGACCGATTGGCTCGATGGCAAGCACTCCGTCTTCGGCAAAGTGATCGAAGGCCAGGACGTGGTCGACGCGATCAAGCAAGGCGATAAGATGGTCCAAGTGACCGTTGCCGACGCCTAAGCATTGACGGACTCAATCGCAGCGCGATGAGCGACTCGTTCGCCATCGCGCTTTAGCGATACGGCTTCCACTCGGGGGCCGTCGCCGTGCGAGCGGCCGGTGTGGCCGACGCTTCTTCTGGCGAAAGATCCAAGGTCGACGGCACATTGACCCGCGGGGCCTGCGTCATTCGCGGCTGTAGCTCTTGCATCGCCGGCGTCCAGCGTGACGAGATCTTCAGCGGCAACTTGACGCGGATTTCTTTCTTCTGCTCGATCTTGCGACCATCCGGCGTTTCGTAGCGAACGAATAGCACCAGCGTCTCGCTTTCGGGATAGCCGCCGGGCCAGGGCAATTGCAGATGAATCCCCTTCCCTAGCAGCGACCGCTTCATCTTCTCTTGCGCTTCGTACGACTCGAAGTCCCAGCGGGCGACATACGCGTCTTTGCCTTCTTTCTGCGGATCGAGCACGACGATCGACAGCTGCCCGGTCTCGTCGACGTACTGGCCGTTGCGATTGCGAGGTTCGATGACGACCATCACCCCTTCGTCGCCCGGCTGCTTGTCAAAGTCATAGCCGCCGGTCAAGCGAGGGTTGATGTGGATGGCGGTGACGTGACGATCGATCACCTCCGCCTCTTCGGCGTCGAGCGCCATTCCCAAGTCCAGCGTCGGCGCTTGCAGCGGCGGCGCGGCATGCACCGGTTGCAGCCCGGTTGCTAGCATCTCGGGGGTGGTGGGAAGGTCGTTATACGACTGGAAATCATCATTCAGGTCGGGCAAACCGAGTCGCTTGCGGAGCGTCTGGTTCTCGCGGCGGATCGAGTTGATCTCGGAGTCCTTTTGTTCGACGACGTCCTGCAGCGTGTAGACCTTGTCCTCTAGGTAGCGCAGATCGCGCTCCAGCAGTTCCATGTTCGGATCGGTGCGGCAACCAGTAAGCACCAGCGCGCAAGCAAGGCCGAGCGGAGTAAGCAGGTGAAGTCGTGTCACAGTTTCGCTTGTTCGGGTGAGAACAAAATGCCGGCGTCGCGCCGACGGCCGGAAGCAGGTAAATAGAGAAATCGCCGTCAGGTGTCAAACCCAACCCCGGCTGGTCGGCGACGAATCTTCAGCGATTCTGGCCAATCGCGGCGAAATAGTTGGAAGTGCTAGCAAGTGCAGCTTGCTCTGGCGTCGTGGGGGGGATTTCGGTAGAAGTTCCAGCGCCTAGATCTTTTTTTATCGACGGATATATCTCGCAGGACGCAAGTCATGGCGCTGAAACGGAAATCGCGCGACAGAGACTATGAGGACGACGACGATCGTCGGTCACGACCGCGGCGGCGAAGATCCCGCAAAAGCCGCGGCGGCAGCTGGCGGTGGATTGCGCTGATCTTGCTGGTGGCCGGACTTTACCTGTTGCCGAGCATCATCGCCATGACGCCGCTGTTGGGCATTGTCGTTGCGTCCGCGACCGGCGACATCAATGGCAAGGCTTCGGTCGGCAGCGCATCGCTTGGCTGGATGTCGGCCACGACGCTGCGCAACGTCACCCTCGCCGACACCGAAGGGAACGTCGTCGCTTCGATCGAAGAGCTGAAGACCAGCAAGTCGCTGCTGAGCTTGATGATGAGCCAGCGCGATCTGGGCGTCGTCGAGATTCTCCGGCCGTCGGCCGACATTGTCGTGTCGCCTGGTACGAGCAACATCGAAGCGATTCTCTTTCCGCCTGCGGAATACGAAGCGGTTGAAGAGGAAGTCGCCGCGGCCACCGACCCGGTCGCGCTGCCGAAGATGAACCTGACGATCCGCGAGGGGACGATCGAGATTCGGGAAACGACGTCGGACGATCAGTGGTCGCTCGACGATTTCGCTGCCGATTTCAATTCGACCGCGACTGCCGAAGGGGGGCTGGCGCAAGGTTTCACCCTGCAGACCGCCGTCAAACAAGCTGAACAAACGGGACAGTTGCAAGCGCAGGGGAATCTAACCGCGGAAGAAGCGGTCGTCGACGTGATTGCGACCAATGTGCCGCTTGGTTTGGCGCAAGCGATCGCGACCCGATTAGAAACGGAACTACGCACGCAAGGCAAACTCGATGGCAAGCTGCGGCTTGCCCAATCGGCCGAAGGAAATACGGTCTCTGGCGACATGCAGGCCGTCTTCGGCGGCATTTCCTGGCCGCAGGTTTTGGGGCCGAAACCGGTCAGCAATGGGCAAGTCGCCTTTCGCGGGAAGCTGCTGCATGGCGGCGGTCGCCTTCAAGCGGAAGAAGTCGCCGTTACAACCGACTTTGGCGCCAACTTCGTCGCTGACGGCGATGTGCCGATCTCGCAGTTGACCGACTTCACCGCCCTGCCGGTCGCCGCAAGCGAACAAGCGTGGCGTGTGGGAGGCACGGTCGATCTCGAAAAGATGTCGGCTAAGTTCCCTCAACTGATGCGGCTGCGCGAAGACGCGGTGATTCAGTCAGGCCAAGCCGTGTTCCAGCTGTCGCACGATCCGCAGCAACCTGGGTTGATCACCGCGATTGGCAATGTCAGCGATGTCGGCGCGGTTGTGTCGGGCCAGGCGGTGGCCTGGGATGATCCGCTGTCGGTCGATTTGGCGTTGGTTCAGGGGCCGTCGGGACTGCAACTGCAGCGTGCCGAAGCGAAGTCGAGCTTCCTGGTCGCCGACGGAACCGGCGACGCGACCGGCGCCCAGATTCATATGATGATCGACCTGGCGAAGCTGTCGGCGGAACTCGCCCAGTTTCTTGATCTGGGCGTCGAACTCGCTGGCGCTGCGGATGGGTACGTGCAAGTTCAACGGCAAAACGCCAACGTCGCCTCGCTGGCGGGTTCGTTCCGCGGCGCCAACATGCGGGCAATCCGCGATGGGGTCGACGTTTGGAATGACGCCGCCGCCGAAATCAAATTCAACGCGACCGTTCGCGACAATGCGGTCGTCGAAACGGGGACCTTCAGCTGGATTGCCGGCCAAGACTTGCTATCGCTAGAGACCATCGCCCCAATCGAGTTAGGGGGCGTCGAGCCGAAGCAACTGAAGCTGCAACTCAATGGCTCGCTCGGACATTGGCAGAATCGTCTGGCTGGGCTGATGAACCTGGGCCAAGTGCGACTCGATGGAACGACGGCGGCGACCGCCGGCGTGGTTCTGTCGGAGCAGCAAGTGGCGGTCTCCGACATCAAGGCGTCGCTCAGCAACTTCGCCCTGTCGTCGCCGACGCTGAACGTCTTTGAACCGAATCTGGAAGTCGAAGGGAACCTGACCTACGGGTTGCAGGATGGACGGATCACTTCGCCCAACTTCACGATGGTCGGTACGACCATCTCGGCCCGCGGCAAGCAAGTCAATTTCTTGCCGCCGACCGCTGGTCGCAAAGGAGCGGCCGTTGGCAGCATTGCGTATCGGCTGGATCTCAGCCGCACGATGCAGTGGAAACGGTGGGCCGCGCAGCCGGCGTTTCTGCCGGCCGGCGAACTGGCCGGCAGCTTGAACTTCACCCAGGAGACCGGCGGCGCCACGGCCCGAATCGTCGGCGAGGTGAAGAACTTCCAGCTGGGCGCTTTGTCGCGTGTTGCGGCGCCGCAGATGACGCAGGTCAGCATGGCGGGCAACGCCGGAGGCGGCGCACAGTATGACGTCGTCTGGCGCGAGCCGAGCGTGGCGTTTGAGTTGAACTGTCAAATCGACGCGGCCGACACGGCGACGATTGAAAAAATGAACCTGAGCACCGATGCGGTGCAATTTGACGTCGCTGGCAAAGTGCAGCAGTGGTCGACCGCGCCAATCGCCAACCTGCAGGGGAATTCCAAATACGACTGGGACAAGCTCGCTCCAGTGATCGCGGCGTTCGCCGGCCAAGAGGTAAAGCTGACCGGCAAACAGCAGTCGCCGTTTCAAATCTCGGGACCGTTAACCGCTGCAGACTCGCAGTCGACGGCGCCGTTCGCCTGGCTGTCACCGCAACTGGCGGCCGCCGGTTCGATCGCCTGGCAACAAGCGACGCTGTACGGCGTGCCGATCGGCGCCGCCAACATCAAAGCGAACCTGAACGAAGGAGTCGTCAACTTTGATCCGCTGGCGATGGAGATCAGCGGAGGCAAGCTCAACGCACGGCCGCGGGTGACGCTGCTGACCAATCCACCGCTGTTGCAATTGCCGCAGAGCCGCATGGTCGAGAACCTGGCGATCACGCCGCAGATGTGCCAAGGCTGGATGAAGTACGCCGCGCCGCTATTGGCCGATTCGACCCGGGCGGAAGGACGCTTCTCACTTGATGTGCAGCAGGCTGACTTCCCGCTACTCAACCCGATGGGCGGCGAAGCGGTTGGTACGCTGATGATCCATGGCGCCGAGGTTCGCCCGGGGCCGCTGGCCTATCAATACGTCGTCGTGGCGAAACAGATCCAAGCGATCGTCAAGAAGCAGATCCCTGGTCAGGTCAATCCGAACGAGACGGTGCTGATGCGAATGCCCGACCAACAAGTGCCGGTGCAGATGACCGGCGGTCGCGTCTATCACCAGAACCTGACGATGCAGATCGACTCGGTGCAGATCATCAGCCAGGGTTCGGTCGGGATTGACCAGACGATTCAGATGGTCGCCCGAATTCCGGTGCAGGATGCCTGGATCCAAAGCAACCCGGCCCTGGCAAGCCTGAAAGGGCAAACGCTGGAAGTGCCGATCAGCGGAACGCTCGACAGCCCGAAGATTGACGACCGGGCGCTCGAAGCAATCGCCGGCCAGGCAATTGGCGGCGCGGCGCAGGACCTGCTTGAGCGTGGTCTGAACCGCGGCTTGGACAAGCTGTTCAATCGCTAGGCCAAGAAACAAAAAACGGTCAGCGGCCTCCCAATCGAGAAGGAGGCCGCCAACCAAGCGTTGCATCCGCGACTTTGTAGGAGCAGCGTCGTTCTGCATCCTAGTTACTGTACGGTTGAGAACGTGCCTTCTTGCAGTCATCTACTGTTAAACAATATCTGCAAGTTTTGTGCCAAATTGGCGGTTTCGCCACACTTCGACCGAAGTGTAAGCGAGGTCCCGATTTGGATGCTGTCACGTCAGTTTTGGCGAGGCCAAAGAGTGACGCCGCGTGTCGATCGGCGCGACATCGCCTGCGATTAGATCGACACGAGGCCTTTAGCAGTCCGTTGATTTTCTCGACGGACTGCGTGATCGCAGGGATGCGATCCCAAAATAACGACGTAAGTCGTTATTTTGCGAGCCGCGAAGAGCTATGCTCTGAGCCTGGCGAGGTTGGAAAATGCCACGATGGCATTTTTCAACAGGCAGTTAGAGCGGTTTTCCTCCATCTGTATCGTTCTGGCTGGTTGTGGCCGCGCTGGTCGGCGTTGACCTGCATCGACGAATCTTGAGGATTCGCCTGCTTCGGTCGCCTTGACCAGCTTGCCTCACCAACGCCAGAAACGCTACTGCTATCAGAAAAACGCTCTAGCTGCCCGGCAGCCAGATCGCCCCGCGGCTTTCTTGCTGCGCCGCCTGACCGACGCGGCGGGCTTTGATTCGCACGTACGGCGCCACGTACCGACTGCGATCGGCGAACGAGTCGGCCTCGGCGTCCTCTTTGGCGTGCATCGGTTCGACCAGGTCCTCGATCACGAAACCATTTCGGCACATCAGGCCGATCAGCTCTTCCCAGCGGTGCAGGTACTCAAGCGTCCCTTCTTCGCGATGGCGACTGCCGGCGACCGCCGGAAGCGGACCGCGGCGGTAGTACGGCTCGATCAATTCGTACCCACCGGGGCTGCGGCGGATGTCGGTCTGCAGGCTGGTCGGCGTTTTGTGCTGACTGATGTACGTGCCGCCATCGGCCAACAGCCGCGCGACCTCGGCATAGACCGAACGCAGGTCAGGCAAATAGCAAGTGCTGACCGGATTGATCACCACGTCAAAGTCGGCTGTGCCGAGCATCGAGAGATCGTCCATCGACGCTTCGACCGTGGTGAGGGCCAGCTTTCGCTCGGCGGCGACCTGACGATCGAGCTCGAGCTGAGCCGGGCTGATATCGACGACCGTCACGATGCCGCCGGCGGCGGCGTAGAGCGGGCCTTGTCGACCTCCGCCGGCGCCCAGGCATAAGATCCGCTTGCCAACGACGCTGCCGCCAAGCCAGCCCCAGCGATCGACCAAGGCGAGCGGATCGCGAAAGTCTTCGTCTTTGGCCGGGCGGGCGAAACGATCGCGCTGCTGGACTTTGCGATCCCAGGCGGTGCGGTTGTGATCGAGCGTTTGCGAGTGGGACTCGGGCGGATCTTGGTCAGTCGACAACGTAGAAATTCCTCGGCATTTTCCGCGATGGTCGCAACTACCAGCGATAGTCGCACTCGCGGCAGCGGACTTCGATTTGCAGGATGTCGATGCCGCGGGGACGATCGGCGCCGCATCGGGGACAGATAAAACCAAAATAGGCCCGCGCCGCCGAGCGGCCAAGCTCCCAATAGAGCATTCCGCATAGCAGCGTGTTGACGCCGGCGTAGGCGGATGGCCACAGATGTCCGATCGACAGCGATGCGACCGCGAATAGTGCTGAGCTGACCGTCGCGAAGGCGAGGTAGTAACGGGCCGTCGCCCAAACGGCCCGGCCGCCGAACCACAGCCCGACCGCCAATAGCAGTGGCAAGTAGGGAAACAGCATGATCGCTTGCGTGCGATCCTGGGCCTGCATCGCCAAAGCGACGGCGACCGACAGTTGGAAGAGGGTCAACAGGGCTGAAAAGAGATAGACGAGCGCCACCGAAGGCGGCGTCGCCGAGACGGCATCGGTCGAGCCGCCATCGCCATCATCCGGCGAGCGGAACGGATTGGAAGGCTCGCCTAAGGACATGAGGGTCTTTCCATGAAAAAAGCCGACGTCGCATTATGCGGTCGTCGGCTTTGTCGATTGTCGATTCGCGGCAAGGCTGCGAACGGTTTAGTCGAGGAAACCGACCAGCTCTTGGCTGCGGCTCGGCTGCTGCAGCTTGCGAACCGCTTTGGCTTCGATCTGGCGGATGCGTTCGCGGGTCACCTTGAAGATGTGTCCCACTTCTTCCAGCGTGTAGCTGTAACCGTCGCCCAGACCGTAGCGAAGCTTGATGATTTCCCGTTCGCGATAGCTGAGGGTTTTCAGCACGCGGCTGATGCGGGTCCGCAGCATTTCTTGCGCGGCGCCAATGGCCGGGCTTTCGGCTTCGCCATCGGGCAGCAAGTCGCCGAACTGGCTATCTTCGCTGTTGCCGACCGGACGGTCGAGCGAGATCGGATAGCGGCTCATCGCCAAGACGCGGCGAGCTTCTTCGACGGTCGTACCGGCGCGGCGGGCCGTTTCTTCCAGCGTAGGTTCGCGACCCTTTTCCTGCAGCAGCTGGCGAGCGACGTTGCGAACGCGCGACATCGTTTCGACCATGTGAACTGGGATGCGGATCGTACGGCTTTGGTCGGCGACGGCGCGGGTGATCGCCTGGCGAATCCACCACGTGGCGTAGGTGCAGAACTTGAAGCCGCGGCGGTATTCAAACTTGTCGACCGCACGCATCAGGCCGGCGTTCCCTTCCTGAATCAGGTCGAGGAAGCTGAGACCGCGGTTGCGATACTTCTTGGCGATCGAGACGACCAGACGCAGGTTACCTTCCGACAGCTCACGCTTGGCTTGCTGGTATTCGGAGTAGACAACCTTCAGCTGGTTGACGCGGCGACGCAGGCTGGTCGGGGTTTCCTGGGTGGCGACCAGGATGTTGCGGTACTCGGCAACCCAATCAGCGCGGTCGGCTTCGTGGCCTTTCGCCTGCTTGTGCTCGTCGATGCGGGCCTTCAGATCGTCGATCCGCTTCGAGAAGTCTTCCAGCGTGCCGATCTTCGATTCGATCCGCTGCGTACGCAAACCGAGTTCTTCGACCAGTTTGACGGCGCGACGGCGACGACGACCCAGCCGTACCCAAGCTTCGCCCCGTTGGGCTTCGCTGCGCGATTTGCTCGTGGCGATGCGGTAGTCGCGATAGTTGCGCTTCAGCAGGGTATCGAGCGTCTTCAGGTTGTGCGGCAGACGGCCGAGGATCTGCTCTTTTTCAAGGCGATCGGTCACCGAGACCTGCACGGTACGATCAAACGGCAGTTCGCCGTCCTGAACGCGACGCAGAACCTTGATGGCGTCTTGGATCACGTAATCGCATTCCAGCAGCATGCCCCGGAACTTGGCGCGAGTCAGCTCGATCTTACGAGCCAGAAAGATTTCTTCCTGACGGGTCAGCAGCGGGATCTCGCCCATCTGCGTCAGGTACATGCGAACCGGGTCGTCCGACCACGTTTCGCCGTCATCGCCGAGAAATTCATCCGACGAATCTTCGATGCTGTCATCGTTATCGTTGTCGATGTCCAGCATGGGGCCGTCTTCGTTATCCCCATCCAGCACTTCAACCGAAGTGTTGAAATCGCGGGGACTGCGAACGCGGGCGTCATCGTCTTCAAAATCATCAATCAGGGCGTCGTACAACATTGCACTCCTTCACTCGCCAAAACGTGAGTTGGGATTTCCTGGTCAAGGAAGCGTGTCCAAGAACGATCGAGTTTCCATCCACTGGGTTTTGATCACGACCGACGCCGAGGACACGCTCAGTTGGCGTTGCATGCGGGGCCTTAGATCTATCTACGAAGAGATGAGGAATGGGGTTGATCGTCTTAGTGCTTCTCTTGTTGTTTTTTCGCGGCGGCTTGGCATCAAACCAAGCAAGTCTACCACCGAACTAGTAACGCATCGCCGTCCGTGGACATTTGGTAAAAGATTAGACCTAAACGCGTTACGACCTCGATCCATATGTCGCAACCACGCCGCTTTCCCAAGACGCCGTATTTTTCCTACGTGCTACGTCCGCCAACTCTTGAGTCTTGCGACGGCATCCTGCCCATCCAATTTGACGTCCACTGGCGCGACTGCCTGGTCTGCTAGCGGATGCCCAATTAAACATTGCCTAATCGCTTGAAGCTCGCCACTTGGAGGAACCTGTCCGGCGTCCTCGAAAATGACCAGCTCGCACTGCTGTCATCGGTGCCTCACCGACTTCCCGAATACACATCGCGGATATTAAGGAATCGGTTATGCCAACTATTCTAATCAAACGTATTGTTCGGTTTCCACGAGTTTTCCTCGCGTCGGATGCGCATTGTCCGCCATTTATGGGGTAATTGACAACGAAAGACATTTCTGTTGTCAAATTGGCACGATGCGACGACTCTGGAAGACGCGATACCTACTGCGGTGAACCGAAAGCAAATCTGCAATTCCCTTCGCCAGCCAACCTAGCGACCCTTGGTTTTCCATCTTCGGATTTGAGCGTCTTCCTCAATCCATCGCCGCGGCGGTAAGATGTCGCTAAGGGTGCGAACGGGATACGTTTGCAATCTGCCTGGCCTCTTCTGTCCAAATTTGCAGTCTTTAAATTTTAACTAGGGGCCTCGCTCGGTCTAGAGTTTAGTTTGGATTTCCTCATAAGGCAGGGCTTGAATTTCATTCGCCATGAAATTACCCAGATTGCCTAGGCGTGGCGGATTCTCAACTAGGCGAATACTGACAACATCCTCGTTGATATTTCGCGCTATCTGATCGGCCTGTTGCGCCGGTTGAGCGGCGGTTGTTCCTACGCCTGGGGCTCGATAGCATTAACGCCCCCACACTCTCCAATCCTCGAGCTTCCGGAGTTGCTAAACGATGAATTCGCAGAATTTTGCGGGCAAGACCGCTCTGGTCACCGGGTCGAGCATCGGGATTGGCCGCGCTGCGGCTATTTCGCTCGCCAAGCGCGGAGCCAGCGTCGTCGTCAACTATCGCTCACAGCCCGAGAAAGCGGCCGAAGTAGTCGAAACGATCGAGAAGTCGGGGGGAAAAGCGATCGCCGTTCAAGGGGACGTTTCGGACCTGGCCGCCGTCCAGAACCTGGTCGAGCAGGCGGTCGCCAAGTTTGGCAGCCTGGACGTCGCGGTCAGCAACGCCGCCTACAGCGATCGCCAGCGGTATTTTGAGGCCGATCTGGAGGGCTTCCGCCGCACGATCGACGTCACCATGTGGGGCGCATTTCACTTGCTGCATGCCGCAACCCAGCAAATGCTAGAGCAAGGCAACGGCGGGGCCATTACGCTGGTCAGTTCGCCGCACGCGTTCATTCCGGCCCCCAAGGCGATGGCCTACAACATGTCAAAAGCGGCGATCGACCACATGGCCAAAACCGCCGCGATCGAGGTCGCCGAGTTCGGCATTCGGGTCAATATCTGCCAGCCGGGCTGGACCGACACGCCCGGCGAGCGGAAGTTCGCCTCGGAAGAGACCTTGCAGTCCAGCGGCGCCAAAATCCCACTGGGACGCCTGGGAACGCCAGAGGAAATGGGAGAAGCGATAGCCTACCTGTGCGATCCGGAAAACAGCTACATGACCGGGGCGACCCTGTTGGTCGACGGGGGAATCAGCCTACCGTGGTGGGGAAATCGCGGCTCGGCGGCGCCGGGGTAAAGAATCGACGAAAAACCGAAATCCTGCCGTTTGGCCGGGGCGCCGCGCCGATTTTCGATTTAAGATAGAGGTTTCCGCCCGATCTTCTCGTTGCTAGTCCGTTTGATCTATGCCGAAATATCTCCTTACGACCGCTGACGGAGAGCAAATCGTCGTTACGCCGACCCAAGCCGGCGAAATGATTCAAACCCCCAATGGCCAAACCGTCGAGGTTCCGCCGCTCCGCGAGATGCGGACGTTGCCGGAATACGAAGAAGGTGGCGCCGCTCGAGCTGCCGGCGGCCAGGGAGAGTGGAACCGCGCCGCTGGGATGCTGTTTGCGGTCGGATTCGTCATCATGCTGATCGGCGTCGGTTATGGCGCGTTTGTCATGATGCGGATGCCGGAAGCGGTCGAGATTGAGCCGTTGCCGCAAGAGTTGATTACGCAAGAGTTTCAGAAGCTGCCGGCGAATGAATCGCTCAACATGTGGAAAGAGTTCTCGGAGAACGGCTATCTCGAAAAGATCCGCAACCTGCGAACTCGCGACGAAATGGTCAACCTTTATCGCGAAGCGCAGCTGAAGTTCGCCGTCGGCGGGTTTGGCGTCGGGATGATTGGCCTGGCGTTGGTTGCGATCGCCGCAGTGACCGGCGCCCGCAGCAAACCGGGCTAGAGCGGTTTTCTTCCATCTGTATCGTTCTGGCTGGTTGCGGCCGCGCTGTTCGGCGTTGACCTGCATCGACGAATCTTGAGGAATCGCCTGCTTCGGTCGCCTTGACCAGCTTGCCTCACCAACGCCAGAAACGCTACTGCTATCAGAAAAACGATCTAGTCCCTACTTCTCAAAGATGCGCCGCCATTCCACATCGGGAAAGGGGCGCCAGCGACCGACCAGTCGGGTTCGTTCTTCGGCCAACAGCGGCTCCAGCGTCGTCAGATCGAGCGTCACGCGGATCTCGTTCCACCAGCCGCCGCCCCGCAAGATGTACGCCTCGTTCGATTCGGCCAGGCGCCAAACGCGCCACTTGTCCAGCTCGGGATAGATGTCGAGGATCCGCGCCATCGTCGGATCGTCTTTGCTGATCGATCGCAAGTTGCGGCACGCGACGCAAACGCCGCCGCGCAGCGACTTGGGAGAGACCTGTTGTCCGCAGCTGCTGCAGGTCTGCAGTTCGTCGATCAGCAGTCGATCGCCAGAAACGGGACAGGTGGTGAATTGATCGTTGCAGCCGCGCTTGCCGCTGACCGATGACGTATCCATCTCCGACTCCAGCACGCGGCGACCGGTCAGTTCGCACGTGGCGATCGATTCGACCGGAGCGATGGCGCCGTTGTCGGTAACGCACAGATGGTAGCTGATGCGCCCGGTCTCGGAGCAATGAAACCGCGGCGGCGAAATGTCGCCGCCGGCGATGTGCCGGGCCCAACCTTCAAACGGCAAGCTGGTGACCGCTTCGCCAATCAGGATGTCGATCTTGCCGATCGCGTACTTGCACCAGACGATGGTCGCCAACGTCCGGGCCCCTGCTTCCGCCGCCTGGGCGTGATCGTGCGATTGTTCGAGCAAGATCTGTACGTTGGCCCGTGCGTCTCGGGTGTAGGCCAACCGCCGCGCCAGTTTGCCAAGGCCAAACGCGGCGATTTCGGCGCCGCTAAGCTGCTCACCGGTTCGCCAATAGAACTGATGGTTGACGGCGGAGCCATCGGCTGGGATCGTCGTCATTCGCAACAGCGGACGTTCTTCCAGACGACAGCCGCCCAGCTGGACCTTGCCATCTTCGACTACATACGGGGCGAACAGCGCTTCGGCGATGTCGCCAACGCCGGCCGGTTCATCTTCGGGCGCGGCTTGGGGAGCGGGATCGAGCTGCGCCAAGCGGCTAAGCACGTCGTGCCAGAAGGTTCCGCTCGGGCTGATCGCGATCTCGTCGTCGAGCGATTCTTCCCCCGCAGCGCCGATTCGATAGCGGAACTCGCCAGCCGGCCAGGAAGCTTGCGGATTGGTCGGCGTCGCGACGTACCGGCCGTCCCCCTGATCCGCCACGTCGACTCCCAACTGCGCAAGCGCCCACACGACGAAGGTCGCGAAGTCCTCTTGGATCGCGGCAGAGCCGTTCATAAGGCTGGTAGGTTGGGTGATCATATCAAAAACGGGGAATATCTTTCGATTTATCGGCCATGCGCCGCACGAAACCTGCGGGGAACTGCCGACCGGTCTCCCTCCCGGCAAAACCAAACTGCGTGACCCATACAGTCGTTAGATCTGGAAATCATCGCAGGCCAAGCTCTCCTCGACCAGCCGTCGAAAAGAGGAACGATTTGCGGGACACTTGCCAACAGCGTGACAGCTAGTTGGCGCCGTGGGTGGCTAGATTGGGGGGATGAAGGGCCAGCACTCAGAGCAGTACATCTTCCTGATCACGATCAGCGAAACGACACCAGAAAAGCCGCCGCGGGCGAATAAACCTCGCGCGCAAAAGAAAACGCGAAAGCGGCGGTCAAACCGCTCGCTGAACGCTGACGCCGCTCAGTCGGCGGACCAATCGTCGCATCTCGAGGACGCAGATGGTGGAGAGGACATTTTGGATCGGTAGTCCGCTGCGGCTGACGACGGCGTCCATGTCGGCGGGCTGACCATCGGCCAGCGCCTGCATGATCGCGGTCTCCATCTCGTTCAGCTGCAGTTCGATCGGCGCGTGGATCGTCTTGCCGTCGTCGGTAATCGCCGGCCGCGTCAGCGGTCCCAGTTCATCCAGCACGTCGTCGATCGACTCGACCAGCTTGGCGCCATCCTTGAGAAGCCGATGACACCCGCGGGCATTCGCGTTGTCGATACGTCCCGGGATGGCGAAGACTTCCCTCCCCTGCTCCATCGCACAGCGAGCTGAGATCAGCGCACCGCTACGCGTCGCCGCTTCGACCACGATCACGCCCAGGCTCATGCCGGTGATTAGACGATTCCGCTGCGGAAAGGCGCCGCTCAGCGGTTTGGCCAGCGGCGGCGACTCGCTTAGCAAGGCGCCCTGCTCGGCCACTTCGTCGGCCAACGTTTCATGTTCCGGCGGATAGATGCTGCGCAGGCCGCTGGCGAGAAAGGCGATCGTCCGTCCGCCGGCTCGCAGCGCCCCGCGATGCGCCGCGCCGTCGATCCCGCGGGCCAAGCCGCTGACGACGGTGAAGCCCGCCTTGGCCAGTTCATAACCGAACCGCTCGGCCTGGGCCAAGCCATAGCTTGATGCATGCCGCGTGCCGACGATCGCCACGCTCAACGCGTCGGTCGGCGTCAGGTCGCCGCGCAGAAACATCAGGCTCGGCGGGTCCGGAATCTCGGTCAGCAGATGCGGATAGCGGTCGTCATCGATCGCCAGGATATCGACGCCAAAATCGATGCACAGCGAGAGTTCGCGGTCGATGTCAATCTCGCCGGCGGAGGTGATTTTCTGGCTCAGCTTGGGACCGACGCCGGAGACCTGTTCTAAAACGCCGCGGGAAGCGGCCAGGATCGACTCGTGGTCGCCAAACCGCTGGAGCAGCATCTGCGACGTGCGCGGGCCGACGCCGGAAACGAGCGCCAGACGCAACTTGGCGCGAAAGGCGGGATCCGCGGCTCGGTCGGAAAGATCGCTCATCGAAGACTCGCTGCTCGCTGGCGGGGTATGCAGTTGTGCCAGTATAGTGGGGTTTGGGGGCGAATGCCAGAATTTAGGCGCCATTTGGCGAGACCCGCCGTTTCCGCTCGCTTTGCGTCGTAACCATCCGCAGGCGGCGCACATAGGTTGTTGATAGACTGGAACATTGCACTTGGCGCCGCCCTTCTCCGCTTTGCATCTCGCTTATGACTTCTGGCTCCCGCATTTTGCTCTCGCTGGTTTGGGTCGCGCTATGCGCGAATCTGCTGCTGGCCGCCGACGACCAACCGAAACGTTATCTCGCCGCGATGGAAAACGGAGAGCGGCTGGCCGACGAGCAGATCCGCAATTGGTACTCGAACAACGCGTTGCCGCAATTGGCGGGACGCAATCTGATCGACGGCGAAAAGTCGATGCGGTGGCTGCTGGACCGGTCGCTGCAGCCTGGCGATACGCCGGGCGCTTATATCGAGATGGTCAGTGGCGATCGCCTGCCCGGCGACGTCACGCGGTTTGTGCCGACGACTTCCGTTGAAGGCTCGATCGTCCCGGCTCACTTTGAAGTGCAGCCGACCGTCGACATCCGTCGCCCCGGCGATCAGCGGATTGACTACGGAGTCCGCGTCGTCGAGAAGTACGTCAAGAAGATCGTCTGGAAGCGGGGCGCCCCGATCGATCGCTACGAGCCCTCGACCGTCTACTATCGCGATGGGCGAAAGGTGAGCTTTCGCGCCATTCGCCTGGTCGACGGAGACGCCCATCTGCTGCTGGCCAACGGACGCCGCGTCGCCCGGTTTGATGAGCTGGCCGAACTGCACATGCCCCAGGCCAACAGTTGGGACCTTTATCTCGACGAGTTGGGAACGCTGATGCCGGACGGCTTTAGCGATGCCCGATTGTCACGCGTGCTGCAGTGGGAAACGATCGACGGCATCGTGGCGACGACGTCGATGGAGCGTTTCGATGTCGATTCGCAGGGGGACAACAACCAGGGAGATCGCTGGGTGCATGCGATGCAGCCCGCTTGGTCGCTGGATGTCTTGTGGCTGCCGAACGCCCGCAGCTATCTGCGTCGTAGTTTCGCGCCAGAACGTCCGCCGCTGGTGCGGTTCGCCCAAAGCGAAGATCGTAGCGGCGCGTTCTTCTCGGAGAATGGCTGGCCGGCCCGCAACAACCGGAGCGTCGTAGGCGGGCCTTTGCGGACCGGCGACGATCTTTATGGCTGGGGGCTGGGCGTATTGGCGGCCAGCAAGATCAGCGTTCCTCTGTCGCCGCTGGTACGTGGAGTTCAGACCAAGATTGGTTTGGATTACGGCGCTCGGGATGGAGGCTGCGTTCAGGCTCGCATCTATCTGGATGACGAGCAACTGTTCGAGAGCCCGCTGATCGTCGGTTCCAACGAAGTGATCGATAGCGGCCCGCTGAAATGGTCGGCCGACAAGCAGGCGAAACAGTTGCACCTGATCGTTGACCCGGCGCACGATAATCGCCCGGCCGGCGCCGATCCGTTTGACATCCGCGATCTGACGAATTGGCTGGAGCCGCAGTTTCTGCTCGATCGCGATCAGCTAGAAACGGAAGTTCGCCAGCGGGCGATACGGCAGATCGTCGCCTGGGAAGGTTGGGCCGTTGCGCCGCAGCCGGAAGGAGAGATCCGTATCGTCAACCTGCGCCGTGACGTCGATCGTCAGCCAATTGAGTGGCGTTTGGCGGCGGTCGCGGTCAACAAACCGTTTGAACTGCGGCGGACGCTCGACCTATCGGCCGACGATCGTTGGCTGACGATCACGACCGATCGGTGGGGCAACTTCGGGGCTCCGCCGAAACTGGAGGTCTTGCTAGACGGCGCGCTCGCCTTTGAAGGAGACTTGCCAGAGAGTTTTCGTCACGAACCAGGGCAGACGCCGCGGTACGTTTCGCTGGCCGGTCGAACCGGGCCGGTTGAAGTGATCATTCGCCAAACCCCTTGCAACGCCAGGATGCCGATCGACTGGCGCGAGATCGAAGTCCAGCACGACCGCACGACCCTGTTGGCGATATTGGAAGATCCGACCGCCGCCGACGTCGCCCAGATGCAAACCGACGCCGGTAAAGAGGGAACGGTTGAATTTGTCGACGCACCGGGGATGGTTGGAGCGCCGGCAATTCGGATCGCGCCCAGCGACGAGTTTGTCGAAGTGGCTCAGTTTGATCCGCCGGTGAAATTGACCGAACGGTCGGCGCTGGGCGAACTTCGTTTCCTCCGCTTCGCCTATCGCAAAGAAGGAGGCGGCCGCTACGAGATTCGCCTGACGCATGCCGGCGATCGCGAAACGCCGGCGATCTATCGTATCGGCAAGGGATCGAAAAAAGAGCCGGGCTACGTCGTGCTCGACTCGGGCGAACTGAAAGAAGAATGGAAGATGGGCTTCGCCGACATCTTCGCTAACTTTGGCGAGATCGAAGTGACCGGAATGGCGATCCGCGTCGTCGATGGCGGGCCCTGCATGTTCGATCATTTCTATCTTGCTCGCCGACATTCTGATTATGAACTGATCGTCGCGCCAAGTCCTGAGCGAAACAACTGGGAGAATTGGGACGAGCGCCGCGAGCAAAACCTGCCGCAGGCGCTCGCCGCTTCCGTGACAATCGACTACGGCGATGGGCAACATGGTCGCGGCTTTGTCGTCAACGAACGAGAAGGTTGGATCGTGGCGCCAGGGCATCAGGTCTTCCCACCGCGGCGCGACGTGAAGGTCACGACTTCGGACGGAAAAACGCCGGCCGCGAAAACGTTTGGGGTCGATCGCGAGCATGATCTTGGCCTGCTCCAGATCACCGACAAGTTGCAGAACGACGACCGCTGGCCGGCGATCGAACTGACGCATCGTGATCGCTTTGATCGCCAACAAATGCTGCTGGCGGTTGGAGTAGGCGCCAATGAGCAGCCAGCGGCCGAGATGATCCGCAAAGAGGGAGAGTTCTTCGGGGCGATCTGGACCTCTTCCCCTGGCTTTCCGTTTGAAGTGGGCCAAGGGGCGATCGAGATTGACCGGCGTCTGGGCGGAATCTGCGTGCAGAAGCTGAGCGGCGGATCGCCGGTGATCGTCAATCCGCACGCCATCCGTCAACATGCCGACCGTATGAAGCGGAACGAGGTCTTCGGCAATTGGTTGATTGGCTCGGGCCCGACCTTGGGGATGACCGTTCGTCAGGCCGACGGAGGCGTCGAAGTCACCGAGGTGGTCCGCGGCGGACCGGCGGCGGAGATCGGGTTCCGCGTTGGCGACTTGCTGACCAAGGTCAACGGCCAAGAGGTGCGGAGTCGCGGCGATGTGCTGGCGGCGGTCGCTCCGCTGAACCCTGGTGACGAGATCGACGTTGCGTATCGCCGACTGGCCGATCGAAGCTCGAAACGAATCAAGCTCGGGCGCCGCGATTAGTTAGCGGCGACTTCTTCTTCGTCGCTGGCGTCTTGTTCGGCTTGCGTCAGTTCAAACTTGTATTCACGCGGGCCGAAGACCCGTTCGCGATACAGCACTAGGCCGTGCGCCGCGTGATAGAGGGCGCCGCACTCCAGCGGAGCTCCTTCGGTCTGTTCAAACACCTTGCACATGTGCTGTGCGGCGCGAGCGACCCACGGCTGGCTCAGCTCGTCTTGGGGGAGCGAAAGCGAGAGGAACTCGAGCGTGTGGCCGGTCGTGCCGATGTCTTCGGCCAGATCAGGCGAGTTGCCCGGACGCTGGAAGTAGTTGCTGCTGAGCGATCCATTGGGATTCTGGTACTGACGCGCTTTGCCGATTGCCTCTTGAATGCGCCCGTCGGCGGCGACCCACTCGGGCGTCATCTCGCCATCTTGAGCCGTGTGTCGATTGAGCGCCATCGACAGACCGATCAGGCGATGCGTTCCGCCGCAGGCGCCGCTGCCGAAGCCATGATCAACCTCGGCTTGCACCAGCCCGGGGATGCTCCACTGTTTGCCGGCTGAATCGACCCAGCTGGTATCGGTCGGCAGGTAGGCGGTCAGCGCGATCAAGGTCCAGCTATATTCGTGGTCGAAGTTGCGCGACAGGTCGAGCTGCACCTGGCCGATTAAGTCGGCGACGGTGTACACGTCTCCTTCAAACTGAATCGGGGTCTCGGGATCGAGGTTGCATTGCGACAAGATGGCGAGCCATTGATCGTTGTGTCCCTGACCGGTTTTGGAACCTTGCTCGAGCAGAGCCCGCAGGCCATAGCGCTTTTCGCCATCGGCGCCGACGAACGGCAACGGCGAACCGCGCTCCATCGTCCACCCTTCCATCTTGCCGCCATTCAAGACGTGCTCGACCGCCGAGACGTACTTACCGTCATGCTCGACCGGGAAGGCGATCTGGTAGGCGAGCGAACCGTGCAGAATCTGCCAAGCGGCGTGATCCTTGGTGTTCAGCCGGCGCTGGCTCAGCGTGTAGTCGAGAACCGCATCGATCCGATCGCGCAGCTTGTCCATATCGATTTCGGTCGTCGCGGTCGGCAGGTCCTGCCCCGCCGGCGGCGCAAGGGAGGGACGACAGCTTGTGCCGGTCAGCACAACCGTCAATACCACGACCAAGCAAACGCCGAAATACCGGAAGGACGACATACAAGCTGCTCAAAAGGAGTAGTTGTGAACAAAAAACTGCGACATTTCGTTATAACATGGGGTTCAGGGAGAAACTAGCGAATACGTAATTTAGGTAATTTGACGGTTGCGGAACGCGACTTGCTGAATAAGCCCAAAAGGAGCTGTACCTGCCATTTTGCAGGTCTATAATTCCGAGCGGCGGTGGGCGAATACCCCAATGCTTGGCAGACTCTCTGCCAAGTCGCGCCGCTCCTACACCTTGCATTGAAAGGCGAGAAAGACGCCATGTACTTTTTTGACCCGATGTACTTCCTGATCATCGCCCCAGCCTTGCTGCTGGCGTTTATCGCCCAGATGTGGCTGAAGTCGACCTACGCGTCGGCGATGAAGAAGCCGGCCCCGTTGTCCGGCGCCGCCGCCGCGCGGCACATCCTCGACTCGGCCGGCCTGTATGACGTTTCGATCGAGCAAATCCCTGGTCACCTGTCGGATCACTACGATCCCGGCGCCAAGGTGCTGCGATTGAGCCCCGACGTTTACCAATCGCGTTCGCTCGGCGCGGTCGGCATCGCCGCCCACGAAGCGGGACACGCGATCCAAGACGCCAAACACTACGCGCCGCTGGTCTTACGAAACCTGGCGGTACCGACCGCCAGCTTCGGCAGTGGCGCCAGCTGGATCTTGCTGTTGCTCGGCATGGTCTTCAACTTCAAGTTCCTGATGCTGGCCGGCATCGTCTTGTTTGGCTGCGTCGTCGTTTTTCAGCTGATTAACCTGCCGGTCGAATTTGACGCCAGTGCGCGAGCCAAGCGGGTGCTGGTCGATCTGAACATCGTCCCGCAAGACGACATGCCGGCGGTCCGCAACATGCTGTACGCCGCGGCCCTGACCTATGTCGCCGCAACGCTGCAGGCAGTGTTGACGCTGCTGTACTACGTCATGATCTACGCCAGTCGCCGCGACTAGGCGGTCGAGATAAAAACAGAGCCCGCGACGGGAGTTCCTGTCGCGGGCTGTTGTTTCTCGGAAGAGCAACGCCTGGCCGATGGGTTACCGCAGGCCGTCGGTCAGTTCGATCGTCAGCTCAGCATCTTCTTCCTTAGCTGCCTGTTGGAAAATGCCCTCGTGGCATTTTCCAACCTCGCCAGGCTCAGAGCGTAGCTCTTCGCGGCTCGCAAAATAACGACTTACGTCGCTATTTTGGGATAGCATCCCTGCGATCACGCAGTCCGTCGAGAAAATCAACGGACTGTTAGGCGTCCGGCTCGTCCCCAATCGTCTCGGAGCGGGCCGAGATCACGGTCGATCCGCTCGGGCAGAGGAAACCATCGATCCGCGTCTTGGCCAGGTCGACGTTGTGGATGTAGTTGGTGGTGTATTCCACCTGGTCGAACAGGTTCTGCTGTTCGAGATAGGGCAACAAACGGAACTGCACGCCAATCCGACCCGAGTTATTGCACGCGGCCATCGGGAAATTCTGGTTGACGTAGTGATAGTTGTGCAGCGCCAGCGAGAGCTGTTTCTGATTGTTCGTGCACTGCATCCGGCGAGCCGCTTCGCGGGCTTGCTGCACCGCCGGCAAGAGAAACGCAATCAAGACGCCGATGATCGCGATAACGACCAGCAACTCGACTAGCGTAAAACCAGTTTTCTTCGTGGAAAGTAAATTTGATTGGCGCATGAAGGCTGCCCTGAACCGAAAAGACTCGCGCATAGAAAGTAGAGGATGATCGGACGTGATAAGCGTCCTAAATAAGAGCATCGGCATGCCAATTAAAAAGCAATGAGTTTGCTGGTTTTTGCGGGGTCAATTTCTGCCATAATCGGCGTTAATGCCCCAGTGAGCTACCTTGTCTTGCTGCGGCGATTTGCCGTTCTTTAGGCTGGCAACGAAGGGTAGAAGGAAAATACGGGCCATTTTCGGCCGTTTTCTCGCCAAGAGATTGAATTTGCGACAAACCGTGGTTTAACTTGTCAGATGAAAGCTCGCTAAAAAGAGATATCTAGACATGTCGATTTGTTACCCCCCAGCGGCGGTCCAATGGCTCTGGCGGGCGTTACTTGGGGACGTGACGTTTGGATACCCTCCAGCATTGCCGCATCAGCGGATAACAGCGGCTCCTCTGGCGATTTCCGGTGATGTGATGCGTTATCCCAGCGGAAGGTAAAAGTGCCATGAAACACGAGAATTTCATCGAATACATGGGGGACTATCTCTCGGTCATCGTGACCGGATTTGACTCCGTCCCTCGTTCTCTGGAGTTGTGGAAGCAGATCGTCGCCGCTTGCGACAAATACGGCTGCTACAACATTCTTAATCAGGCCAAGACCGTTGGCGAACTGTCGACGATGGACGCCTTCAAGCACATCGAGATCTTCCAGCAGGCCGGCATTACGGCGAAGCATCGCATCGCTTGGGTGGCCGAAGAGAACACGAAGTACGAGCAGCTGCAGTTCATCGAAACGGTCTTGCGCAACCGCGCGCTAATCAACGGTCACCTGTTTTGCTCGCGCGAGGAAGCGCGCGAGTGGCTCCTCTCGCCAGAGCAAGCAGACGCCAAAGCTTCGAAATCCCAAGACTCCTCCGCCACCTAAAAGCTGTCCGGCAATCCGCGGCAGTTCGGCATTTCCCTCAGGGAGCGAATGATGATGGACGAGAATATCATCGATTTCCAAGGCGACCATATCCACGTGGTCGCCCGCGGCAATAACACCGCCGCCAAGTCTCTTGTGATGTTTCGCCGGATCGTTGACGCATGTCAGCAGCATGACTGCTACAACATCATTGGCGAAGCCGAAACCAAAGAGGAGATGTCGACTCTGGAAGCGTTTAAGCACATCGAGGTCTTCACCGAGGCCGGCATGACCTGGAAGCATCGTCTCGCTTGGGTCGCCGCCGATCCCGACAAGTACGAGCAGCTGAAGTTTGTCGAAACCGTCTTGCGAAATCGCGCCCTGCTCAACGGCCAGGTGTTTCGCACCCTGGAGCAAGCTCGCAGTTGGCTCTTCGGCGAACCATCCGCCGCGACATTGACCAGCGGTAAGGCGGCGGAGGCCGGCTAGCAGTCCGTTGATTTTCTCAACGTGCTGCTGGATCGCAGGGATGCGATCCCAAAATAGCGAGGTAAGTCGTTATTTTGCGAGCCGCGAAGAGCGATGCTCTGAGCCTGGCGAGGTTGGAAAATGCCACGAGGGCATTTTTCAACAGGCAGCTAGGTCAGCAGCGGCTACTTATAGCCCAGGCGGCGCTCGATGTCGCGCGACCGATCGCTCAGCCCCGTTCCGCTATCTCCGCTTCCCCCACGAAACGCCTTCGAGAAGCCCGAAACCTCTTCGGTGACCGACTCCATGTAGGTCTTCGCTTCGCTCGTTTCGTCCTCGACTTCGGCGTCGATCGGCGCATCTTTGGTTTTCTTGTTCCATGGACGCCACGTTTGGCATCCAACCAGGAAGTTGGCGGCGACCAGCAAAAGTAGTAAGGTCATGCGGTTCATAGTCTTGGTCAGGCGGGGCACAGGGCCGAGGTAAGGGCCGGAGTCTGTCAAAACCGCCAAGCCAACGCCATAGCAACTTCCCCTGGATGTTCTCCCTCGATTGGTGTCGAAATGCAGCTGGACGTATTGGTCATCGCCCCCCATCCCGATGACGCGGAACTTGGCATGGGTGGCGCCATCCTCAAATTCAAGGCCGAAGGCCGCCGCATCGGCGTGCTCGATCTGACCACCGGCGAACCGACTCCGTTCGGCTCGCTCGAAAAACGGGCCGCCGAAACCGCCGCCGCCACCAAGATCCTCGGCCTCGACTGGCGACAAAACCTCGGCCTACCCAACCGTAGTCTCGAGCCGACGCTAGCAGCCCGCGAGCAGCTGGCCTCGGTCATTCGTCAGGTGCGCCCCCGCTGGCTCTTCGCGCCGTATTGGGAGGACGCCCATCCCGATCATCTTGCCGCCACTCAACTGGTTGATGCGGCCCGCTTTTGGTCGAAGCTGTCGAACACCGACATGCCCGGCGAGCCGTTCCATCCCGAGCGAATCTACAATTATTACTGCGTCCATCTGAAGATGACCCCGCAGCCGGCGTTCGTCCTCGACATCAGCGACCACTGGGAACAAAAGGCGGCGTCGATCGCCTGCTATCACAGCCAGTTCGTCGAAGGCCGCCCGCAAGAGCCGCCCACCTTCCTCGACAAACTGCGCGACGAAGCCTCGTACTGGGGCAAGACAATCGGCAAGCGCTACGGCGAGCCCTTCACCAGCCGCGAACCGATCGGCCTCGCTAGCATGCAGTCGTTGGTCTAGGTCGATCTTCCTTTCTTCCAAAATTCTTTCGTTCCGACTAATGCGATTGGGCTGACTTTGTCGATTGCTAGGCAATGACATGATTTCCTGCGCTCTCGGCGTCAGGGACTCGTCGCGCAGGGGGGCATCCTGCAAGCGACCTTCACTTTCATGCGTCCGTATTGGTTGATATTGCTAGCTGGGCTGCTTTGCTTGGGATGCTCCGCCATTCCCGAGACCAAGCGTCAGCCGCAATTTCACAATCCATTTCCGCAGCTCAGCAAAGTCGCGATTATTCCTTTCAATAATCAGAGCGACGCTCCCACGCTGAACGCCGACGATGTGACGATCGCCTACTACGGTCAGTTGCAGCGGATCCGTGGTTTCGAAGTCGTGCCGGTGGGCGTGGTGCTTCGTGCGATGGAAGCGAGCGGCAATCGCGGCCGCGATCTCGAAGAGATCCGCAAGCTGGGCGAAACGCTGGGCGTCGACGCCGTCGTCGTCGGTTCGATCACCGACTACACGCCGTACTATCCCAAACGGATGACGCTGGCGATCAACTGGTACGCGGTCAATCCTGGTTTTCATGCGATCCCGCCTGGCTATGGCTTGCCTTGGGGAACCGCCGACGAAGAATTCATTCCGGAATCGCATGTTTGGGAGGCCGAGTTCGCGCTCGCCAAAGAGCAGCTGCTCACCCAAACGCCTGACCCAAATGCGAAGCCGCCGCAAAACTCCAACGATCCGCTCGCCCAGCAAATGGAATCCGCCCCAAAGCCCACACAGCCCGAGGTCAACGGTCCCGCTAGCATCGGCGATCCGCTAGCAGACGGCAACTCGCCGCCGCCAGTGCCGCCGCTCCCCAACGGTTGGCCCGATCCTCGCGGCTTCGTACCGCCGCCGCCCAGTCCGACGCGCCCGCCGCTGTTGCCTTACTCCGGCCCGATTATCTCGCAAATTTGCAGCTATGACGAAAACGACACCGACTTCACCGAACTCGCGCAAGACCACTATGCATTCATCGACGACGCCCGCATCGGCGGGTGGCAAGGATATTTGGATCGTAGCGATGATTTCATTCGATTCTGTTGCTACACGCACATTACCGAGATGCTCTCACTTCGTGGCGGCGCCGGAAAATCGAAAGTGGCGTTGAGGTGGCACGATAGCCGATAACGCTTATTGCCGCCTGTTTCCCGAAGCGTTTGGATAAGAGAGCCTCACGTGACTGAAGAGATTAATGTACTAGCACTGGTCAAAGGCGCCGAGCGCTACGTTTTCATGTTCAATGACAGCCGTCGCGCCGAAACCTTGCGAACCCTTGGCCGCTACGCTTCGAACCCCGAACTCAGCTTTTCGTGGTATGATGCGGCCGTACTGAGCCAGAAGATCCGCGCGTCGGCGCCCGAGAGCGAAAAGCCCGAAGCTGCTAGCTCGGCCGTCAAGCCGCGCTTCGAGTATCCGGCCAAAGGCGCCATCGACTTGGGCGGCGTCGATCATCTCGATTTCGACGAATTCGAATAACAGGAGCCCGCGGCCGTGGATATGCGAGCCGCCGCCGACCGCTTCCTCCGTTACCTCAAGGTCGAACGTAACGCGTCCGACCTGACGATCAAAAGTTACGGCGAAGACCTGGAAGCGCTGGTCGACTATCTCGAAGAACTCTACGCCGCGCCGGCCACCACCGGAGAAGTCTCCACCCTCGACCTGCGCGGCTATGTCGCCGCCGTCAGTGACGCAGGCTACAGCGAAACGACCATCGCCCGCCGTCTCGCCTCGATGCGCTCCTTCTTCCGCTTCGCCCAGCGCGAGGACCTGGTCGACCGCAGTCCGGCCAAGCCGCTCCGCAACCCGCGCCGCAAGCGGAAGCTCCCTCACTTTCTGACGACCGATGAAATCAGCAAGCTGCTGTATGCCCCGCCGACCAACACCGCCGCTGGCCTGCGTGATCGGGCGATCTTAGAGACCACCTACAGCGCCGGCCTCCGCGTCAGCGAACTGGTCGGGCTCAACGATAGCGACGTCGACTTCGAGCAAGGCTTGATCCGCGTTCGTGGGAAAGGGAAGCGAGAACGTCTCGGTCCGCTCGGAAGCTTTGCCGCTAAAGCGCTGCAAGATTGGCTCGCCAAACGAACCTTGAGCGTTCGCTCGGCCGCCGCCAAAGAGAAGCCGATCTTCACCAACAAGTTTGGCAATCGCTTGACCACCCGCAGCGTCGGCCGCATGCTCGAAAAGTACATCGCCCAAACCGACCTCGACACCCGCACCTCGCCGCATACCCTACGGCACAGCTTCGCTACCCACCTCCTCGACGCAGGCGCCGACATCCGCAGCGTCCAAGAGCTACTAGGCCACAAAAGCCTGGTGACAACGCAAATCTACACCCACGTCAGTACGACAAGGCTGAAGGAAGCCTACGAAAAAGCGCACCCCAGAGCGCAAGTCTAAAACGGGTTGGCCAACTCTTCACTAACCCGAGGCGCGAGCCGAGGGAATCCGGCCGCCAGCTAAATGACGAAGGTCGAATAACGAATGTCTAAATAAGCCCGAATGCCCCAATCACCAATCCGGAATCGCGAAACGGGGTCTGGATATCTGGTGCCATGCTCTTATCGCGTCTTCGCGAGAAGAGCATGGCTTAGCCCGGCCCGCGAAGACCGGACTGGACCACCGCACACATTTTTTTCATCTCCCCAACGCACCGCCGATTCCCCTCCAACGCATCAGCGCCCCTGAGTTAGTGGACTGGACCGCCACGTTTTTTTTCGCGCTCCACGGCCTGACCGCCTCGCCGCCAGCCGAACCCCAAACCGTCCGCCCACCGGCGCTTACAATCGCTTCGCATCCAAACTTCAGATCGCCAACCGTCGCCGAGCGAGCAACTCCATCCGCACCCCGAAATCGACCACAAATCCGTGCGCTTTGTCAAGCGAAAGAGACTGGGGGCCGTCCTATTGTGGAAGCGGTGCGGAAGTGATGTCCGTTGGTTGTAGCGACCAGCAGAAAAAGAGAAGCAAAATCTTATTTCTCTCCACAGAGTCCGGCGAGCGGCGAAAGAGGTTCGCGGTGCTCTTGCGGGGCCATTTGTTCTTTCCTGGATTCCCCGTGTGATAACGTCCTAAATAATGCGCACATTTGAGAGCCAGGCTGAGAATCAAATGTGCGCAACTTGACGGACGGTACCCCGCCACAACATGGCGTCCGCGTCCCGCAACTTCTTGATGATCTGTTCGGCCGAATTCCGACGTCGCTTCTTGCTCATGAAAAATCCTTTGCCAGAATTTTGGCTCTGGATCTTTCATAACGAATGGATCAGGATTTGGGGAGCACTCCAGAGCGATCGAAGAATGTCGCTAATCGCCTGGAAACTGTTTTCCGTCCTGATTCCGTTCTTGCTGCTGGCGATTGGCGCCGGGCACCACTGGAAGGAACCCGTGCTCTTTGCCTCAGACGGAATCGCGACTCGGACCTTGCCCCTAACTCAAGAAGACACTGGCTGTTGGCCAGTGGCACCCGGCGAATTACAATCCTTCGCCTCCTCCTCTTGACCGCAAGAGCAGTTGCCGTATCCATAATCGTAGCCACAATCATAGCAAACGGTTTTCATTCCAGGGCATCCATCAACTCCTTCCACCCAAGTGTAGGTGTAACCTGTCAGCCAATTCCCAGTACAAGTAGTCGCCGGCGCGATGGGTGTACATGTCATTGCCAGTTAAGGTGCCTGGCACCGTCCGCCCCTGCCACTCAACCGCCGCATCCACGCGAAGTCAAATCCTTATTGGTTATCCGTCAGTCTTTTGATGAAACGCGAATGATGTGGCCATCCGGATCTTTGATCTGGAATGTCTCACCAAACACGGCGGTGTGAAGATGCTGGGCGAACGAAACTTCCTCTCGGTCGCTCCATTCTTTGTAAAGTGAAGTGACTTCATCGTCGGAATCCAGATTGATGCCAATTTCGCTGAAGCGAGGCGTTTCAGGATCTGGCGAATCGCCACCTGACCAAATTGCGAAATCGGCATCGCCGTCAATCTTGAACACAACATACCGTGGAGTGATGAAGAATGGATCGAAACCAAAAATATCCGTGTAGAACTTTGTGGATACGTCAATGTCGGAAACGTGCACGAGTTGCAAGTTTGGTCGTCGAATTTTTGGCATACTGGTTACCTGCTTAAGTAGAGGGTGAATCTGGCTTCACGATCTGCGTGGGTTCAAGCAACCCACTCGAAATCACACGAGACTATTTGACGGATAACAGTAAATTATCCCGGTTAGCTACCAGGGATAAAGCCAGTGAACATCCCGGGTAATCGGGCGATATACCTACTCTAGACGAAAAACGGGTGGCCTAGAAATCCCCGCTGGAACCCGCAGGGGGTAAAAGGGGTAGGATCCGCCTGGCGTCCCAATCCGATCGATGCCCGAGGGGATAGTGCATCGGAACAGAAAAGGTGTCAGGACTCTTTGTGTCAACCAGGCGCTACCTTCTTCGGCCTGCCGCGGGGGCGGAGGGTGGAATCTAGGTTCAGGCGGCGGGCAATGGACTGGGTCCAATCGGGATCGCCGAAGGGGGAGCCTCGGCGGATCGCGTGGCGGACGGCGTCGACTTCTTTCTTGGACATCGCCTGATTGACTCGGTCTTTCCAATGACCAGGTCGGGCGATCGGCCACGGCGTCAGGAGATCGGGCTTTCGCCTCGGCTTGGCCAACCAACGGGCGAGCGATCCCCATTTCCAGTCTTCGGCCAGAGTTGCCAGGCCAGCCTGCAGGGCATTGCGTTCGACATAACGACATGCGACCAGAAAATGCCCGTCGTCTTGCACCGGAAAACTCTTGAACCGCCCTTGATAGATGTGCCCTTCGCCGGAAGTGTGGCAGTGCGCGTGTCGGCGCATCGTGTGCGTCAGGGTGACCCACCGCAGCAAATCGCTCATGCCGCCGTCAGCCGTGGGGCGGACGACCAAATGCCAATGGTTGGGCATCAGTTGGTAGGCTAAAATTTGACACGGGTACCGCGACAGCCCCTCGGCCAAGATGCGTTCAAACGCTTCGAAATCGTCCGGCGTATCGAAGATCGCCGCCCGAGAGTTGCCTCGATTCAAGGCATGATAAATGCCGCCCGCTTCGTCGGCTCGCTTTGGTCTACCCATGACAGCAGGGTATCATGTGCTGGCGGAGGAAAAAAGAGTCCTGACACCTTTTCTTCGCCGGTTGCTTTTTCTTTATGTTCAAGCAAACCGCTCACGCACGCACGGGAAAGCCGTCAGCCATCGCCATAGATACTGCATGAAGACGTTTCACGAATGGCTGAGAGAACGACAGAAGCAACAGGAAGGGCTGTTGCTGGGCAGCGATGGCAGACTCAAAGGGATGTCGCCTGCGAATCCATTGCCGAAGGATTCAGCGTTCAACAAGAGCTTGAAGCAGAAGTCGAAGCCATTGCCAACGGCAGTGCCGGTGTTCAAGCCGTGGAAGCCTGCTGAACCGGCACGCTTTCAGCCCTTCAAACCGGCACAGCCTGCGAAGATCGTGATGCAGAAGGTGTAAGTTCGCTTAAAATCGTTAGGTGCAGAGTGTTGGAATCCCTTCTTTGGCAAGTGCTGGAAACTGATCAAGCAATTGCAGGTAAACGTGGATTTCCTGTTGGTCTCCCAGATATCCAGAAGCCGGTCGATTTGAACAAAGAGTTACATGGTAAATGCCATCCTCAATGTCGAGAAGTTGCTCCTCTGGGCAATCGGAAAACCAATCCATCAAATCATACAGGTCACGAAAACACAGCTTACCGCCTACGCATTTTACCGCTAATCGCAACTTGAAGTCACAGTCAAGCAGGAACTGCTCTTCAGGATAGCCTGCATGGAAGTGAAGGATGAATGTGCCAGATGCTCCGGTACCGAACCCAACAATCGTCCCTTGTTGAATGTGCGATTGAACCTGCTCCTCAGTCGTGTAGTTAGACTCAAGATAGTCTTCTTCTTCTGAGATATGCTCAGCAAACTTCGGCGAATGAAAGATGATTCCAATGCCAGCAGTTTCTAAGCAGATTGTCTTTCCATCAATTACCATTGTCTTGTCCTAATTATCACCCGCCCCATTGCAGCAACAAATCCAGTGCTTCTGACGGGGTTACATCTGTGCCGATAACTGTACTACCGTCTGGAGTTCGCACGTCTCCCCGAATCCCACGCAAAGCCGGGTCTGAATATGCTTGCCTATATCGTTGCAACAATTCTGCATCGGAGAGATTCGAGTTCCCTCCACGTCGAAGTTTAATACCAGCATTTTTAGTTGCTCGGTGCAGCCGAATGTGAGCAGCACCAGCATTCTCAGGCGAACCCGATGGATAGAATCGAGGCGTTCCCGGTTGGTCAAACTGACGCAACGCTGACCGCCCACTAACGTTTGCACGTTCAACCAGATGTGCGCCTGCTCCCTGTGGAGTCAGCGTCCAACTATTCTTATGTGGCCCAATGAAACCGGCATCGCCGGGAATTGTTGTTGGGGCACGAAAATCATCCAGTTTCTTAAGGATTTCGTTGGCATTGTCAAACGACAGAGCGTAATACTCCGCATCCTCAAGTCTTACCGCTCCTTGGTTGACGAGTTCATTCAACCTTTCGATTCCATCGTCGCACAACGATTCGTTGTGGACAAGAATGGAGTCGACGCCGACCGCGTAATTGTGGAAGTCTCCGATTGTCAGGTTCGAGACCGGAAACGATTCTTCATACCGTTGATGAATCTGACGAATGATTTGCGGCCGGCCGTCACGGCCAGTAATAACATCCCCCGCTTGCAATTCATGGGAATTGACCCAGCGGCCAGGAAAAACGGGGCCTTCGTCTTCCCCAGCAGAAAGCAATCGCGGCGGCTTGTGCCTCAATGACAAGACTGCCGACATCGGGCTATCGAAGATGAACCCGTTGCCGAGAGATTCAGCGGTCAATAAGAGCTTGAGCAAAAAGCCAAAGCCGCCGCCGTCAGCCGTGCCGGTGTTCAAGCCGTGGAAGCCTGCTCAACCGGCCAAGCTGCAACCCTTCAAACCGGCACAGCCTGCGAAGATCGTGATGCAGAAGCCGAAGGATTAGAAGCTACTCGTCCTCGTGTAGTGCGAAATTCGTCCAGCCTGCTGCTTCTATGTCCGCAATGGTCGCCGGTTCGCTTTCGTAGTCAATCCCAAGTGTGCCAGCGTCTATTTGTGTGATCTGACTTGGATGTTGCCATGCCCATTCACATTCTTCGCAATGGAGATACAAGGAGCCGTCATCGTCTCGCCGCATGAGGAAAAGGCGACCTTGGTTACATCGAGGACATGATTTGCACCAGTGTGCCATTTGTCTACTTTGAAGGATATGCTGTTATGATTTTTGTGCCGTCGGTAGTGTGGATCGTGACACTATGTAAGTCAACGCCTGTGCCTAACTTGCCGCCTTCCCAGCCTACTCGTCTACCCATCGGCACGACCAACGTTCCGGTGTCGTCCATCCTGATGCCAAGCCGCTGAGCACGATACCACGCTTCTTGTACGGTAAGAACGGCATCTTCGTCAAAGACACCATGAAGGTCTTTCTTGGTGTTGTTGATGCCGCGCTTTTGAATGTGTTGCCAACGAGTTTCACCCGTCTTCTTCTTTACGATGGACCAGTCTAGGGATCCACGTTCGACGATCTTTGTGTTTGGGGCACGAAAATCATCCAGTTTCTTAAGGATTTCGTCGGCATTGTCAAACGACAGAGCGTAATACTCCGCATCCTCAAGTCTTACCGCTCCTTGGTTGACGAGTTCATTCAACCTTTCGATTCCATCGTCGCACAACGATTCGTTGTGGACAAGAATGGAGTCGACGCCGACCGCGTAATTGTGGAAGTCTCCGATTGTCAGGTTCGAGACCGGAAACGATTCTTCATACCGTTGATGAATCTGACGAATGATTTGCGGCCGGCCGTCACGGCCAGTAATGACATCCCCCGCTTGCAATTCATGGGAATTGACCCAGCGGCCAGGAAAAACGGGGCCTTCGTCTTCCCCAGTAGAAAGCAATCGCGGCGGCTTGTGCCTCAATGACAAGACTGCCGACATCGGGCTATCGAAGATGAACCCGTTGCCGAGAGATTCAGCGGTCAATAAGAGCTTGAGCAAAAAGCCAAAGCCGCCGCCGTCAGCCGTGCCGGTGTTCAAGCCGTGGAAGCCTGCTCAACCGGCCAAGCTGCAACCCTTCAAACCGGCACAGCCTGCGAAGATCGTGATGCAGAAGCCGAAG